>JAGCWW010000065.1 GCA_017961685.1 Acholeplasmatales bacterium | reverse complement strand
CTGTAGCTATGGAATACCTTAAGAAGGATATAGAAGCACTTAACTTACCTGGATTGAATAAACCTTAAATTAGCTTATTATAATTAATTATTTTTTATAAAAAGTTAAGGTTAACTAACTTCTATTTTTTTAATTATTTTTCGCAAAAAGTTAACCTCCCTTTTTTATTATTTTTTATTATGGGGATTGGGATTTAATAAGGTTATAAAAACTATATAAGGAAAACTATTGCTACATTTTCATTTAAAATGAGTTCTGAAGGAAAATGGAAAAGTAGAAACTTTCTTATAACCTTAAATGAGATAGAGTACTTTACAGAGATTAAAGACTATCTAAGAAGCCTTAAGAACTTCATATATGCGATAGCCTGTAAAGAAAAAGCCCCATCAACTGGTCATCTCCACTCGCATATTTATTGCCAATTTTCTTGTCCGACAACATTAAGTAAAGCTAAGATGCATAATGCGCATATTGATAAAAGTCGTGGAACTACTCAAGAAAACATCAATTACATTAAGAAGTTGAATGACCCAGACAAAAGAGGTGAAATTATATGGGAAGAAGGTACACCTAAATATAAAGGTGGTTTGACTATTAAAGAAGTTAAAAATATGACAAAAGCAGAAAGAGAGAATTTGCCTTTTGTTTATTTGACAAAAGTTGAAAGAATTAACTTTTTAGAAGACAATCATGTCAATCCTAATGACTTTAACAAAGAAGTAGAAGTAAGGTACATATATGGTGGTTCGGGTCTTGGAAAAACATATTTCGCTACTGAATGGGCTAAAGAACTGGGGATTGAATATTTCGATATAGTAAGTTTTGAGAATGGTTTTTGGAATGGTGTTACGGATACTTGCTTATTTGCTTTCTTTGATGAATTTAGAGACAATGCTATACCTGGAGTAGAGTTTGTTAAGCTTATAGATTATACTGTAAAGAACTTAAATATCAAGGGTGGACAGATAAAGAATAGATATAAATATATTGCTATAACATCAATACAAGACCCAAGATTCATATATGAGAAGGAGTGGGAAGAGAAAAAACAATGGCTTAGACGTATGAAAGTATATCACTTTTATGGCTATACTCAATATAAGCTTTTAGATAATAATGAGTTATTTAATTAATTTATTCTATATAAAACATATCAAATTTGACTTTAAATTAACTATTTTTAATTACTATAGTACCGTTCAAATGAATGGAATTTTCATTCATTTTTTACTATAGTAAAAAACCTAAAAAGGTTGATTGGTTCCACGGAAAAATCGGAATTATGGAAAATTCATTTTCCTCTAAAAAATAATTAAAAATAATTATTTTTCATATCAGAACTTTTTTCAACCTATATATATATATATATATTAGTAGTAACGTAGCAATTTTTATTTTGAATGAAATTCCATTCATTTTTCTGATTTTTTCGTTGTAGCTAAAGTAGTAAAAGATAATTATTTTTTAAAAAATTAATTATTGTTAATTATTTATCTTTCGAAAAATAATTAGCGTTTTTTATTCTTTCATTTTGGTCAGTTTGTTGGGTTAGTATTACCCCAACAAACTGAGCAAAATGAATGAGTAAACGAGATCCATGACGAGATCCATAAGCTATATAAGCGATGAAATTAATTTAATTTCAAATAAAATGGTCAATGGTCTCAAGTCAAAAGCCTTTAGAGTTATGTTAGTCGATATAGACTACTTTGATGAGGTTAAACAATACCTTAAATCAAGTAAATACTATCAATTCGGTGCGGGGATTTACTATGAGTTGGAGAGTGGGTTAAAGGTGATTTATTTCTATGTGGAATACTCTAAACCCATAGAGTTGGATATTTCCTTAATGCCTTATTGTAGGGTCCAAAAGGCTTATAAACAATCAAGAAAGAAGTTCTTTGAGCTTAGGGAGATAAGTGAGGAGGTATGGTATGAACATGCTCACGAAGAACCTATTCTGCCTCAAAAGACCCTTGATGACTATTATAATCCCTCTATACCTAATGGTGCTACTTAATATATATAATTAATTATTTATTTTATTTTATATAAAACTATAAATGATAATTGATAAAGATAAAAATAATATTTTTATTATGGATAAAATTAATAAACTTAAAGATGATTTAAATACAGATGATATTAGTCTTAGCAAAGTAAGAGCTATGATCAATGAGTTAGATAATCATTATGATATAGATAAGAATGAATACTTGAAGACTTTATTAAATCCTGAGACAGTTAGGGCAGTCAAAATACCTTCTAAGTATCCAGTCCCTACTTGTTGCTTTCAGATGCATCGAACATTAAAGTTCTATACATCAGAACAAGGTACTGATGTAATGTGTATTACACCTTTTATTTTAGCAGGGAATGTAGAAGGTGTACGAAGCCCAAAATATAGTGGTTCTTATTATTATCTTAAATACTTTACTGGCTTTTATGCATATAATTCGCAGGCTACATTAAATGGACAAGATTATAATAACAATGCTTGGAAGACAGTTGTTGATGCATCAATGAGTATTCCAGATCTTTATACACATTATAGACTTGTCTCTGCTGTTGTTACCATTAGATATACAGGTTCTCTTGAAGAAGCAAAAGGTGTAATAGGAGGTGCAATAAACTTTGAGAAATTTAATTGTTTAACTGGATATGGATATATGAGTTCTTCTCCAGAATATAATCCAAATGCTTATTTGAATTTGCATATTGTAACTACTGATCTTAAGAAGTATTCGCAATTTGAGTTAATAAGAGATTGTGTCTATTTCAAAGAGAACAGTTGTATTGAAGGGTTAAGGATGATCTATTTCCCTATTGATAAAGACAAGCTTGAGTTTAAAAGAATACTTCGTAAATCTGATTTATACATTGAAAAAAATACTCTTGGTATTTGTCTTAAATCTAAGATACCTGTTCCCGATGGCTTTAATTGGCTTATTTATTTGCAAGGCTGTCCAGTAGGTAGTGCACAGAATCGTAACTTCACTCTTGACTGGTATGCCAATTTCGAGTGCATACCTGATCCTAAGTATCTCAACTTTTTGCCTGTTCAACTTAATAGCTATTGGATTGATCAAAACATTCTTGAAGCGATATTTGAAGAAGTCAAAGCTGCTTGTTTAAATAAATTAAATAAAAACTATATATTAAATTTTAATTAAATACTTTTATATAAAAATGATAAGTATAAATAACCAAAAAAAAAATCAACAAGATTTTACTTCTAAAAATACTAATTTGAATTTTAAAAAAATACTTGATAATAATGACATGATACTCATAACAAAACTGAATGGTTTAAGAACTAGTCTTAATGGGGATAATGTCAATGTAAGAAGCGTAAGACAACAAATAAGAGATATAAGTAGATTTGATCAAGAAAGAAACTTCGACTACTTAAGTAATCTATTAAAACCAGAGAAAGCAAAGGGCTGTAAGATACCTTCTCAGATACCTATACCTTCTTGTTCATTCCAACTTCATAATGCTATTACTTTAACAACCAATAGTTCTGGTAATATTGCTTTTATTATGAATCCTTTCTTTTTAGCTTCGAACACTATTGTTGGACAAAGATTACCAAATGTTGAAGGTAACTATACATATGTTCATAAATACTTAACAAGTGCATGGTTAAATAATAGTGATACATTAACAGGTGCTGCTGCTGATGATAATTGGTCGCCTGTCGATTTTGGTCAAACTATTCCACCCGTTTATGATCAATATAGATTAGTGTCTGCTTCACTTGTAGTAAAATATATCGGAAGACTAGATAATGTCCAGGGATTAGTTGGAGGCGCAATTCTTTATGCTGATAATAGTGCAATAGGAGGACAAGTCCAAGTTGCTTCAAGTGCAACAGGTGCTTATGACCCAGCGGGTGCAGGAACTAATACTGTTACTGAAGGTTTATCTCAATATGGTAATTTTGATCTAGCTCAAGATAGTTATTATCATAGTGAGAATATGACTCTAGAAGGTGTAAGAGAATTATACTTCCCAATAGATAATTCTTTTGAAGAATATATGAAAGTGGTTGACCCTTCTTCTGGTTTAGATGGAAATACTACTGATGCAGGTATTGAACTCGTTGCTGCTAATGATATCTTTAAAAGTGGATTTAACTGGTTCTTCTATGCAACAAATGCACCACCTTCAACTAGTTGTTTTAAATTAGATATTTATTGCAATTTTGAATGCTTACCTAATGCCAAATATTTAAATTATATGCCTGTATCTTTGACACCATTCACTGTCCCACTTGAAGAAAAGAAGAAAGCTATTTTAATGGCTCAAGATAGACCCATAATGAAATCTGGTGAAGAATTATATGATGGTGCACCAAATTTATTTAATAAGATGATTAAGAAGTTTGACCAGGGATTACCAGGATTTGATAAATTAAAGAGCTATGGATTAATGGGTGCAATCCCCGGTTTGAAGAGTGGACTTGCTCTTGCAGGTAACATGATACAAGCTAATATGATGGAAGAAGATGATGTTGAATAAGCTTATATAATCTTTATTAAATATTAATTAAATATTCTTAAAAAAACTATATAATTAAAAATAATTAAAATATTTTATATAAAATTAATGAAGAAAGAATTCACTGATGCTGAATTAAAAAACAATTCAAAAGATATTGAAAATTGGATTAATCTAATTATTAATAGGAATCTTACTAATTTGGATGAAATAAAGAAAGTACTAGCTGATAATAAATATAGGAATACTAATGATGGTAGATTTGCAAAGATAGTTGCAACTGTTATTCAAGCAAAGACTAAAGGTGATAAGATAATACTTAAAGATGGTATGTTTAGCAAGAACTTAAGAATTTATATACCTGCTGCAGATGTATCAGTTAAGTGTTTAACTAATGACCATTTATTTCTTCATATGCTTTGTACAAAGATATTCGATGCAGATAAAGATATGACTGATGAATTCAAAGAAGCATTGATGGATTCAACTATTGCATCAGTTACTTATGCATCTGAAAACTTTATATTAAATGCAGATACTTCAACTGGTCTCATTCAAGACTATGATAGTACTTTTTCTGCAGTATGTTCTGATGATTTTAGACAAAGTGATAAACTTAATGAAGTTATTGATAACAAAGAAAATGTGGGTTACTTTAATTTATATGATACTGATTATAGATATTTTGGTAATAGTGATTTATGTGTTATTGGAGATCCAAAGATGTCTAATAAAGATATTTATGATAGAATACAAAATATGACTTATTTAAGAACAGATAAGAACAAATTTAGAGAAGGTGAGAGATTAATTAGAAAAGATGATAAACTTAAATATATGTATCAACAAATAGCTCCTGAGAACTTTTGCCCCGCATTCTGGTTTGCTCCAAGTGAAGTAAAATGTAATTTCTTATTTGAGTTCTCTATGGACTATAATGATGTATTCAATATGTTATATAACCCAAGTACTAAAGAAATAGTTATTCCAGCTGATCTTTGTTATTGGGATACACTTAATCAATTCTTTGATTTTATTGGTGTTTATTCAATTGCAAGTTTAGACTTGACTAACCAAGCGAGAAGAGATTTAATGGAATGGACAAAAGATTACTATGGATTTTATGCACCAGCTTTAGTTAAAGTTAAAAAGATTTATATGGGGATTGAAAGATTGTTTAAAGACTTTCTTAATAGTTTCTTAAATAATAGTTCATATGATAGATACCTATTCATGCTCAAAAAGATAGAAACTCTTTTAAAAGATGAAAAGACATATAGAGAAGACTTAAAGGAAAAGTGGACTGAAGCAATCAGCTTTATTACTGGTCTTAAGTTCACTAGAATGATTCAAAATCAATTTAAACAAAATGTATTAGGTATCTTAAAAGAACTTCAAAGCGCTGTAAGAAATTATGTTAAAGGATCTAATCCTCAAAACATAATGGCAGAGATAAGAGGTGTTGCAGGAAAGATTTATAAGCTATTACCATCAGATACTATGGATGATGCATGCTTTCCTTTTATTTGTCCTTTAGGACCTTTATTCGGTAATCAAATTGTAGTAAATAATCCTCAATCTGATGTAATATTGTCTAAAGTAACTAAACAAGTTGAAAAGAAAGTAAAAGAAACTAAAAAGAAGAAAACTAAAGTTGCAAAAGAATTAGAGATAATTGGTAAGACTTCTGCAAGATATAAAGCTTATATTTCCAAATACTTTAATGCAAGACCGAAGAATAAGAAAGCCATAGACCCAATGGATGCTAATCAAATAGCAAATTTTATTACTACTTTCTTAATCAACTTTGCAAGTGAAACTCAGGCTAAACCTATTTTAGCTAGAGCTATAGAGACTGAAGACCAAGATAAAATCAAATATAAAGAAGAACCTCTCTTTGAGATATTCATTAAAGATTTTGCTGCAGCAAAGAAAGCTACTCCTCAAAAGAAAGCTACAGTATCCCCAGGATTTGCTCAAGCAATGAGAAGATATGGGGTATCCTTTAATATAGTTCCTGATAATGAATCTGATAGTGAATCTGAAAGTGAAAGTGAAGGTAAATTAAGTACAAAGAATCAAACAATAACACCTCAATCCCCTAAGAAAACAAGTATATCTCAGAAGACAAAAAAGAAAAAGAATAAAGGTAAATCTAAAAAGAAGAAGTTAATAAAAGCTAATAAGATGGATATATCAAGTGATGAAGGAAGTTCAAGTAGTGATGATGATGGTCAAACACCAGGTCAATAAATAAGTTAATTAATTATATATTATTGTTTATTTTTAATAAAGAATAAATTTAATATAAATAAATATTTAATTATTTTTTATTATTTAATATATCATATTCAAATAAATCAAAATCTTCTGGTAGATCTTCAACTGGCTTATCTTCTTCTATTTCTTCATCTTTTGGTTCTTCTTTAGGCTCCTCCTTCTTCAATGGTTCTATCTTCTTCACTTTCTGCTTCAAGAGCAATTTCATGGCTTGAACTTCTTTTTCTGGTATTCTACTAGGTAAGGCTATATCTTTTTCAGGTATCTCTTCT
>JAGCWW010000064.1 GCA_017961685.1 Acholeplasmatales bacterium | reverse complement strand
TTCAACTTCTACATACGCAATAGATTATGGCATGCGTTATATGATGAAGAAGGCTGGTTTAATAAAAAGAATAGATGATCAGGCTCCTTTAAGAATGATTACATCATGGTCAGGTCATTTATTCTTTGATATGAACCTACTTTATAATATGCACGCTAGAGTGGCGATTGCGTCAAACCAACAAATGAACCTATCTATTATGGGTGAAAAATATGATCACTGCGTAGTAGAGATGAAATATGCGAATAACTTTGTTAGATTTATTAACTCAATTAAGTTTATGATGTTTGTTTTTTCTGGTGAAAGAGCAAGAAAGAAACTTAATAAATTAGTTAATAAAACTAAGTTTACAGTTAATAGTGGTATTAAAGAAATCTATAACGAAATTGATTATAAATTACGTTATTTAAATAAAGCGCTTATCTATCATTACGCTGCTAGTAGTGATTCAGGTTCTGCATCTTCTACTTTATATCAAATGTTAGAAAAAGAATTTAAAGATAAGAATGAATATCAAGCATTCCTAGCCTCTTTATTAACTAACATTCCTAACATTGAAAGTGCGGATATCCTTAAACGTCTACAGGATATAGCTGATAAATGTAAGGAAATTAACCTAGAAGTAGTTAATTATTCAGAGGATGAATTATTAAAGTTCATTAAAGAAAATGGTAATGATGATTTAAAAAATCAATATGGTGAATTTATTAGAATTCACGGTCATCGTTGCATTAAAGAAGCTGAAATGCGTAGCAAAGCATGGAAAAACGATGAGATTTCTTTAATGACTTATTTAAAGAGTATTCTTATGTCTCCAAAATCTTTAACTCAAGGTGGAGAAGATATTAATTTAAAAGAGAAATTTAAATTTATTAAGAAATGCTTATTACGTAAGTTTGCGATTATATTCGCGAAGAGAAGTAGAAAAGCAGTCGTATATAGAGAATACACAAAAAGTAGAATGATTAAGATGATTGATTTATTTAAAGATCAATATATTTTACTTGCTAAGTTAATGGTTAAAGATGGTCTTTTAGATGATGAAGACAAAATATATTTCTTAACCCATGAAGAAATAGGAAAAGTTATTGATGGAGATATTTCTTTAGCTAAAAAAGCATTAGCGAGAAGAAAGACTTTTGAATATCAACAAGAGTTAACTTTTGATGATACATATATTGGTATGCCTATACCTAATTTAAATAGTGACGAAGACACTAGTGGGGACTTAAAAGGTGTACCAGTATGTTTAGGTGAAATAGAAGGTATTGTTAGAGTAGTTAATAGTGTTGAAGATGCGAAAAAACTACATAAGGGAGAAATAATGGTGGCGAAGTTTACTGATATTGGCTGGTCACCATATTATTCAAATATAAGTGGATTAATTACTGAAATAGGTAGTTCTTTATCTCATGGGGCGGTTGTTGCTAGAGAATATAACTTACCTACAGTAGTTAACGTTAAAAACGCGACTAAGAGATTAAAAACTGGCGATAAGATAAGACTTAACGCTAGTAAAGGCTGCATCACAGTTTTATAAATATTATTTTATATACATATTCTCTAACACAAGGCAAAAAACGAGACAAATCATATCGGCCTGAAATGATATATACAGTATCTGTTCTATATATTTAAATCAGCTCTCCTTTTCTAAAAATCCTTGTTTTCATACGAAAAGATAGATTCTATTAGCATTTAATCGTTAAATGATGTTACGAAATTGCAAAAAGCGCATCAGGGAATATGTTAATAGAACGCAAACGCAATTTTAAAAGTAGCGACTTTGTTCTTTAAATTATTAATAAAGCCAAGGCAATAGAGTCGATATAATTTACCAAAATGTAAAAAAAATCGAATAGAAATATTGCGTTTTTCGAGCCTAAATTTTATAATTTAATCGCTAGGAGGGTTCCATATGGCGAATATTAAAAGAGATAAATATTTAGAACAATTAATTCGTAAAATCGATAATGGAATGATTAAAGTAATAACTGGCTTAAGAAGAAGTGGTAAATCCTTCCTCTTGAATACTATTTTTTACAATTATTTAGTCCAAGAAAAAAAGATTCCTTTGAATAGGATTATTAAATTTGCTTTCGATTCAGAAAAAGATTTGTCATTAATCGGCGAAAATCTTCTTGAACTTAAAATGGCAAAAAAGAAAGTTGATCCTCAAAAATTCAGTAATTATTTGTCGAAGAAAATATCAAAAGGCGGTCATTATTTTATCCTTTTAGATGAGGTTCAAGAATTAGAAGCATTTGAATTTGTTCTTAATGGACTTCTTTACCAAAATAACTTAGATATTTATGTTACAGGAAGTAACGCTAAGTTTTTAGTTGAAGACATAATCACCGAATTTAGAGGTCGTGGTGATGAAATCCATATTTTGCCATTATCGTTTTCTGAATGTTGGAACTACTACGATAATGACAAAAGCAAATCTTTAGACATGTATTTGAATTATGGTGGCCTTCCATTAGTTGTTCTTTCTCAAAACGACGAAGATAGAGTGAACTATCTCAACACTCAGATCGGTCAAACATATTTTAGTGATATCATTAATCGATATGGTATTCGTAACACTAATCAATTAGATGAATTGTTTAATATTTTGGCATCCGACATTTCTGGGTTGGTCAATCCAAAGAAATTAGCGGCCACTTTTAAAAGCAAACATAGCGATGGATTAACAGAAGATACCATTGCGAATTATATTAAATATTTCAAAGACTCTTTCTTAATCGATATCGCTCATAGATATAACGTTAAAGGAAAGAGTTATATCTCAACTCCTTAT
>JAGCWW010000063.1 GCA_017961685.1 Acholeplasmatales bacterium | reverse complement strand
GCCAGATGCAATCGGTATTCCAGAAGAACAATTAAGAGAAGCAGCTAAATTATCTGTATGTAAGATCAACATTGACTCTGACTTACGTTTAGGTATGACTGCTATGATTAGAAAGCATTTCGCTGAACATCCAGATCATTTTGATCCACGTCAATATCTTGGAGATGGTAGAGCAGCTGTTAAAGAAGTTGTTAAACATAAGATTAAAGACGTACTTGGATGCGATGGAAAAGCAGATATCTCTAAGTAATTAAACTATAAGTGCTAGCAATCGCTAGCATTTATTTTTAGGAGGATTTTTATGGTTACTCTAAAAAGTGGTAATATCACATTAGATAAAATAAAATTAGAAGATGCAAATGATTATTATTTAATTGCTAGTAACCCTAATATTACAACGTCTTTTATGCTTGATGAAGTAGAAAACATAGTTGAAGCTAAAAGTGTAATAGAAGAAATAATTAATAATTATAGTGATAGTGAATTCTATTATTTTGCGATTAGATTAGATAATAAGTTAATTGGCGTACTTAAAAGTTATGAATCAGATTATTTAGAATTAGGTTATGCCATTAATGAGGATTATTGGAATAAAGGTTATGCAACAATAGCTTTAAATCTGACAACAAATTATTTTCTAAAAATAGATAGAATTAAAAAAATAATACTAGGTGCATTTAGTGATAATTATCCATCAATTAGAGTAATGGAAAAATGCGGTTATTCATTTATAGGAATAAAAAAGGATGAATTCTTCTATAAGGGTAAGTCTAGAGATATAGCTTATTTTATGAAAGAAAAGTAATTTTAAAAAGTCTAATATTACGTTTTATATAATGGCGTAAATTAGCCTTTTTTTATTACTTAATAATAAATTATATTAAAATTAAAAATCTCATAAATTTATTAGAATAATAATGAAGAATTATCATTACCTCTTTAAAAAATATAATAATTATGTTATTATATTATAGTGTGAAAATGGAGTGATAAATATGGATTTCAATCATAGAGAAATAGAAGCCAAATGGCAAAAATATTGGGATGAACATGAAACATTTAAAACTGATGTTTATGACTTTTCTAAGCCTAAATATTATGTCTTAGATATGTTCCCATATCCATCAGGACATGGACTACATGTTGGGCATCCTGAAGGATACACTGCAAGTGATATCGTAAGTAGAAAGAAACGTATGGAAGGCTATAATGTATTACATCCAATGGGATATGATTCATTTGGCCTACCTGCTGAACAATATGCAATCACAACAGGAAATAACCCAGAAGATTTCACTTTAAAAAACATTGAAACATTCACTAGACAACTTAAAATGTTAGGTTTCTCTTTTGACTGGGATAAACAAGTTTCAACTTGTGATCCAAATTATTATAAGTGGACTCAATGGATTTTCAAACAATTATATGCTGATGGACTTGCTAAACAAATAGATATGCCAGTTAACTGGTGTGAAGAGCTTGGTACAGTTCTAGCAAATGATGAAGTAATTGATGGTAAGAGTGAACGTGGTGGATACCCTGTTGTTAAGAAGAACATGAAACAATGGGTATTAGATATTCCTAAATACGCTGAAAGATTATTAGATGGCCTAAATGAAATTGACTGGCCAGAATCAACTAAAACAATGCAAAGAAACTGGATTGGTAAATCAATTGGTGCTCATGTAACATTTAAGGTTGATAAAACTAATTATAACTTCACAGTATTTACAACACGTTGTGATACTTTATTTGGTGCTACATACTGCGTTTTAGCTCCTGAACATGAATTAGTTGATAAAATTACAACTGATGATAAAAAAGCTGAAGTTAAAGCTTATAAAGATGCCTGCGCTAAAAAGAGTGAAGCAGAAAGAACTGAATCAAAAGAAAAAACAGGAGTATTTACTGGAGCTTATGCTATTAACCCTGTTAATGATAAATTAATTCCAATCTTTATTTCTGATTATGTACTTGCTACATATGGTACAGGTGCTATTATGGCTGTACCTGCACATGACCAAAGAGATTATGATTTTGCTAAGAAATTTAACCTTGATATTATCCAAGTTTTAGAAGGTGGAGATATATCTGAATGCGCTTATGAAGAAGACGGCTTACATATAAATAGTGGCTTCCTTAACGGATTAAACAAAGAAGATGCAATTAATAAAATGGTTGAATTCCTAGAATCTAAAGGTATTGGTTCTAAGAAGATTACTTATAGACTTAGAGAATGGATTTTTGCTAGACAAAGATATTGGGGTGAACCTATTCCAGTAGTTCATTATAATGGCTATGATGAAGTTCTACCTGATGATGAATTACCATTAGTATTGCCTATTTTAGATGACTATAAACCAAAAACAAGTGGAACTGCACCACTAGAAAACGCAACTGAATGGAAGATGTATAAGAATAAGAAAACTGGTGAAATTGGTAAGCGTGAAACTAACACAATGCCAGGCTCTGCAGCTTCTAGCTGGTATTTCTTAAGATATATTGATGCTCATAATGATAAAGAATTCGCTAATTATGAATTATTAAAGCACTGGCTTCCAGTAGATTTATATGTAGGTGGACCTGAACATGCTGTAGGTCACTTACTATATTCAAGATTCTGGAATAATTATTTATATGATAAGGGATTAGTTCCAGTAAAAGAACCATTCAAAAAGCTTGTTCACCAAGGTATGATTTTAGGATCTAATGGTGAAAAAATGAGTAAATCTAGAGGAAATGTTGTTAACCCTGATGATGTAGTTAGAGATTATGGTGCTGATAGTTTAAGATTATATGAAATGTTTATGGGACCTTTAATGGCTGAAAAACCATGGAGTGAAGCTGGACTTGATGGTGCTAGACGTTTCTTAGATAGAGTTTATAGATTCGTTAAAGGAATTAACTCTAATATTGAATTTACTGATGAAGCTACACCAGCACTTGATTTAGTATATAATCAAACAGTTAAGAAAGTTTCTGAAGATTTTGATAACTTATACTTCAATACTGCAATTAGCCAAATGATGATTTTCTTAAATGAAGCTAGTAAACAACCTAGAGTAAGTAAATCTATGGTTGAAGGCTTTGTTAAGATGCTAAGTCCAATAGCTCCACATTTAGGAGAAGAACTATGGGAATACTTAGGACATAATAACACTATTGCTTATGAATCATGGCCTAAATATGATCCAAATAAGCTTCATAGTGATACAATATTCATGATGGTTCAAGTTAATGGAAAACTAAGAGATAAAATAGAAGTATCTTTAGATGAAACTGAAGATTCAATTAAGAATAAGGCTTTATCAAGCGATAAAGTAAAAGCATTTACTGATGGATTAAATATTGTTAAAGTGATAGTAGTTCCAAAGAAAATTGTTAATATTGTTGTAAAATAATAAAAAAAGAAAAATGGTAAACTTTATGGTTTACTATTTTTTTTATTAAATATATTAGTAAATAATAGAAAAGAATGGAAAGAAAAAAGGCTCTAATTGAACTGAACGGGGTTCACTTCAAATTGAGCCTTTAATTCTTTTAATTAATCAATAGTATAATAACCATCTTTTGTGTTCCATACTTCACCATAATTAGTTGGATCAAGTAATTCATCAAGTAATTCATCATCAAAAACTTGGCCTTCTAGCGCACTTTCTGTTGGTAAATAACGTATTGTATAATTTTCATCTTCAAAATTATTTGTATATAGTGCTGCGCTATCAATATTATTTGTACCATCCACAAAGTTAACAGATAGAACATAATGAATCTTAGCTTCTTCATTTAAAACAGCATATCTATAAGATCTGTAATTATTGTAATCATCAATGCTTGCTCTAAATACTGTAACATATTCATCACTATTTAAGAATGATTCAAAAATAACGATATAATCTGCATCATATATTTGTGTTTGAGATGTTATTATTCTAACTGGGTATTCTGAAATATCTAAATCAAAAACATAATTAGTTTTTTCGTGGTATAGGAATTGCTCTAATTCATTATAAGAAGTAGATGCTTCAACTGTTACGTAATCATAATTAATTACTCCATCTTGCTTTAAGAATTCGTAAGTTGTTGCTTTTGATTTATAATAATGACTCGCGTTAGAATTAAGTGTGTATTCGCGTGCTTCATATGTATGGAATTTACCATTTCCATATACTTGTCTTTCTTTTAGTAAATAATCTTCATCTGTATAAACAGGTAGCCAATATACATCTCTATAAACACTATCATTTTCACCATAAGTATAAATGTTTTGATATCCATCAACAACATTGAAAGAAGTACTCTTATATTCTGCTGTTTCTTTTAAAACCCTGTTATTAATATCATTAGAGTATTCTGTAACTATATCAACATAGCGGTCAACACCATCAACTACTTGTATATTCATAAATTCACGAGTTTCTAGTAATTGGTTGCTACCAATGTAGAAATATTTTTTAATATCCTTATAAATAACATGATAAACTGAATCATAATCAAGTAATTCATCATACATTAATTTACCTGTTGGAACTTTTTCACCAGCTACTTCTTCAAAGTAATCCATTGTATGCATAGTCCTTATATCTTCATCTAAAGTCATATCAAAACTAGAAAGAGTTGTATAATCACCTTCAAATAATGCATATGTTTCATAATGATCATGGATTAAAGTTCCTTCAGAATCATATTCGCAAGTTCTATAATATAATAAATTTTCATCACTTGGATTATCGTATTCAGAAATTTCAGTTGTTAAATATTGGTCTAAATCTTTGAAATACTTTTTAGTTTCAGTTTTATATTGATGTTCTGCGTCTGTATCAATAGTTTGAATATTAAGAGTTCTATTAATTTCATTTCCATCGACATCATAATATTTAGTAATTGTTTCGCCTCTATTATATACATAATTTGGATCATCTGGCTTAGTAACTTCTTCATAATCACTATCATTTTCAAAGTCCATATAAATAGTAGCAGTATTAGCAACTGGCTTATAGTGACAAATATGTGATTTTGTACCATCAAATTCATATGTATATTTGAAACTTTCACTCTTTAGAGTGCCATCAGTATTGTATAATAATTTTTGATTTGTAACTATTTGATTTTTACTGTTATATTCATTTAATAAATCAGCTTCAAGTATATTATTTTCACCATCAACAACATATGCTTTTAAATGAGAAGTACGATTATTACCATATTCAATAGTGTAATAAGCTGCTGTTACATAATCGCTACCAACAAGCTTTTTATTCATAACTTTTGTTAGGGCACCACTTGTTGAATATTCATATTCATATGCATGCTTACCAATACCAGAAACAATATCACTAGTTACATTTCCATTATTATCATATGCAAATGTAGCTTCAGTTTGTAGTGTTTGAGTAGAACCGTTAACTGAATAACTCTTACCATTTAATAATCTATTATAATCATCAAATGTCATAATAGATTGATTTTTTTGTTCAAAAACAGCAAGTGGGTATGAATAATTACCTTCATAAGGTGACATAGTAGATGCAACTGTTAAAGTTTTTTTATCGCTAGAATATGTAAAATTAGATGTCATCTTAATTCCAGATGATAAACTAATCATTTCTGCAGTTTTTACAGTTTTATCATCGTTAAATGAATAAACATATTCAACGTTCTTAGTATATGTATTAGCAGCCATATATCCTTTGCTTAAAATGGCTTTTCCATCTTTGAATAATATTTGATTTATATAACCTCTTGGGTTGAATTTGTATTCATCTTTACTTAATTTGATAGTATATCCACCATCAGTTGGATCACCTAATGTTAGAATATCGTTACTAAAAGTGTAATCATAACCATCAATCTTAGAAGTTGTAGTTATTTCTTGGAAACTATTATCCATTACACCTTTTAATGAAACAGAATATTTATTTCCATTTGCTTGGAATTCAATCTTATCATCAGATACTCTTGCTGTTAAATAAAATGAAGTATCATAATCAAACATTTCGCTAGTTATATAAGCAATTGGTGTAAACTTATCAGCATTTTTAAGCACATTGCAATTGTTTATACATGATGATTTATCCGGTACCATATCTGTAACAACTAATGCATCTTTTAATTTTCCATTTTCAACAGATGGTCTAACAAATACTGCTTGGCTTCCAAAACAAACTATTACATTTGTTACAACACCTTTTTCAACATCAACCTTAACGATTGAACCAGTATCAGCATTTAAATAACATTTTTTACTACTTTCTAATTTAGCTGTAGTAGTTTTTGCTTTTGTAGTAGAACCACTCTTTGTAGTAATAGTAGTAATAACAGTTGTGTTATTTTTACCAGTAGTCTTACTATCTTTGTTCTTTTTCTTACATCCTACAAATGCTAATGTGGCAAGCGATGCCATAACAAGAGTAGAAAGTATGTGCCTTTTTTCATTTATAAATCCCTCCAAACTATATTAATTATAACTCTTTTATATATATTAGTAAACAAATTTACCAATTAATGTTTTCTATTTAATATATCATCAAGCGATAAGAAACAAGCACGTGTTGCGATATCTTGAACTTCATCTAAAGTTATATTAATTTCACCCTTTAAAAAGTCAAAGTATAATCTCATTATTCCAGCCGCATAAAAGCTTGAATAATAGCTAACATTAGTACTACCTGTATGATATAATTTATGATAAATTTTATTAATTGTTTCTTCTAACATTTTCTCAAAAACATTACGCATAAAATAATATGTATCGTTTTTCGCAATTCTTTTATAAAATGACAGATTAGATTTTATTAAGTTTGTTAAATCTATAAAAATATTATGTATATCATTTTCTGAATTACTAAAATTTTTGCTTAATGATTTTTCTAGCTCTAATGAAACACCTTCTTTATAATCTTTAATAACATCTTCAATAGAACCATAATGAAGATAGAAAGTTTTTCTTCCTATATTAGCTTTATCTGTGATCATTTTCACAGTTATTTTATTAAAGTCATATTGTAAAATTAATTCTAATAAAGAATCTTTTATTGCTTTTTTTGTTTTTTCTATTCTCTTATCCATATAAACCTCCTACACATATTATACACAAATGTGTAAAAATACTCAATATTGTAAAATTGGTTATTGATTAATTACATTTTATAGCATAAAATGATTAAGGTTAATGTAATTAAAGGAGAATAGAAAATGCAAGATTATAAGATTTTTATCGATCTATCCGCAGATATAGATGCTCAATTTGTAAATGATAATAATATAGGATTTGTTCCTATGGAATATAAAATTGGAGAAGAAACAAAGATTAGTTCTTTTGTTGAAACTGATGAAGTAATGAAAGAATTTTACAAGGCTATGAAAGATGGTAAAGTTACTTCAACAAGTCAAATCTCTCCATATAAATACATTGAATTTTTCACAGATTATCTAGAAGAAGAAACTGATATTTTATATTTACCTCTTTCAAGTGGCTTATCACAAACTAATTCTAGCGCTAATATGGCTAAAGAAGAGCTAAAGAAAAGATATCCTAATAGAAAAATAATTATTGTTGATACACTATCAGCTACAGCAGGTGTATCAATTCTAGCAAATATCGCTGTAGAAAATAAGAAGAAGGGTTTAACAATTGAAGAAAATGCAAAGATTGTTGCTGATGCTGTAAGTCATGTTAGAGTAAGTTTCTTAGTTGAAACACTAACTTACCTAAAGCGTGGTGGAAGAATTAAAGCCTCAACAGCCTTCATCGCTGGTGCTTTAAACATTAAACCAATCATTATTATGAATAGTGAAGGAAAACTAGAAACTATTGCTAAAAAGCATGGAACTAAAAAAGCTGAAAGCTATTTAGTTGAAAAATTCAACAATGAATGGGATCCAGCTTATAAATTAGTTTATATTTCTCATGCTGATTGTATTGATACAGCTAATGCTATTAAAGAGAAGTTATTAGAAGCACATAAAGATTTAGAAATAAAAATAGTAATGATTTCACCTATCATTGGAGCACACGTTGGTCCAGGTATGTGTGCAATCTGTAATATGGCAAAATAGGCACTTTTTAGAAAGTGCTTTTTTTGTTATAATTTAATTGGTGATAATTATGGAATTAATTAGAAAAGCAGAAAATAAAGATATAGATTCTTGTATAAAATTATTAAAACAAGTTTGTAGCGTACATGCTAAAATAAGACCTGATTTATTTAAAGATGGTATGACTAAATATAATAAAGAAGAACTAGCCAGTATTTTTAAAAAAGATGATACACCAGTTTTTGTTTATCTAGATAATGATAAAGTATTAGGTTATTGTTTCTGCCAAATAGTAATGCATAATGATTTAGTTAATCCAAAAAGCTTTAAAACATTATATATAGATGACTTGTGTGTAGATGAACTTTCTAGGGGTAGACATATAGGTGAGAAACTGTATAATTATACAATTAATTATGCAAAAAGCATTAATTGTTATAATGTAACATTAAATGTTTGGGAAGGAAATAATAGTGCTAGAGCATTCTATGAAAAAATGGGTTTAAGTATCCAAAAGACATGTATGGAAAAGATATTATAAGGCTTTGTTAAGCCTTTTTCTTTCATATTAAAAAATAATTGTTATTTTACATATTAAAATATTAAAAGTTTTATGTTATAATTAACTTATAGTAAATTATATGAATAAAGGGGGCAATGTTATGGATAAGCTAAAAGCTATTTCAAAAGCATTACTTTTCGGGTTAATCATGTTTGCCTTTTTAGCTCTTTCGGCTTTAATCGCTAAACTTATGAAATTATCACCCGCAAGAACTTATGTATTTCAAGGAGCATGTATGCTACTTAGTGCAGTAGTTCCATTATTATATATCGGTAAAGTGGGTTATGGTTGTGCTGATGTTGGTTTAAATAAACCTACTAAAAGTGGAATGAAATCAATTTTATTTTATATCCCATTAATTCTTTGTTTAATTCCAATTTTTATTATAGATTTTAAGAAGAGTGGAAGTACTAAATTATTAATAGTTGCACTATTCTATTATGGTTGTATAGCTGTTGCTACTCAAATTTATTTTAGAGGAGTAGTTCAACCATCTTTAAGAGGAAAGATGCCAGTACTTGCTTGTGCATTACTTTCAGCATTAATCTTTGCTCTAGCAGATATGCACTACTTAAATCATATTATAAGCTACAAGCGTAATATTATTTTAGGATTAGTTGTATTTGCTTATGCAGCTGTTGAATATGTTATTATTGAAAATAAGGGTAATATATTATTTACAATTATCTTTAATGCCTTATTCTTCTTCATTGGAACATGCTTTATCATAACTGGTAAAAAGATGGTAATTGCGTTATTTATTTCATGTGTAGTATTATTAATTTATGGTATTTATATGTTAATAATGTATTCTAAAAATAATAAACCAATTATTCATGAAGATTTTAAAGATACTGATAATATAGAAATAGAAAATACTTTAGAAGCTAGCCACGAAGAATAATCGTGGTTTCTTTTTGGAGGGATGTTATGGATGTAGTTAATGAATCAGAGTTCTCTTTAGATGAAATAACAGATGAAACTCTAAAGTGCGTTAGACTAGGTGGAAAAAGAGTAATAATTTATATCATAATTGTAGGTATTGCTTTAATATCTTGTATTGTTGGGTTAATAGTATCTAACTTTAATAAAAAAGCTTTAACTGATTTTATTATTATAGGTATATGTTTATTAATAATGTTATTTATTCTAATTTACTTTTTAGCTTTCTATCCTAAGCGTATTAGAAAAACATATGAAGAAAGCTTTGGTGGATCAGTTAAATTTAAATATATATTCCATATTAATAGATTAGAATGTATTGCTGAAACTGTTAAACAAAGTGGTAAAAATGTTTATACTTATGATGCTTTAAGAAAAGTTATTGAAACAAATACAACATTAAGAATTTATATTAATAAAAATAATTTCTTACCTGTTAAAAAGGAATGCTTTATTCCAAATGAATTTGAAAAAATTAAAAAAGCAATGTTAAATTCAAATGTTAAATATAAGGAGAAGATTAAATAATGGAAAAGAATGAAAAAAGATATGAAGAAATAGATGGAAAGAAATATGTATTTATTCCTTGTCCATATTGTAAAAATGAACTTAGATTTTCTTTAGAACCTAAAGGAAGAAGAATATATTTTATGTGTAAAAATTGTAATAAGAAAATGGAAATGACTATCGAATAATTCATTCGGTAGTTTTTTTGTGGTATAATAATAAGTGGAGGTGGGAAATATGTTTGATTTTCATATTCATACCATTTATTCAGATGGCACAGATGATATAGATTCATTAGTAGAAAAGGTAAAAGGTATAGAATACTTTTCTATTACTGATCACGATACCATAAAAGGTGTTAAGACTTTAAGAGATAAAGGCTTAGATATGCCAAATTTTATTAATGGTATTGAATTATCAACCTCTGATTTAGAAGATTCAGTTCATATCCTTTTCTATGATTATGATATTAATAGTCAAGCTTTAAAAGAAGTATTAGATAAGATTGATGAAATAAGAAGAGATAGGTTACTTGAACGTATTAAGATTTTAAAGAAAGATTTTAAAATTAAATTTAAAAAAGAAGATATTGAAGCTTTGCTTAAACTAGATAATCCAACTAAACCTAATATCGCAACACTACTTGTAAAATATAGATATGCTAAAAGTATAGATGAAGCTATTAAAGTTTATTTATTCCACCACTTAAAAACAAAGAAGCTATCAAGTGAATTTGTAATAAAGAAACTTAAAGATGAAAAAGGTATATTAATACTTGCTCATCCATTTGGTGGAATAGGTGAAAAAAGAGTAGAAAAACAAAGGTTAAATGAGAGAATTAATAGATTCAAAAAATACGGTATTGAAGGTATAGAATGCTGTTATAGCATGTATAATAGTGAAGAACAACAATACTTAATTGAAATGGCTAAAATGTTTGATCTAATCATTACTGGTGGAAGTGATTACCACGGTAAAAATAAAAAGGTTAACATTGGTGAATTATCCATAGATAACAACACACAATATGAACATGTTAATTTAATGGATCATATAAAATAGATTCTGGGCTACCAGAATCTTTTTTAATATAATTAATTATATTGAAAAAAAATTTTTAAATATGCTATAATTATCTTAAGAGAAAAGGAGTTGTAAATATGTTAGAAAGTGTTATTAATTTATTAAAAAAAGAAGAAGTAGATTATGAATTTGAAGATAATAAAGAAGCTGAAATTGTCGATTTCCAAGTTAAACTATCTTATGGATTAGTTAATTGTGAATTTTCGTATGAAAAAGAAACAGGATATATTAGATTTTATTCTGAATTAATGGAATTTGAAATTACAGGAACTGAGGATGCTTTAGAATTAGAAGATAATATCAATGCCGATTCTATTTTCCTAAAAGCTTACTTAGATGATGATTTAGTTCTATGTATCGAATATTACTTAAAAGGAGTACCTCTAACTGAACAGTTAGCTGGTGATATCCTAGATGAATTCGTAGAACTAGATGAAAAGGTTAAAGATTACGTCTAGAGAAGGGATAAAATGAAAAAAACTTTTATTACAAAGATTCCTGATAAACCAGGGTCTTTTCTTAAACCCACAAAGATAATATCTAATTTGGGTTTAAACATCACACGTGTTAGTTATAATAATGCCATTGATACAAATATATTATTTATTGAAGTTGAAGGGTCTGAAGTTGTAATTAACAAGGCTTATGAGGTTTTAAAACAAGATAATTTTCTATTTAAAGAAGATAAATCAAATGTCATTTTAATGGAATTTAAATTATTAGATAAACCTAATTCTTTACTTCCTATATTAGAGATAATAAGTGAGTTTAATTTCAATATTTCATATATAAGCTCACAAGAGAATAATACGGATTATCAGTATTTTAAGATGGCTCTTTTTATAGATGATCCAAGTAAGGTAGATAGTTTCTTAAAGAGAGTAACTAAATACTGTAGTGTACGTATTATTACTTATGATAAGACAGAGAAGAATCTAGATAATACTGTATTTTATATTTCATTTGCTCATGAGCTTGCAACTAAACTAGATTTAGAAAAGAATAAGATTAATGATTTAATTGAAAACTCGAATTTAGTTATGCAGCTTTTAGAAGATGACTCAAATCCTCATATGACATTTGAATATATCGCTAAATTTGGCGATTTATTGAATAATTATAGAGGATTCAATTTTAATCCTAGAATTAAAGTTAAAGAGTTAAAGGACTATACTTTATATTCTATTGAACCACCTTGTGGATCAAACATTTATATCATCAAAAAAGATAATGATTTAATATTTGTTGACTCAGGATTTAGAACATATATTAAAGAAATGAAGAACGTATTAAGGTATTTAATACCTAATTTTGATACTTATAAAAGATCTTTAATTATTACGCATCCTGATATTGATCACTGTGGTTTAGTCGAGATGTTTGATAAAATCTATGTTTCAAAGGACTGTTATGAAAACTTTAAAAATGAATTAAATAATAAACCTAACTTTAGAGAAGCTTATAAGCCACATGAGCCTTATGTTAAAATTAGTAAAATATTATCAAATTATATACCGCCTAAATTAGAAAGCTTAATTGTTGTTGATAATGAGGCTAAAAATCCATTTGACTATATCGGAAGTGTTAATATTTCTAATCTAGAATTTAAATTCTATCTAGGAAATAATGGACACTCTAAAGGAGAAGTATTTATTACTTTAGATAGTATTTATTTTACAGGTGATATATTAGTTAATCCTAAAGGTTACACTGATGAACAAAAAGCATTTAATGTGCTAGCACCTTACTTAATGACTAGTGTCAATATGGATTCTATAAAAGCAAAGGAAGAAAGACTAAAACTAGAAGTTATGATTAAAGATACTGATATTATCTGTTATGGACATGGAGAACCAAGACTATGAAAAAGATTCTATTAACTTTTATACTTGCTTTTCTAGTGTTACTAACTGTAAGTTGTAAAAAGAAGTTAAGGTTAGTAAATGAAAGAAAAGAAACAGATGACTTACTTTTAACTATCTATTCAGATAGTGGTAAAAGTGATAGTAAATTTCTAATCAAATCTTTTGGTCATTCCTTTTTAGCTGTTAAAAATTTAACTGATAAAGAAGTATTTATTAGAGATTATCAAATACTAAAAGATGATGAATTAACATTCGGTGCTTGGGGTATTGATGATCACTATGGAGTTTGGTATGATTTAGAGGCACAATACCAACATAAGGCTAAGCGCTATGATGGTGTAGTAAGTATTTCAGCATACATATCAAGCGACAAATTAGGGCTTATTAACGAGTTTATCACTAATAATGACACATGGACTTTTAGGCATAATTGTACATATCTAGCAATATCTATTTGGAATATGTGTGTTGATAGTAATATGAAGTTTAGTAAGAGAACTTTTAATAGTCCATCACGCTTACATAAGCTTATAAAAGAGTTTAAAGGCTATGAAACAAACAGAACCATGATTATGCATGAATATGCTTTTACCTTCATTGATGGGGAAAAGAAAACTTATTATTTGGAGGAGAAGCGCTATGGTTAAAAAAATACTAATTGCTATAGGTGTAGTACTAGCTATTACATGCCTATGCTTAACTTATTCATCTATTGGTTGTATGGTTATAGGTGCACGTCAACCTAAGATTATTTCAACTGATGGACATACTACATATTCATGGGGTTTCTATACTGTTGGTATTGTTTTTGGATGCATTGCCCTAGCAGCATATCTAATACTAACACTATACATCATAATCAGTGTAAAAAAATATAAGAAATATATGAAAAACAAAAGCGAAAAAAATAATTTATGATATAATAATAACGGAGTGATTATTATGGCAAATGCAAAATGCGTAAAATGTACAGCATTATTTGAACTAAAATATGCAAAAACTTCTACAGCTTTATTACAATGTCCTAAATGTGGAAATAAAGCTAGCGTTAAAGCATGCTATGATGAATATGAAAGATATAAAAAACAAAAAGAAAATGATAGCATTAAAAAACGTGAGCTTGAACTAAAGAAAAAGGAAGAAGAATTAAAGCGTAAAGAAGAAGAGTTAAAGAAAAAAGAAGAAACGCAAAAACAAGTTGCTAAAAAAGTTGAACTTAAAAAAGATGGCACAACTCAAATCGTTTATAAGGATGGTATTTATACAGGTAGTGTAATTGTCTTAAATGGTAAGAGAGTTCGTCAAGGTAAAGGTACTTATAAGAGTAATGATGGAGATACCTTCAAAGGTACTTGGGAAAATGATTTACTTGAAGGCGAGTGCGAACAATTATTTAGCGATGGATGCTATAATGCAGGTACATTTAAAAAAGGAAAATTAGTTTCAGGAAAAACAAAAAGAAAGTTTGCTAATGGTATATATGTAGGGGATATCGTTAACGGATTATTTGACGGTAAGGGGAAAATCACTTTAAATACTAATCAAGTTTATGAAGGAGAATTCTCTAAAGGTAAACGTAGTGGTGAAGGAACTTGCTCATACCCTAATGGTGAAAAATATAAGGGTAGTTGGCTAAATGATATGCGTGAAGGTAAGGGTACTTATTATTATGCTGGAGGTCAAAGAGAGGAAGCTACTTGGCATGAAGGACGTCAAATTAGTAATGTCCCAACATATTATTATGATACAAACGGAATCATAGAAGAAAGATACTATGAAAACGGAAAATTAATAAAGAAAAAAGCTTTAAATAAAAATACCGCTAGAATTGGTCAAGTTGTTGTTAAAACAAAATCAGGCCTATTTATTGGTGATGTAAGAGGCGGTAAAATTAATGGTGTAGGTACATATTACTATGAAAATGGTGATATTTATGAAGGATCATTTAGAGATAACATAATTGATGGAAATGGTGTATATCACTTTGGTAGTGGAGATAAAAAAGGTGATAGACAAGAAGGATCATATGTTAAAAATGTTATAGTTGGTCAAGCATTCTATTATTATAAAGATGGTAGAATTGAAAGTAGAGTATATAACCCACAAGGAAAACTAATTGGTAAAAAGTTATTAAATGTTAATACTATTGAACCAGACCAAAGAGTTGTCACTTTCTCTAATGGAGATATATATGTAGGACAAGTAATGGATGGTGAAAGATGTGGTAAAGGTACATACTATTTTGCTAATGGAGAACGCTATGAAGGCTTTTTTAGAAATAATAATAGACATGGTGTAGGTACTTACTTCTACACTAATGGTGACTTTGAAAGAGGTTCCTTTGAAAGTGGTAAAAAGAATGGCCCATTCATTTATACATTCTCAAATGGAAAGAAAGAAAATAGGGTTTACCTAAGGGATAAACTAACAGTCGACTCATTATATGATAGACTAAAAGATTGGGCAGAAATTTAAGGAGGAAATTAAAATGGAATTAAAGGGAAGTAAAACAGAAAAGAATTTAAAAGAAGCATTTGCTGGTGAATCACAAGCAAGAAACAAATACACTTATTTTGCAAGTGTAGCTAAAAAAGAAGGTTATGAACAAATTGCTGCTATCTTTGAAGCAACTGCTAATAACGAAAAAGAACATGCTAAAATGTGGTTTAAAGAATTACAAGGAATTGGAACTACAGTAGAAAACTTAAAGGCTGCTGCTGAAGGTGAAAACTTTGAATGGACTGATATGTATGAAAGAATGGCTAAAGAAGCTGAAGAAGAAGGATTCAAAGCAATCGCTATTAAGTTTAGAATGGTTGGAGCAATCGAAAAAGAACATGAAAAAAGATACCTTGCTTTATTAAATAACATTGAAATGCAAAAGGTATTCGAAAAGAGTGAAGAAACTATGTGGGAATGCAGAAACTGCGGTCACTTAGTAATTGGAAAGAAAGCACCTCAAATCTGTCCTGTATGTGCTCATCCACAAAGCTATTTCGAAGTTAGAAAAGAAAATTACTAGAATTAAATGCCCCTAATAAACATTAGGGGCTTTTTTTGTATTGTTTTATTTTTTATTTTTGATACAATTATATATGGGAATTAATATTTATATTAATTTTCTAAAACATTTTGCGGGTGAAGTTTTATGAAGATATTATTTGTCATAAACAATTTTTATACTAAAGGTAACGGTTTATGTGCTTCAGCTAGAAGAACAGTTAAAAAGCTTAAGGAAAGAGGATTAGATGTAAGAATTCTTTCAGCAAAAAATCCTGATCCAAATGGAGAGCAACCTGATTACATATTAGACGATTATAAAATGCCTATTTTTAATCATCTAATTAAAAAACAAGGTTATTCTTTTGCGAAGACTAATAAAAGAATCGCAATAGATGCTATTAACTGGGCTGATATAATTCACTTAGAAGAACCATTTGCTATTGAAATGGCTGTAGCAAAGCTAGCTAAGAATATGAATAAGCCTTGTACAGCAACATACCACCTACATCCAGAAAACTTATTTGCAACAGTTCATTTAGATAAAACATTCTTAAATGGTTTAACTTTAAAATGGTGGAAGAAGAGTTGCTTTGATAAATGTAAAATAATACAATGCCCAACAGAAAATGTCAAAGAGCGTCTAGAAGCTAATGGCTTTAAATCAGAACTTAGAGTAATATCTAATGGTTTAGTTGTTGAAGATTTAGTTAATACTAACGATACAGAAGTTAAGAAAATAAGTGATGCAAAATATACTATTATTACTATTGGTAGATATAGTGTTGAAAAGAATTTAAAGACATTACTTAATGCAATGAAATATTCAAAACATAATAAAGAAATTCAACTTATTTTTGCTGGTAAAGGGCCACAAGAAAAGAAGCTTAAAAAGCTTGCTAACAAACTAGTAAAAAAGGGAGTACTAAAGTATAATCCTGTATTTGGCTTTTATCCACTAGATGAATTACAAAGATTATCTAGAGGCTCAGATTTATATATTCATTTAGCATACATTGAGGTAGAAGGTTTATCATGTATGGAAGCAGTACAAACAGGCCTACTTCCTATTATTGCTAAGGGTAAATTTAGTGCAACTAGTCAATTTGCTAATGATCAAAATTCAACTTACACAGAAAAAGATCCTAAGGATTTAGCAAGTAAAATTGATTACTGGCTAGAAAATGGAGAAAAAAGAAAAGCTGAAGCTTTAAAATATAAAGATTTAGTTTATGAATATAATATCGAATATTCAATTGATGCTTTAATTGAAATGTTTAGTGATGCTATTAAAATGTGATTCAAACGAATCACTTTTTCTTTTTTGCTTAAACAAAAAAGAATATTTTGTATCAAATAAAACTTATATATTTAAATATATATAAAGTTATGTTATAATATTAAATATTGTAAAGGGAGTGTTTTTGTGAAAAAGTTATTATTAGGAAATGAAGCAGTTGCTCGTGGCGCTTATGAAGCAGGTTGTACTTTATGTGCTAGTTATCCTGGTACACCTTCAACTGAAATAACAGAAAATATCATCAAGTATGATGAAATTTATGCTGAATGGGCACCAAATGAAAAGGTTGCTAGTGAAGTAGCAATTGGAGCATCTATGGCAGGTGCAAGAGCAATGAGCTGTATGAAGCATGTTGGTATGAATGTTATGGCAGACCCACTATTCACTGTAAGCTATATCGGTGTTAATGGTGGTTTAGTATTCTGTGTAGCTGATGATCCAGGTATGCATTCAAGCCAAAATGAACAAGATTCAAGACATTATGCTAAGGCTAGTAAGTCTATGATGCTTGAACCATCAGATAGTAGTGAATGTAAGGAATTCATTAAAGAAGCCTTTAACTTATCTGAAGAATTTGATACACCTGTAATTTTAAGATTATCTACACGTGTAAGTCATTCACAAGGATTAGTTGAATTAAACGATAGAATTAATTATGAACTTAAACCATATGAAAAGAATATTGGAAAGAATGTAATGATGCCAGCTAACGCTATTAAAAGACACGTAATTGTTGAAGAAAGATATAATAAGTTAGTTAAGTTTGCTGAGGCTACTAAACTTAATGTAGTAGAAAACAACAATTCAAAAATTGGTGTAATTACAAATGGTATTACATATGTTTATGCAAAAGAAGCTTTAGGAAATAAGGTTAATTATTTAAAACTTGGTATGGTTTATCCACTTCCAGTTGAACTAATTAAGAACTTTGCTAAAGGCTTAGATAAATTATACGTTATTGAAGAATTAGATTCATTTATTGAAGAACATTGTAAAGTAAATGGAATTAGCGTAATTGGAAAAGAAGTTTTCACAATGCTTGGTGAATATACTCCAAGTATGATAAGAAAAGCAATCCTTAACATTGATCCTGTAGAATGTCCTAAACTAGATGAGGTTATTCCAGTTAGACCTCCAGTAATGTGTGCAGGTTGTCCTCACAGAGGAACATTCTATGTACTAAAGAAATTAGGATTAGTTGTATCAGGAGATATTGGATGCTACACTTTAGGTGCTGTTAAACCACTTGAAGCTGTTGATTCAACTATTTGTATGGGTGCATCTGTTTCAGCCGCATTTGGTATGGCTAAAGCTAGAGGTGCTGAATTCAATAAAAAGTTAGTATCAGTTATCGGTGATTCAACATTTATTCATTCAGGTATCACTGGATTAATTGATATGGTATACAATAAAGGGGCTAATACAGTCATTATCCTTGATAACTCAATTACTGGTATGACAGGTCATCAAGATAACCCTACAACTGGTAAAACTATTAGAGGTGAGGATACAAAACAAGTTGACTTAATTAAGTTAGGTCAAGCAATCGGTATTGAACATATCGTTGTAGCCGATCCTTTTGATGTAAAGAACTTTGAGAAAGTTGTTAAAGAAGAAGTCAATAGAGATGATGTATCATTAATCATTGCACAACGTCCTTGTGCATTATTAAAGAAGGTTAAATATACAGGACACTGCGTAATAACTGATGCATGTAAGAAGTGTAAGCAATGTATGAAGTTAGGTTGTCCTGCAATTAGTGTTAAAAATGATGCAATTGTAATTGATCAAAGTCAATGTAATGGATGTGGATTGTGTACTAATGTATGTCCATTCAAGGCTATCGTTAAGGAGGATTAATTATGAATATAATGATTGTTGGTGTTGGTGGTCAAGGAACATTACTTGCTAGTAGAATCCTTGGTAACACAGTAATAAATGAAGGTTATGATGTAAAAGTATCTGAGGTTCATGGTATGAGCCAAAGAGGTGGATCAGTTGTAACTTATGTTAAATATGGTGATAAAGTATATTCACCAATTATTGATAAGGGTGAAGCTGATATTATTTTAGCTTTTGAAAAGTTAGAAGCATATCGTGCAATGCCTTATTTAAAGAAGGATGGATTAATCATTTGTAATGATCAAGAAATTAATCCAATGCCTGTAATTATTGGGGCAACAACTTATCCTGAAAACATCTTTGAAAAGATGAGTAAAAAGGTAAATTTAAAAGTAATAGATGCATATAAACTAGCTAAAGAAGCTGGAAATGCAAAGAGTGTTAATGTTGTATTAATTGGCGTAATGGCTAAATCAACAAATATTAGTTATGATAAGTGGATTGAAGTGATAAAGGCTACAGTTAAGCCACAATTTATTGATTCAAACATCAAAGCATTTGATTTAGGTTATAACCTATAGGAGGAAAAAACAATGTCATTTTATCAAAAAGAAATAGAATGCATGGATAGAAAGGAATTAGAAAAACTTCAATCTGAGCGTTTAGTAAAACAAGTTAAAAGAATGTATGAAAGAGTTGAATTATTTAGAAATAGAATGGATGAACTAGGACTTAAACCTAGTGATATTCATGGTATAGAAGATTTATCTAAATTACCATTCTCATACAAGAAGGATTTAAGAGATTATTATCCATATGGTTTATTTGCCGTACCTATGAAGGATGTAGTTAGAGTACATGCATCAAGTGGTACAACAGGTAAGCAAATCGTTGTAGGTTATACTAAAAACGATTTAGATATGTGGAGTGATTGTGTCGCTAGACAAATCTATGCTACAGGAGGAGACTCTAATTCATTTGTTCAAGTATCTTATGGATATGGACTATTTACTGGTGGACTTGGTGCACATGATGGTGCTCAAAAAATTGGCGCTACAGTTATTCCTACATCTACTGGTAACACTCAAAGACAAATTCAAACTATGATTGATTTTGGTTCAACTATTCTTTGTGCTACACCATCATACGCTATGTATTTAGGTGAAACAATTGAAGAAATGGGTGTAAAAGATCAATTAAAGCTAAAGGCAGGTATCTTTGGTGCTGAACCTTGGACAGAAGAAATGCGTAAGCAAATTGAAGAAAAATTAAACATCAAGGCTTATGATATTTATGGTCTATCTGAAATTATGGGTCCAGGTGTTGCTTATGAATGTGAATGCCAAAAAGGAATGCACGTAAATGAAGATATGTTTATTCCAGAAATCATTGATCCAGATACTCTAGAAGTATTACCTATCGGTTCAACTGGTGAATTAGTATTCACAACTATTACAAAAGAAGCTTTCCCTCTAATTCGTTATAGAACTAGAGATATCGCAAGCCTATCTTTAGAAAAGTGTAGTTGTGGTAGAACATTCATCAAAATGACTAAGCCACAAGGTAGAAGTGATGATATGTTAATTATTCGTGGAGTAAATGTATTCCCAAGTCAAATCGAAGAAGTATTACTAAAGGTTGGTGGAGGAATTACACCAAATTATCAAATTATTGTTGATAGAGTTAATAATAACGATACACTAGATGTATGGGTAGAAATGAATGAAGATATGTTTACAGATGATGTAAAATCAATTGAAGCTACTCGAAAGAAGATTACAGATGCACTTAGAAGTGTATTAGGTATTGGTGCTACAGTTAAGATGGTTGCTCCAAAGACTATTACTCGTTCTGAAGGTAAAGCAAAACGTGTTATCGATAATAGAAAATTGCACTAAGGAGGGATTTTTATGTTAGTTAAACAAGTATCAATTTTCGTTGAAAACAAAGAAGGTAAAATTGCCGATGTATTAAAAATACTTGCAAAGGAAAATATAAATATTAGTGCCTTATCACTAGCTGATACAACTAATTTTGGTATCTTAAGATTAATTGTTGATGATCCTAAAAAGGCAAAAGGAATTCTTCAAATGGAAGATATGATTGTTAAAATCAATGAAATATTAGCTGTTGGTATTAATGACCAACCAGGTGGTCTAGCTAAGGTTTTAGACATTTTAGCTAAAGGAAAGGTTGCTATTGAATATATGTATGCCTTTACTGGTCATAAGAAGGATAATGCTACAGTTGTATTTAAGACAAATGATTTAGAAAAAGCATATGACTGCTTAAAGATTAATAACATACCACTAATTAGTGCGGAGGATATTAATCAAGTTTGGTAATAATAAATCACGATAAAGGATGTGATTAAATGATTGGCACAATAGAAAGAATACTATTTGCTGATGAAACAACAGAAGCAATAACTACGGCTGAAGATAAAATAACTAGTAGAACATACTGGGAAAATAAATTAGATGAAGTCTTAAAATGGATTACAACAAATGGTATAAAAATGTTACTTGCTTTAATCGTGTTATTTATACTTTTTAAGATAGTTAATGTTATCGCAAGAAGAATAAAGAAAAACATGGTTAAAAGAGAATGTGATCCAACATTTACAATAATTGTCACAAATGTTTTTAGAAAAGGTATTAAGATATTATTATTTGTTGCTTATCTAGCATTTGTAGGTATAGATACCGCAAGTATAGGTGCTGTTATCGCAAGCTGTGGTGTAGGTATTGGTTTAGCTCTACAAGGAAGCTTATCAAACCTAGCCGGAGGAATAATAATTGTCATTGTTAGGCCATTTAAGCTTGGTGACTATATTGAAGCACAGGGTGAAGGTGGAACAGTTGAAGATATAAGAATATTCTATACTTATATTGCAACTCCTGATAATAGAACTGTAATGATACCTAATGGTGTTTTAGCTAATGGTGTTATTAGAAATAACTCTATGAAAGATAGAAGAAGAGTTGATTTCAAATTTAGTGTTAGCTATGATTCAGACTTAAAATTAGTAAAAGAAACTTTATTAAAATTAGTTAGTAATGATGCTAGAGTATTAAAAGATCCATCACCATTTGCTCAAATATCAGAATATGGAAATAGTTCTATTACATTTACTGTTAGAGCATGGGTAAAAGCAACTGATTATTGGAATGTATATTTTGCAATTATGGAACAAGTTAAAGAAGAATTTGATAATAATGGTATTCAAATTCCATTTAATCAACTTGATGTTACAATAAGAGGTAATAAGAATGAATAAATCTAAACTAAAAGCATACGCTAGATTAATTGCTAGACGTGGTGTTAATGTTAAAAAGAATCAAGATGTTTTAATTCAAACTGAAGTAGAACAGCTTGAATTTGTTAGTATGTTAGTTGAAGAATTATATAAAGCTAAAGCCAGAAAGGTATATGTTGATTTTTACCATCTACCTTTATCTAAAATCCATAACAAATACCGTGATAAAGAGGTTATGGGTGTAGTAGAAGATTTTGAGTTAGAAAAGATAAAATGGAGAAGTAAAAAGCTACCTTGTATTATATTTTTAGATAGTGAAGATCCAGATGGATTAGTAGGTATTGATCAAGAAAAAGAATCATATGCTAGTTCATTAAGGTATCCTATAATAAAGCCATTTATTGATGAAATGGAAAACAAATATCAATGGTGTATTGCAGCGGTACCAGGTGAAAAGTGGGCTATGAAAGTATACCCTAATTTAAGTAAGAAAAAAGCTATTGAAGCTTTATGGGAAAGTATATTAAAATGTTCTAGAAGTTATGAAGGAGATCCTATCAAAAATTGGGATATTCATAATAACGATTTACTAACTAGATGTAACTATCTAAATAGTTTAAATTTAAAGGAATTAGTTTATAAAAGTAGTAATGGAACTAACTTTAAAGTTGGTTTAATTAGTGATGCACAATTTTTAGGTGGTAAAGAAACATCACTTAAGGGGAATGTATTTAATCCTAATATTCCATCAGAAGAAATATTTACATCACCTAAGCGCGGGTGTTGTGAAGGTGTATTAGTTGCTACAAAACCTCTAAGCTATAGAGGAGAAGTAATTGATGGATTTAGTATTACTTTTAAAGATGGTAAAGTAGAAAGCGTTAAAGCAGATAAAAATGAAGAATTATTAAAACAAATGGTTAGTGAAGATGAAGGTGCTGCATATCTTGGAGAGGTAGCTTTAGTACCATTTAATTCACCAATTAATAATACTAACCTTTTATTCTATAACACTTTATTTGATGAAAATGCATGCTGCCATGTTGCTTTAGGTCATGGCTTCACTAATGTTATTAAAGACTATGAAAAATATAGTCTGGAAGAATTAAGAAATAAAGGAATTAATGATTCTATGATTCATGTTGATTTTATGGTAGGATCAAATGATTTATCAATTATTGGTATAGATAAAGATAATAAAGAACATATTATTTTTAAGGATGGAAACTGGGCATTTTAATGCCTATTTTCTTCATAAAAAAAGGCTTTATTAAAAGATATATTAAAGGAAGTGATATAGTGAGTGATAATGAATTATTTAAATCAATTACTACTGATGAAATAGTTAAATTAGAAGATGCAATAAAAGCTTATTACATCCTATATCATGCTGAAGTAAAAACAAGTAGTGATGTATACTTATTTTTAGCATCCATTAATCTTTTAAGTACCTTTGCTAAGCAAAATAAAAAACGAATAAGCTATTCATTTAAATCAAGATTATTCTTCTTAAATGATTTACTTATCTATAATGACTTTGAAGATATTAAGGTATGCTACCAAGCAACAATTGGTTCGTGTCTTTATATGATTCAAGTTAAAGATGTTCAGTTTAGTTTCCATGAGGTTAGAATAGAAAAAGGTTCATGGGATTTGCTTAAAAAATATCAAGCACAGCTATCATGGGATAGAATAAGAAAACAAAAGTGTGCTGGAACTGTATTTAACACTGCACTAAACAAGAGTGACTTAACAAAGCTTACAAGAAACTATGAAGATTTATACATTAAGCTAGATGAAGTAGTAGATAGATTCAATAAAGGAGAAGTACTGCTTGCAAAAAATGGATTAGTTGATATTAATGGTGTATTTATTTAGGAGGATTTATGACAGGAAAACAAAAGAGTTATTTACGTGGCTTAGCTCAAACAATTAAGCCAACATTTCAAATAGGAAAAGATGGCATTAATGATAATATGCTAACAGATATAAGAAACTATTTAAACAAGCATGAATTAATGAAGATATCAGTGCTTCAAAATTGTTTAATGGAGCTTGATGAAATAGAAGAAATATTTACTGATTGTGGCTTTACTGTTGTGCAAATAATTGGTAAGACAGTAATACTATATATGCGTAGTAAGAATGCCATTAACCCAATCATTTTACCTTAATGAAATCCTTTTCATAAGAAAAATAAAAGTTTACCCTTTTTTAATTTTAATTAAAATCAAAAAGGGCCAAAAACACCCCTAAAATGCCTTAAAATGATAGCGTTTTACAAAAAATATTTTAAGAAATAAAGAACTAAAAAGGGCTTAGTAAGGCTCTTTTTTATTATATAGGAAAAATATTACTTAAATTTTACTATTAAAAATATTTATTTTTAGTATAATTTTTGTAAAAAAAATGCTACAATATATATTAGAGACAAAATGACAATATTAAATTGAGGTGATGTATGTGGCAAAATTATTTATTTTATTCCCAATGTTTGCATTAAAGTCTAAGTCTGCGAACCAAGATGCATATTATGGTCCTGAGCATTTTGCGAACAATACTGGAGCATTTAGTCCTTGGCATTACAACAAGAACATGAAGCGCTACAATGTATCGTTATTATGCTACTGGATAATCACAGTTGCTTTCGGGTTAATTGGTGTTATCCTACTTAAACCAGTATTTGCACTTGCTATTGCGGTATTAGCTATTGCATTTATATTGGGAGTTTTATCATTAATCTCTACTTTTGGTGTGCTATCATGTAAAGGTGCATACAAAAAATTTGAGCTTAGTGAAGAACTTTACGGCTATACTAAGAGCGTTGGTGATTCCTTAAATGAATACAAGCGTTGCTTAGATCAATTACAAGCTAAGTTCACACTTCCTGAACCATCTAACCAAAGTGGTCAATTTGGTTTTGCGAAGGTTCTATATGATGAATTCTTTGAAACAAGAGAATTAAGTGTTTATGACATCAAGTATAAAGAATTCACAAAGGCTATGAATTATACTTATTCAAGTTATGAAGGTTATGTATCTAGAACATTGCAATCAATTCTTGAAAACTATAAGGATTATGAACTAGGTCAATTACAACAAACTGACGAATTAAAAATTGATGATATCGTTAATAACTATCCAGAACTTGAAAAATTATACAACGAACTTGATAAGATTAACAAAAAGTATCAAGCAAAACTTTTATACTTATACGAAGAAGATCAATCTTTATACAACAACTTAGAAATTTTATCTAGATTAAAAGATACAGCATCAACTAATGACTTTGAAGGTGAAAGATTATATGCTGATAAAGGAATATTCGTTGACCTTTATAAAAAGTATGATGATGTAACAAAGAAAGTTCAAGAACAATCAATTAAGGCTTATGAAGATTATCAAAACTCAGTTGGTAGTAAAATGCAAGAAGTTGCTAATAACCTAGACATTGATATGACTTTAGATACAAAGGTTCCTCTTGTATTTACAACTAAGAACGAATACCTTGATTCTGTAAACGACCTAAAGTATAAGAAGGAAGAATACGAAAGAAGAATTAAGGAAAATATTGATAGAGTTAATTTAGTATTGTCAAGACTTGATGAGCGTGTAAATATTTTACGTAAGAGTGATACAGTTGCTGAAGTAGATTTCTTCGAAACTTTACTTAACACTTGTGATATTGATGAAATCAACGTTAAGATTACAAGAATTTTCCAAATGTTAAAGAGACTACGTCAACAAGCTGATGACTACAATAAAGTTGTTGAATCTTCAAAAGAAGTTATCAAACAAGAAGTATTTGAAAAAGAAAATCTTAATATCGATACAGTACCTCGTAGAGTACAATCTTATATCGATGAAAAGATTGATGTTAGATCATTCATTTCTGAACTTAATGTTCAATTGCAAATTGATGAAATCAAAAAGAGATTACATACTTACCCAATCTACCTATACAGCGTATACATTGCTAATGATGATATCGACCAAGTAATGAAGAGTGCTGTTAGAGGCTACAAATTTGATGGTGTAGATAGTAAGAAGAATAATGTATTACATATTTGTGCTAGAAATAACGCAATTAAGTGCTTCGATTATTTCTATAAGAGACTTGAAGATAAAGCATTAGATGTTAACTCAGATGGTGAAACACCACTTGATGTTGCATATAGAACAAGCAAAGAAATTTTTGATAAGCTATCTAAGGATACAATCCTTCAACAAGAATATCAAATTAAGTTCCATGAATATCAAATTAAGGCTAACCTAGATCAACAAATCATGTCTAAAATCCTTAATGCTCAAGCAGATTATTGGGAGTATATGGCTAAAAACTCTTCTAACCCTGACGTTATCGATATGTGTAAGTCTAACGCTGATGAAGCATTAGAATTCAGTCAAGTTTATGAAGAAGAAGGTCCAAACAAATTTGCTAAGCAATATGATTTAAGAGTTATCGCTAGTAAATATGAAAAGATTTTAGGATTGGTTAAGAATAGAGAAAACACTGAAAAAGCAATTAGATATATTGGTGTTTTAAGAAAATATGCTGCATATTATGATAAACGAATCATTGACATTTTAGAAAATGATTTAGTTAACGCTATTGAAGAATTAAATACTAAGAGAATTGACACAATTTATGTTCAATTAAAGAACTATATTGCTGCTAATAACTCAAGTTATGTTACATCATTATACAAGACTGAATATCAACAAAACGACTTAATGTTAAGTACTAACATGGTATACATTGAACGTGCAATGATTGGTGTTTATTCTTGTCAAAACATCCTATCTTTAGTTACTAAAGAAGGTGTTGAAAGAACAGATAAATTAGTAGAGTATGTTACTACTTTAAAGAAAAATTATATTAAGACACTTGAACAATTATATGAAGAAACACCTAATAGATACGCTTATCGTCTATTAGCTGAAGAAGATAGAGTATTCGCATCATCACATGATGAAAACGATATTTACTACAAGTTACTTGGTGTTTCTAGACAAGCTACTATTGCTGAAATCAAGAAAGCTTACAAACGTCAAATCCTTGCTCACCATAGAGATAGAGGTGGGGACTCATCTAAGGTTGCATTAATCAATGATGCATATGCTAAACTATTGCTAGAGAAGGAGGCATAATAAATTATGGCAGATTCAGTTGAGAAATTACAAGAATTGATGCGTACAAAAGATATATATATTAAAAGATTAAATGCGGAAATTCAAGAAGTTAAAAATGAATTAAAGAGATCAGAAGACAAATTAAAGAAGCAAACAGACAAATCTCTAGGGGAATTTATGAAGTCTTTAGCTGAAATTTTCACAAGAGTTGATGCTGGTTATGTTGATTTTAAGGATGACATGTCAGATAGTAGACAAATGTCATACACATTATCTAAATTTAAAACTACACTTCAATTACAAAACATTGAAGTTATGGTTCCAAACGTATTAGAAAACTATGATATCGATGAAATGGAAGTAACTGACGTTATTCCTACAGGCGATAGAAACCTTGATAAGAAGGTTGTACATATTGATAGAGTTGGTTTTAGAAACAAAATTACTAGAGTAATTCTAGTACAACCTCAAGTTATTACTTATAAGTATGATGAAGCATTAGACGTAGAAGGTCTATCTAACCAAGAAAAGGCTAAAGCTGCAATGAAGGCTTTAAATGAAGTACTTGGTAACCGTGAAGATGGTGGATCAGTATCTGAGGATTCAGCACTTGGTGAACAAATGCTACAAATGATGAATGATACTGGTGAAAACAAGTACAACTTAAAAGAAGTTGACGAAGCTGCTGAGGCTAGAAAAGTTGCTAGAAAATTAAGCGAAAAAGCTCATAGAGCTGAAGAAGCTAAGGTTGAAGCTATGCGTAAGGCTGATGAAGCTAGACGTGAGGCTGATAGATTATATCAAGAAGCTGCTGAAGCTGAAGATAAGAAGATCGAATTAGAAAGAATTGCTGAAGAAGCAGTTGCTAAAGAAGAAGCAAGAATCGCTGAAGAAGAGAGAATTGCAGAAGAAAAACGTCAAGCTGAACTTGCTAGACTTGAAGCTGAAAGATTAGCTCGTGAAGAAGAAGAAAGAAAGAGACGTGAAGAAGAAGAACGTCGTATTGCTGAGGCTAAAGCAGAAGCTGAACGTCTTGAACAAGAAGCTGCTGCTGAAAGAGAACGTCTTGAACAAGAACGTCTTGCTAAGGAAGCTGAAATTGCTGAAAAACAACGTAAACTAGCCGAAATTAGAGAAGCTGCTAGACTAAGAGCTGAAGAAGCTAGAAAGGCTGCTGAAGAGGCTGCAAGACAAGCTGAAGAGGAAGAAGCTAGATTACTTGCTGAGCTTGAAGCTGAAAGCCAAGCTACAGAAGCTCAATTAGCTGAAAAGGCTAGAGCTGCTGAAGAAGCTAAGAGACAAGCTGAAATGTTACAAAGAAAGAACGAACAACCAAAAGAACCAGAACCAGTTGAAGAAGAAGCTGTTGAAGAAGCTCCTGTTGAAGAGGCTCCTGTTGAAGAAGCACCAGCTCCTGTTCAAGAGGCTAAGAAAGAACCTGAAAAGGAACGTAGAGGTTTATTTGGATTTGGTAAGAAGAAAGAAGATAAAAAGGCTGAGTCAGTAAAGAGTGCATGGGAAGAAATGGCACGTGCTAGACAAGAAAAGGAAAGAGAAGAAAAAGCTCGTAAAGATCGTTTAAGAGGAAATAATCCTGACGATATCTACAATCCACCTATTTTTGATTTAGGAAATGACCCACTACAAGATATACCTCAAGATGGTCAAAAGAAAAAGAGAAGTAATAGGTAAAAAAATATAAGAATTACTATATTTCTTGCTATTTCTAATATTGAATATATTGGAAATATGTGGTAAAATGGTATTATGATAAGTATATATTCAAAATTTGTTAATAATACGATAGAAAAAACTTTTTAAGAAAATCGAAATTAACCGATTAAGGGAGGAATTACAATGAGTAATATTAAATTAACAGTAGGTATTGACTTAGGTACAACAAACTCAGAGTGCTATATCTATTCCGATGTAACAAATCAACCAGTTCTACAATACTTACATGGAAGTATGTCTGGTATTTATCCATCAGTAGTTTACTATGATAAATCAGCAGATAAATTCCTAGTAGGTGAAAAAGTAAAGAACAATGCCGATTTATACATGGATGCTTGGAAGCACATGAAAATACATATGGATAAAGGTGACACTTATACAGAAGAATATAATGGTGTTAAATTAAATCCACAACAATTCTCATCAAAAGTTTTAAAATATATTAAAGATGGACTTGATGAATTATATCCTGAAAATGAAGTTGAAGATTTAGTTATCACAGTTCCAGCTTATTTCAAAGATAACGAAAGACGTTCTACAGAACAAGCTGCTAGAGATGCAGGATTCAATCCTACACATGAAATTCGTTTAATCAACGAACCAACAAGTGCAACTCTTGCTTATGGTGAAGATGTTGAAGATGCTACTAACGTATTAGCATTTGACCTTGGTGGTGGAACATTCGATGCTACTTTACTAGAATGTGAAAACGTTGATGGTGTTAGATTCTATCAAGCAGTAAGAACTGATGGTTCAGTTATCGGTGGTAAGAACTTTGATGAAAAGATTTCAGAATACTTATACAATTCATATGTTTCAACTGATGAAGGTAGAAAATATGAAGGAAATGCAGACTTCAAGAAAGAATTCATTAAGAGAAGTTATGGTATTTCTGAAAAGATTAAAATTGCTTTATCTAAACAAGAAGAAGTTAAGGGTACAGATATGATTCGTATTCAAGGACAAAGAATTATTCTTGAATATCAATTATCTAAGACTCAATTTGAAAATATGATCGGATCACTTGTTAACCAAACAGTTGAAATGGCTAAGAAGGTTGTTGGTGGTAGAGAAATTCAAAGAATTATCCTAGTTGGTGGTTCTACAAGAATTCCACTAGTTGGACAAATGATTAGAAATGCTTTCCCTAACGTAGAAATTTCTGATAGTGATCCAGACTTAATTGTTGCTCGTGGTGCAGCTATCCAAGCTTCAATCATGGGTAATAAGAAAGAATCATTCTTAAACGAAATTTTAACTAACCCACTAGGAATTACTGTTGCAGGTGGATTCGTACAATACATGATGCTTGAAAACACACCTATTCCTTATGAAGTAGTTGAAAGATTCTATACAGCAGGTAAAGGACAAAAGTCAGTTACAGCATATGTTGTTCAAGGTAAGGATTTAAATGTTGAATCTCCTGAAAACCAAATTTTAGGTAAGATTGAATTACAAAACTTCCATGATACAACTGATAAAGTTCCAGTAGATGTAACTTTAAGAGTTGATAACTCTGGTAAGATTGAAGTAACTGCAAAAGAAGTTCATGAAGATGGTGCAGAATTCTATGATACAATGCAAATTGGTAAAGGTTCTTCAGTTCAAAAGACTAACTTTGAAGAATTAACTAAGGCTGCAAATGAATTCTTCAAGAATTTACCACCAGAGAAACTTCAAAAGCCTGAACAAGAAATTAGAGCTAAGTTACAAGAAAATCAAAACCCAATCACTGAATGGATTCTATTTAGATTAGATAATCAAAAAGAATACATCAAGACAGCTGAAGAATACAGAATTCTATTATTCAGAGCTCTTCAAGCATTACGTCAAGGATTATAAAATTAAATTTGAAAAAGCAACTCTTGTAGTTGCTTTTTTTAAAGATTTAGAAAGGAGGAATTATGAAGAAGTTTAAAATATTTTTATTAGCATTTTATATCTTTATTGCGCTACTTTTAATTTATGAAGCAGCCTTGCCTTCAAATGTTAGTGCTAAGCAAAATAAATTCTTTAAAAACATAATAAATAATATATCTAAAATATTTATTAGAAATAAAGTGATTAAAGCTAGCGATATAACCATTAATAATAAAATAGAAGAATCTTATTTTATAGATGATTATATTACCTTAGATTTATCAATTACTCCTTCTAATTCATCTTATAAGTCTTTAACATATTCATCAACTAATACTGATATTTTAACAGTTGATGATTTTGGAAATGTTACATTTATATCAGAAGGTGTAGCTAAAGTTATTATTGAACAAAAGGAATCAGATTTAACTAAAGAAATAGAATTTAATGTAGTTAAACATGAAGAAATTGAACCAGATACATTTAATTTAGTTGCTCATGACTATATAACAAGCCTACCTGTAGGTGAAGTTACTTTAATTTATGGTACGTTTAGTCCAAGTAATGTTACTGATAAAGATTTCTATATAGAATCTTTAAACCCTGATATTGCAGGTACTTATGGATCGCATTTATTTGCGTTAAAAGAAGGAGAAGTAACTATTAAAGGAACACACCCAGCAACAGGTAAAACCGCAACTTTAACACTAACTATTACTGAAGGTACTATTGTTAAACCAACTACATTTGAGATTGATGGGCCTAATAGTATAACAGTTAATAGTATTGAAGGTTTAAGTTATTCATCAACTATTAATAGTGATGCATCAAATATTTATCAAGATCGTTTCTATAGTGCATATACAGCTAATGATAAACCAACTACTGATTTCATCTTAAATATTACAACAGGAGAAGTAGAAAAAGCTAGTAAAGCTGGAAATTATAAAGTATATGTTTATTCATATGACTGGAGTTATTATGATATAATGTATGTTGCTATAAGAAACATTTTACCTAAATATTCTATAAGTGATAAGAGATTAGTAATAGGCGAAAGCTATAAAATTAATGTTCAACCAATAAATAGCGATGCTGCGACATATTTTAATTATGAATATTATATAGATAATGAGAAAATAGCTAGTATTGATAAACAAGGTGTTATTACTCCTAAAAAAGAAGGAAAGACACTTGTTGGAGTTATCGTAGATGATGGTATTGATAGATTCGAGGCATACTTCAATTTAGAGGTAAGCGATAGAGTAATAGAAGATAATGTTGACTTTAATTTTGGTATGTTTATTAGAAAAGGTATAGCACATTTTATGGGCTTTGTAGGCTTTGGAATTATTGCCTTTATGATGTATATTATGTGGGTATCTGCATATTATAAAAAGTTTAATTTAACATACGTTGTAATACTAGTAAATGGATTAACATTTGCCATTTTAACAGAAGTAATTCAGCTATTTGCTCCAGGTAGAGATGGCAATTTTAAGGATGTAATTTTAGACTTTTTAGGTTATTTGTGTGCATTCATATTATGTGTTATCATATATGAAATATATAGACTAATCAAAAAGAGAAGAAAAAAAGATTTAATTGATGATAATCAATTAGAAAATAATGAAAATTAAATAATTAATATGGAAATTGGCTCATTTGAGCCTTTTTTTATTCTTAAAATCTAAAAATAAGCCTTATTTTAAACTTTATTAATATTATATATTAATATTGCATAAAAGGCTTTACTATGTTAAAATAATGTTATAGTGCAGTCACACGCACGTATATGTATACGCAAATAATTACTCAACAGGAGGTAATGCATTATGAAAAAAACTAATTTGGTAAAAACTCTATCCATCCTAGCATTAGCATCAACTGCTTTTGTTTTTGCTGGTTGTGGCAAGAAGAAACAAACTACACAAAAGAAGGATGACGGTAACACTAAATACGATAAGACTTTAAAGGTCGAATATAAAGTATTTAATGGTGAAGCTGAAATCACAAGAATAGATGAACAGGGAGAAACTTTTAACATTCCTTCAACTATTGATGGAAATGTAGTTAGAAGAATTTCTTGTACATATACTTCTGAAAACTTAAAGAAGGTTGTCATTCCAGAAACATTAACTTACTTAAATGGTAATGGTTTTATGGAGTGCATAAATCTTGAAGAAGTAGAATTTACAGGAACATCTTCATTAGTAAGTATTCCATCTAAAGCTTTCTTAGGAACAAAGATTAGTTCAATTGAAATTCCTGCAAGTGTTAGATCAATATCTTATGAAGCATTCCAAAATGTTGATACATTAACAAGTGTGACTTTTGAAGACGAATCAAACTTAACAACAATTGGACCTTTCTCATTCTATGATTGTGAAGGCTTAACAACTATCGCTATTCCAAGTAGCGTAGAAGTAATTTCTCAAAGTGCATTTGAAAAGTGTGTTAACTTAGCTAACCTTAACTTATCAAATGCTACAAGCCTTACAACAATAGATCAATATGCGTTCTCAGGATGCGAAAAGATTACATCATTAAACTTTACACCTAACAAAGCGTTAAAGACAATTGATGCTAACGCATTTAGAGGATGTATAAATATGACAAGCGTAACATTTGATGATGCCCTACAAACAATTGGAAATAAGGCATTCTACAATACACAAAAGATGACATCAATCGTTATTCCAGAAAAAGTAACAACAATTGGCGATGAAGCATTTGTTAACTCAGGTATTTCATCAATTGAAATTAAATCTGGATCTGATACATTCATTGGAGTTAACGCATTCTCTCAATATGAATTAGTTGGAGATAACTTAATTCCACTTGAAAAGATTACATCTTTAACAATTAATGGTAACTTATCAGTTCAAAAAGTATTTACAGATTATGCTCCACTAGTTAGAAAATCTCTAACAACACTTCATATAACTGGAGATAAGATTGCTGCAAATGCATTTAAGAATTGTAGTAACCTAGAAAACTTAACAATCGATAATACAGTTAAAGCAATGGGTGAAAGTGCATTTGAAGAATGTACTAAGATAGAACAAATTCAATTAAACGAAGGTTTAAAAGAATTATCTAGAAACGTATTTAAAAACTGTATTAATTTAGATACTGTTGTATTACCTGATTCAGTAGTAATCATTCGTCAAGGTGCATTTGATGGATGCGTTAAGGTAAATGTAGAATTAGTAAATGTAAAAGAAATTGGTGCTTATGCATTTAGAAATACAGCAATTACAACTCCTACATTCTCAGAAAACTTATCATATATCGGTGAATATGCATTTGATGGATGTCTAGGAATTGAATCAGTAACAGTTACAGCTAAGAATTCACAAATTAGACAATGTGCTTTCATTAACTGTACAAACATTAAAACAATTGATTTATCTAGCTCAACAGTAGTAGAATCATTCGTATTTGAAGGAGATACAAACGTTGAATCAATTTCTGTAAATGGTAAATATGGTTTAGCTACATTATTCGGTGATTCGCAAGAATATACTTCAAAGCAAATCAAGACAATTGAAATCAAAGAAGGAACAACAGTTATTGAAGCTGATGCCTTCAATGGATGTTTACTTGTAACTCAAATCACAATTCCTGATACAGTAGAAGAAATTGGTGCTTATGCATTTGCTGGATGTAAAGGTATTACAGAATTATTATTACCAGAAAGCTTAACTAAGATTGGTGAATATGCATTCTCTGATTGTGAAAAATTAGTTATGGACCACTTACCATCTGGTATTACAAAGATTAGTGATGGACTATTCTTAAACGATTCAGCAATGGGTACATTCACATTAAATGCAGGAACAACTAAGATTGGTAATGAAGCATTTAGTGGATGTTCAAATATCAACTTAACATTAATTGATTCAATCACAAGTATTGGCGATTATGCATTCTCAGGATGCTTAAACTTAACAGTTAGCGAATTACCTGAAAGTGTTGTTGAAATTGGTGAAAGAGCATTTAATGGATGCTTATTAGTAAGTATAAATAAAACAACTGAAAACTTAAATAGAATTGGTGAATATGCTTTCGCTGGATGTAAAGCTATTACATCATTCGAATTTGAAAAAGATTTAGTTGCAACAGATAATTTAGGATTCGCTATTCTATCAGGATGTACTAAAGTAGAAGAATTAAAGATTTTTGGTACAACAAGTCTTGAAAGATTATTTGGCGATTCTGTAACAGAATTAAAACCAGTTCTATCTCAAATAACAATTAAAGATGGATCAACTGAATTAGCAGATAACATGTTCAAGGGATTCACTGCTATTAGTAGTGTAACATTTGAAAATGGTAGTTTAATTACAAAACTTGGTGATGGCGTATTTGATGGATGTTCAAGTTTAGTTGCCTTCCCATCTGCTCTAGATTCTCTAGAAGAAATCGGAAGTAGAGCATTCGCTGAATCAGGTTTAACAACAATCACTCTTCCTGCTAATGGTTTAAAACTTGGAACTCAAGTATTTGCTGGATGTCAATCTCTAGCTCAATGTGTCTTTGAATTTAATGCAGAAGATGATTCAAAGAATATTACAAGTATCCCAGACGGAACATTTATGAGTACTATCTTAGTAACTGTAACTATTCCAGATAGCGTTACATATATTGGTAAAGAAGCATTTAAAGATATTAAGACATTAAAAGCAGTTAATATTACAGCATTATCAAAACTAACTGAAATTGGTGTTAGCGCATTTGAAGGAAGCTCAAACTTATATGAAATTCTAATTCCAAAAGATGTTATTAAGATTAATGATGGAGCATTCAAAGGTTGCTTCGCACTTAGAACAGTTGAATACTTACAAGGTTCTAAGATTGAAGTAGTTAATGCACAAACATTCTATAACTGCTATGCATTAACAACAATTAACTTACCTGCGACTGTTAAACAAATTAATGAATCAGCATTCTATAACTGTGAATGTTTATTTGAAATAGAATTACCAGAAGGCTTAGATTCAATCGGAGAACATTCATTTGAAGGCGCTAAGTCACTAAATAATTTAGTAATTCCTGAAAAAGTATTTGAAATTCCTGCTTATGCATTTAAGAATTGCAAGAGCTTAACAACAATATATTGGAATACAAATGCTAAGATAATTGAAGATGAAGCATTCTTCAATACTCCATGCTTAACACAAATTCCAGCATCTATTTCTTATATTGGAGCATCAGCATTTGCTTCTGAAGATGAAGAACCTCATTCATTCGTTGGTCAAACAGTTAACCTAGGCGTTGATACAACTAATGGTGTAAGCTTAACTATTATGGATGGAGCATTCGAAAATAGTGGTTTAACTGGATTAGTTTTAGGATCAAAGATTGTTGAAATTGGTAATTCAGTATTCACTAAATCAGCAGTTAAATCTGTTGATTTCAAATACTTAAAGATTACTAAGATTGGTGATTACATGTTTGATGCATGCGAAGCATTAGAAACTCTAGTAATGGCTGATACAACTGTAACTCCAGAAATTAGAACATCAGTTAATACAATTGGTATAGCTGCATTTAGAGGATGTACTGCTCTAGAGACATTTGATTTTAAAAATATGTTAGCAATTGGAGCTGAAGCATTTGAAGAAGATGCTGCACTATATGTTGATGTAGTACTTGGTGTTGATAATAATGTAACAATTGGTGAAAAAGCATTCTATAAGGCAGGTATTAAGACTCTAACATTAGGTGCTAAAGTTATTCAACTTGGAGCTAACGCTTTTGCAGAAACAACAATTACAAAAGCTACTTTAACAGCATTAAATATCACAGCAATAAGTGCTTCATTCTTCGAAAACTGTACACAATTAGCAGAAGTATATGTTAACCCAGGTATTAAGACTATTGGTGCTTCAGCATTTAACAATACAGCAATTACAAGCTTATCATTCTTAAGTCAAACAGCTGTTGAACAAATTATGGATGGAGCGTTTAACGGATGTACACATCTACAAACAGCTGACATCCCTGTTTCTGTTACATATGTTGGAAAAGAAGCATTCAAGGGCTGTAGCGCACTAAATTCAGTTACTTGGAGTAAAAGCTGTAACGTAATTAATGATGATACATTCGCTGGATGTAGTTCATTAACAGCATTTACAGTTGAAGCAAACGTAAGCCGTATTGGTGTAAATGTATTCAATGCTCAAGGTGCTCAAACATTAACATTCTTGGGCGAGCTACCACCAAGTGTTGATGAAAAATTCTGTGCAAGCTATACTAATGTAACATTTAAGGTTCCATCAGGAAAAACTGCTGTTTACCTAAAGAACTATGTATTTGGCTTACATGCAAATAATATTACTGAATAATTAAATTAAGAGTCAGCTAAGCTGGCTCTTTTTTCTTAATATATTAATTTTAAGAAAAATATGTTAAAATAAAAAAGAGGGTGATATTATGAGAAAATTATTAATACCTTTATTTCTAACTCCGCTATTTCTTTTTGGATGCGGTAAAAATAAAGATGTTTATGCTTCAAGCAAAAACACAATTTATAATTTTGAAGTAGAAGATGATAAGGTAACTATCACTGGCTTAAATGAAAAATATAAGAGTCAAACAGATATTATTATTCCTTATTCAATAGATAAAAAGCTAGTAACTAAAATAGGAGATAATGCCTTTAATAAAGTTACAAGAATAAAAAATGTTGATATGTCTAAATCAAAACTAGAAGAAATAGGCGCTAACGCTTTTGAAAATTGTAGTAATTTAACAGATATTAACTTACCTACAACTTTAACTAAAATTGATAGTGCCGCCTTTAAAAATTGTACTGGCTTTGAAGAATTTGATTTATCAAAATATGAAATAGAAGAAATATCTGATTATACTTTTGCTGGATGTACTAAATTAAGTGAAGTAATCCTACCTAATATATGTAAGAAAATTGGTTCATATGTGTTTAACGGATGTACTAGCTTAACAGAATTTGATTTTTCAAATACAAAAGTAGAAGAAATATCTGATTATGCCTTTTATAGTCAAGAAAACTTATTAAAAGTAACTTTTTCTAATGATTTAAAAACAATTGGTAATTACGCTTTTGCGGAAAATAAAAAAATAACATTTATTAATTTATCTAAAACAAAGCTAGAAGAAATGGGTGAAGGAGCATTTTATAACTGTAGAACATTGCTTACAGTTAATATGCCAACAACACTAACTACAATTGGTAATAAAGCCTTCTATTATTGTTCTAAATTAGATAAGGTTGATTTATCAAAAACAAATGTTGATGTTATTCCTGAATCTTGCTTTGAATTATGTCTTGGAATGCTTCAAGTAAAGCTATCAAATGCTACTAGAATTGAAAGTAAAGCATTCTTCAATTCAAGTATTGCATCAATTGAAATTCCAGAAAACACTAATTATATTAGTGATGATGCATTAGTAATGTGTAAAAATTTAGCAACAATCACTGTTAAAGAAGGAAATACAAGCTATATTGCTGATAAGAATATTTTATATACAATTAATAAAGGAACTCTATTAGTTTATGCAGCTAAAAAGACTGATAAAGACTTCACATCAAGCGCATCAACTAGTAAGATTAATGCATATGCATTCGCAAACGCAAGAAATCTTGAAACTGTAGATATTTCAGCTTCATATATTCATGAAATTGAAGATTATACATTTATGAACTGTGATAAATTAGAATCAATCACTACATTTGAAAATGCAAGTGAAGGTGTTAAGAAAATAGGCTTTAAGGCTTTCCTAGGTTGTAGTGCTTTAGTTGAATTAAAAGACTTACCAGCACTAGAAGAAATTGGTGAAAGTGCCTTCTATGATTGTAGTAATTTAGAAACTATTGATTTAAAAGATACAAAGGTTAAAACAATAGCCGAAGAAGCCTTCTATAATTGTTTAAAAGTAAAATTTATATCTATTCCTGGAACTGAAAATTTATACATCGGTAGATCAGCATTCTATGGCTGCTCTAAGGCTGAAACTATTAAGTATGGTGCAAACCAACAATCATTAGATGATTTAATGACAAGATGTAAAAATACAGGATTAGAAACATATTATAATCAAGGTAAAATTGAAATAGCATAAATTTATTTATAGGGGTGATTTTATGAAGCATCCAAAGGTTTTAAAAACGGTCTTTTTAACGATTTTGCTTAGTTTACCACTACTTGTAGGGTGCAATAAGAAAAAAAGCGAAAAAACAACAAAAAAGGGTGGCACAAATACAGTGACTACCAAAGGTAGTAGTCATACACATGAATTCGGTGAATGGAAGATAATTCAATCATCTACATGTAATGAACATGGCTATAAAAAAAGAGCATGTGCATGTGGTGAATATGAAATAGAAGAACTACCATTTACATCTCATACATTTGAACATGATAAGTGTGTAGATTGTGGATATGAACAATTATCTGAAGGATTTTATATTGAATATGTATCTTATGAATATTCATTAGATGAAAGAGAACCAGAATATATTATTAGAGGTTATCAAGGAACTAGTAAGGAAGTTAGAATTCCTAAATACTATGATGATGGAATTAATGGATTCCATAAGCTTACTATTGGAAAAGATCCATCAAGTGTAAATGTATTAAATAATACATCTATAGAAAAGATTTATATTGGTGAAGAATATGAAATAATTCCAGCTAAATTCTTATCTGGTATAACAAATTTAAAAGAAGTAGTTTTACCAAAGAATTGCGCAACTATTTCTGATGCGGCATTTAAGGATTGTACAAGCCTAGAAACAGTAGCATTTAATGAAGGCTTAATGTATATTAAGAGTAATGCCTTCCAAAACTGTAATATTAAGAAGTTGAGATGTCCTTCAACACTTGAATATATTCTAATTAATTCATTTTCAGGAAATACTAATTTAACTGAAGTAACACTTAATGAAGGCTTAGAAATTATTGATAGTAATGCCTTTGCTGATACAGCTATTTCTACTTTAGTATTACCTAGATCATTAGAATCATTTGGATATCAAGAAAGAATGAATAGCTTAACTAGTATATCTATTAGTGGTGTTAGTCAATTCTTTAAGGTTGAAAATAACTGTTTAATTGATATAGCTAATAATTCAGTAGTTAAAGGATTTGCAAATTCTACAATTCCAAGTACTGTTGAAATAATAGGTGCTTATGCATTTAGTAATCTAGATTTTACTGGTATAGATGAATTTGTCATTCCATCAAGTGTAACAACAATTCTATTTGATGCTTTCTATGGTTCTAAATTTAATAGTTTAGTATTACCAGAATTAGAAGAAATAAATGATGAAGCATTTAAGGGAATTGAATTTGGTGAAGATTATATCTTTGTAATTCCTCAAACTGTATTAACAATTGGCAAAAATGCTTTTGATAGGGCAGCATTCAAACAATTAATTATACCTGAATCTGTAGAAGAAGTAGGTAGTTCAATTTTAAATAAGAGTACTGCAGAAAGTGTTAAAATTTATGAATCTACACTAGATTCTCCTTACTGTTCAAGTAATTGGAGTGCTGGCTTTGAAGGAGAAATAATTGAAGTTTCTGGAGAATAAAAAAAAGGCCTTAGTTGGCCTTTTTTGTTTCTTCAATTACATATTCATAAATTTCTTTAAGTTTATTTCCAATTAAAGAAATTGATCTTTCTTCAGCTACCTTATAGCCCTCTTCAACAATATTAGTTGTATCATTATTAAAACAATAATTAATCTTTTCAATAAATCCATCAACATCTTTAGCTTTTAGTGAATTTAATCCATCAACTAACCATGGATCATATACACCTATATCACGGATAACTACAGGTATTTTACTTGCTAATGCTTCTAGCACTACAATTCCTTCAGTTTCTTCAAAACTAGGGAATAATAGACAATTTGCATTATGGAAAGCACCTTTAATAATATCTCCATCAATGTAACCTGGCATTATAACATTTTCTGGTCTATGTTTAATAGCTTTTAAGATTCTTGGTTGAGTTAATATTCTTGCTAGATTACCAAACCAAATAAACTTAACATCAGGCATTTTACTAGCTACACTAAAGAAATCTTCTATACCTTTTCTATGGAAGAATAATCCTACACCAATAACTACCTTTTCATCATCTTTAAGGTTAAAATATTCTCTAAATTTCTTGATTTTTTCTTCGTTATATGAATATTCTTCTAAATCTATACCATTTGATAAATCATAAACTTTAGCATTTACTCCTTTATAATTTTCAATTAAGTTTTTAGAATAAGGAGTAGGAGTGATAATGTATTTAGCATTTCTATACATTTTAAATAAACATCTATAAAATGAACCCTTAACTAATTTCCAACATCTAAAAGATTCTCTAAAATCTTCAACAGTTGAATGTCCATGAACAATTACAGGAATATTTTTCTTATTACATTTTTTTAGTAGCTTATATGACTTGTTAAACAAAGTGTTAATATGTACTAAATCGTAAGTATCTTTAGGATCTAAAGTAACCTCAACACCAACACTTTCTAGTGCCTTTTTTTGATGTCTTAAGGCTCTTCCTATACCACTTTGTTTTAAGGCATTTGCTTTTTCAAAGTATAATAAAACCTTCATTTTATCCACCTCAAGATAGATTATATCACAAATGAATATATTTATTAATATATTATATTGATGTAATTATTGATTTTTTATGAAAATATGATATTATATTTATGTAGCAAAGATAAAGAGGAGTAAATAATTAGTAATTATTTAGAGAAAAACTGGTTGGTGAAAAGTTTTAATTATGATTATTGAAGGTAGCTTTGGAGCTTTTATATTGAAATAATAGTAAATATAAACGTAATTCTGCGTTAAGGATAATAGTGCTAGGTAAAACTAGAATTAAGGTGGTACCGCGTTAATAACGTCCTTAAAATGGACGTTTTTCTTTTTTAGGAAGTGATATTATGCTTGAGACTAATAGACTAATTATTAGGAAAATTACCCTAGATGATGCTTATGATGTTTATGAATACGCTAAAAACAAAAAAGTAGGCAAGGATGCTGGTTTTAAACCACATGAAAGTGTAGATGAAACAATAAGTATTATTGAAACTATACTTAAAAGAAGCACATATTCAATTGTTTTAAAAGAAATAAATAAAGTAATAGGTACTATTACACTACAACAAAAATTAGATGATATTTATGAGCTTGGTTATTCACTAGGTGAAGAATACTGGAATAAAGGCATAATGACTGAAGCGGTAAAAGCTTTAGTAAAATATGCATTTACTGAACTTAATGCTTATGAAGTTGATGCTGGATGCTTCATAGATAATATAAGAAGTGAAAAAGTATTAATTAAATCAGGCTTTAAATTTATGGGAATACATGAAAAAGATTTCTTAAATTATGATAATAAATACAAAGATAGTAAAAGATATCGACTACTTAAATCTGATTATATGGAGGGCTAGTTATGGAAAATAAGTATGATCACAAAAAAGTTGAAGAAAATAAATATGATTTCTGGCTAAAAGGAGGATTCTTTAATTCTGGTGATAAGAGTAAAGATCATTTTTGTATTGTTATTCCACCACCAAATGTAACAGGTAAATTACATTTAGGTCATGCTTGGGATACTACACTACAAGATATCATCATTAGACGTAAAAGAATGCAAGGCTTTGACACATTATGGCTACCTGGTATGGACCATGCAGCTATCGCAACTGAAGTTAAGGTTGTTAATAAATTAAAGGCTGAAGGTATTAATAAATATGAACTAGGAAGAGAAGGTTTCTTAAAGAAAGCTTGGGAATGGAAAGAAGAATATGCCTTAAATATTAGACAACAATGGGCTAAATTAGGTCTATCTTTAGATTATACTAAAGAAAGATTTACTCTAGATGAAGGCTTAAAGAAGGGTGTAGAAAAAGTATTTATTGATTTCTATAACAAAGGCTTTATTTATAGAGGCGAAAAGATTATTAACTGGGATCCAGTAAGTCAAACAGCTCTATCAAATGAAGAAGTAATTTATAAAGATATTCAAGGTGCTTTCTATCACTTAAAGTATTATATTGAAGGAACTGAAGATTACTTAGAGGTTGCTACAACTCGTCCTGAAACTTTATTTGGTGATACAGCCGTAGCTGTTAACCCAGATGATGAAAGATATAAGCATTTAATTGGTAAAAATGTTATTCTACCAGTTATCAATAAAAAGATTCCAATTGTTGGAGATGAACATGCTGATCCTACATTTGGTACAGGTGTAGTTAAAATCACACCAGCACATGACCCTAATGACTACGAAGTAGGAAATCGTCATAACTTACCAAGAGTAAAAGTAATGAATCCTGATGGAACAATGAATGAACTTACAGGTAAATATAATGGAATGGATAGATTTGATTGTAGAGAACAATTAGTTGATGATTTAACTGAATCAGGAATTCTAATTAAAATTGAGCCAATTATCCATAGCGTAGGACATTCTGAACGTACAGGTGTAATGGTTGAACCATACTTATCAAAACAATGGTTTGTTAAGATGGATGAACTAGCAAATAACGTTTTAGAAAATCAAAAAGATGAAGATAAGAAGGTTAATTTCTATCCTCAAAGATTTGAAAAGATTTTAAATCACTGGATGGAAGATTGCCATGATTGGTGTATCTCACGTCAACTTTGGTGGGGTCATAGAATTCCTGCATGGTATAAGGGTGAAGAAATTAAGGTACAAGTAGAATGCCCAGGTGATGGTTGGGTGCAAGATAATGATGTACTTGATACTTGGTTCTCATCTGCTTTATGGCCATTCGCAACACTTGGTTGGCCAGATAATACAGAGTTATTAAAGAGATTCTATCCAACTGACTGTCTAGTTACTGGATATGACATCATTTTCTTCTGGGTATGTAGAATGGTATTCCAAGGACTTGAATTTATGAAAGAACGTCCATTTAAGGATTGTCTAATTCATGGTTTAATTAGAGATAAGAACGGTAAAAAGATGAGTAAATCTCTAGGTAATGGAGTTGACCCTATGGATGTTATTGATCAATATGGATGTGACTCCCTACGTTTCTTCTTAACTTCTAACTCTGCTCCAGGAATGGATTTAAGATTTGATACAGAAAAAGTAGAAGCTGGATGGAATTATATCAATAAGATTTGGAATATAAGCCGTTATATTCTAATGAATACAGAAGATATTAAAGAAATTAATGTTGATTTCAATAACTTAAACGAATCAGCAACATGGATTATAACTAAGTTAAATAACTTAATTAATGAAGTTGATAAGAACTATGATAAATATGAATTTGGTCTAGTTTCTAAAGACTTATATAACTTCGTATGGGATGATTTCGCAAGTAAATATATCGAAATTACAAAGGTTGATTTACAAGAAAATAATACAAATACAAAGCATGTATTATTATATGTATTAGATGCAATATTAAAGTTATTACATCCATTTATGCCATTTGTAACTGAAGAAATTTACCAACAAATCCCTCATAAGTGTGCATCCATTTCAGTTGATGCTTGGCCAAAGGCTAATAACGTATGTGGCGATTTAACTGAAATCGATAGATTATTTGAATTAATCACTTTAATTAGAACAATTAGAAATGATAATAATAAACCAATGAGTAAAGAATTAAACTTCATCTTCCAAACTAATAATGATGAGGTTAAGAACTCAATTATCAAATTATCTAATTACATTAAGAGATTCACTAACTGCGGTGATATTAATGTAACTAATAACGATCCTGAAGGTGATTATCAAGTATTCCATAAGCTAGATTTCAAGGTTTACATTAAGACTACTGATTTAGTCAATGTAGAAGAAGAAAGAGCTAAAATTGAAAAAGAATTAGCACATCTAGCATCAGAAATTGAAAGATGTACTAATATGCTTAATAATCCTAATTTCACTAATAAAGCTCCAGAAGCTAAAGTTAATAGCGAAAGAGATAAGTTAAAAGCTTATACAGAACAATACAATTCGCTAAAGGAAAGATTAGCATCCTTAAATGCTTAATTGGTTAAATAGTTTAAAAAAGGATATAACTAATAATGTAGTAAAATTCTTGGAAGTTTTAGAGATAGATTTTAAAAACCAAATAAAGATATGTGTTAGTGGTAATTCTTATAGGGTTACCACTATTACTACATTAAAAGAAGTCCTTAATATTAAAAAATTTAATGCTGGAGTAATTTTATTTAGTGAAGATTTAGAAAATATAATAAGTTATAAAAATAGAAGTATAGATAAAGAATCTCTAGATTTTCACTTAGGCTGTATTAAAACAATAGCAGAAGAAAATAATTTAGAGATTAGTTATTATGAAGCATTATTTTTAGCTGGACTAAACTTCTTTAGGGAACAAAAAGCTCCAATAATAATCGTTGATGATTCTTTTAGTTTTATTAAGGATATTGAATATAATCACTACCTATTTAATGGTTATAATGGTGATTATTCTTATAGTAAAATAGATCCTAAAGACTTATATTTATATAAGAGTGAATTATGTAGTTTTAGTTATAATAACTTAGACTATGATGTGCCAAATTATGGCTCATTTAGCGCATATTCTTACTGTTTAGCTCTTAAGTTTTTAGAAGATTTTTATCCTGAGATAAAACAAAAAAAGATTAAAAAAATTATTAATGATTTAGATTCTAACTTTATATCTGAAAGAGTTAATTTTAACCCTAGAGTTATTCTACATTTAGCGTTTAATCTTGATGACTATAATTATTATTTAGATGAGTTAAAGAAAATAACTGAAAGGGATATAATAACTATTTCAAATAATGAAGAATTTAATCCAAATTACTTAATAAAAGAGAATGAAGAGATTAAAGATATCATTAATAACGCAAAAATTGAGGCAATTTTAGTTATTATTGGAAATAAATTTTTTGTTAAAGATATAAGAAGTTTTTTCAAAAAATAGGCTAAATTAATTCAAATTAATTTAAATGTATGATAAAATATAAGGTGAGGTGATTTTCTTATGTATTATTTCTGTAATAATTTTCATAACTCTTTTTCGGAAATAGCTTATAAGTTTATGGGCTGCCACTTTGATAAAGAAAAAGGGGAAGCTACATTTAGAGTATATGCACCACATGCAAATAAAGTGTTTGTTGTTGGTGATTTTTCTGATTGGGAAAAAGGAATTGAAATGAAGAAAATCACAGGTGAAGGTATTTTTGAGGTAGTAATACCTAATGTTAAAAAATACGATAGATATAAATATAGAATCGTAAATAAAAACAAAAATATCTTTAAGCAAGATCCATATGCCTTCCATAATGAAACAGGGGAGGAAACTTGTTCTAAAGTTTATAACTTTGAATTTGAGTGGAATGATAATGCTTGGATGGAACATAGAAAGAATAATTCCGTATTCAACAAGCCACTTAATATTTATGAAGTGCATCTAGGAAGCTGGAAACAAAATAAAGATGGCACATTTTATTCTTATAGAATGACAGCTGATAAATTAATTCCATATGTTAAAAAGATGGGATATACTCATATTGAAATAATGCCTTTAAATGAATTCCCATTTGATGGATCATGGGGATATCAAGTTACAGGATATTTCTCTGTAACTTCTCGTTATGGTACACCAGATGATTTTATGTATTTAGTAAATAAAGCACATGAAGCAAATATTGGTATTATCCTTGACTGGGTACCTGCGCATTTCCCAAAAGATGCGTTTGGTCTATATGAGTTTGATGGAGACAAGGTATATGAAGATCCAGAACCAACTAGAATGGAATTTAGAGGTTGGGGTACTCGTATCTTTAACTACGCAAAACCAGAAGTTAAATCATTTTTAATTTCAAGTGCACATATGTTACTTGATGTATATCATATTGATGGTATTCGTTGCGATGCTGTTGCTGCAATGCTTTATCTTGATTATGATAGAGAAAAATGGATTCCAAATAAATTTGGTGGAAATTATAAGCTAGAAGCAATTGATTTCTTCCATGATTTAAATACAGTATTATATCGTGACTTCCCTAACATTATGATGGTCGCAGAAGAATCTACAGCATTTGCGAATGTTACTAAACCAGTTTATGCTGGCGGACTTGGATTCTCACATAAATGGAACATGGGATGGATGAATGACTCACTAGCTTATGCATCAATTAATCCATTCTTTAGACATGATCACCATCATAAGATGACTTTCTCACTATGCTATGCATATAGTGAAAACTACATCCTACCAATTAGTCATGATGAGGTAGTTCATGGAAAGTATTCATTAATTGACAAGATGGGTAGAGATTGTGGAGGCACATTAACATACGATGAAAAATTCGCTAATGAAAGAGCTTATCTAGGATATATGATGACTCACCCAGGTGGAAAATTATTATTCATGGGTAGTGAATTTGGACAATTCATTGAATGGAATTATAAGAAAGAACTAGATTGGTTCTTAGTAAATAAATATCCAAGACATAAAGAAATGCAAAGATATGTAGAACATTTAAATAAATTCTATTTAAAGCATTCAGAACTTTGGGATAATGACCAAACAATGGAAGGATTTACATGGATTAATGCTGATGATGCAGGTGGAAATGTATATTCATTCATAAGAACAAATAAGAAAGGTAAAAAATTAGTTGTACTAATTAACTTCTCTGGAAACAATTATGATTATTATAGAATAGGAGTTCCAAGAGGAAGTTATGTAGAAGTATTCAATAGTGATTTATATCAATATGGTGGAAACAACTACCAAAACACAGATATCTTACGTAGTGAAAAATATATGTCAAATAACAGTAAGTATTCTATAACAGTTAAAATTCCAAGATATTCAGTTTTAATTTTGAAGAAGAGGTAATCAACATGAGGGAAATATTCTTTAATCCATATTTCGAATATAATAAGACGCCACAAGGAGCTATTAAGGTTAATGAAGTGGTTACTATGCGCATAAGTTTCCAACAACAATACAATATTTGGAATTTATGTATCGTTTTAAAAAGCGATTCGAAAGGTATTGAAAAAATATTCCCTCTTTCTTATGAAAAAACTGATTTCTATAATGTCTTCAAAACTGAATTTTCGCTAGAAGAAGCGGATATATACTGGTACTATTTTAAGTTTGATGATTGTTATGGAACTCACTTTATATGTTGCGATATTAATATGGACGCAACTCTAACTGATGAAGTAACTTATAGTTTCCAATTATCAGTTAATAAAGGATTTAAGAAAAACCTTAACTGGTTTAAGGGTGGTGTAATGTATCAAATATTACCAGATAGATTCTGTAATGTTGATAATACTTGTTGTCATCCAAACGGTTGGATTCATAAAAACTGGGATGAACATCCAGCATACTTACCAGTTCATGGTAGAATCTTAAATAACGATTATTTTGGCGGAACACTAAAAGGTATAATTTCAAAATTAGATTACATTAAAGAACTTGGTGTAAAAGCTATATATTTAAATCCAATATCTCTAGCTTTCTCTAATCATAGATATGATACTGCAGATTATTTAACTTTAGATCCAATGCTTGGAACTGAAGAAGATTTTATTAATCTATGTAGTGAAGCTAAAAAGAGAAAAATAGGTATTATTATTGATGGTGTATTTAACCATACAGGAAGTAATAGTAGATACTTTAATAGAGAAGGCTTCTTTGATGAGGCTGGTGCTTATCAATCAAGAGATTCAAAATATTATGATTGGTATAGATTTATTGAATGGCCAAATAAATATCATTCATGGTGGAACTTTGATACACTACCATCAATTAATCAAAAGAGTAGCTTTGTTGATTTTATATGTGATGAAGTTATCCCTAAGTGGATAGGATTAGGCGCATCAGGCTATCGTTTAGATGTCGTTGATGAACTTGATAGTATCTTTGTTGAACGTATTAGCAAGGCCGTAAAAAAGGCTAATCCAAGGGCTATTTTAATTGGTGAGGTTTGGGAAGATGCATCAAATAAAGAAGCTTATGGATGTAGAAGACATTACTTTGATGGTAATGAGCTTGATTCCGTTATGAATTATCCATTTAGACGTGCAATAATTGATTTTGTATGCTTTGGAAATTTATATAATTTAAGAAATACAATTAGAAGTATAATAAACAATTATCCAAAAGAAGTATTAGATTGCTTAATGAATATCTTAGGTACTCATGATACAGAAAGAATCTTAAGTGTTTGTGGAAACATTAGTTTCCATCAAATGGATAAGGTAGAAGCCGCAAACTTCAAGATGGATAAACAAAGATATAATGATGCGATTAAACGTTTAAAAATGGCCGCTGTATTACAATATACTCTACCTGGTGTACCATGTATATATTATGGTGATGAAGCAGGTATGGAAGGATATAAAGATCCATATTGTAGAAAGACATTCCCATGGCATAATATTAACCAAGACTTACATGATTTCTATGTAAAGCTTGGTAAAATTAGAAATGAAAATAAAGACTTTAAAGATGGTAAATATAAAGAAATCTATTCTGATAATGGACAATTAGCGTTTAGAAGAGGAGATTCTATTTACGTATTAGTTAATAATTCAAATGAAATAGCTTATTATGATATAAATGCGATAGATTTAATGAGTGGTGAAGAAAATACTTACTTTAGTATCTATCCACATACAGCAAGAATTTTGAAGAGGTGTTTATAATGAAAAAAAGTAGTGGAATATTATTACATATTTCAAGCTTAAATAATGATTCTGTAGGTACTCTAGGAATAGAGGCCTATAATTTTGTGGATTTCTTGGAAAAAGCACACCAACACTTATGGCAAGTCTTACCACTAAATCCAACAAGCTATGGAGATTCACCATATCAATCTCCATGTACATTTGCTTATAATCCATATTTTATTTCCCTAGATGAATTAGTTAAGGATGGGCTACTTGATAGTTATGATAAAACTAAATTAGGTAGAGGAATAAATTATGAATTATTATTTAAGAATAAATTAAACATTTTAAGAAAATGTTATAAGAATTTATTTAAGGTAAAAAAAGAATATGAAAAGTTTAAAGATAATAATCGTAGCTGGCTTACAGATTATGCCATTTTTACCCTTTTAAAAGAGAAGAATAACTACAAACCTTGGTATGAATGGAAAGACTTTAAAAAGTACAATAAAAACGAAATAAACCACTTTGTAAATAATAATTATGTAGCTGTTGATGAAATAAGATTTATTCAATTCTTATTTTATAGACAATGGATGAAATTAAAAAAATATGCGAATAAAAAAGGAATCAAAATTATTGGTGATATTCCTATTTATGTAGCATATGATTCAGTTGATTGTTGGAAAAATCCTCATATTTTTGAACTTGATAAAGATTTAAAACCAATCAATGTTGCGGGGTGTCCACCTGATTATTTTTCAAGCTACGGACAACTTTGGGGTAACCCTTTATATAGATGGGATTACTTAAAAAAGACTAATTATACTTGGTGGGTTGAACGTATAAAGAAGGTATCTGAAATATATGATATTATACGTATAGATCACTTTAGAGCATTCGCTGGATACTTCAAAATTCCATTTGGAAAAGACCCTTGTGATGGTAAGTGGGTTAAAGGTCCAGGTATTGAATTATTCAATGAAATCAATAAACATGTTAAATGCGAGATAATCGCTGAAAATCTAGGTTTTCTAGATGATTCAGTACATGAATTACTACATGATACAGGATATGCTGGAATGAATGTAATGCAGTTTGAATTTGGTCCTAAAGAAGAATTTAAGGCTGGTTATGATTATAATAATGTCTTATATTCAGGAACTCACGATAATGAAAACTTATTAGCTTGGTATAAGAGTTTAGATAGTGAAACATTAAAGAGAGTTAATAAGACTTGTGGACTTCGTTCAAATTCAAAAGATCCACACTTAAAATTAATTGACTGTTGTATGAAACAAAAGTGTAAATATGTCATTATACCTATTCAAGATTATCTAGGCTTAACTGACGCTAGAATGAATATACCATCAGAACTAGGTGGTAACTGGTTATACCAAATGAAGTATGATGATTTATCTAAAAAGCTAATTAATACAGTTAAGAAAATTACATTAGAGAATAAGAGAGGATAGCCCTCTCTTTTTCATACATTTGATATATGCTTTTTCTTATAGTATAATAGTTTAAGTTAGGAGAGATATTATGAGTGCTAGAAGCGAAAGATTAAAGAAATGTACACCATTATTTATCCTTGGTGGGATTTTATTAACAACTATATTTTTATGTATGATTTTTTTTGGCATGAAATATTGTGTAGATGCAAGGACTAAAGGTAGAGCTGATACTATTTATAATGTTAAATGGAAAAGCGAGAATCCTAAAATAGAATTTAGCGTTCCATCTAAAGAAGAAACAAGTAAAATTGATCATTTATTTGAGGGAACTCTTTATGCTGATGGTGAAGAAGTTGAAATAGTATGTAAGTGGAGAAGACCACAAAGAAGATTAACTATTTTTTTTAAGGATAAATATAATAAAGAAATTAATTATGAAGGAATCGCTTTAGAAGGCGATTATAGAAGAGTTAGAGATAATAAAGTAGCTATAACTATTACAATTGATAATGTATATAGTGGAAAGTATGAAACAATTACATTTTATTATGAAAGCAATAAGTAGTTAATATAATATTAAATATATTATTTAAAAATACTTGACTTATTCCATATTATTTGCTAAAATACATTTGTTGCAGTATGCAACCGCACAAAAGAGGTTATAAATGCAAGAGCTACCTTAATGGCGTGTCTTAAATTTTAGAAGGAGGTGTGCATATATGTATGCAATAATTGAAACTGGTGGAAAACAAGAATCAGTAAGTGTTAACCAAGAAATCTATGTTGAAAAGCTAGATGTTGAAGAAGGTGCAACTTATGAATTCGACAAAGTACTTATGATTGGTGGAGAAGAATCAAAGATTGGTGCTCCATACATCGAAGGTGCTAAAGTTGTTGCTAAGGTCATCAAACACGGAAGAGGAAAGAAAATTATCGTTTATCATTTCCGTAGAAAAAAGAATGAACACAAGAAGCAAGGCCACAGACAATCATATACAAAGTTAGTTATCGAAAAGATTTGTTATTAATATGATTAGTATAGAAATTAAAAAGAATAATAATAAAATTGAAGAATTAACAATTAAAGGACATGCAAACTATTCTGATAAAGGAAAAGATATTGTATGTGCAGCTGTATCTTCAATCGCAACTTATTCAATCAATTTAATGGAAAAGTTAGGATATCTTATCACTAATAAGGTTGAAGATGGATATGTTAAGATGATTAACGATGCTAATTCAGAATTAGTAGATAAAATATTTGAACAAATGGAATTTGAATTTATAGGGTTACATGAACAGTACCCAAAGAATATATATTTAAAGCATTAGGAGGTGCTATTATGATTAAGATGAATATCCAATTATTCGCTTCTAAAAAGGGAGTTGGTTCTACTAAGAACGGTAGAGATTCTCATGCAAAAAGATTAGGAGCTAAATTAGCAGATGGACAATATGCTACTGCGGGATCTATTATATATCGTCAAAGAGGAACTAGAGTTTTACCAGGTAAAAATGTAGGCATCGGTGGAGATGATACATTATTCGCTAAGATTAACGGTATCGTTAAATACGAGCGCGTTGGTAAAGATAAGAAGCAAGCTTCTGTTTATCCTGTTGAAGAATAATAAAATGCCCCATTTGGGGTATTTTTTTAAGTCTGGAGGTGTTATTAGATGTTTGTTGATGAAGTTAAAATTAAAGTCACTAGCGGAGCTGGTGGTAATGGTATAATTTCATATCGTAGAGAAAAATATATCGAATTTGGTGGACCATGGGGTGGTTCAGGTGGTAATGGTGGATCTATTATCTTTGTAGGTGATGAAGGAATGTCAACACTACTTGATTTTAGATATAACCGTCACATTAAAGGAAATCCTGGGGAACGTGGTATGAGTAAGGGTATGAATGGTAGAAATGCCCTTGATACTTATGTAAAAGTACCACTAGGTTCAACAATTTATGATAATGACTTAAATAAGGTAATTGGAGATATCACTGAACATGGTCAAGAACTAGTAGTATGTAAAGGTGGACGTGGTGGTAGAGGTAATATTGCTTTTGCAACACACAAAAACCCTTGTCCTGCTATCTGTGAAAAAGGTGAAGCAGGTACTGAAAAGAATATTAGAATAGAACTAAAAGTTCTAGCTGATTGTGGTTTAGTTGGATACCCTTCTGTAGGTAAATCTACTTTAATCTCAGTAATATCAAATTCAAGACCAAAAATAGCCGCATATCACTTTACTACACTTAATCCAAATTTAGGAGTAGTAGGAGTACCTGATGGACGTAGTTTTGTTGTCGCAGATCTACCTGGTTTAATTGAAGGAGCTAGTCAAGGCTTAGGCTTAGGTTTAGAATTCTTAAGACATATTGAACGTTGTAGAGTAATTGTACATGTTATTGATATGGCTAGTGTAGATGGAAGAAACCCTTATGAAGATTATGTAAAAATAAGACATGAACTAGAAAGTTATAAGTTTGATTTACTAAAACGTCCTGAAGTAATTGTAGCTAATAAGATGGATCTTGAAGGTGCTAAAGAGAACTTAGAAGAGTTTAAAAAACACGTAGATAAAGAGATTTTCCCTATTTCTGCATATACTAAAGAAGGACTAACACCATTACTTTATAGAATAAGAGATTTACTTGATGTAACACCAAACTTCACAATGTATGAAGATAAAGATTATGTTCAAGAATATAACTTCACTCCAGAAGAAGAGAAGTTTGTTATTGAAAATGAAAATGGTGTTTATAACATCAAGGGTGCTGGTTTAAAGCGTCTATTTGAAATGACTGATTTCTCTAGCTATGAAGCAACACGTCGTTTTGCTAGACAACTAAAAAGTATGGGAATAGATGATGAACTAAGACGCCTTGGAGTTAAAAATGGTGATTTAGTTAAAATATTTGATTACGAATTTGAATTTATAGATTAAAAAAATAACGCTTATTGAGCGTTATTTTTATTTTCTAAACCTGCTTTATATTTTTTTATATCATGTTTTAACTTTCTACTTATTTCATCTTTAGTTTTCTTAATGTCATTAAGCTTATTATTATCTAACTTCTTAATAAAATCAGTTAGTTGCGTATTAGAATCAATAATAGAAGTATTACATTCATTACTAGATTTCTTTAATGCTTCATCTAATAGCTTTAATTGATTATCAAAATCAATAGCCTTAGTATTATATTGTTTAATGACGTTAGTTAATCTATTACGTGCTTGCGTATTTAATTTTTCCATTTCAATAGCATAGTTAGATTCTAATCTTGCGATATTATTTTCATAATCAATTTTATCTTGATTATGTTTCTTATATAATTGTTGTAGGTTTATATTTCTTTGTTTATTTTCATTTGCGATAGCCTCATCATAGAATTTCTTCATAGAAGAAGCATTAGATTCCAATGCCGCAACCTTTAAGCCGTATTGTCTATCATATTCATTTAAATCATCATCAAAGCTCTTTAAGATTTCATCACTCTTAATCTTTAGATTAATGATTTCAACATTAGCTTTAGTTTCAGCATCTCTAGCATTCTTTTTAGCGATAGCTATTTTTGATTGTTCATCATCAATAGTAATATCACGCTCTCTATTAATTAAATCTAGATTAATTTCAAATGTTTTCTTTTCCTTTTCTAGACCATTTTGGCATGCTCTAGTAATCTTTCTAAATTCATTTTTATATTCATCTAGTAACTGATAGTGATATTTCTTAACAGCACTTATTGCTTTATTAAGCTCCTTTAATGAAGCGGCACTAAAGATATAAATGCTCTTTATTTCGGCTTTTTCCATGCATTCTTCAATATCATTAGTTAAAGCCTTGAAGATATTATCTATCATTTCTTGTAATTCATCATATTCATTATAATATTTGTTTTCAAATTCAAGCTCATAAAGCTTTTTATTTTCTTTTTTAGATAATAATTCCTTACCTTCATCAATCTTTGATATTTCTGTTTCTAGGTTTAATAGATCCTTTGTTTGGGATTTTAAACGTAGTTTTAAAATATGCAATCTAAATGTCTTTTCATCGATTTGTTCATCGATTTCTTTTAATTCTAGATTATCATCATAATCACGTCTATTTCTTTCATTATGATTACGTCTATTAGCTTCTAGAATATAAATATCATTTTCAATTTCCTTTATTTCGTTTTCAATTTGTCCAGTCTTCTTATTTAATTCCTTAAATTCATTTTCAAATTGTCTACGCTTATTAATAGAAGATTTGATATAATCGTTAATTACTTCATCTACATCCTGAGTTAATCTTAATTCTTTATCAGAATAATATTCTTCAACCTTTTCTCTAACAAAACTAAATTCAGCATGCATCATCTTAGCGAAGGCTTTAATCTTTTCTTCGCTTTCTTTTTCTTTCTTTAAATCATCAATTGTTTTAGAAGATGTTCTAAATATTTCTTCCTTAAGCTTAGATAGTACATCAATAATATAATTAATATCATTTTCTAATGTCTTAACTTCGGTATTATATTTAGATTCAAACATTTGATAAATGTGCTCAATACGAGTTTTTTCAGTGTTATAGGATGATCTAGTTTTAAATACAGAATCATCGAAAGAAGTATTTATTTTCTTTATTTCTAATTCAATAGTTTCTAGTTGAGCTTTAAGTGTATTATTAGATATTTCTTTATCACATTCATATTGGCTTACCTTATTTAAGTAATCAACATTTTCTTGTTTCTTTTTTAGTAATACTTTTTCATGTTCTAATACACTTTCACGTTCTAATTGGTTTAAGTCTAGAACTAAAGTAGTAGTAATATCATATAAATGTGAATAAAGTTCAATGATTTTATTTTTAGATGTTCTAAGTAGAGAAAATCTTTTTGTGAAGAAATCTAAATCATTTTTCTTATCATTTAGTTTTTCATGAAGATTATTAATCTTCGCATTCGCATCAAGTGATAATCCTCTAATCTTATTTTCTTTTATTGCATCACTTAGTAGTGAATCTTTTTCAAACTCATTAATACGCATTAGTGAATATACATTTTCTTTATTAATTCTAGTTGTATTTTGGTTATCTAAATCTAGCTTTAAAATCTTAAGATTACGAATCTTTGTATCTTCCTTTTCTTTTTCTAGTTTTAGATTATGATCTTTTTCAATTTCTAGTATTCTTTTATCTTGTTTATTTTGAGCTTGTAAGGATAATAACTTTAACTGATCATCAGCATTATCAAGTAAAATTTGATCTCCTTCACTAGATAATTTAAGTAAGTCATTACTAAAGTTATTTAATATTGTTTTTTGTTTAACAGTAATAGCTTTTGTTAATTCTTCGATTTGCTTATGGTGAGAAGAAGTCTCTTCTCTAGAAATGTTTCTTAATTCTTTTTCTTTTTCGATAAATTCATTTCTAGTTCTACGCATATCTTCATTATAACCAGAAGCCTTCATTAGATAATCTTGTCTTAATCTTTCAACATCCGCAACTAATTTTGTTTGTAGATTATGAATCTCAAAATTAAGCATAGATATGGCATTATCTAATTCTTTATGTTGGGCAAATTCTTCAATATCAATACCTTGAATATATTGTTGAAGCTCTTTACGATTTAAGTATTGTAAGTTATCTAATCTATCATTTTCTTCATTTACAACTTGATCATATTGCTTATTTATATCAACAAGAGAACTCTTATATTCAACTAAATATTCTTCAATTGTTTTATTATTGTTTGCAATTCTTGCTTCATTTTTTTCTTGTATCTTTTCATTTTCTAAAGCGTAATGAGGAGATATTAGTTTTATTTCATTATCAATTTCTTGAAGTGTTTTTTGACATCTTTTCGTTGAGTTTTGATTACTCTTTTTATTGCTTTCTATACAGTTAAGTAAGTTGTCTCTTGTCTTTGAGGTATAATTAATGTTTTCTTCAATTAGGTTATCTAATTTTAAAAGATAGTCTTCATTTAGTTCCATAATGCTTTTTGTATTCTTATCATTTAAACTAGCCATTAAAAACACCTCCAATCATATTTATTATACAATGATATCGAAGAAATATCTATTATGTTTTAACATTAATGTTAAAAAATTATGGACTATTTTTCTTGTATTTTGTCTCATAATTTAAATTTAAAAGTAATTAATTTAACAGAAAACGGCTAAATAAAGCGATTTATTTATAAAAATAGTATCAAAAATATTATTTTTTATAAATATAAAAAAAATATAGTCATTTTTATAATTATATGATATAATCATATACGTACGAATTAAAAGGAGGCGTTAAAATGTATGCATATATGAAGGGAATTATTACCGCAATTCATCCAGCAGATATCGAACTTGAAGTAAATAATATTGCATATGTAATTAAGATGCCTAACCCTTACGTATTTAAAACTTTTGATGAAGTTAAGGTTTACTTATATCAAAAGGTAAGTGAAGATGCTATTGATTTATACGGCTTTAAAACATATGAAGAAAAAGAATTATTCTTAAAATTAATTAGCGTTAATGGTATAGGACCAAAGAGTGCTTTATCAATACTAGCAACAGGTGATGTTAATGGTGTAATTAATGCTATTGATTTAGGTAATGCACAATACTTAACAAGATTCCCTGGTATTGGTCAAAAGGCTAGCCAACAAATCGTCCTAGATTTAAAGGGTAAAATTAATTTTGATTATAAAGATACATCATCTAAATCAGAATTAAGTGAAGCTTTATCTTCACTTGGATATAAACAAAAAGATATTGATAAAGTAATGAAGAAACTTGATTTAAATTTAAGCATAGAAGAATTAATCAAAGAAGCACTTAAGCTTCTAACAAGGATGTGATATAGTGGATAGATTAGTATCACCAGATAGATTAAATGATGAAGATTCATCACTTCGTCCTAAATACTTAAAAGACTATATCGGCCAAACAAAAGTTAAAGAAATGATTGATATTTATATCAAGGCAGCTAAAAAAAGAGATGAACCAATTGATCATACCCTTTTATATGGTCCACCAGGACTAGGTAAAACAACGTTAGCACAAATTATTGCTAATGAAATGGGAGTAGATATCACAGTTACATCAGGACCTGCTATCGAAAAGACAGGTGATTTAGCAGGCATTCTTACACAACTTAAACCTGGTGAAGTCTTATTCATTGATGAAATTCATAGACTACCAAGATATGTTGAGGAAATGTTATATTCAGCTATGGAAGATTATTCACTTGATATAGTTGTAGGTAAAGAACAAACAAGTAGAACTATTAGAGTTGATTTAGTACCATTTACATTAATTGGTGCCACAACACGTTATGGTGATTTATCAAGCCCATTACGTGATAGATTTGGTGTTGTTGAACGCTTAGATTATTATACAGTTGAAGATTTAAAAAATATTGTAATTAGAACCGCAAAAATCTATGATTGTAAAATAGACTATGAAGCAAGCGTTGAACTTGCTAGACGTTCTAGAGGAACACCTAGAATCGCAAATAGATTATTTAGAAGAATTAGAGACTTCGCATCTATTATAGGAGATGGTGATATCACTCTTGATATTACAAAAAAGGCCTTAGATAAGCTAGATATCAATCCTGATGGCTTAGACTTTAGAGATATCAAGTATCTAAAAGGTATTGTTGAAAACTTCAAGGGTGGACCTGTAGGAATAGATGCTATTGCATCAACTATAGGTGAAGAGGCATCAACTATTGAAGATGTTTATGAACCATATTTGCTTCAAGAAGGCTACATTCAAAGAACACCTAGAGGAAGAATAGCTACAGAAAAAACTTACAAATTACTTAATGTTAGCTACGGAGGCTTATTATGAGAACTGAAGATTTCGATTTTGAACTTGATCCATCCTTAATTGCGCAAACACCTATTAAGAATAGATCTGATTCAAAACTCTTGATTCTTGACAAAAAAAATGGCACAATAATACATGAGTGTTTTAAAAACATAATTAATTATTTAGATTCTAATGATTGTTTAGTATTAAATAATACAAAGGTAATTCCTGCAAGACTTCATGGAACTAAGATGTTAACTAATGCCTTTATCGAAGTATTACTTCTTAAAGACTTAGGTAATGATACTTGGGAAAGTTTAGCTAAACCAGCTAGAAGAGTTAATATTGATGATATCATTGTTTTCTCTGATAAGCTTAAAGCTAAATGTATTGAAGTAAAGGATGATGGAATTAGAGTTTTCAAATTATTATATGATGGCATTCTAATGAATATCTTAGATGAACTTGGAGAGATGCCTTTACCTCCATACATCAAAGAAAAGCTAAAAGATAAGGATAGATATCAAACAGTCTATGCAAAATATGAAGGTAGTGCCGCAGCACCTACAGCTGGCCTACACTTCACAAAAGAGCTTTTAGAAGAAATCAAAAATAAAGGCGTTGAAATAGTTTATGTTACCCTTCATGTAGGGCTTGGAACATTCCGTCCTGTAATGGAAGATGATATTAAAGATCATAAGATGCATGAAGAGTTTTACATAATAGATAAAGAAGCTTCTGATAAACTAAATGAGGCTTTAAGATTAGGCAAAAGAATTATAAGTGTTGGCACAACATCTACTAGAACATTAGAGAGTGCTTATGATAATGGATTTAAGCCTTGTAGTAAGTCAACAGACATCTTTATTTATCCTGGTTATAAATTTAAAGTTGTCAATGCGCTTATTACTAATTTCCATTTACCTAAATCAACACTTGTTATGCTTGTTTCTGCACTTGCAGGAAAAGATAACATTATGCATGCATACAAAGAAGCTATGGATAACAAATACCGTTTCTTTAGTTTCGGTGATGCCATGTTTATTAAATAATTAGGAGGTCTTAAAATGAAAAAAGTATTATTTTTCATATTAACTTTAGCTATGAGCTTATCCCTTTTTGCTTGTGGTAAAAAAGATGAAAAAACAACAGATTTAGTTAAGGATAAAGATTGGAAAACTCCAGCTGCTTTAATTAAAGAGTATGAGGAAGATGAAGCTAAGAAAGTTACAACAGTAAAAATGGTTTATGACTTCAAGGATGATGATGGTCTTGCTTATAGAGGTTATATGACTTTCGTTTTATTTAACGATTTAGCACCTATTACTGTAGATAACTTTGTTAAATTAACTAAGAAGGGATTCTATGATTATTTAACAATCACAAGATTAGTTACAGGAACAACTATCCAAGGTGGAGATCCTGAAAAGACAACTTCAAAAGAAAAGGCTGAAAAGAAAGAAGAAGCTAGTACAATTAAGGGTGAATTCGAAAATAATGAAGTATTCAATAACTTATCACATAGACGTGGAGTTATCTCTATGGCTAGAGTACAAGATCAAAACGATTCAGCTTCAAGTCAATTCTTCGTTGTAACTGGTACATTCACAACTTGTGATGGCGATTATGCTGCTTTTGGTTATTTATTAGAAGAAAAGAATGCTGATGGTTCAACATTAACTTATGAACAAAGAAATTACACAAAGGAAGATGGAAAGATTGTTTTATACGATTATGACTGTCTAGATAAGATTTGTGGATTAGATATCGAAAATGATACTAAAGATGGTGCACCAACTCAAACAGTACAAATTACAAGTGTAACAGTTTTAAAAGAAAAAGTATCAATGAAAGAAGTAGAGTAATTTTATAAAAATTGGTTTCACGCGAAATCAATTTTTTTAAAAGGAGAATTAAAATGGGAATTTGGGATTTAAAATGTAGTGACAATTATGCTAGATGTGGAATCTTACACACTAAACATGGGGATTTTGAAACACCCATTTTTATGCCTGTTGGAACTAAAGCTACAGTTAAATCTTTAATGCCAAATGAAATAGATGAGGTTAGTGATGGCTTAATTCTAGGTAATACTTACCACTTATGGTTATCACCTGGCGCTGATATAGTTGCTGAGCATGGTGGTATTCGTGGTATGATGCACTGGGATAAAGCACTCCTTACTGACTGTGGAGGCTTCCAAGTATTTAGCTTATCTGATTTAAGAAAGATAACTGAAGAAGGAGTATATTTTAAACATCACAAGAATGGCTCAAAGCTCTTTATGTCTCCTGAAATATCAATAGATATTCAAAACAAATTAGGCGCAGATATAATTATGAGTTTTGATGAATGCCCACCATTTAATGAAACTTATAAATACATGAAAGAATCAGTTGAAAGAACTATTAGATGGGCAAAAAGAGGAAAAGATGTGCACAAGAATCCTGATAGCCAAATATTATTTGGTATAGTTCAAGGTGGACCTTACTTAGATTTACGTAAGCACTGCTTAGAAGAATTAGAAAAGATAGGATTTGAGGGCTTTTCTATAGGAGGATTATCTGTTGGAGAATCTAAAGAAGAAATGCTTAAAGTGCTGGACTTTTTAAAAGATGAAATGCCAAAAGATAAACCAAGATATTTAATGGGTGTAGGAGAAGTTGAAGATATACTAAACGGTGTAGAACGTGGTATGGATATGTTTGACTGTGTTAACCCTACACGTATTGCAAGACATGGCGTAGCAATAACTAGCCATGGAAGATTATTAATTAAAAATGCACGTTTTGAACGTGATATGAATGGACTAGATAGTGAATGTGATTGTATGGTATGTAAGACATTCACAAGAAGCTATATAAGACATTTATTTAGAGAAGAAGAAATATTATCAATGAGGCTACTTAGCTACCATAATTTATATTTCTTAAAGACTCTAATGCATAACATTAGAAAAGCTATTAAAGAAAATAAATTTATGGAGTTTAAAGAAGAATGCTTGAGAAAGTATAAATCCCAAGAATTGTGAAAACATTTACATATTTTTATGTAATTGTAAAAGCAAAAATAAAGTGCTATGATAAATGTAGTATATATATAGTAAATGCCGTGATAAAGACGCTAGAATGATAAATCTATAGAGAGCTAATGGTTGGTGTAAATTAGCGAGGAGTCATTCAATTAGCCATCGCTTTTGAGTAGGGTTTCTGAACGATATCTATTAGGGAACTCCGTAATGCTGCGTTAAAGCAAAGGGATTGATGGATCCTGAAGAGATGTATATAAATACATAAATTGAGTGGTACCGCGGGTTTTAGCTCGTCTCATGATAATTGAGACGGCTTTTTTATATATATGACTAAAAAATATATAAAAAGGAGAAAAGAAAATGATTATCAACAAACTAACAAAAGAAATTGAAGACATCGCTTGTAGAATCAAGTCTGTTAGAGAAGACTGCGGCCTATCTGATAAAGAAGTAGCAGCTATGACTGATATGGACTTAGAAGATTATCAAGCACTAGAAGAAGGTAGAAGTGACATCACATTCTCTTTCATCTACAAATTTGCAAGAATTTGCAACATTGAGATTACAGCTATTATTGACGGTAGAACACCTAAACTTGCAGATTACACATTAACTAGAAAGGAAGACGGAATGAATATCTATGGTAAGCATGGTGTTGTTTATGAACACTTAGCTCCATTATTCAAAAATCGTTTAGTTGAGCCTTTCTTAGTTACTATCCCATATAGAGAAGAAGCTTTAATGGGACCAAGAAAAATGGTTACTCATAGAGGCCAAGAATTAAATATCGTTGTTAAAGGTACAATGAAGAAGGTTATTGGAGACCAAGTAGAAATCCTTCATGAAGGAGATACAATTTATCATGATTCATCTATTCCTCATGATGAATTAGCTCTAGGTGATGAAGACTTAGTATTCTATGCCTTTGTAATGGATCCTGATAAGTCAGGTTTAGCTAGTATGAAGCGTATTACACAAACTTCTTCATTAACTAATACAGATGCAGCTCATATTAAAGATCCAATTGCTGATAAATGGATTAGTACAACACTAGATGAAAAAGGAATCATCAACGGTATTTCATTTAAGAATGAAGATAAGTTTAACTTTGCTTTTGATATCGTAGATGAATTAGGTAAAACTAAGCCTAATAAAAGAGCAATGTTATATGTAGATAAAAACTTTAATGAAAGAACATTCACTTTTAATGATATCTCAAGATATTCATCAATGACTGCAAACTATTTTGAATCTCTAGGTATCAAAAAAGGTGATACAGTAATGTTAGTATTAAAGAGACACTATCATTTCTGGTATGCAATGATGGCTCTACACAAAATTGGAGCAATCGCCATTCCTGCAACAAACCTATTAATGGTTCATGACTATGTATATAGATTTAAAGCAGCTAGCGTAAAAGCAATTGTTGCTACAGACGATGATGATGTAACTGATAGAATTGATGAAGCAGAAAAGGAAGTAGGATGCAAGCTAATTAAGGTTTGTGCAACTACTGTAAATGATCCAATCCCTGCTGGATGGCATGATTATAATAATGAATTTGTTAAGTTCTCTGATGTATATGATAGAAAAGCAGACTCAGCATGTGGAAATGACTACATGGTAATGTTTTTCACAAGTGGAACAACAGGAAATCCAAAGCTTACAGCTCACTCACATAAGTATCCACTAGGACATTTCATTACAGCTAAGTACTGGCAAAATGTTGTACCTGATGGATTACATTTCACAATGAGTGAAACTGGTTGGGGTAAATCACTATGGGGTAAACTTTATGGACAATGGTTATGTGAAGCAGGAGTATTCACATATGACTTCGATAAGTTTGAAAGTTCTAATGTCCTACCAATGTTTGCTAAGTATGATATTACAACATTCTGTGCACCTCCAACAATTTATAGATTCTTCATCAAAGAAGATCTATCAAAATATGATTTATCATCAGTTAGATATGCTGCTATCGCAGGTGAAGCACTAAACCCTGAAGTTTATTCACAATGGATTAAAGCAACAGGTATTAACTTAGTAGAAGCATTTGGTCAAACTGAAACAACAGCAGTTGTTGGTAACTTTGTTGGTGCAACAATCGTTAGAGGTTCAATGGGTAAACCATCACCTTTATATGATGTAGATATCGTAGATTTAGAAGGTAACCCTTGTAAAGACGGTGAAACTGGTGAAATCATCATCAGAACTGATAAGAGAATCCCATGTGGATTATTCAAAGAATATTATAGAAACGAAGAAAAGACAAAAGAAGCATGGCATGATAATATGTATCATACAGGTGATACTGCATGGCATGATGAAAATGGATATTATTGGTATGTAGGTAGAATTGATGATGTAATCAAATCAAGTGGATATCGTATTGGGCCATTTGAAATTGAAAGTGTCATCATGGAATTACCATATGTCTTAGAATGTGCTGTTACAGGTGCACCTGATCCAATCCGTGGTCAAGTTGTAAAAGCTAATATCGTATTAGTTCCTGGTAAAGAAAAGACAGAAGATTTAAAGAAAGAAATTCAACAATATGTTAAGACTAATACAGCACCTTATAAATATCCAAGAATCGTTGAATTCTTCGATGAATTACCAAAGACAATTAGTGGAAAGATTAAACGTACAGATTTAAGAAAAATGGGAAATAAGTAGGTGATCCTATGGAAATAATTGATGCACATGCTCATATTTATCCAGAGAAAATAGCCGAAAAAGCAAGTAAAGCAATTGGTGATTTTTATGGAATTGATATGAACTATGTAGGCACAGTTGAAGGACTATTAAGTGAAGGAAAAAAGGCTGGAGTGTCACGTTTTCTAGTGCACTCCGTAGCCACTACCCCACATCAAGTTCATTCAATTAATACATTTATAAATGATGAAAAAACTAAACATCCTGAATTAATAGGTTTTATTACACTTCATCCTGATATGGAAGAAAGTGAAATCATTGATGAAATAAAATATGCTTTAGATAATGATTTTAAAGGTATTAAACTTCATCCTGATTTTCAAAAGTTTTATATAGATGATCCAAAGGTATTTAAAATCTATAAGAATGCTAGTGGAAAATTACCTATATTATTCCATATGGGTGATAAAAGATATGATTATTCAAGTCAAGAAAGATTAGTAAGAGTTGCTAATACTTTTAAAGACTTAAAATGTATTGCAGCCCATTTTGGAGGTTACTCTACTTGGGGTAATGCAATTCAATATAAAGATTTAAAATATGATAATGTATATTTTGATACATCATCATCACTATACTTTTTAGAGCCATATAAGGCTAACCAATTGATAAGAACATTTGGTGTAGATAAATTCTTCTTTGGAACTGATTATCCAATGTGGGATGCAAAAGAAGAACTAGAAAGGTTTAACGCCCTAGATTTAACAGATGAGGAAAAAGAAAAAATCTTAGGCTTAAATATAAAAAAATTACTTAATTTGTAAAAATATAGAATGGAGGATATCAAAATGAAAGTAATTATTTGCGATGAAACTTTAAGAAAAAATTTAACAGGAAAAACATTAGAAATGAGTTTCAAAGAAAAGCTGAATGTAGCTAGGCATTTAGATGACCTCAAAGTAGATATTATCGGTGTAGGACCAGTAGATGATCCTAAAACAGATTCTATATTATTTAGAACTATTTCAACATTCATTAAAAACTCAAAGATTAGTTGTAGTGCAAAAGCTACAAAAGAATCAATTGATTTAGCATATGATGTAGTTAAAAATAGTAAGGGTGGTATTATTGCTATTGAATTCCCATCTACAGTAATGCAAATGGAATACTTATACCACAAAAAACCTGAAAAGATGATTGAAACAATCAAAGAATTAATTAGCTATGCTAAAGGCTTAAATGTCTTAGTAGAAGCTATCTTCTTAGATGCTACTCGTGCAGAAAATAGGTATCTAATTGATGCTATTAATGCTGCTAGCGAAGCTGATTATGTTTCAGTTATGGATAGTGCTGGAATTGCCTTACCTAACGAATTTAATGACTTTGTTAAGACTTTAAAAGATAATACAAAAACTAAGAAATTTGGTATTGGTTGTTCAAATAGCTTATCACTTGCTAGTGCATCAGTTATTTCATCTATTAATAATGTTGATTATGTAAAAACAACAGTATTTGGTGAAGAACTTCCAAAGCTAGAAGATATTTGTCAAATCGTTAAAACTTTAGGAAACAAATATAAGTTTGAAATGAATGTAGATGCAACTAAGGTTAAAGATTTAATCACTGATATTAAAAATGATCATGATTCCTTAAATCAACCTATTACATCTAGTCAAACAGTAACTGATGTTAAATTACTTGATAAGAATGTTAAAGAAGAAGAATTAAATGACATCATTAAAACTTTAGGTTATGACCTATCAGTAAGTGATCAAAATGCTGTTTATGAAGCATTCTTAAATACAGTTAATAAGAAAGCTCAAATCAAATTAAAAGAACTTGATGTAATTATTGCAAATGTCGCAATGCAAGTTCCTCAAACTTATAAATTAGATAACTTTGTAATCAACAGTGGAAATAAGATTAAATCTACTTCAACTGTAACAATACTTAAAGGAAATACTGAATTATTTGGTATTGCTTATGGTGATGGTCCAATTGATGCATCATTTAAAGCAATTGAACAAATTAT
>JAGCWW010000062.1 GCA_017961685.1 Acholeplasmatales bacterium | reverse complement strand
TTTTAAATTGACAAAATATAGTTATTACTATATAATTATTTTGAAATATTCGGGTAATCGAGCAGAAATGTTAGGAAAGTCCATGCTAGCACAGTCTGAGATGACTGTAGTGTTTGTGCTAGATGAATAAATAAATCTAGGCTTTGACGGCGATGTTGATTCCTAAGTCTTTTGATATGGATAGACGCTCAAAAGTGCCACAGAGACGAGCCTTATAGAAATATAAGGATGAAACGAGGTAAACCCCGCAAGCTAGAAACCCAAATTTTGGTAGGGGAACTTTAAACTAAGAAATGAATTAGAATAAAGAATAGGAAACTATTAGATAAATGATTACCGATTACAGAACATGGCTTATAGAATATTTCATATATTATAAGGACTAAATAGTCCTTTTAATTTGAAAGGATGATGATTATGGATAGAAAAAATTTAATAAGAAACTTTTCCATAATCGCTCATATAGATCATGGCAAATCAACTTTAGCTGACCGTATATTAGAATTAACTGGAGCTTTAGAAAAGCGTGAAATGAAAGATCAAATGCTTGATACAATGGATCTTGAAAGAGAACGTGGTATAACTATTAAGTTAAACGCTGTTGAACTTAATTATAAAGCAGATGATGGAAATACTTATATAATGCATTTAATAGACACTCCAGGACACGTCGATTTTTCTTATGAAGTATCTCGTAGTTTAGCTGCCTGCGAAGGAGCAATCCTAGTAGTAGATGCCGCACAAGGAATTGAAGCACAAACTCTAGCAAACGTTTATCTAGCATTAGATAACAATCTAGAAATCTTACCTTTAATAAATAAAATCGATTTACCAAGTGCTGATCCTGATAAGGTAAAAAAGGAAATCGAAGATGTTATAGGTATTCCTTGTGATGAAGCTGTTTTAGCTTCAGCTAAAGAAGGAATAGGAATTAAAGAAATTCTAGAACAAGTAGTAAAATATGTTCCTGCACCTACAGGTGATGAAAATAAACCTCTTCAAGCCTTAATTTTTGACTCTGTATTTGATTCTTATAGAGGAGTTATTCCAACTATTAGAGTAGTAAATGGTAGAGTTAAAAAAGGCGATAAGATAAAAATGATGAGTAATGGTTCAACTTATGAAGTTGTAGAAGTTGGAGTACATACACCAAGAGAAGAAAAGCGTGATTATCTTGAAGCTGGTGATGTAGGCTTCATCACAGCCGCAATTAAAGATATTAATCAAGTTAGAGTTGGTGATACTATTACTCTAGCTGATAACCCTGCAAGTGCACCACTACCAGGATATAAAGTAATGAATCCAATGGTTTATTGTGGTTTATATCCAATAGATAGTGCTAAATATAACGACTTAAAAGATGCTTTAGATAAATTAAAACTTAATGATGCTTCTTTAGTATATGAACCAGAAACATCACAAGCCTTAGGCTTTGGTTTTAGAACAGGTTTCTTAGGATTATTACATATGGAAATAATCCAAGAGAGAATCGAAAGAGAATTTAAAATAGATTTAATTGCGACAGCTCCATCTGTAATTTATCACTTATATTTAACTGATGGAACTGATTATACAATTGAAAATCCATCTAAAATGCCTGATGTACAACGCATCAGTAGAATTGAAGAACCTTATGTAAATACATCAATTATGACTCCAGAAGAATATGTAGGAGCAATAATGGATTTATGTCAAAGTAAGCGTGGAATATTCAATAATATGCAATACATCGATGATAAGAGAGTAAATATCACTTATGAAATGCCTTTAAGTGAAATAGTTTATGATTTCTTTGATAAATTAAAGAGTCAAACAAGAGGTTACGCTTCATTTGATTATGAATTTAGCGAATATAAAGCAAGTAGCTTAGTTAAAATGGAAATTATGCTTAATGGTGATACAGTTGATGCCTTATCAACAATCGTACATAAAGATTTTGCCTACAATAGAGGTAAAGTAATTTGTGAAAAATTAAAAGATATTATTCCTAAGCATCAATTTGAAATTCCAGTTCAAGCTGTAATAAATAATAGAGTTATCGCTAGAAGTGACATTAAAGCATATCGTAAAAACGTCCTTGCTAAATGTTATGGTGGAGATATTTCAAGAAAGAAGAAATTGCTAGAAAAGCAAAAAGAAGGAAAGAAGAGAATGAAATCAGTTGGATCTGTAGAGATTCCACAAGAAGCATTCATGGCAATCCTATCATCTGATGAAAAACAAGTCAAATAGTTCATTAGTTTTACTAATGGGCTTTTTTTATTTAACTTGAATTTTACCTTTTATAAGAATATAATAGACTTGGAAGGAAGAGATATTATGAAAAAACTTTTAAAAGTAGCCTCAATAGGCCTACTCGCTTTAACTATTTTTGGTTGTAGCAAAAAAGCAACTAAAAAAAGTAGTACAAAAAATACAACAAAAGATAATAGAACAAGTGTAGTTTCAACAAGTAATACAACTAAAAAAGTAACTAGTAAAACAACTAAAAAAACAACTACACAGCAACAAACAACAATTGATAAGAAAGAATTTAAAGAAGTAAGTTATACAACATTAATGGAAAAAGTAAATAGTATAACTCCAACTAAAAAGTATGTAAAAGCCATTGCAAATGGAACATATGAAAGATCGCCAGAAACTTATGCAACTGTTACAGATCGATTATATATGCTTAACCAAGAAAACAATTTTGTTAATTCAGGTAGTCATATTATGGTAGATACATATGTAACAAATCAAATGTTAAAAACTGTACCAGAGAAAGCAAATTTCAATTACTTCATGAATGCTAGTAATGAATTCAAAATAATCGCTAATAACGATGATTCTGGTTCAATGGAATTTACTTTTGATTGCAACTGTTATACTAAAACTGTAAAGCAAATAGCAGCTAATGGAACAATAGCATGCGATTTAACAATTGATTGGTATGAATCTGATTATTTAGATAACTATTCTATAATAACTATGGCAGAAGCTGTTGAAATTGCAGATACTTATACTATAGAAAACTATAAGTATATGGGTGCAATTATCACAGGAACATACGAAAATAATAATACACACAACATATACACATTAGAATTTGAGCCATTACAATATAGCACAAGCGGTAATTATTATTATCCATACGATATGACAGTACCAACTGATCCAATTGGTTCATTTAATGGTTTAAAAACAAAATATACATTCTATGCAGCAAACACTTTCTTCTATAAGAACGAAAATAATGAATTAGCTCTTGTTACTTATAGAATGAGTGAAGATGAAAAATTATATGTTGAAAGAACTATTAAATTTAATGATTGTGGTTATGCTAAATATGTAGAAGATAAAATTATTGAAAATTATGGTAGTACTTCAACATTCTATCTTGAAAATTATAATGTACAATACTTTGAAACTGCTCCAACAGTAACTGTTACTTTATTTTCTGGATTAGGAAAATTCTCTAATGGTGAAACTGAAAAAACTATTACTGGTACTCCAGGATTAAAATTATCTGAATTTACTGGATATGAAGTTCCAAATTTAACAGGAGCAAGCTTTTGGCAATATAGTTGGTATGACGCATATACAGATTCTTATCATCCTGATGCACAACCTATTTATAAAGAAGCAGCATTCACATATGGATTTATCGATAGTGATTATACTTCTACACCAACTGTACAAGTAAGTTTTGGTGCAAAATCTGAAACTAATACTAGTTCGATTGTAATTAAGGTTGAATATTATGATAATAAAGTTCAAGGTGTAGCATATTCAGGAGTTACTTCAATTTGTTATACAAAAAATAATTATATAACTATAAGTTATGATAGTGGTGACACATTAACTTTCTGGGGAGCTATTAAATCAATTAGTTTTGGTGATGAAGAAAATGGTTTATATATGCAAGGAAATAAACGTGTAACACGTATTTCAGCAATTAGATCACTACAATACCATGATTATTGTTGTGCTAACATGACTGGATTATTAGAAGTTATTCAAAGCAATTATGACCGTTATGATTATAGTATTGGTGATTATGCATTCTATAATTGTACTAATTTGACTAGTGCAAAATTCCAATATGCACCAGCTAGTATTGGTAAATATGCATTCGCTAATACAGGATTAAAAGATATACTTCAAGGCGATTTATTCAAAGCAGACTTTATTGATTATGCTGCATTTGATAATCTAGCAAATGCTACATTAATATTAGTTCCAATTGATTTAAAATATGATGAAGAGAAAGAAGAATATAATGTTGATTTTGATTCATTAAATTATTTATTCTATAATTCTAATTGGAATGGCTTAAATAATGACACTATAACACCATATAAATTATGTATTTCAAGTGATTATTTGGATGGAACTAAAATTGTTTTAAGCCTAACAGATATTAGCAATGTTGATAATATATGTTTCAACTTAAGTTCATATTACAAATATGATATATCTATAGATTTGGATTTAGATGGCACTGGAAGTGTAACACTAAAAAAAGCTCTTAGCGATACAAATCTATTAGATGTTGACAAATCAAATCCAAGTGATTCTCTAACAGATTACATACCAGATGAAACTTATTGGTTTGTAATTGATATGGTTTTATATGCTTTTGATGATGCTACAGTAACAATAGCTATCAATTGTAAAGAAAAAGAATAAAGTTAAAATCCGTTTTAAGCGGATTTTTTCTTTAAATTTCAATTTTTTATTCAAATTTCTTATAATTTATCACATAAATCATAAACTCTTTAAAATAAGCTTAAAATATAATATAATTATATTGTGAAAGGAATGATTATATGAAAAGAATAATTTATCTTTTTATAAGTTTATCTCTCTTAATTCTTTTAAGTGGTTGTAAAACGACAATTGTTCCTAAAAACAAACCATATTCAATTGGAACTAATGATAAAATAGGTAAATATTTTAAAAATTATGATACATCATTTAATGACGTCTCATATAAAAAGTTATTAGAAGATACAATTCATAATTTAGAAACTGTTGAAACAGTTGATGAATTAGTTGAAGTTATAACTAAAGCTTATAGTAAAACAAGAGAATTAATAAATAAATATTATGTAGCGGATGCCTTATATCACTATGATAATTCAAATGAAGAATATAAAAAAAATAAAGACATTTTATCAGATTGCTACTACGAATATGAAAAATATAGAGCAAGCTTAATCTATGAAGCTAGTAAAAATGAAGAATTAATCAATTATTTATTTGAAGGTTATTCACAAGAAGACATAGAATTTGAAATAAATTTAAGTAAAAAGCAAAAAGAAGATGAATATGTTAACTTACAAAAAGAAATTGATGATATAATTGATGAATTTGATAAATTAGATTTTAGTTATTCTGATAGTAGTAATGAAGCACAAATTGCGGAAATATTATATCGTTTTATAAGTAAAAACAAAGAATTAAGCAATTATTTAGACTTTGAATCATACATTCAATATAAAGATGTTAAATATTCAAGAACTTATTCAAGCTATGAAGCAAATGAATTTATCAAAAATGTTAAAGAATATATCCTACCTTTAATGGATAGTAATAGAACAGTTATTGATTTAACAAACAAAATAAACAAATTAAGTTATGCAGAATATAATTATTTAATCGAATTTGATGAATCATCATTTTTAGATACTGATTATAGAACAATTAGACTTGCTAATGATTATGCTAAAAAGATTGGCGGATCATTCTATCAAACATATAGAGATTTTACAACTAAAGAAAAATATATAATGTCTAATAAAGATAGTAGTCTAGATACAGCATATACTAATAGCTATTTATCTTATTTTGGTAAAAATTATCAATCTGTTACAACACTTATGCATGAATTCGGACATTTCTATGCATATAATGGATATTATGCAGATATGAAATCCCTTGATTTAAATGAATTTTATTCACAAGGTGATGAATTATTATTCATGAGTTATTTAGAAAAATATGGTAATTTATATAACGTATATGATACAGAAACATCATTTATGATAAATAACTGTGCATTAACAATGGTTATAGGAAGTTCTCTAAGAGAATTTGAAGAATATGTATATAATAATACTATTACAGGCCCAGCTGATTTAATTGATATTTGGAATAATATAAATGATGATGGATATAATTCTATACTTGATCCATACTGGAAATTTGAAGTTAGATATGATGCATATTATATTTCATATGCAACAAGCTCATTAGGTGCTTTATCACTTTATAATTACAGTAAAACAAACTTTATGGATGCGGCTAACGCTTATGTAAATGCTGTAAATAATATGAGTATAGAAGAAGATTTATCAGAAATATTAGTAAAAAATAATCTAGATGATCCATTTAAAAAAGAAACATTTGAAAAAATCAAAAATTTAATTATTGAAAAGAGAAGTTAATATGAAGAAAAATATAGGAATAAACATCTTAATAGGCGCATTATTAAGCATCATCTTAATCGTAATATGCTTAATAACAATTAAACCAAACTACACTTATTTCGTCATTTATAATAGTAAAACATATAGCTCTACAGACTATACGTCATTTAGTAATGGAAACGAGGTAATATCGTATAAGAAAACAGATAAGAGACTAGATATAGAATTAGAGTTTAGAGATAAATCAGGAACTATCACAGATAAAGCTGATATAGCTTATATCTATGAAACTGGTCAAACTCTAATAGGAAATAATGGTAAAATAATTGAAGGAACTTATCTAGATAATAATGGTAGTCCATCATATAACTTTAATGACATGGATAGTGATGAAATAGTAGTATTCTTAAAATATATACCACTAGTAATGGTTAAACATATTGATAATGATAAAATAAATGTAACAACACAAAAGATTATATGTTCGATTCTAAGCGTATTTATAGGCTTTATTTTAAGTTTTTTAGCTTATCCTCATATTTTATTCGAAAAACTAAAGAAAACGCAAAATTTAGTCGTATTTTGTATAGGTTTAACACTTATACTATGTATATCAAGTGCTTTTTACATAATTTTTACATTAAAATAAGTTGAAAAAAGTTTACATTGGGTTTATAATTTTAAGTAGAGAAAGGTGGTCTTTAAAATGGCAAGCGGAAAGTCAGATTACTTTGGATTAGATTATATCGTAAGTTTAATCTTAGCTATCATTCCTATTACTTCATGGGTTTGTGGAATTATCACTAGAATTCAAGATGGTCATATCGTAGCTGGTATTCTAAGAATTTTCTTAGGTTGGATTACTTGGATTTTAGACTTAATTTTCATGATTGTTAATAAGAAGATCTTCAGATTATTACAAGTTTAATCTATGAAAAGATAAAATAAGAGGCTTTTTAACCTCTTATTTTTTTATTTTCTAAAAGTATTATGTAAACTAAAATAAAAAAGTGCTAAAATAGAATTAGGTGGTATTATGCGCGGTTTATATATACATATACCTTTTTGTAAAAGTATTTGTACTTATTGTGATTTTACAAAAAGAGTTCCTAAAAATAAAGAAATGATAAAAGAGTATTTAATTCACTTAAAAGAAGAGCTTTTATCTTATGATAAATACTTTGAAACAGTTAAAACAATCTATATTGGTGGAGGTACGCCAACTCTACTTGATAATGATGATTTAACATATTTATTTGAAATGTTAAAAGACTTTAAAAAAATAGAAGAATTTTCTATAGAAATTAACCCAGAAACTTTAACTTTAGATAAGGTTAAAATATTAAAGAAATACGGGGTTAATAGATGTAGTATAGGTGTTGAATCATTCGATCCTAAAATACTTAAAATATTAGGTAGAAAGCATAATAATGAAGATGTTTATAATGCGGTTAAAATGCTTAAAGATAACGGCATAAACAACATAAATATAGACTTAATATTTGGTGTTCCAGGGTCTGATTTATCTAGTATTAAAAACGACTTAAATGAGTTTTATAAACTAGATATAAACCACCTTTCATACTACTCACTTATACTAGAAGAAAACACTATTTTATACCACAAATATATGCATAATGAATTTAATGTAATTGATAATGAAATAGAAGCTAAAATGTATGAATTTATTATTGATGATTTGGAAAAAAATGGCTTTAAACAGTATGAAATTAGTAATTTTAGTAAGAATAATACTGAATCAATTCATAATAAATTATACTGGAATAAAAAGGAATATATTGGTATTGGTTTAGGTGCTTCAGGCTACTTAGAAAACATGCGATATACTAACCAAACAGTACTAAATGAGTACTATAAAAGCCCTATAAAAACGAAAGAATTTTTAACAAAATCTGATGATTTTAAAGAAGAAATGATCCTAAATTTACGTACTTTAAAGGGAATTAGTATCGATTATATTAAAAATAAGTACGATAAAGACATAATAAATGACTTTAATGACGTTAAAAAATACATAAATGATGGATTTTTAAAAGTAGATGAAGGATATTTACATCTAACTAAAAAAGGACTATTAATCGCAAATGATATATTCTTAATTTTCATTTAGGAAGTGATAAAGTGAAACCAACTGCTTTAATTGATTTTCAAGCAAATGATTTTAAATTATATTTAAGAGTTAATAAACATTTAAGCCTAAATTCCGTTAATTCTTATATGAACGATATAACTAAATATATTGAGTTTTTAAAGAAGAAATATGAGGTTAAAAACTTAAATGAAATAAATACTGATATGATTAAAAAATATATTCAAACTTTAAAGAAAAACGGATTTGAATCTTCAAGTATTTCTAGAAAAATAAGTGCAATAAAAGCATTCCATAAACATATATCTGAAATGCTAAATATTACAGATTGCGCAAAGCTTATTAGAAAGCCTAAAAAAGAAGAAAAATTACCTATTATTTTATCAGTAGAAGAAATAAATATGATGTTTGATACTATTAAAACTAACGAACCATTAGATTTAAGAAATAGATGTATGCTTGAATTTTTATATGGATCAGGCTTAAGAATTAGTGAATTATTAGATTTAACACCACAAAATATCCACATTCACTCTAAAGAATTAAACGTAATTGGTAAAGGAAATAAAGAGAGGATTGTGCCTTTATCAGATATGGCAATTGATGCATTTAATAAGTGGATGAGTAAGGGTAAAATACATTTTAAAAATAAGCCTGGAAACTATTTATTTGTAAATAAAAATGGTGATAAGCTAACAAGACAAGGTGTATGGAAATTAATCAAAGAAATAGCTAAAAATGCTGGTATAGAAAAGGAAATTTCACCTCATACCTTAAGGCATTCATTTGCAACACACCTACTAAATAATGGTTTTAATCTTCGTTATGTTCAGTTTTTGCTAGGACATAAAGATATTTCAACAACACAAATATATACACATATTACAACAGATAAACTAAGGGAGACATATTTGTCATGTCATCCTCGAGCAAAGGAGTGATTTTATGTTTAAAAGAGTATTTTTAATCGTTTGTGATTCTCTAGGGGTAGGAGAATTAGAAGATGCGAAAAAATATGGTGATGAGGGGGCAAATACGCTTTTACACATCATAGAATCTTATAAGAAAAACAGCTTAAAATTAAACATTCCTAACTTAAATAGAATGGGCTTTAAAAATATTTTAAACGATAAATCAAAGAATAAACCAACATGTTTTTATCAAAAATTAAAAGAAGTTTCAGCTGGTAAAGATACTCTAACAGGGCACTTTGAAATAATGGGAGTAAAGGTTGAAACACCTTATATTACATTTGAAAAATTCCCTGATGAATTAATTAAGAAAATAGAAGAAGTATCTAACCATAAAGTTATAAGTAACGAAGTAGCTAGTGGCACAGAAATAATAAATCGTTTAGGCGAATTACATATGAAAACTAAAGGTTTAATAGTATATACTTCAAGTGATTCTGTTTTGCAAATTGCGGCACATGAAGAAGTAATTCCACTAGAAGAATTATATGATATTTGCGCTAAAGTTAGAGAACTAACTATGGAAGAAAAATATAGAGTAGCACGTATTATCGCTAGACCATTCTTAGGTGATAAAAACGGTAATTTCTACCGTACATCTAATAGACATGATTATGCCTTAAATCCTCCAAAAAAGACAGGATTAGACTTTTTAAAAGAAAAGGGATTAGATGTTATATCCATAGGTAAAATCGTTGATATTTTCAATAAAAACGGTATTACAGAATACTTTAAATCTAAATCAAGTATTCATGGAATGCAACAAACTTATGAAATGCTAGATAAAGAATTTAAAGGTTTATGCTTTACTAATTTAGTTGATTTTGATTCATCTTATGGACATAGAAGAGATCCAATTGGATATGGTAGTTTATTAATGGAATTTGATAAATTCATTAAAAAATTCATGAATAAAATGAATGATAATGACTTACTTATTATTACCGCAGACCATGGAAATGACCCAACACATAAGGGAACTGATCATACAAGAGAATATATTCCACTACTAATGTATTATAAGGGCTGCACAGGTAAAAAATTAAGTAATAATGATACTTTTGCCAATATTGGTAAAACAATATTAGACAATTTTAAAGTTAAAAACGATTTAATTGGAAATAGTTATTTGAAAGAAATAGAATAATTTTTAAAAAAATTATATGAATATATTTTTTTTGATAGTATAATAAAAGAGGAAACACTCTAGAAAGGTGCGTGATAATTATGGATTACATAAAAGAGATTATTGATATAATCAGTAATGCCTATAAAAACAATTCCACAGATTTAACAGAACAGTTAAAGCATTATCACGAAAAAGATATTGCGGATGCTTATCTAGAGTTAGATAAAGAAACACAGGATTATTTTAGAGATCATATTGATGAACAATTCCTATCTGATATTTTCTCATATTTCGCTGAAGAAAATATTGATGTAATTGAAGAACTACCAACAGAAGAAATCGCTGATATCGTCGAGTTAATGGACGTTGATGATGCGAAAGATGTCTTAGATGAATTAGATGAAGATAAACAAGATGAAATCAAGGACTTAATGGAAGGTGAAATCAAGGAAGATTTAAAGCTAATTGATTCCTTTGAACCTGAAGAAATTGGTAGTATCATGACAACAAACTACATATCAGTAACTACTGATTTAACGATAAAAGAAGCAATGAAAGAAGTAGTTAATCAGGCTGGAGATAACGATAATATCACAACAATTGTAGCGGTTGAAAAGAACGATAAATTCGTTGGAACAATCGATATTGTTGATATTATTCGTGGTAAGCAAACAGAAAGTGTAGAAACAATTGTAAGGCATAATACACCTTATATCTACGCTCATGAATTAATAAGTGATTCAATCGAAAAGCTTAGAGAATATAACCTAGATATTACACCAGTTTTAGACCATGGTGATCACTTACTTGGTGTAATTACTTCAGATGACTTAGTTAACATCGTAGATGAAGAATTAGGTGAAGACTATGCAAAACTAGCCGGTTTGTCTGAAGAATCTGACTTAGATGAACCTATTAGAACATCAGTTAAAAAACGTATTCCTTGGCTTATTATTTTATTACTTTTAGGGCTAGGAATAAGCGTATTAATATCTATGTTTGATGTTGTAATAGAAACAGTTACTGCGGTAATGTTTTTCCAAAGTTTAATACTTGGTATGGCAGGTAATGTTGGAACTCAATCACTAGCCGTAACGGTTAGAGTAATATCCGATACGGATCTAACGAAAAAGGAAAGCGCAAAGCTGATTTTTAAGGAAGTTAGAGTAGGATTTATTAATGGTTTAGTACTAGCAACTATATCATTTGCGGCCGTATTCTTATTCTTAGTTTTAAAACATGAAGGAATAAAAGAAGGCATGTCATTTGAAATGGCAGATGCTTTAAAAATGAGTATATCTGTTAGTGCATCATTAATTGCAGCAATGACTTTATCAAGCCTATTTGGAACAACAGTTCCTATGCTTTTAAAGAAGTGTAAAGTCGACCCTGCAACAGCTAGTGGTCCATTTATTACAACAATAAATGACTGTATAGCTGTACTTTGTTATTATGGTTTAATATTGATATTGTTTTATAATTTAATATTTGGTTAGGAGGGATACTATGGAAGAATTCGTATTAGAAATAGTTAATATAGTAAAAAGTGCCATAAATGATCCTAACATAAATCTTAATGAAGAATTAAAACACTATCATGAAAAGGATATTGCAGATGCATATCTAGAGTTATCAAAAGAAGAACAAGATTATTTTAGAGATCATATAGATGAACAATTCCTATCTGATATTTTCGCCTATTTTGCAGAAGAAAATATCGAAGCAATTGAAGAACTACCAAGTGAAGAAATCGCTGATATCGTCGAATTAATGGATGCCGATGATGCGAAGGACGTCTTAGATGAATTAGATGAAGATAAACAAGATGAAGTCTTAGATTTAATGGAAGGCGAAATCAAGGAAGATCTAGAATTAATTAACTCATTTAATGATGATGAAATTGGTAGTTTAATGACTACAAACTATATTGATATTAGAAGTGATTTAACTATAAAAGATGCCATGAGAAGAGTTATCAAAATGGCAAAAGAAAACGACAATGTTAGAACATTAATAGCTGTAGATAGAGATAATGAATACCTAGGTACAGTAGATTTAAAAGACTTAATTAAGGCAAGAGCAAAAGACGATTTAGAGACCATTATTAGGCAAAATACACCGTTTTTATATGCTAATGACTTAATAGATGATTCTATAGAAAAAATCATCGATTATAACATGGATATGATACCTGTAATTAATGAAGAAAAGAAGCTTTTAGGTGTTTTAACTAGTAGTGATGTAGTAGAATTAGTTGATGATACATTAAGTGAAGATTACGCTAAATTAGCCGGTATGTCTGGTGAATCTGATTTAGATGAATCACTATTTTCATCAATTAAAAAACGTATGCCTTGGCTTTTAATATTACTATTATTAAGTATAGGTGTATCATTACTTATTTCATGCTTTGACCGTGTAGTTGCGGTTATAGCCACAGTAATGTTTTTCCAATCTCTAGTTTTAGATATGTCAGGTAATGTAGGAACACAATCTCTAGCCGTAACAGTTAGAGTAATTTCAAATAGTGAAATATCTAAAAAGCAAGAGAGAAAGTTAATATTTAAGGAGATAAGAGTAGGTTTCTTTAATGGTTTAATTTTATCAGTCGTATCATTTATTACAGTACTTGGATTCTTATGTTTAAAGAATGCTATAAGTCCATTTGAAATAATACCTGGAAACGGATTTAGAATGATAGATTGCATAAAAATATGTGGTACAACAAGCCTAGCTTTAATTGCGGCAATGACTCTATCAAGCCTATTTGGAACAATTGTTCCTATAGTACTTAGAAAGATGAAAGTTGACCCAGCAGCAGCTTCAGGACCATTTATCACAACATTAAATGACTGTATTGGTGTAATTTGTTATTCCGGATGAGCGTTATTAATGTTTATGGCAATCTTATTATAGGTGAAGTTATGGATGATAAAGAATTAACTTTTGATAATTACGAAAAAGTTGATGAAGAAAAGAAAGGTTTATCTGAATTACCTACATTCTTCATTTCCGCAGCATTCATAGCTGCATCCCTATTATTATTACCTTTATTTACGAAATTTAAAGGAATGGAAGAAACAAATCATGCATATAATTTAATTTATTTCTTCTCAATCATTGGAATGATTCTAATTATGACAATGGCTGTGGTTGAAATTATAGTCCCTCTTAGATACTATTTAAGATTTGCAAAAAGAAGAGGAGACAAAAACGGAATCGTTTATACAACAATAGGTGTATGTATATTCACAGTCTTCGTTTGTGCATTCATGTTGTTCATGGGATTCTTATTAATATTTTAAAAAGTGATTCAAAAAAAGGATCACTTTTTTTGTTTTTACAAGATTTTTTACGAAAAATGGGCTTTTTTTAGAAAATGGCCTATTTTTTGTCGTTTTTTAAAAATGCGAAAAAATTTAGGTAAAATCTATGTTTTTTTGACTTTTTTTGATAATTTCAACGCAAAAATCAGCAAATGAAATAAATCAAATCAATAAATTATCAAGCTTAAACGAATTTTTTAAGTGCCA
>JAGCWW010000061.1 GCA_017961685.1 Acholeplasmatales bacterium | reverse complement strand
TTCTTCCATATATTTACGCATTTTACCGCTACACATGGAGTTCCGTTTGCCTCTTGACTACTCTAGCTCGATAGTCTATACTGCCAGAAAGGGTTGAGCCCTTCGATTTTACAGCATACTTTTCGTGCCGTCTGCGCACCCTTTACGCCCAATAAATCCGGATAACGCTCGCTCCCTACGTATTACCGCGGCTGCTGGCACGTAGTTAGCCGGAGCTTATTCATCTAGTACCGTCAATTTGTTTTTTCTTCCTAGATAAAAGAACTTTACATACCGAAATACTTCTTCATTCACGCGGCATTGCTCGGTCAGACTTGCGTCCATTGCCGAAAATTCCCTACTGCGGCCTCCCGTAGGAGTATGGACCGTTCTCAGTTCCATTGTGGCCGTACAACCTCTCAGTCCGGCTATGCATCATCGCCTTGGTGGGCTTTTATCCCGCCAACTAGCTAATGCACCGCAGGCCCCTCTTTAGGTGATAAATCTTTAAATGGGAAAACATGCGTTCTTCCATACTATCCAGTATTATCCTTCGTTTCCAAAGGTTATCCTCGTCCTAAAGGTAGGTTACCTACGTATTACTCACCCGTTCGCCATGGAGAGCAAGCTCCCCATTCGACTTGCATGTATTAGGCATGCCGCCAGCGTTAATCCTGAGCCAGTATCAAACTCTCCAAAAAAAATATTTTGGAGCATCTCTGCTCGAATTTTTATTGTTTAAAAGAATTGTTTTAATTCTTAACGTTTAAGTTCGTCATATATAGTTTTCAAAGATCGATTTGCACGAATTTAAGTCGTGCTTTACTATCTTATCACTAAACACTTTTCTTGTCAATGCAATTTTAGATAACATATTAACAAAAAATCAGAACTATTTAGTCCTGATTTTCTATCTTATCTATAAATTGTTCAAAAGTAATTAAATATTTAATATTAAACCCATTTAATAAAGAATATCCTTCTTCGTAAAATCTAATAATTTTTATTTTAAATTCTAATTTTAGCTTCATACAAACCCTATACGTCTTTCCAATTTTACTTGGTCCAACTTATAGGGTTCACTTTACTTAGGCTTTTATCTTTTTCATTTCAGTATATGCAAGAATAAATGGTCCTACACCTTTTGCATCATTTTCAACAATTGGTTCAGAAATATAATAATTAAATGTACCATCTCTTCTCTTATTATCTTCAGGTCCAAGTCCTGCAACAAGACATATTCCACCTAAATTTAATTCGCCATCTTTAATAGTTAAATATTTATTCGCAATACCATTAAAAATATCTACACCAATTTGTCTATATCTTGGAGGTAATGCTTCTAATCTTGTTCCTTTTAAGATTGCATATGCAATCATTGATGAACCAGATGTTTCAAGATAATTACCTTTTTTATCACCTTGATCTACAACTTGATAAAACATTTTAGATTCTTTATCTTGATACATTAATAAACCATCAATTACTTCTTTTAATAATTCTCTAATTGTATGATATTCATCATATAATTGTTCATCTACATATTCTAATAAATCAGCTAATGCAACTGTATACCAACCAATTGATCTTAACCAAAATGATTTAGATAAACCAGTCTTCTTATCAGCCCAGAATGCTTCTTTAGAACTATCATAACCATGGTAATAAAGATGTTTGTTTTCATCAAACATGTTTTTTCTTACTAATTTTAATTGATCAATTAAATCATTATAATTTTTTCCTGCAAATTGAGTTTGGTATCTTGCATAAAATGGTAATGCCATATAAATGCCATCTAACCAAACTTGATTTGGATAAATCTTTTTATGCCAAAAGCTTCCTTCTTTTGTTCTTGGCTGAGCCATTAAGAATTGATGAGTAATCTCAATTGCTTTTTTATATTTATTTTCACCAGTAAGATTATATAAATCAAATAATATTTTAGATTCACAAACATCATCAATTGCTTGCTTTTCAGGTTCAAAACCTAAAATCGAGCCATCATCTGAAATATAAAAAGATATGAATTTCTTTACGAAATTGATATATTTTTCATCTTTAGTAATTTTATATAATTCAATTAGTGAGGTCATCATACAACCATCAATATAATTCCATTTAGGTTGTCTTCCAAGTCTAATACTTTCAATGTTCCAAAGTGGCATATCAGGCTTTGAAGTCATTAATTTATCAATATATTTATCAATTATTTCGTACATAAAAACCTCCTGAATCGTGGGCTATCAACTAATTTTAACAAATTATTATAATTTATACAATTGATTTATTATTTATTAAGTGCTTTCTCTATACTAGATAGAGGTATTTCACCTATTCTTAATATTCTTAATCTATCATCAGTTAAATCTATTACAGTAGATGATATATTTGATGATTTAGTATTAGTATTATAAATATAATCAACTAAATGATTATAATTAGCTTTAATATCATCATATTCATTTAAAGGAACATTACCTGATTCATTTACAGATGTAGTAAGCATAGGTCCATGTTCATTTAAAATATCTAAAGCTATTTTATTATTAGGTATTCTAACACCTATTGTTTTATAACCTATTTTATCTAAAACAATAGGTTTACTTTTTAATATTATTGTTAAAGGACCAGGTAAGAATAAATTAATTAATTTTCTTGCATCTTCAGATAAATATGCAATATCTTCTATTTGTTCTAAATTAGCACATAAACAAGCTAAAGGCTTATCTTTAGATCTATTTTTAATTTTATATATTCTTTCTATTCCTTCTAAATCGAAAATATCACAACCAATACCATAAACTGTATCAGTAGGAAATATAATTACTTTACTCATTAAAATCACCTATTATTACAAAAGTCATTCTATCAAGACCTTCTAAATCTTTTTTAGATATTATTTTAGCATTTGGAAAATAATATCTAGCAATATCTTCTATTTCTTTTGTTTTATTATATCCGTGTTCAAAAGCAATAATCGCTTTATCATTTAATATATCTTTTGCACCAGCTAAAATGATTCTATAAAATTTTAAACCATCTTTTCCACCAAAAAGTGCCACATTAGGCTCATTATCTTTAACAAGACTAGAAACTTCTTCATCTTCAGGAATATAAGG
>JAGCWW010000007.1 GCA_017961685.1 Acholeplasmatales bacterium | reverse complement strand
TTTAATCTATAATAATTAATATAATATCCTCCATGTCTTCCATAATTAAATGTTTTTTCTACTGGGATTACTCCATCATTAACTTTATTGAATTGGACTTCGACATTGAATTTTTTATATTTTTGAGATGGAATTAATGTATTTTTTTCTACTGATAAATATAAAGTTGGGTTATCTGTTTCTTTTAATCCTAAGCTTTGAACGAAATCACCTGATAAGAAAACTTGTGCTGTTTTAAGTGCCATATCATATGAACCATACATAGATTTCTCTAATGCTGGAGCTAAATCTGGATATAATTTAGTTTTATAAATACTACTTTCTTTAGTAAGGGCACCTCTGATAATAAATGGTGAATAATCATATTCTCCTTCAGTATCAATATCAGAATCCTTAAAAGTGAAAGCAATATTAATATCATTATTAAAAGTACCAATTTTGCTATACAAGTATACTGGTAAATCGGTTTCCCTGTATCCAATTTCGATAGATTTTCCATATTCTACATGATCAAAGTTAGTTTCAGGACTTCTTAAGAAATATGAGACATAAAATACAAATCCTGGATCGTTGACTAATGATTCAGATGATTTTTTTTTTGTAATTACAATTTCATTAACTTTTTCTCCAGAAGTTAAAGATAATCTATCTCCTCTTCCTCTTAAATTAAATATATTTTGTTCATCATTAGCCCACATAATATCAGCTTCACCTCCTAAAGTAACAAAGTTTACAATCATGCTTGAAGATGTGAAGAACTTTAATCTTAGTTGGTCAGTTTGGACTGATAATAATTGTTCTGTGCTTGGATTAGGATAAAATTCAAATTTCTTTTCTGTAATCTTATTATACATAGGCATTGATGTCAATAACATTATCTCATCATTTAAATCAGCTATTACACTTACGAATAAATAGTATTTTTCATCTTTAGAAGCGTCGGGGTCCAAAGTTGTGTATATGAATTCAGTATTATCTTTTACAGTATTGTATTTAGCAGTTTCTGAAGTTGGAATACTTTTTCTTAATTCATCTATATTGTATGTATCATATAATTCTCTTTCAATATAGCTGGCATAAGTTTTGGTAATAGCACTATGATTCATAGATTTACTATATATAAGGATTGGCATTTCAAGATCAACATCTTCCTCATCATAAGTAACCATAAATAGGCAACGATATTGGCTTTCTGCTATAGTGACAGGATTACATAATGTTTTTTGGTCAGTATTAGCTTCTATGATATCTACTTCTAAATCCATGTTGGGTTGATGAACTTTTAATGAATATACTTCGGTATCAACTGAATCTAATTTATCAGTCCATACACCAATAACTATACTTAAATCTTGGATTGAATTGTCATATGGAGGCTTTATTTTTCTATTTTTAGCAGCTTCCAATATGTCGAATTTGTCTAAGGTTAAAATTCCATCTCTTCCTTTTGGAAGTAATTTAAGATCTGCATTTTTAGTAGTAGGTCTGGAATCTCCAACATTTATATATAAACCGGCAACTTCAGATTGCCAATCAAATTCAACTGTTAATGAGTCATGAGGGAACCATACTTGGTAAAATTCATAAATTCTTTCATTGTCAGCTTTGTCAATATTACCAATAATAAATTCGTCAACTTGGATAACAACTTTTGGAATATCTGTATAGGCATGGTTATTAGGAGTTATTTTTGTTATAATTGAAAATGGATAAAATTTGCTATCATCAACATATTCTCCTATTTGTGATATACGAATGGATAGTAATAAATAGCATCCTTCAATACAATCTTGAGTTTGTTCTACTCCAACAGAGAATTTTTTTATATATCC
>JAGCWW010000060.1 GCA_017961685.1 Acholeplasmatales bacterium | reverse complement strand
GCGACAAATATAATTACCAAGGCAAGGATAATCATTAAGAGATTTTTCCAGCCATCGCCTTGGAATATACCAGCAATACCTGTGCTTTTACAAAAATCAACAATTAAATCCCACATATAATTATCCGATTATTAATAATTGGTCTTTACTATTTACAGTTTGTCCTTTACTTACTTTAATTCCCTTAATAACTCCATCTTTTGGCGCAACGATGTCGTTTTCTAGTTTCATAGCTTCAATAACTAATAGTACATCACCCTTCTTAACAGATGATCCTTCACTTACATTTATTTTTAAAACTGTACCTTGGATTGGGCTTAAAAGTGGTGTACCTTCACCGCTGGTAGCAGGTGCTGCTGAAGCAGGTGCATCAACCTTCTTTTCACTTACGATTGAACCACTAGCTTCACTAACGCTTTCAAGTTCTACTTCATAAACTTTTCCGTTTACTTTTACCTTATAAATTTTCATATTATCCTCCTAAATTTCCTTTACATTTATCAATTCAACATCTGTTTTACATTCTTCTCTATAATCGATTGTAGCAGCAAGTACTGCAGCTTTTGCATCATCATCTAGAGCTTCAAAATCAATGTGCTCTCTAACTACATTATTATTTGAAGTAGTTTCTGTTTTAGGTTGTTCTTTAACATCTAACCATTTAATCTTATTAACTAACCATAAGATTGTAGCTAGTAATGCTAAAACGCAGAATACTATTAGAATACAAATTAGTGATGGGATTAAACCATCAACAAATCCAAAATCGGCTTGTTTTTCAGGACTAATTACAGCATATAACATATATTAGCACCTACCTTACATTAAGATTGAATTCATCAATGATTGCTTCAATCTTTGGTCTTGGATTATATTTTTCTTCTAAGAATTTAATTGCAACATTTTCAAATAAAGCGATTGATAATACATCTTCATCTGTTTTTGCTAAATCCTTATACTTTTCTTTTAAGGCTTCAAATTCAGGAGCAATTAAATCAGCAGGACGACAAGTAATAACTTCATCATCACCAATGATTTGCTTCTTTATAGTTTCATCTACTGGAGCAGGTGCAGCACCATAGTTTCCATGTAGATATTCTTTAATTTCTTTTGGAACCATCTTGTATCTTTCACCAGTAATAACGTTCATTACGGCTTGTGTACCAACCATTTGGCTAAGTGGTGTTACAAGTGGTGGGTAACCCATATCTTTTCTAACTCTTGGCACTTCTTTTAATACATCATCATATTTATCCATAGCACCTTGAGCCTTTAATTGACTCATTAAGTTAGATAACATTCCACCAGGAACTTGATACTTTAGAATGTTAGGATTAACACCTAAAGATTTTGGGTTAAGTGTGCCATTATCTAAGTATTTTTGTTTTGTCTTAGATAATGTAGCAGCAGCTTTATCTAAAGCTTCTTGATTTAGTTTAGGATCATATTTAGTACCCTTTAAAGCATAGTTGAATGCTTCTGTTGTTGGTTGGCTTGTACCATCTGAGAAAGGTGATAAAGCTGTATCGATAATATCCACACCAGCTTCAATTGCTTTCATGTAAGTTAATTGGCAAATACCACCAGTACAATGTGAGTGTAACTCAATTGGAAGTTTTGTATTTGCTTTTAACTTGCTTATTAATTCATAAGCATCGTTTGGTAGTAATACACCAGCCATATCCTTAATACAAAGGCTATCAGCACCAAGCTTTTCGATTTCCTTTGCAAGATTTACGTAATACTCAATTGTATGAATTGGACTTGTTGTATAACTTAAAGCTATTTGGCAATGTCCTCCATACTTCTTTGTTGCATCTACTGCACTCTTTAAGTTTCTAATATCATTTAGCGCATCGAATACTCTAATGATATCTATTCCGTTTTCAATTGATTTTTGAACAAACTTTTCTACAACATCATCTGCATAGTGATGATATCCTAAAATATTTTGTCCACGGAATAACATTTGTAGTTTTGTGTTCTTACAAACTTTACGGATTTCTCTTAGACGCTCCCAAGGATCTTCATTTAAGAATCTTAAGCAAGCATCAAATGTTGCTCCACCCCATACTTCCATAGCATAGTATCCAGCATTATCCATATCTTTGGCAGCTGCTAATACTTCTTCAGTAGTAATACGAGTAGCAATTAATGATTGTGGTCCATCTCTTAAAGCTGTATCAACAATTTTAACACCCATAAATTCACTCTCTTTCCTTAATATAGTTTTCACACCAAATTAATTATATCAATAATTAAACTAAAAAACAATTGCAACTACAATTATTTTTATAAAATAATTAACTTTTTTTACTTATATTTAATTGATACATTTTTATTATTTTTTGTATATATAGATAAAAAATCGCTTAATCAAGCGACTTTTTATCTTTTATTAACGAAATTAAGAAATAATACAATCCAAACAAGAATACGCCTAGAAGCAAACCACAAATGCAATCAGTTAGCCAGTGCATTCCACTCCAAAATCTAAGTACAAATTCAGCACCAATTACAACAAATGCTATAACTGTAATTATTGTATCTAAATCAATTTTTTCAGGATTTCTCTCTCTATCCTTTTTAAAGAAGAAAGTTGTAAGCGGCAATAATATATAAGTTGTTAAAAAGACATGAGTTGATGGGAATGATGATTCTACTTGTCCATCTATTACATTAGGTCTATTATTAATCTTTATAACAAAATCAAATAATATCCAAATTAATACTGCAAGGAAAGCAACTAAATAATAAATATAAAATCTATAATCTACTTTCTTTACATCTTTCACTTTAATCAATTTATAAATAAAGAATATAATTGAAGCAACAAATATTAAGATAACTATATAAAATAATATATCGCTTATTATATCAAGTGCTTTATTATAATCATGACTATAAAGTTTATTAAATCCTGATAAACCTACTTCATCACTCTTATCAACAAATAATAATAGAATTAACATTATTATAAATAAAGATAAACTAACAATTGATATACACAAGCCTTTCTTCTTTTCACTCATATTATCACCATTTTTATTATAGAATAAATTAAATTAAATTTCTATATTTTGCAAAATAAAAAAGTGCTGCATTAGGCAACACTTTAATATTAATTTAATTAGTCGATTTTTACACCTTTTTCTAAAGCAAGTGTCTTAGTTGTTAAGTCACAAACTTCAGCTGGTCCATAATATTGAATTGCACCTGGATATAAGTAGCAAGTGTTTTCTGCCCATTCAGCTCTATGAGCTTCAAAGTACTTGAATGGAGCTCCATCTAATTCTACTAAAGCCTTTCTAATAACTGGCTTGTCTTCACCATGTCTTCTTTCGATGTTCATCATCTTAGTGATAGGCATACCACCAGCAATCCATTCGTTAGCTGGTTTAGATAAGTTAGATACTTTTGATAGGTATCCGTTGAATCCATATTGGATTAGCATGAATGCATTGTATCCTAATGAATAGCAGTAATCTGCATCAAAGTTAGATGGGAATGCACATCTTCCTTCATATCCGAAGAAATGATGTAATGCATTGAACTTACCATTGTATTCTCCAGCAGCTTTTCTCTTAGTTAATACATCCTTAACTAAAGCAGAGAATAATTTTTCTGATTCAATTAATGAAACTTGTACGTTTCCATGAGGATCTCTTTCTAAGAATAATTGTTGTTGAATAGTTTGAGGTAAAATATCAAATACGTTGAATGATTCAGCTGTTAAACCATTCTTGATGAATTCATATTTTTCAGCCCAAGAATTTAAGCTATTGAACTTTTCAGCTTTTGATCCAGCTAATAATTCATTAATTTCAGCAATTAATTTCTTGAATTCAGGAACAAATTCTACTACACCTTCAGGAATAATAGCAACACCGAAGTTCATACCCTTATTGCTTCTAGCAACTACTGAATCAGCAATTTGGTTAGCGATTTGTGATAAACTCATCTTCTTTAATTCAACTTCTTCAGAAATTAAACAAATGTTAGGTTGAGTTTCAAGAGCACATTCAAGTGCAACGTGAGAAGCACTTCTACCCATAACTTTTACAAAGTGCCAATATTTCTTAGCTGAGTTACAGTCTCTTTCGATATTTCCGATTAATTCAGAATAAGTTTTTGTAGCTGTATCGAAACCGAATGAACATTCGATATCATCATTCTTTAAATCACCATCAATTGTTTTTGGACAACCAATAACTTGTACACCTGCTTTGTTTTGAGCGAAGTATTCAGCTAAAACAGCAGCGTTAGTGTTAGAATCATCTCCACCGATAATAACGATAGCAGTGATTCCATGCTTCTTACAAACTTCTGTAGCAATCTTGAATTGTTCAACAGTTTCAAGTTTTGTTCTACCAGAACCGATAATATCAAATCCACCTGTATTTCTATATGCATCGATAAATGCATCATCGAATTCTACAAATGAATCTTCGATAAGTCCAGATGGACCTCCCTTAAATCCGATTAGTTTGTTTCCTTTGTTAGCTTTCTTTAAGGCATCATATAAACCACAAATTACATTGTGTCCACCAGGTGCTTGTCCACCAGATAGAATAACACCAACAACTTGGCTCTTTGCACAAGCAGTGTTCTTACCTTGTTCGAAAGTAATTTCTTTCTTTCCATAAGTTTCAGGGAATAAAGCTTTAATCTTAGCTTGATCAGCTACAGATTGAGTTTCTTTTCCTTCTTTTACGCAGATATTTTCAACACCATTTCTTAACATACCAGGAAGTTTAGGTTGGTATTCATATCTTGCTTTTTGTAATGCAGAAATTTTCATTTTTAATTCTCCTTTTTCTATATTTAATTAGTTTATAAAAACTAATGTTTTAACTACCATAACAATTATAACAAAACTTGTTTTTAAGTGCAATAAAATAATTAAAAAAATCCAAACATTATGTTTGGACTTTTACTTATGATTAATTTATACATTATATATGGTCAATTATTTTCTTTTTCATCTTTTCATATTCTTCTGTAGTAATTGCGTTCTAATCATACAATTCCTTAAGCTTTTTAAATTGTTATACTATTGTTTCAAAGAACAAATCATTTGAAGATCAAATGGTTCTTTGTCTGCAATTTCTTTTATAGGATTATCTATTAAAAAGCACCCCATTGCTTTATAAAATGCAATAGTCTCCTCTGATGAACAAGCAGATATATATAAAGCCTTTGCTTGGGCTTTTCTTGCTTCTTCTATTCCTTTTTCAAATAGGCTTCTACCAATACCTTGACCTCTATATTCATTAGACACGTGCATCATATCAAGAATCATATACGAACCATTAAGTTTTTTTAGTAAACCTATAAAACCAACAACTTTATCATTTTCTAATGCAAGGTATGTTATATAATCATCACTACTTATCCTTCTAGCAATTAAACGTTTTTCATCTAAGTCCCAATCTTCAACATAATTGCAATCTACTAATTTATATTCTCCATCTATTCTTCGATATACTTTATTAACAAATTGTTTTCTATTATATGAATCTAGTGATTCTAAGTGAAAATTTGTTTTTGATAATAATTCAATTCTAATCAAATTATAATTCTCCTTATATTATTTGTTCTTTAAAACCATTGATACAACTGCCTCAACATTTGATGTTTGAGGGAACATATCAATTGGTTGAATGTATTTTACATCATATTTTTTAGATAAAATCTTTATATCCTTCGCTAGAGTTGATGGATTACAAGAAACATAAACTAAGCGTTTTGGTTCTTTATCTAAAATCTTATAAGCTAAATCACGCATACCACTTCTAGGTGGATCAGCAATAATACAATCAATATTATCAATTTTATCTAATTCGTTTGCGGCATCACCGCAAATGAAATTAACATTTTTAACTTTATTATTTAATGCATTTTCTTTAGCTGATTTAATTGCTTCTTTATTATTTTCTATACCTATTACTTCTTTAGCTAAATTAGATACCCATATAGAAATAGTACCAACACCACAGTAACAATCAACTACTTTTTCTTTTAGAGAAAGTTTTGCTGCTTTTTTAGCTTCATTATATAAAGTAACTGCTTGCATAGAATTTAGTTGGAAGAAAGCATTTGGAAGTAAGTTAAAATAATATTTATCTAACTTATCAGTTATAAAATCTTTTCCAAAATGTTTCTTTAATTTATCACCAAAAATATCAGGTGATTCACCCTTATTAATATCAGTATAAATTGATACAACATTATTAATATTTTTTATTTCATCAACTAGTGGAGTAACATCTGTTTTAGTTTCACCTAAAATTAGTGTTACTTGTATTTCTTTTGTATAATTTGATTGCCTACAAACGATATATTTAATTAAACCTTCATTCTTAGATTTTGGCTTAAATCCTAATTTATCCATTAGTTTAACTATTTTATTTAAGCAATCGTTTAAATCATTATATTGTACTAGGCAATCATGTAGGATAACTAAATGATTTGTATTAGGCTTATACATTCCCCAAGCACAACCATTTAAATCTTTTACAGGTGCTGAAACCTTATTTCGGTAATTATAAGGATTAGACATTCCAATAGTTTTTTTGATCTCAAATTTTCTAGGATTTAATCCTGAATATTTTTCTAAAGCTTCTATAACTAATTCTCTTTTAATATTAAGCTGTTCCTCATATTTTAAATGTTGTAAATTACATCCACCACATTCATCAAACTTTTCACATTTAGGAATGCATCTAAAAGGTGATTTAACAATTATTTCTTTTAAGTCAGCTTTAACAAATCTATCAGTTTCTTCAACTATTTCAACTTTAACCTTTTCTTTTGGAAGAGCATTATCTACGAAAACAATTTTTCTATTATAATAAGCAATGCCTTCACCATTTATTCCCATCTTCTTTATTTCTAATTCAAGCATATACATTTTATAACCTTAAATTATTTTAAGATTAATCTCCTTCCTTCATTATCCATTTTTAATTATAACTTGAAGTAAAAAAAAATGCTAGTAAATATCATTCATTTATTATATAATGAATATTGTTAGAGAGGAGTTTTATAAATGAAAATTGTAAACGCTGTTTACCGTATCAACACTGCTGATATGCGTGACTTAAAAGAAAATATTAATGAAGTAATGGGAAAGATTGGAAAATACATCACAGATGGAAAGTTAACTAACGCTCCAGCTAATGCACCATTAAACATCCCAAGAATTATCGCTACTGATAATAAAAAGTTATTCAATATTGTAATGACTAATCAATCAATCGAAATTCAAGCAATCAATGCTCAAAATATTAATGATGAAGTACTACTTCCTGAAATGACTGATATCGTAGATAAGATTGGTACTGCTTTTGAAGATTATTCAGATGCACCATTCACTTTCTGTGGTTATTCACTTCAAGTAAAGATTTCAACTGAAGAAATCAAAGAAAACCCAACTGATTATGTAGCAGATAGAATTCAAGGATTCTCTTCTAACCTTTTAGTAGATAATGCAATGGTTAGAAAATGCTTTATCCAAGGCGATTATTACATTAACCTAACAATGCGTAATGATAAGCAAATGAAGGTTACTGCTCCAAAGCAAGGTGCTAAACCTAATAAGGTTGAAGTTACTGATGAATTCGTAATCTTTGAAGTTGATGTTAATGATAAATATGCATTCTTAAATAAACCAGAATATGAATGCGAAATCGAACAAGCTATTGGAATTAGTGAAGACGTTGCTAACTTCTATAGAGATAAAGTATTAAGCTTTGTTCAAACTGGTGAATTCGATTACTTCAAATAAAAATAAAGGTCAAGATTATTCATCTTGGCCTTCTTTTTTTGAGAATATACAACCACAATAGTTTTGTCTATATAGATTATATTTTTTAGATAACTCGATGGATTTTTTATATCCATCGTTTTTCTTTAAGTCTAAATATAAGTATTCTATACCTAATTCTTGTTCTAATTTATACCCTATTTCATTTAATCTTTTAGCATCCTTATATGGTGAAATAGATAGTGTTGTAGAAAAACAATCAAAACCAAGAGATTTGGCTAAAGTAGCACATTTTCTAAGTCTTAGTTCATAACATAAAGTGCATCTTTTACCACGTTCTGGTTCTTTTTCTAGCCCTTTAACTAAATCAAGAAATGAATTATCATATTCTTCTATTACTTTGATATCTAATTCCATTTCTTTAATTAGCCTATTTAATTCTTCTAAACGCTTATCGTGCTCATCTTTAGGCATGATATTTGGGTTATAGAAAAATGATGTAATATCAAATTTATCTTTCAAAAAAAGAAATGAGTAACTACTACATGGTGCACAGCATGAGTGTAATAATAACTTTTTCTTTTCCGTAACCTTATCAACATAAAGCATTCTATCACCTACTCATATTTATTATACAACATTATTTTATGTTGTAAATAATTTGACTTTAATATCTTAATAATGTATAATTATTAAAGTATGTTGCTTAAAAGGAGGATAAATATATGAGAGTCGGACTTGATATAGGAAGTACAACAATAAAATGTGTCATTTTAAATGATAAAGATGAGATCATTTTTAACATGTATGAAAGACACTACTCACAAATTATCCAAAAAACAATTGAAGTTTTAGAAAAAATTAAAGATTTCGTTAAGGATGAAAAAATATATTTATCTATGGCTGGTTCAGCAGGTATGGGCTTTGCTGAAAGCTGTAAGATTCCTTTCGTTCAAGAAGTTTATGCAACAAGAGTTGCTGCTAATAAATTCCATGGTGATGTAGATTGTATCATCGAACTTGGTGGAGAGGATGCTAAGATTTTATTCTTATCTAACGGCTTAGAGGTTAGAATGAATGGTTCTTGTGCTGGTGGTACAGGAGCATTCATTGATCAAATGGCAACACTACTAAATGTTGGCAACCTAGAGATGAATGATCTAGCAAAACAATATAAGAAAATATACACTATCGCATCTCGTTGTGGTGTATTTGCTAAATCAGATATACAACCATTAATCAACCAAGGTGCTTTAAAGGAAGATATATCAGCTTCTATTTTTAGAGCAGTAGTTAACCAAACAATCGCAGGTCTAGCTCAAGGTAGACCTATTAAAGGTAAAGTATTATATTTAGGTGGACCACTTACTTTCTTATCAGAACTTAGAAAGAGTTTTGATGATGTATTAAAGATTGAAGGAATTTGTCCTGAAAACAGTTTATATTATGTATCTTTAGGTACTGCACTATGTTCTAAAGAGGAAGTAAATATCGCTACATTAATTGATAATCTAAAAAATTATGAGTATTCACATACATATAATTCAATCGAACCATTATTTAAAAATGATGAAGAATATAATGAGTTTATAGCTCGTCATGATAAAGAAAGAGTTGAAACTGTAGATATCAATTCTTATGAAGGAAATGTCTTTATTGGTATTGACTCAGGTTCTACTACTATTAAGCTAGTAGTAATTAATGAAGATGGTGACATCTTAGATTCTATTTATAGATCTAATAGTGGTAACCCTATTCCAATCATTAGACACTATTTAGAAGAATTCTATAAGAATCATCCAAACTTAAAGATTGCATCAAGTGGTGTAACAGGTTATGGAGAAGATTTAGTTAAAAATGCATTCCAAACAAATTATGGTATTGTTGAAACTATGGCTCACTATACAGCAGCTAAACGTTTTATGCCAGATGTTGAATTCATTATTGATATAGGTGGACAAGATATCAAATGTTTTAAAATCAAAGATGGTACAATTGATAACATCTTCTTAAATGAAGCATGTTCTTCTGGTTGTGGATCTTTCCTACAAACATTTGCAAGTGCCCTAGGCTATTCAATTGCTGATTTCGCTAAACTTGGTTTAAAGGCAGATAGTCCAGTAGATTTAGGTAGTCGTTGTACAGTATTTATGAATTCAAGTGTTAAGCAAGCACAAAAAGATGGTGCAACAATTGAAAACATTTCGGCTGGTCTTTCTATAAGTGTTGTTAAGAACGCCTTATATAAAGTTATAAGAGCAACTTCAAAAAAAGAATTAGGTGAAAGAATCGTTGTTCAAGGTGGAACATTCTTAAATAATAGTGTTCTTAGAGCATTTGAAAAAGAATTAGACTTAGAGGTAGTTAGACCTAATATCTCAGGTTTAATGGGTGCTTATGGTGTAGCTTTATATTGTTTAAGAAAATGGAAAAAGTATCATGATCCATCTACTATTCTTGATTATGAACAAGTTAAGAAGTTTAAGCATGAAGTTAAAAATATAAACTGTGGTTTATGTAATAATAACTGTATGCTTACTGTTAACTTCTTCGCTGAAGGTAAAAAGTTCATTAGTGGAAATAGATGTGAGCGTCCTATTACAAAGAAAGAATTAGATATTACAACAAATATCTATGAATATAAGAGAAATTGTTTAAGAAACTATCAACCAGTTTTAGGTAGACGTGGTAAGATTGGCTTACCTATGGGATTAAACATGTATGAACTATTACCTTTCTGGCATACTTTCTTTACATATTTAAGATTTGAAGTTATTAATTCACCATTCTCTACAAGAGAATTATACTTAAAGGGTCAAACATCTATCCCAAGTGATACTGTATGTTTCCCAGCTAAATTAATGCATGGGCATATGGAATGGCTATTAGATCAAGGTATTCAAACAATATTCTATCCTTGTATGACTTATAACTTAGATGAACATCAAGCAGATAACCATTATAACTGTCCTGTAGTTGCTTATTATCCTGAAGTTATTAAAGGTAATATGCAAAGGGTTAAAGAAATAACTTTCATTAATGACTATATCGGCTTACATAGAAAAGAATTCCCTCAAAAGATGACTGAAATATTAAACAAATATCATATTGAAGTATCTTTAAAGGAAGTTAAGGAAGCTACTAAAGTCGCATTTAAAGAATACTATAGATACATGGATGATATTAAAGCATATGGTAATGAAATCATTAAACGTGCTAGAGAAAGAGGAATGACTATTATAGTTCTTTCTGGTAGACCATATCATATCGATCCAGAAATCAACCATGATATTGATAAATTATTAGCTTCATTTAAAGTTGCGATTATTAGTGAAGATGTAATTAGTGGTAGAGTTCCTAAATTTGAAACTCATGTCTTAAACCAATGGACATATCATGCTAGATTATATAGTGCTGCAAAATATATCACAACACAATCAGATATGCACTTAGTACAACTAGTAAGCTTTGGTTGTGGGGTTGATGCGATTACTACTGATGAGGTTAGATCTATCCTTGAAGGTAGTGATAAGATTTATACACAAATTAAGATTGATGAAATTGCTAACCTAGGTGCTGTTAAGATTAGACTTAGAAGCTTACTAGCCGCAATTAAAGAAAAGGAGGGAAAATAATGAGTGCTCATTTTACAAAAGAAATGCGTAAGACTCATACTATACTTGTCCCAAGTATGGCTCCTATTCACTTTTCAATGTTAATTAGAGTTTTTGAGTCATTTGGATACAATGTTGCTCTACTTGATAACACTAGTAGAAACGTTGTTCAAGAAGGATTAAAATATGTACACAATGACACATGTTATCCTGCTTTATTAGTAATTGGTCAATTTATTGATGCTTTAAAATCAGGAAAATATGATGTTAATAAAGTTGCTTTATGTATTACACAAACAGGTGGAGGATGTCGTGCATCTAACTACATCCACTTACTAAGAAAAGCCCTAGATAAAGCCGGTTTCGGTTTCGTACCTGTTGTAAGTTTAAACATGAGCAATCTTGAAAAAGGCTTTAAAATAACTTTAAGAATGGTTAGATATATGCTTGCTTGTCTAGTATATGGTGATTTAATTATGTATTTAAAAAATCAAATCGAACCATACGAAGTTAAAAAAGGCGAAACAAATGAAATGGTTAATTATTGGACTAACAAATTATCTGATATGTTCGATAACAAAAAAGGATATAAGGGTAAAGAATTTAGTGCTATAATGGATTCTATTTGTGCTGATTTCGCTAAAATAGAAATGAAAAAAGTACCTAAGGTTAAGGTAGGTATTGTTGGTGAGATTTATGTTAAATATGCAGCACTTGGTAATAATGATCTAGAAGCGTTCCTTAGAAGTCAAGACTGTGAATATAACTTACCAGGTATCTTAAACTTTATACTATATTGTATTGATACACGTATTGATGATATTAACCTTTATGGTGGTTCATCATTAAAGAAAAAGATTATGACATTCTTACTTAATATTGGTTTTAATTATGAAAAATTTATGATTGAAGCTATGGAAAAATATAATTTCCAAGCACCTTCTTCTTTTGCTCATACAAAGATTTTGGTAAAAGATATCATTGGTTATGGTAATAAGATGGGTGAAGGTTGGTTATTAACTGCTGAAATGGTTGAATTAATTGAATCAGGATATGAAAATATTATCTGTACTCAACCATTTGGATGCCTTCCAAACCATATCTGTGGTAAAGGTATGATTAGAAAGATTAAGGAAGTTCATGAAAATGCCAATATTGTACCTATTGACTACGATCCAGGTGCAACACGTGTTAACCAAGAAAACAGAATTAAATTAATGCTTGCCGTTGCAAGAGAAAAACTAGAAAATGAAAAAGAAGCAGAATAATTACTGCTTCTTTTTTTTATTCTCCCTCATTACCTTCTACTGGCGTTTGCTCATCGGGATTAGTTGGTTCTTCTGGTTCTATAGGCTCCTCTGGAGCTTCAGGATTAATAAATGAACCAAAATAATCATTTTCTAATTCTAACTTTTCAAATAATTCATCTTGGAATACTTCTGATCTATCTAGATAATCATAAATATTTAATACTCCATCCTTATAATAAATTATAGTATATTCTAGTGATGAATAATCAGGTTCAATTTCATCTTCAGCTGCAGCTTCATCTATAGCTGCTTTTTCTTCTGGATCATATTGCTTCATTTCTTCAGGAATATCCATATTAATAGTATATTCATTAGTAAACTCACTAAAATCAATTACTTCAATTGAGGTATTAGTTGAATCAAATTTTTCATTTTTTACTTCATAATAATAAGACTTATTATAGAAGAATATTGAATTAGTTACATTACCTATTACATAATCATTAATAGCATCTATTTCACCATCATCATTTTTATCATAATTATTAAATGATAAAGAATTAGTAAATGTGATAGTATCGGCCTTATTTGATATTAATGAATAATTTCTATAATGGTTATTAATTGCTTCGCAGTTAACTATTGTAATGCTTCCTTTTTCACCATAACGAATAGGTACCATAAAACCACTTAAAGCATTATTATAGGCAATACAATTAGTGAAAATGTGACCTTTATTATTAAATACAAATCCACTTCTTTGTGCTGAACCACTATCTCCTTCAAGTCCATTATTGAAGGCTAAACATTTATTAAATTCAGTTGTTTTACTAGCAACAATCATGAATCCACTATCTAAATTATCATTTGCAATACATGAATCAAATGTATTGTTTTCACCAGTACCATCAATATAGAAGCCATAAGCTACATAGCCTAACATACTGTTTTTCAAAGCCATACAATTAGTAAATGTTGATAGACTAGTTTTAATATAGAATCCACCATAATCATTACTATTTGCATTACATGAAATTACTCTATTACCTCTACCTGTTATTCTAAATCCATAATAATCAGAATTAATTACGGTAATATTTTCTATTTGCCAGTATGAGCCATTAATTACTAAGCCACCATTATTTAGTGTGCTATCTTCTTTTGTTTGGGAAAAGTCAAATATAACGCCATCTTCTGCGATTATAGTGTTTCTTTTTACCTCACTACCAGAATTACTAATTATAACACTTTCTTCAAATTCATATGTACCTTCAATAAGATAAATAGTATCTCCACTATCCATTGTACTTAATGCATTATCAAGTGTTGTTGGGGCTAATTGACTAGTTCCTGATTTATTCTTATCACCTGTATTTGAAACATAAATTGTTTTATTTTCTACAGGCTCATAAGTATTTGTTTTTGTTTTAGTTGTTGTTCTAACTGTTTTAGTAGTTGATTGATTGCCCCTTGTTGTATATCTATGCTTTGTTGTAGTTTTCTTTCTTGTACAACCAAGTGTAGATAATATTAAAGCCATAGATGCTAATACTATTAACTTTTTCTTCATAAAGCAATCACCTCCTGCTACTAACTATTTAAAGGGAATTTAGCGGAAATTGTTGTTCCTTCATTTAGCTTACTCTCAAGTGATAGAGTAGCTGCATAAATATTACATACTTGTCTAACAATAGAAAGTCCTAATCCACTAGATCCTAACTTTCTACTTCTAGCCTTATCTACTCTATAGAATCTTTCAAAGATTTGCTTTTGATCATTATCAGAAATACCTACACCGGTATCCTTAACAGAAATCAATACGCCATCTATTTCCTTCTTTATAGTTACATAAATTTTTCCGTTTAATACGTTATATTTAATCGCATTATCAACAAGGTTTCTAATTAACTGATAAATATGCTTTTGATTAGCAATTAAATATGCGCTTGGATCTACATCCTTAATAATTGTTAAATTATCAATTAATAGTTGTGGTTCAAGTGATGATGATATATCATCAACCATTTCACTTAAATTAATCTTAACAACTTCTCCTTTTTCTTCCTTTTCTAAGGCAGATAAGTCAAGCATGTCGTTAATTAAGTTTTGCATTCTTTTACCTTCTTGAAGTGTTTTACTACATAAATCTTTTACTTCATTAGGTCCAACAAAATCTTCAACAATTAATTCTTGGAAACCGATAATTGATGTAAGTGGGCTTCTTAGCTCATGACTTGCATTACTAAAGAATTCTTTTTGTCTAATATCAGCTAACTTTTCATCAGTTACATCTGTAATAACAATTATTATTCTTTTTGATTCTCCATCACCCCAAATATTAGAAATAGAGTTAATAGAGAAGTTATAATATAATTCATCAATTTTTAAATCGAATGAGGCATGACCATTATTAACCTTAACGTCAATAATCTTATGCTTTAATTCTTGATTAACATCTAAATCAATAAATGAGCCTTGATAATTAGCATCTATACCAAATAGATCTACGGACATCTTGTTGATTAAGTTAATAGTTAAATCTTCATTTAAAGCAATTAGACCTTGTCCCATATTTTCAAGTATTAATTCAACCTTATTCTTTTCGTTTTTAATACTTTGCATATTCTTTTCAAGCTCGTTTTTGACATCATTAATCTTTTTAGATACGTCTTCGATATTTTGGAAATTATATTCATTTACTTCTGATGTAGCTAATTGTTCAAGCTTACCAATAACTTTGTTTATTGGCTTAATTCCTTGATAAATACTTTGTCCCATAACTAATGACATTATGACAAAGACAACTATTGATGTAATTAAGGTAATTACAATTAATGTTGTATTATCTTCAAACAAATCATCATATGGCACCCCTACTCTAACATATTGATCCGCATTTGCTTTTTCAATAATGATAGTGTAGTAAAGCATTCTTGAATTATCAACTGTATCATCTTTTCTTATGATAAAATCTTCTATATCATTGAATTCCTTAAAACTCATCCAATCAGTTCCATTTAATTGGTCTAAGTGTTCTGAATAATAATTATCCGAAATCAAATAGACTATGTTATTAATTCTTACTTTATTAACAATTGTTATACGCATTTTTTCATTTATTAGCTTATATTTATCGTTATCAATTGTATTACCACTTACTAAGTCGTTAGTAACAACGTTAGAATAACTCTTTAAGCTGTCTTGAGCATTGGTTAAAACGTTACGTCTTGAAATATATAAAGATACACCAAGACACATTGCTAGAGAAATAAGAAGTAAGACAATGTTAATAAAGATTAACTTTCTTCTCATTCTTCAATACGATATCCTATACCATGTAAAGTTACAATTATAGAACTATCCTTATCTTGTATCTTTTGTCTTAAAGATTTTATATGCATATCAATTGTACGAGTCTCGCCGTAATCACTACCCCAAATGTCTTTAATAACATCTTCTTTTCTAACTACATTTGGTTTTCTTTCAAGTAAATATTTGAATAAATCAAATTCTTTTTGAGTTAAATTAATTTCTAAGTCACCCTTCTTACATTTACGTTCATTAACGTATAAAGAGATATCTTGTACTCTTAAAACCTCTTTATCCTTGAAACGTCTAAAGATGGCATTGATTTTACTTGTAAGCTCAAAAATACCAAATGGTTTGGCAATATAATCATCAGCACCTTGATCTAGGCCTGTTACCTTATCAAATTCACTGTCCTTTGCTGATACAATGATTACATAGATATTTGCATACTTGCTATCCTTTCTAATCTTAGATAAAATCTCTAAACCAGATTCTCCTGGAAGCATAATATCTAGTAATAAAATATCAGGAATTTGCTTTTCTAATTCAGCATAAAAAGGAGTTGATGAAGTAAATGTTTTAACTTCATAACCACTGTTAGTTAAAGCTTTGTTTATCACGTAACCGATATTTTCGTCATCTTCAATAGAATAAATTAATTTACTCATAATATTCACCTCAAATTTAATTATACTATATAATTAAAACGCTTTCAAGAATGTAATAAAATGCCAAATCTTTTATAAAAAAAGAAAATGGCTAATTAAAGCCATTTTAAAAACTCTTTAGCATAATATTTTGCCTTTTCTAAATTCATATCTTTATAGTTACCACATTCTATTTCTGTAGCACCTATAACTATTTCATCTTCATAATTAATTATGAATTTCATACAATCAATTACTTGATTTTTTATATCTTCAACTTCTACTTTACCCGCTAATAATAAATAGAATCCTGTTCTACAACCCATAGGTCCAAAATACATTGTATTCTTATTATAATTTCTAAAATAAGTTGCGGCTAAATGTTCTATTGCATGAATACTACCTGTATCCATAGGCATTGAATTATTAGGTCTAGTAAATCTTAAATCAAATGTTGTAAAAGTGAAATTATCAATAGTATCAACTCTAGAAATATAAATTCCAGGCATTAGATATCTATGATCTACCTTAAAACTTTCAATCTTTTCCATTATAAAATCTCCTTTAGTATTTTAACCATATCTAGTGGATCTTTAGTATAATAATCAGCATGAATATCTTCGGCAATATCTTTTGTTAAAACTGCTCCTCCAACAAAGATAGGTAGAGTTAAATTATTCTTTCTAAGTGCTTCAATAGTATCCTTCATTGATACTACTGTTGTAGTCATTAAAGCAGAAAGCCCTATTGCTTTAGGCCTATATTTTTTTACTTGTTCAACAACATAATCAATTTCAACATCTTTACCTAAATCAATTACTTTATAGCCATAACTTTCTAATACTACTTTTACAATGTTTTTTCCAATATCATGAACATCACCTTTTACAGTTAAAATCATGATAGGGCCAAGAGATTCACCAGATTCTTTAAATGTTGATTTAATTACTTCAAAGCTAGCTTTTGTTGCTTCACTTGCTTTAAGTAATTGAGGCAAGAATATAACATTCTTTTCATAATCAACTCCTACTTCATTTAAAGTTGGAATAACTATGTTATTAATAATATCCATTGGTTGCATTTCTTTTAATAATTCTTTTGTCTTATTAACGGCTTCATTAGTTAAACCTTTTTTAATAATATCTCTTAAATCATAATTTGAACTATTAACTGTTTGCGTATTATCAACTTGAATATTATTATTAATGTAATATTCAGCATTCTTATCTCTATTCTTTAAAACATTAAAGGCCATAATAGTATTTTTCATTTCAACATCATTAGGATTAATGATAGGTAGGTTTAATCCATTTTCCATTGCCATTAATAGAAATGATCTATTTAATAATGCACGGTTAGGTAAACCAAAGCTTACATTTGAAACACCTAATGCTGTTTTAATGTTTATTCTATTCATTTCTTTAATTGTTTTTAAAGTTTCATCAACTAATTCTTGTTCTGCTGCAGCAGTTAAAGTAAGTGCATCAATAGCTATTTTTTCATTAGTGATTCCATAGCTATTTGCTTTTTTAATAATCTTATTAGCTATTTCAATTCTTTTTTCTGCTGTTTTTGGAACTCCTTCTTTATCTAGTGTTAAACCAATAACCATAGCTCCATATTTTTTAGCAATTGGTAATATTTTTTCTAATACATCATCATTACCATTAACTGAGTTAATTAGTGGAACACCATTATAATAACGACAAGCTATTTCAATAACACTTGCACTTGATGAATCAATTTGTAGAGGAATGTTTGTGAATTCTTGAATCTTCTTTATTACATTAACCATTACTCTTTCTTCATCAATCATAGGTAGACCCATATTAACATCAAGTATATCTGCACCATTTTCTTCTTCAGATATAGCCATATTAATCATATAATCATAATCTTCATTGATAATAGCTTCTTTAAGCGCTTTTTTACCTGTAGGATTTAATCTTTCACCAATGATTTTAACACCATCAATATAAACTATTTTAGAACCTGATGTAACAAATGATTTCTTTTCAACTTTTCTAATTTTAACTGTTGTATCTTTAAATTCTGATATAGCTTTTATAAAATCAGGGTCAGTTCCACAGCATCCACCAATAAATGCTACACCCATTTCAACAAACTCTTTTGTGGCATTGTAAAATGTTTCAACATCTAAATCATAAATAGTTTTCCCATCTACTATTTTAGGTAGGCCTCTATTTGGTTGAACTAATACAGGGGTATTACTTGCATCTAGTATTCTTTTAACAATTGGCTTTAATTCAACTGGTCCTAATGAACAGTTTACACCAAGTGCATCTACACCTAAACCTTCAAGAACGGCAACCATTACTTCTGGAGTTGCTCCTGTTAAACTTCTACCATTTTCTTCAAAACTCATTGTTGCAAAGCATAATTTATCTGAATTTTCCTTAACAGCAAGTACTGCTGCTTTAAGCTCATAAATATCAGTAAAAGTTTCTAGTGCAAAGCCATCAACTAAATCTTTAGCAATTAAAACTATTTCTTTAAAAATATCATATGCTTCATCAAACTTTAGTGTTCCAAGTGGTTCAACTAATTGACCAATTGGGCCTAAATCAAAGAAAACATATTTAGGTTTAGCACTTCTAGCATTTTCAATTGCCGCTAAAATGATTTCTTTTAATGAATATTTAGATTTTTTCATCTTTAATCTATTAGCGCCAAAAGTATTAGTAACTATAATATCAGAACCAGCATTAACATAATTTTTATGTATTGCTTTTACTACGTCGCTATTAGTAATATTTAATTCTTCAGGAATTGTTCCTAGTGGGAAATTGTACTTATTTAATTCACTACCAAATCCACCATCAAAAACCATTACTTTTTCGAACATAGTTTATTCTCCTTTCTATAGCTACATCTATTATTAAACATACATGTATTACAATTTTTTTCTTTTTTAACGCCTAAACCTATGATACCTACCATTGATTTATTTGGGCTTAACATAAGCGAATCAAGTGTTGATACTTTAGGTTTAACATCCTTTAAAAGTTCTAGAATTATTTTATTGTCTGATAGGGGAGTATTCTCATAACCAGGACAAAATCTAAATGTTCTAGGCTCTCCAAAACTCTCCTCAAATTTATCAGCTTTATCTACTAAATAAACACTAGCACAAGCATCTAAAACTAATGCTCTAAGCTTATCTGTTACTAGATAATGCTTTATTTTTTTATCTACATCATAGCCTAGTGTTGTAGCACATAAAATAAATTGAGTTGATCCTTCTAAAAGATTAATATAATCTGGCTTATTTAAAAAATCATAAGCCGTATTACTTCTTAAATAAACATATGAAAAATTAGATATTCTATCTAATTCTTCTAAACAATCATCTATTAAATTACTTATTGATTCATCACAATTATTATCTTTATAGCCTAGATATCTTAAGATTTCATCTTTCATTAGTTGAATCCTTTAATACATTTTTAATTGCATCTACTATTTGTTTAGCATTTTCTGGTTTATTCATTGTATAAATATGAATACCATCTACATCATTTGCTAGTAAATCAATTATTTGATTAGTTGCATAAGCTATACCGATTTCTCTCATAGCTTTTTCATCATCGCGGTATTTTTCTAACATACTTATTAAGCTTACAGGAACATTTGCACCACACATAGTGCTCATCTTTCTTATTTGCTTAACACTTGTAATAGGCATAATACCCGCAAGAATAGGTACTGTTATACCAATATTTCTTGCTTCACGAACAAATCTATAAAAATAATTATTGTCAAAGAATACTTGCGTAATAAAGAATGATGCACCTGAATCTTGTTTCTTCTTTAGATTCTTTAAATCATCAAAAAGATTTTCACATTCTAAGTGAGCTTCAGGATAACATCCTCCTCCTAAACAGAAATCGTCATTATAATATTTTTGAATAAATTCATTTAATTCTGATGCATACTTAAAGATAGGTGTTCCATTAAACCCTACTGGATAGTCACCTCTAAGAGACATAATATTTTCAATATTTTCCATTTTAAATTCATTACACATTTTTAAAACATCATCATGTGGTGTATTTATTCCTGTTAAATGAGCTAAAGCTTCAACATGCTTAACATTTTTAATGTATTTAGCAATTTCTAAAGTACGTTTAGTTGTTGAACCCATTGCTCCATAAGTTACACTTATAAAATCAGGATTAAGTTCACTTAACTCATCGATTGTTTTATAAATTGATTCAATATTTGCTGAATCCTTCTTTGGTGGAAATATCTCAAAAGATAATGTCCTCTTTTTTTCTAAAATGTTCTTAATTTTCATTTTAACACCTACCTATAATAATTATTCATCATCATCAATATCATAATCGACTTCCATTCTATAGTCTAATACTAAGTTCTCTAATACCTTCTTAACTGGTTCATATGCCCATAAAACTAATAAGAAGTTTGTACAAATTAATATTAAGTCATATGGAATATCAGCAAGGATATATTGTTCTAATTTTACATCTAGAATATATAAACCAAATGGTATAAAGCAAGCAGCATAAACTATAGAGAATAACGCTGCAATAAAAGCAAGCGGAATTGGCTTTTTTATTTTAAATATGCATATAGTAAAACTCATTAGCGTATATGAAAACAACATTGGACAAATCGCAAATAAATTAAATGTGCCCATAAAGAAATTATCTAATAGAACATGTATTAATACAATGAAAAATGTCCTTTTAAAGCCAAATACAACAGAATAAGTTACTATAAGAAAAAATGTAAATTGAAAATTAGGGATAAAAGTTAAGGCTTCTTCTTGGACAAGTAAAACTGTTGCCATAAAAGAAATAATAATTAAATCCCTAAGCATTTATTAACCCCAAACTATTGTTGAATCGTAAGTTTCAATTACAAATTTATAAGTACGCTTATTTTTTAGTGGTGCTTCTTTTACACCAACGCTTGAATAAATAAATTCATCTTTAATAGAAATATAACCTTTGCTAATTAAGTTATTGATACTCTTTTCTGAATATAAAGCAGTTAAATCAGATTTAACAGTTGTAATCCAGTTAGTACCATCTTCTTTAATCTTAGCAATGATATTCTTTTCTTCTTCACTTAAGTTATCAGATTCTGCGATTTCTTCTTTAAGTAAAGTTACTTTTTCATCATTGTAATAGAATGCCCAGTATTCACAAGCTTTTGGATTGCTTGTTGTATCTGGTGTATATCCACCAATTGATGTCATAAATGTGCCACTAAATGTAGCTTCAAACTTATCCTCTAGGATAGCTGATAATGTATCATTCTTTTGATATGATACTGTTTCGTTAAGTTTCTTATCCTTTAACTCAACAATTACTGTGCACTTTCCTGCACTTTTTGCTTTCCATGGTTTTACTAAAACCAATGTGATTACTACACCAATAATAACTATTAATGGTATAATACTAAGTAATAATTTTTTCTTCATCCTTTTCCTCCAAAAATTCGCATCCCACCGAATTTGTTTTATTTGGAATAAGTATCCTGGCTTTACTTCATCCTCTATAGAGTCTTCCCGTTAAGTGACATATTCTATATCGTCCGTACTACAGTTGTTGGGGCAGCTTAGGCATTTGACCTAATTCCTTATAACCACAATTATATTTTATTTTAAAAATATAATCTTGTCAATTAAGAAAGTGTTTTCCTACTTATCTAGTATGAATTAAAAAACCTTATGATTAAACATCATAAGGTTATTTTGTCTTATTCTATTATAATTCTTCCTTCAATGTCATTATATTTATCAGCAAGTTGACCGTGTAATACATCAACAATATAATTAATTACAACTTCATAATCAAAGTATTGAGCGTTAGGTACTATTTCTTCGTTAACAAACATATTTACACCATCTCCACCAGAAATTAAAATATAATCATTTGATGCGACTGTATAATACTTATCTGGATCAATATCAACATATTCTCCATTAGACAATACTTTAACTCTAAAAGCTCTTCTTTTTCCTTTAACTTCTACAAAGTTTCCATTAATATCAGTTACTACAGCTGAAGGTAGGGATACTTTAATAGAGTATTTAAGTCCACTTACATTAGCAAAGCTTCCACTTTCACCAACGGCATTACCTTCAGAATCTTTATACTTTTCTTGAGTAGAGCGTGATGCAAATTCAAGATAGTCTAATATTTCACTACCAAGTACTTTTTTTGTTACTACATTATTACCAAATGGATGAACTGCTTGAATATCTCCATAAGTTACATCACCAGCATTTAAATTATCTCTAATACCGCCACCATTAATAAAGGCAATATCCGCATTCATCATAATTCTATATGCATCAGCGATTAGATTTCCTATTTGTGTTTCTCTAGATCTAACCATTCTAACTCCATCACTATCAGTAATACTTAGTGATATATCAATATTTGTTAATACGACATTTCTTAAGTGATCAACAGCTTTATTTAATGTATTAATATATTCATCACATTCAGCATCTGTCTTATCATATTCAGTAACAAAATTTGTTTTTATTTCGCCATTTTTTGTAATTGTTAAAGTTGAAAATTCATTCAACTTAGTACCACATTCACAAAGGTAAACATCTTTATTTTTCTTATCCTTAAAAGTAGTCCAGCTTACATCTTTATGAGCATGTCCATCTAAGACTGCAACATATCCTGTAGTGTTTTTTATTATATCAGTAGACATAAATGGAATGTTTTCTTCATTAGTTCCAGCATGACATAATAATACTACATAATCCGCTCCATCTTTCTTACACTTGTTAATATTTTCTTGAATACAATTATAATAGCCTTCAGCTGTTTCACCTTTAAAGCTATATGCAACTTCTCCATCTTCCTTAAAGTTTATAGGATTAGAACTTACTAATGTTTCAGGAGTAGTAATACCTACATAGCCTATTGTGAATTTGCCATATTTTTTTAATGAATAAGGTTTAACTTTTGTGAATTTGTTTTCTTTATTTCCAATATAACTAAAATTACATGAAACGATATCTCCATTAAATTCATCAATTCTATTAACTAATTCATCAATTCCATAATCAAATTCATGATTACCTAAAGCCGCTACATCATATTCTACATAATTCATAACATCAATTATATATTTACCTTTTGATATAGCTCCAACTAAATCTCCTTGAAGGTAATCACCTGAATCAACAAGTGATACGTAATTATCTTCTTTAAGCTCATTTTTATAAGCCATTACTTTAGTATAGCCTAATCTATTCTTTTCTTCATCAGTACTTATAGCACAGTGTACATCTGTTGTATTTATTATAACAATATCTTTATCATTAACCTTTTTAGAACATCCAAAAAGCATTATACATAGTGATATTGATAGAATAAATCTAAATAATTTCTTCATTAAACCCTCCCCTTTATTTATACAAAAAGGCGCATAACTACGCCTTTTACTTTAATTTTGAAACAAACTTTTTGATTCTATCCATTGCTTTTTTAAGTTGATCAAGTGAATAAGCATAACTAATTCTTACAAATCCTTCACCAGATTCACCAAATGCTGTACCTGGTACTACCATTACCTTTTCTTCCATTAGTAATTTCTCACAGAATTCTTCACTTGATAAACCAAATTTCTTTATAGATGGGAAGACATAGAATGCTCCAAGAGGTTCAAAACAATCAAAGCCCATTTCTCTAAGCGCATTAACTAAATATCTTCTTCTTTGATTATATTCTTGTTTCATTTCTTGAATGTCGTTATCGCCATTCTTTAAAGCTTCTATTGCGGCAAATTGACTTGTTGTAGGTGCACACATAATAGCAAATTGATGAATCTTAAGCATTTGCTTAATGATTTCTTTTGGACCATATGCAAAGCCTAAACGCCAACCTGTCATAGCATAAGCTTTAGAGAAACCATTAACTACAACACATCTATCCCTCATACCTTCAAATTGAGATATTGAATAGTGTTTAACTCCATAAGTTAATTCACCATAGATTTCATCAGATAATACTAAAATATCCTTTTCTATAGCGATTTTTGCGATATCTTCTAAGTCTTTCTTTTCCATAATTGATCCTGTAGGATTATTAGGGAAAGCAAGTACTAAAATCTTAGTTTTAGGAGTTATTGCAGCTAATAATTCTTCTTTAGTTAATCTAAAATTGTTTTCTTCTTTTAAGTTAATTGTTACTACTTTAGCTCCAGCTAGCTTAGCGCATGGAGAATAACTTACATAGCATGGTTCAGGGATGATTACTTCATCGCCTTCTTCTAGACATGCTCTAAAGCAAGCATCAATAGCTTCACTACCACCAACAGTGATTAATACTTCAGTTAGTGGATCATATTCTAAATTAAACCTTCTTTTAACATAGTTAGATACTTCTATTCTTAAATCCTTTAAACCAGAATTTGATGTATAGAATGTATTACCACGTTCTAGTGAATAAATACCTTCTTCTCTAATATGCCAAGGAGTATCAAAGTCGGGTTCGCCAACACCAAGTGAGATTACACCTTCCATTTCACTAGCAATATCAAAGAAACGTCTTATACCAGAAGGTTTAATTGATTCAACCTTTTCTGTTATAAACTTTCTCATATATTCACCATTTCTCTTAAGTCTTTCTTTTCTTCTACTAATACAACTTTATAATCTTTATATTTCTTTAAAACAAAGTGAGTTGCTGTTGATTGTACATAATCAAGTGTAGCTAATTTTTCAAAAACAAATTTAGATATTTCTTTCATTGTTTTAGCTTCAAGCATTACAGTAAAGTCAAAAGCACCACTCATTAAGTAAACTGCTGAAACTTCAGGGAAGTTATAAATTCTTTCAGCAATCTTATCAAAACCTAATCCACGTTGTGGAGTAACTTTAACTTCAATTAAAGCTGAAACAATTTCATCATCTGTATTATCATAATTAACTAATGCATGATAACCACAGATAATTCTATTCTTTTCCATTTCTTCTATTTCTTTTTTAACTTCATCAACGCTTAGATTAACCATTACAGCTAGATCTTTTAGATCTATTCTAGCGTTTTGTTGTAAAACCTTTAATATTTCTTTATTCATAATATCACCTATAAAATTTCAATTTTATTTTCGCTTAAGATTTGCATATCTTCGTCAGTCCATAATGATGCTTGAACTTCACCAACATGCATCTTATTTAACATAAACATACATAATCTAGATTGACCAATTCCTCCACCAATAGTTAAAGGTAATCTGTCATTTAAAATATCTTGTGAGTATGGAGAACTTAGTTTTCCATATTCCTTCTTAAAGCCTGTTTGGCTAGTTAAAGAATCCTTATCAACTCTAACACCCATACTTGATAATTCTAATGCACAATCAAGTACTTCAAAGTATACTAAAATATCTCCATTTAATTTCCAATCATCATAATCCGCGGCTCTACCATCATGTGGTTGTTTTCCATCAATAGGCCATCCGATTTGACTTACAAAGATAGCACCATATTCTTTACAAGCAAGTGTTTCTCTTTCTTTTGGAGTCTTATCAGGATATTGTTTGTATAAATCAGTTGACTTAATAAACTTGATTTCTTTTGGAAGCTTATTAGTTAAAACAGGATATTTTTTCATTACTTTTGTTTGTGTAGCACAAATTGCTTTATAAATCTTTTTAACAATTTGTTTTAAGAATGTCATATTTCTATTTTCTCTAGTGATAATTCTTTCCCAGTCCCATTGATCTACATATACTGAATGGAAGTTATCTAATTCTTCATCACGTCTAATAGCGTTCATATCAGTGTATAAGCCACTACCAACATTAAAGCCATATCTTCTTAAAGCATTTCTTTTCCATTTAGCTAGTGATTGAACGATTTGAGCATTCTTCTTTAAATCATGAATGTCAAATCCAACTGGTCTTTCATAACCATTTAAATCATCGTTTAATCCTGTTTCAGGTAAAACAAAAAGTGGCGCGGATACTCTAGTTAAGTTTAGAGCTTTCGCTAATTCCTTTTCAAATGTATCTTTTACAAATTTAATTGCGATTTCAGTTTCAATTAAATCTAATTTTGATTTGTAACCTTCTTTAATAATTACATTACTCATAATAAGCCTTCTTTCATAAACAATATACATATTAGATTATAGCATTATAAGGCCTAAATTACAATAAAATTAAAAAATGATAGTATTAGAATTTATTATTTTAATTATAAAAAATAATAATGCATAAATTCTACTTTTACATTTAGAGTAATAAAAAAACGCATTGTTATGCGTTTTTTAATCTTAATACATCATATGAATCACCCTTATAAGATGTAACATGGATGAATTCATTCAAGATTGTCTTTGTTTCATTTACTAAATCTACGCCTTTATAAACAAAATCAAATCCTGTAAACATCTTATAATTAGTTATAATACCAATTATTGTTGCAAAAGATGTTTCAAGCATTTTATTTATAACACTTATCCAATCAATATTAGCTAATAAGAAATTCATATGAACATAGTTTGTTGAATCAGAATATAATTCATATATAGCTTCCATATCACAAAGCTTTGCCATGATTTTAATGCTATATCTTCTTTTTGGAAGTTCATCAAAGCCTTTCATATTTTCAATCCAACCATAGTTAAGATAGCTCTTAATATCACGTGGTGGAATCTTATTCTCTTCAATTAATTTTTCAATATCTTTATCTTGTGTATCTAATGCATATTTAGTTGCAAGATGTTGGAATTCAATATATTTATCAATTAATTTTGGATTCTTAATTAAAGCTATTACATTTATAATTTGTTCTAAGTATAATCTAAACACTGTCATTGCTTGACTAAATGATTTATTTGCAATTAATAAATAAGTACCTTCTAGCGATTCCATTGCTTCTTTAAGTAATATAAAGATTGGATTAAGGTCTTTATTTAGCGTTTTTCTTACTACTAATGAATCAAAAGCCGAACGATATTTTATTAAGCTAGATAATGCTAAAATAGATTTAACAATAGGATGATTTAGAATAGGGGATGTATGTAATAAATTATAATCTAAGTCTGAATAAATTGTTTGAGCAACAACTCTTCCTACAAAGTTATTAATATATTCATCACTATATTCAATTCTATCTAATCTATCACTATCAAAAACCATATTTAAGCAAATTGATAATGTAATATTATATGCTAATAATGGATTATCATTTAAGCTTTTTATTTTATAATTATCTAAAATCATTTGTAAATGATCTTTTTCAATAATATCACTTATTTTTAATACGAATTCTTTATCTACATTAAAGCTATCAATTATTGGTTCAACTAACAAATGAATATGTTCTCTTATGATCTTTTCTTCTTTATCTTTTTTCTTCATAATTCACCTATAATTCTGCTTCAGCTTCATCTGCATTCTTAGAATCTTTCTTAAAGAATTTAGAAATCTTATTAGGAAGCACAGCAGCTGAATCCTTTAAAATAACTGGAATCATTTTAACAGATTCTTTAATTGCTTCTATTCTCATTTGTGTTTTAGAAGTTATTGGTGTATCAGCAAATAAATACTTTCTTGTAAGTATACCAATTCTTGCTGTAAGTAATGCATTTGCAATACCTTGAGTAACACTTGATAGTATTGGTTTAAGTAGTGGAACTTCAGCTAAAAATTGTGTAGCACTTGCAGGAAGGATATCTGTAATATCTAAGTTTTCAATACCTTCAGCTATTAAAGCTGTTCCTAAAACATTAACTGATAACTTACCTAAATTGGCATAACTAGGCCTAAATCCGCACTTAAGTACTATTTCTTTAATCATTTTTAAGTTTACTGACATAATCATGATAGCATCTAATCTACCATTTTGTGATATAGCAGTTGAAACCATTACAGTTGATGCATTTTTAATGATAATTTTATTAATTTGTTTTTTGATTGATTTATTGAATACTCTATTAACTTCATTATATAATTCTTCTTTTTGATTTAAGGAATCACGGATTGCTTCCTTATCAATTTCATCAAGCATGTTATCTTTAAGTAGGTTTTTAGCAACCTTCTTAAACTTTCTTCTATACTTCTTAGTATCACGCTCAAGTACTGTTTCAACAGATAATGTTGGAGCACATACAATGATGAATATTGGTCTTAAGAAGAATATCCAAAGTAATATTAGAGCAACTACATAAAATCCTATTTCAACATATTGATTAATTTTACCTAGCTTATCTCCTACTGTTATTATAGCCATTGCGATTAATAATAACATAATAATTAAGGCACCTAAGCCAACGGTAATCCAAAATCCTTTTTTCTTTTTTGTCATATAAATCACCACTCAATACAAACTATATTATACCACAATTATTAGTTTATAGGTAGATATTTTCAAATTTTACCATTTTCTAGAAAAGAATAATAATCATCTCCAATGATTATATGATCTAAAAGTAAGATATTCATAGTTTCTGACATAATTTTAATATCGGAAGTAAAAATGATATCTTTTTTTGATGGTTTTGGATCACCTGATGGATGATTATGCATTATAACAAAAGATTGTGCACCTATTTTTATCGCATATTTAAATATCTCATTTGGTTTAGGAATAACTAGGTTACTATCACCTGTAAATAAATCTTTTTCACATATTAAATTTAGTTTAGAATCAAAATATAAAACATAAAAATGTTCAACACTATAATTTAAGATATCTTTATAAATCAAATAGATTTCTTTTGATGTTTTAAATCTTATTTTATCATTTTTCTCTAAATAGATTCTTCTACCTAACTCGATGGATGCTAATATCTCCATTGCTTTTACTTTACCTACTCCTTTTATTTTTGTTATTTCAAGCAATTCTAAATCGTTTAAATCTTTTAGTGAATTAATACTATAAAGTATTTCATTTGATAAATCTATTACTGATTTACCTTTAGTACCACTCTTTAAAATAATAGCTAAAAGTTCTGTATTTGATAAAGTTTTAATACCATTTTTAAGTAATTTTTCTCTTGGTCTTTCATATTTAGGTATTTCTTTAATCATCTTTACACCTCCATTATATAATACGTAAAAATGATTAAATTTTACCCTTTTATTTATTAATTTATAAATTATTCAAAAATAAAAAATATCGCCAAATTTAGCGATATTTTATTAATAGAATATGAAACTAAAGCCAAATACAATGCATACTGTAATAATTACAACATATATTAGCTTTAATTTAAAGAAGGATGCGCCTAAAGCAACTGATGTACCTATTATAGCTGTATATGTATTATTAGTTGAATAAAATATTGCAGGGAAAGTCATACAGCTTAATACAGCATAAGGTACATAATATAAAAATGATTTAACATATTTATTTTCAATCTTCTTTTTAAAACATGCTAGAGGTATAACTCTTAAAAGGTAAGTTACTAAGGCCATAATGATGATACTAATTGCTAGGTACATCATCATCACCTTCTTCCTTCTTTTCTTCTTCTTTAATTGGGAAGACTAGCGCTCCAAATAAAGATGCAACAATTGTTGATATAATTATTTGGAAACCTATAGATATTTCTTTTAAATAAGGAGTGTAATAGAATAATATTCCTAAACCTGCCGCAAATAATACTACTAAGAATACTGATAACTTCTTTCTAGCTTCTGGTATGATTATTGCTATAAACATCGCATATAGTGATATGCCTAAGGCATGTAAAACTCTACTAGGTAAGATTTCTGAAGCTAGGCAACCAAATGCTGTACCTAAAGTCCAACCAACAATTGGTAGGATAATTAAACCATACATGTATCTTGCAGATAATTTTTCTTTTTGAACCGATACAGCAAATACTTCATCTGTTACGCCAAAACCAAAGATTAGCTTTTGATATGTTTTAACATTATCATCTAATTTTTGTGTTAAGGCTATACTCATTAAAGAATATCTTAAGTTTATTAATAAAACAGTAAGTAATATTTCAATATAAGGTGCTAAAGCAATCATAAGCTTTACACCCGCAAATTGTCCTGCGCTTGTAAGGTTAGTTAAGGATGTAATTATAGCAACTAAAGGAGTTAGGCCATTTGTTATACAAAAGATACCAAAGGCAAAGCTAACCGCAAAATAACCTAGACAAATAGGTATTCCATCTTTTAAGCCTTGTTTAAATGTCATAATTACACCTCCTATCCGCAAAATAAGTTTGTAGAAATCCTACAAACTCATTTTTCTAATTTATATTTTAGTTATCAGAGAATAATAGTTGAGTTGCTCTATAAGTATATGAGCCAATAAAATCACCTTTAATAGTTAATTTATTATTAGTAACTGATTTTACATACTCTCTAATAGATGTTTCTAACTCACTATCAACTTTACCATCATTTGATGCTTCTAATCCTGTTATTATTAAGCAATAACGTGTTGAAATCATTGTATTAATTGTTGCTTTAACAATGAATTCTTGATTATTTGGATCATCAGATAAACATGAACGCATACCCATTCCATCTTGGAAATCACTATAATCTCCCTCAGTGAATGTATCTAGTAATTTTCCTGATCCATCATATACATATACTTTGCTTTCTTCAAGAATATATCTATCGATTAGATTTGCTACATAATTATACTCATTTTCTTGATATTTTACAGAAGCTACTACATTACCAACATTAATTTCTGCTGCACCATCATCAATATTAGTTGTGCCTGAATATATATAATAAATACCATCTTTAATTTCATATAATGAATATACACCATAAATCTTAAGAGATTGTGATGTAATATTTTCTATTACAGCATATCTACCTGTACCAGTTAAGAATTTATATGGACGAAGTATTTCATTATTTATTGGGTTAGTATCAATTTCATCATAAACTACTAAGTATTCTAATTCTCTATTTGTTTCCAAAATTGGAGCATCAGCAAGTAAATCCATATAAACATTGAATGTATTATCTTCATTAATAGTTACAAAGTAATTGTCAGCTGCATCAGCATCAATTTCTTTTGGCCTATTATCACCAGCATCTTCATAATATGGTGTTAAATCTATTTCAAATATTTCTGTTGTAAATAGATATCCTTCTTGCGTAGTCATACTTTCTTCATCAATTAAACCAGTTCCTAAGAAGAAACAGAATGTATTACTATCACCAATTACTACTCCAGCTTCATAGTTTAGCCCTGTAGAAACAGTTATATTAATAAAATCTCCATCTGAATAAGATTCATATTCAGTTGTATTCTTTCTATCTGGATCATCTTTTGAATATTCAATTGAATAAATAATGCTATTAACGTTTGGATTATCTATATGTCTTTCAACAACCATATCAATATAGGCATAATAAGGTATATTATCTTGATATTCAACACTTACTCTTAAATCAGAAACTTTAAATGAATTTTCAAGTTCTTTTAATACTGGTTCATCAGTAACATTAGTTACTTCATAGTATTCTGGTAGGTAACATTCAAACATGAAATATTGTCCATATTTGTTTTCTTCTACTTCAACGCTTGGGAAGATTGCTTCCTTGTTTTGAGCATCAATATATACCCTCATATCGCCATTTGTTGCAATTACATAATACTTTAATAAACCAAGTTCATCTCTTTCTAATGCTTCTTCACTATTGAAGAAATCATCATCATTAAATGATAATAAAATACTTGATTCATTTTCATATTTTGCGCCAACTTGACTCAATGTATAATTTAATTCCATTTGCTTTTTACCTATAGTAAATTCAAGTGGATCTGATCTATAAGCATTACCAGCTATTAATTTACAGTACCAAGTGCCAATTTCAAGTGGATTATTCGAATCAAATTCTTCATATTCTCCATCTATAGTTTGGCTATATAAGTATTGTAAACCTACAATTGAAACATATGCATCTTCAACAGCAATGTAGTCTTTTGGATCAGACATATACTCTGGAGTTCCACTAAAGCTAAATTTAATTACACCATTAACCTTTTTGTCATCTCTTTCAAATGTGTTGATTGCATCTACGATTTCATCAATTTCTTCACTTGTTAAGGCAACCTTCATAACATTATAAATTGTTTGTAGGTCAGCATCAGCTATTTGTTGTTTTTCTCCTTCATCAATAAGTTTAGAAATATCATTAGCAACATCATCTAAATCAGTTGTATAGCTTAATTTGAAATCCTTGATTAGAGTTGTTGTACTTAATTTTTCATCCTTATATAACATGATTTCAGTTTCACCATCAAGTACGGCTACACTTGTAGTAATCTTATTTTCAACAACACTTACATTAAAACTTATTTGTGTACCACGAATAGCCATTACAGAGTTTGATGAGGCAATTTCAAATGCTTCATCTTGTTTAAGTTTTTCTTTAACTTCAACTACTACCCCACCATTTTCAACAACAATTCTTGTTTTAGTGTTATTCTTTTTACCTGTAGCTATTAGTCTAAATGTTGTATTCTCCTTAGCCATTATAAACTTATCACTATCAAGCTTTAAAACTGTTGATGAAGCTTCTTTTACTTCAACTACATCTTCATTTTTAAGTTTCATATTTTGTGTTGCACTAATTGTATCATTCTTTCTTTTAACGTTAACTGTTCCAGTAACACTATGAACGTTAATTGTTCTATACGCTTTACTTCCTTTTGGAAGACATAAACAAATTATTAAAACAATAGCAGCAATTAGCACTGCTCCGCCAATTGAAGAAAATAATATTATTTTTTTCTTCATATAATCACCCCACGCTTTAAATATAACATATTTTTGAAATATAGTAAATAAAAATAAAAAAGCACCAAGTGCTTTCTTATTTAGGTAATGCTCCAAATGATATTATCATCATAACCATAAACATTACATATGTTATAGCATAAATTAGAGCATTTGATAGCTTTCTTTTGTTTCTTTTAATGTCATAGTAAATTAAGAACATATGTGCTGCAATTATCATAAATAACATACTTAATATGAAGAAACTTGCATAAAAACCAAATGTTGCTGATACTACTGTGTATATTGAAAAGATAATTCTATATTTAAGCGAATAATAGTTATTTTTCCTAATTTCTAAAATAGCAAAAATAGCTACAGTAAGAGATAAAACAATAAATATTAGTGAGAATACTAACATAAATGTTGATATATCTTTTATATTTATTAAATTGTATCTATCTACTACTTTTGTAATCGTATCTCCATCAATTTCTTTATGCTTATATTCATAAACATCAAAGAAAAGCATTAATGGATAAATTATAGAAAAGATTAGTAGAATTATACTAAATACTTTATCTCTTAAATCTTTTTTCATTTTAGAACTTCTCTTTCTCTTTTAATTCTTTTTCTTCTTTTTTAATTTGTAGAACTGTTTTAGCAATCTTACCATCTAAATTACCATATTTAGCTAGTAATTCATCAATAAATCCTCTTAAGTATCCAACTAATTTTGGATCTAATTTTCCTTCATTAACCATAGCACATAAAATGCCATAAGCCTTTTCAACAGGAATAGTTGCTTTATATGGTCTATCTGATGCTGTTAAACTATCAAAGATATCCATAATAGTTAATATTCTTGTTTGAGTGTTTAATTCATCACCCTTTAAGCGTTTAGGATAACCCGAACCATCAAGTAGTTCATGGTGTTGTCCAGCTATAATAAGTGAATCATGATATTTCTTACCAAATTTAACATCTTTTAGAATATTAACTGTTTTAACAACGTGTTCTTGAATATGTTCTCTTTCTTTTGATGTAAGTGTACCTTTAACAATATGTAAGTCTTCTATTTCTTCATCTGTTAAAAGCTTTACACCAAGTACCTTTTTATTACATAATTCATTAATTCTTTCCATCTTCGCATCATCGATAAATGGCGCATTATTCACATTTTCAATGAATTCTAAATCACTGTTTAATTCAGTTACTAGATTATCCATAGATGGATCATTTTTCTCATATTTATTAACTAAAAGTTGTAAGCGTAAATTTTCAAATCTACTTCTAATATAATCAATACGAGTTGCTAATCTTGTTGGTTTATTTAAGATATCATCATTAATACCAATCTTACCAACATCATGAAGTTGAGCAGCCATATGAAGCACATCTTTTTCATCACTACTAAACTTATATTCACTACTATTTTTATTTAAGTAATCAACAAATAAATCACATAAGCCTGTAACTGTATTAGTATGAAGTGCATTAAATGGTGTTTTAGCTTCGATTGCGTTAACTAATGAATTGATTGCCGAATCTAATAATTCTTCCATGTCATTAGTTAGTAACATATTTGATAAAATCATTGCTACTTGACTAGAAAGTGAGAAAATTATCTTTTCTATTTCCTTACTAAATGGAATAACATTATTATCCTTATCCATACAGTTAATTAATTGTAGGACACCAATTAAATCATCCTTTTTATCAATTAGAGGTATTACTAATACACTTTGTGTATGGTAGCCTGTAATAGAATCATATTTACGTGGTCCCATCCAAATAGAGTGATCATCTTTATAAACATCATCTACATTTAAGATTACTCTATGAATACCAGCATAACTAGATGCATTAGTATCACTAAAGATTACTGGTGGTAAGTTTAATTTTTCCCCCTCCAAACCACCATATTGTTTTAGAGTATGATTGATAGTTGAAGCAAAGCATAAATATTTTTTTAACTCTCCATCTTCTACTCTTTCTTTATAGATATATAAAGTACCTGCATCACAATTAGCAATATCTGTAGTACCTTTTAAGAATATACCAAAAAGTTTATTATAATCATTTTCTTTAGCGATGTTTTTACCTAATTCTAATATCTTTTCTAACATCATAGTTTTAATCCTCTACTTATTAAATAATCATAAGATTTAATGAAGTCAGGGGTATTTTTTACTTCAATTAAAATCGATATATCATCCATCTTATTAAGTTCTGAAATGATATAATCATAATCCATATTACCATCGCCTATAGCAAGGTGAGAGTCAACGTCTTTAAAGTTATCATTAATATGAATATGTGATACATATTTCTTACAATTTTTAATCCATTCACTTATAGATTCATCTGATAGATTAGCATGTGCAATATCTAGGCACATCCTAAAACGTTTATCATTAACCATATCTAATAATTCTCTAATTAGTATATCGTTATTATCAAACATGTTTTCAATTAGAATTTCAATATCTTGATATTCTTTTAAGAATTCTTTATAAGCTAAAGCATTTCTTTCTACCCACATCTTTTTATAATCATTAGAATTAAATCCAATAATATAGTTAGTGTGAAATACTATTTTTTTACAACCTAATTCTTTAGCAATATCTAGTGTTTGTCTTGCTCTTTTATAAGATGCATCTTTAATTAATTTATCACTAGAATTAAAACAAATATCAAAGAATACACCATGGATTGTATTAAATCCACCTACTTTTTTATAAGCATTAACTCTTTCTTTTAATGCTTTTTCATCATCTAATAAATCGGGGATAAAGAAGTCATTATATTCAAAGCCAATGTTAAGTTTATCCCTTAGTTTAAGATTTTCTTCTAGTTCATTAATCCTTGGAATCATTAACAGTTTCTTCATTGTTTCCCTCCTTTATACCGATAACATTATATGTTAAGACTGGTTTAGCTTTACCTTTTAAGTTTAAGTAACCATTTTCTTCAACAATTAATCTATTCTTTAATTTATATTTACCATTACTATCAACTCTATTTAAAGTTTCTTCACTAATAATTACTTGTCCGCCCTTAGCATTACTTTCAAGTCTAGATGCGGTATTAATTGTATCACCTATACCTGTATAGTCTTTTCTAAAGTCACAACCTATATTACCAATAATTGCTTCACCACAGTTTACACCAACACCAAAGCCAATAGTAATTCCATAATCTTCAAATACTTGTTTAGCAATAGGTTCACCGTATTTAACAATACCTAAACCTGCTTTAATTGCTTTAAATTCATAATCTTCAATATCAAATGGAGCGTTAAAGATAGCCATACAAGCATCACCTATAAACTTATCTAGCATACCATCATTATCAAAGATTTGTTTTGTTGTCATACCTAGATAATCATTTAAGATTTTAACTACTTTAACTGGATCTACTAAAGTTTCACTCATACGAGTAAATCCTCTAATATCAACAAATAGACAAGCTACATCTCTTCTTTCACCTACTAAGTTAGATGATTGTTTATTATCCTTTAAGAAAGCTTCTACTACTTGTGGAGCCATATATTGTTTAAATGTCTTTAATACAGCACCCTTTTCTAATCTTTCTCTTACATAGTTATAGACAACTATTACAACATAGCCTATTGCAATAACTACCATTATTCCTGTAGTTGGATAGAATATACCAAAGGCATTATACATTATTAAACCAAACAAGAATTCAAATATAATGGATGCGGCAGCTGTAATACTAGCCCACATAAAGCCAAATCTTGAAATGATAAAGATTATAGCAAGCATTATGATTATATTTATAATATATTGACCTGTTTTAGCAGCATCTTGTACAAACATATCATTCATAATATTATTTATCACGTTAGCATGTAGTTCTACTCCAAACATATGAGTCTTATGAGCAATTGGAGTGTAATATTCATCGGTTCTATCCTTAGATGCATTACCTGTTGCATACCAGCCAATTAAAACAATTTTATCTTCAAATAAATCACTATAAAGGTTAATGTTGTTATAAACATCATAGAAAGATACTACTTCATAACCTTGTTCAGGATATCCATTATAGTTAACTAAGTATTCCCTATTAGCGACATAACCTGAATAATCTAAATCCATTTCATTTGCATATTTTTTATAAATTTGTTCACCAAATGATGAATAATAAGTATCGTTTAGTTTTGCACTAACTCTAGCATGTCTAACTACACTATCACCATCAGATATAACATTAACAAATCCTAATGATTCATCCCCTATCTCATTATACAACTCATCATATGGTAGTGTGTATGTGATATCTTTTTCATGCATATCATCAACGATTTTATCACCTGATTTAAATTCAGCTGCAAAGACAATATTTTTTGTGTTTGTTGCGGCTGTAGTTAATTTTGTGTCATATTCAGGATTATCTACATTTACCCCCGTAAATAATATATCGACACCTATTACTGCTGGATTATAAGTATTAATTTTATCAATTACATCCGCAAAATAAGATCTATAGCTTGGTGTAAAAGCACCAAGGTTAGATAATGTTTTATCATCAATACCTACAATTACTATCTCTTCACTATAAGTATTTTCTTTTTCATATATATGGTCATATGTTAGGTTATCTAACCCTTTAAACATATTTGTTGCCATAACTAAAATCATAAAAAGAGTAATAATAATCGAATATATTATACTTGTTAATAATTTCTTATTCTTTGTTTCCATATAATCACCCCATAATACGTATAAATTATACCATAAATATATAATAATATAAAATAAAAAACTTGGAAAAATTCCAAGTTTATTGTTTATTTTCTTCAGCTTTTGCTTTCTTTTCAGCGATTACTCTTTCACCAGTTTTAATGTATTGGTAAGTAATTTCATCATGAGTTAAATGATAAATTAATCTGAATACTTGAAGTGAGAATTCATCATGAACACCCATGAATCTTCTAGCGATTTGAATTAATAATCTAATTAAATCCTCATCTGGTGCTGTTGGGAATTTCTTTTTCTTTAAAGCTTCAAATACATCATCTGATTTAGCAATTTCTTTCTTCCACTTATATTTTTCACAAATAGTATTTAAATTCTTATAAGCGTATTCTGTTTCTTGGAAAGATAAGGAATAGCTAATTAACATATATGCGAACTTATCATCTTTTTCAGTATTCTTAGTCATGTAATATTTACCAACATTATGATAACATTGAGCAATTACATAATTTGTGTATGCCTTCTTCATTGTCTTCATATTTAAATCTAAATATTCTTCATATTTTTCCATTTGGAATAATGTTTCAGCATAATTAAAAATACATTCAAAATCAAGTGGATTCCACTTTAATGATTCATTAAATGAAACGATAGCTTCATCATATCTCTTTAAGTTTAATAAGGCGATACCTTTAAACTTATAATATGTACCGTAATCTAAATTAGCATTCTTGATGAATTTAGTTTTATCATCTCTTGTTACTGCATAGAAATATGCTTCAAATGGATCATGGAAAGTCATATAAAGATGCTTTTCATCTTCAAATACTGGTTCAATCTTATCCATTGTAATATCGATAACCTTCATAGCACCTTTATAGTTCTTAGCTGCTAAGAATTCTCTTATTTCGCCTAGTCTTTCACCAAACTTACCTTGGTTTAATTGACTAATAAAGTTATTTTTTAAGTCTTGAGGTAATAATTCATATAAAAGCTTTGTAATTTCTTTAATTACAGGAATATTATCTCTATATTTATCCATTTCTTCTAGAAGATATTCAGTATCTTTTTCTCTATCTCCTGTGTATTTACTTTTAATTTGTTCGATTAATTCCTTCATGTTAAATCCTTCTTTCAGCAAATGTTCTCACATATTGTTTATATTATATCATAGATGTAAAGAAAATGTAAAACGTTTTCGAAATATTTTTTTATAAGTCATATTTAGCCACAATTTCGGCTGGTGTTTTTCTTTGTAAAGTGAATATTGGAAGCATTCCAGCTATTACACTTACTGAAAGTAAAACAACAAATCCACCTAGGGCATAAAGTGGTGAATATCTAAATAAGCCAATTAATCCACCAATCTTCTTATTTGCGAAGTGACACAGTATTAGACTTGCAAAATATCCTATCATTGTTGTCATAAAGATTAATACTAATAATTCAACAAAGAATATTCTATAAATCTTTCCGCGTGATGCACCTATTTCTCTTAAAACACCAATTTCATAAATTCTATGAATCATCTTACTACGCATCATAAAGAATGTATAAATAACGATTATTGCTAAGAAAATCATACTTACAGTAATAGTTGAGCCAAACATTTCTTTCTTTTGCTTAACTCTTAAATCATGTTCATAATCAAATGAAGTTTTTAATTGTGTGCCACTTTCATTAAATAACTTTAAAACTTCAGCTTCATTACTTGTAATAAATGTAGTTCCTCTAATAGGCCATTTAATGCATTCATATAATAATGCTTTAGATGAATAAGCAATACAAGCTGCTCTCATACTAAAGTTAGATTTAAAACGACCAACAATCTTATAGTTGTTTCTTTCAATCATCATATCAATATAAGGGTTATTGCCTTCTTCATACCACTCACTAACTAATATTTCATCCATCTCTTTAGGCATAACACCACTAACTAATTCACAGTCCTCTGCCCAAATTGATGCACCTGACATGTTCTTGAAATTAGCTTTTGGATAATCAACTTCATATGTAAGAATATTAGGTGGTATTACTACTGATTTATCACTACACTTATAAACACCTACTACATCTAAAACAACTTCTGCGTTATTATAAGTAATTCTTATTGCTGGAGAGCTACTGTATGAATAAAGATATGCATTAATATCAACTATACACTCATTACTAGCTAAAACATCTCTACCACTAACAATTTCATATTCAATGTTTTGATAGTATTCCATAGTTGGGTTTTTATAATCTTCATAATAAGCATTAGTATTTGTATTAGTTGTTCTTAAAACATAGTTAGGTAGTCCATTATGATAAATTGTTGTTGATTCAGAATTAACGATACCAACAATAGTTGCTTGCTTAGCTGATAAGGATAGCTTTTGACCAATTAATTTGCTATAAGATATATTTTCAATATTAGCCATCTTTTTAGCAATTTCATCAGCTACTCTTGAAGTTATAATAATTTCATCTTCATTTTTGATTTCTTTACTACCAATAACTAATGAATCATTAATATAACTATCATCTAGTAAATATATTGTTTTATCTAACCTTACATTACCTGCAATATTAGATAAGTATGAGGCACTTCCTTCATAAGTTACATCTGTAATATATCCCTCTTCTACGCACTTTTTTGCAACTTTTGGATAAGTTGATGTGTCTGATTTTTTAAATGTTAAACCAATATCGCAGAATTCAATTTGATTAGACTTAACATATGTACCAACACTTAGCATTAAAACACATACAGCCATAACTACACCAATAATTACAAAGCATGCATGAAGTCCTTTCATTTTCTTACTTGATGCTCTATGAGATCTATAAGCATTAGCAAGCGAATGCATCATTGGTTTTATTACATTTCTTTTCTTTTGTTCACTAAATGGTGTTGGATTATAATCAAGGGATTCTATATCTTCTTTTTTGATTGCTTTATAGTTATCATCAATTAATTTAATTTTAGAATCCTTATCTAAGAATTTAACCTTATCATTTTGAAGATATATTGTTCCATCTTTTTTAACAATAGTTAAATCTAAGTCATCAATATCCTCACCCTCTTGAAGATATAAATTAACTTTAACATTTCCAATAAATAAAGTTTGTTGTTCTAAATCTTTTAAATAGATTTTAGACTTATCAAAATTATCTAATTGATCAGTTGTTGTATTTTCATAATCAGATTCTACAACCCCATCTTTAATTTCAACAATTCTATCTGCATAAAAGCTTGCATTTTTTCTATCATGAGTAACCATGATAATTAATCTATCTTTACTTAGTGATTTTAAGATATTCATTACAGCGATAGTATTTTCACTATCAAGATTTCCTGTTGGTTCATCCGCAATAATAATCTTAGAATCTTTTACTAAAGCTCTAGCGATAGATACTCTTTGCATTTGTCCACCAGATAGGTTAGATGCTAATCTGTTTTTGTATTTTTTAATACCTAAGATATCTAAAACATAATTAATTCTATTATCAATTTCTTCTTCATTTGTAATACCAATCAAATCTAATACTTCTCTTAAGTTTTCATAAACTGTCATATTGTTTAATAAATTATAGTTTTGGAAAACATAACCTATATTTTTTCTTCTATATTTATCAATTTTACCCATCTTATAATTCTTAAAAGTCGCATCATCATAGGATATTTCACCTTTTGCCTTATCAAGACCAGCTAAAACATTTATAAGTGTTGTCTTACCACTACCACTAGCTCCTAAGAACACAACGAAGCCTGTATTAGGTAATACTAAATTACAGTTATTTATAACATGAATTTCATTATCTTTATTCTTGTTATAGTATTTGTTTAAATTACTAACCTTAATCATTTCCTAATACACCTCCTCTAAATGTCTTTTGGACACTAAATTTATATAACTTCCTATTAAATCTAATAGCAAAGAATAGTGAATAAATGAACATAAAGACGATGTATACAATTATTCCAAAGATTCCTATTCTATGGAATCCTTTAATAAGTGGATGACCAACAATATATGAAATTAATACAGCAAGTAAGACAACAAATGTTGAAGTCATACTTTGAATTACAGTTTGAATTCTAACCAAGCTTGCCATATCCTTTTTACTCATACCTAAAGTTCTAAATACGGTATAATCTTTATTCTTAATTGAATAAATTCTAGCTAAAATAAAGTATGAAATTAAGAATATAACAACAAACGCAAATATTACACCTGTAATATAGAAGGCATAAAGAATGGTATTTAAAATAGATGCCATACTTATATCTTCATGAATATAAGCACTTTTTGCGTTACATACTCCATATCCTTTATTTTCTAGTGAGTTAGTCATTTCATCAATTTTAACTTGTTCTTTTAAGTAGATTGATACATAATTATTATTCTTACATAACTTACGTAGTGTAGAAATATTAGCTTGGCATTCAAGTACTACTCCTTGATATACTAAATCATATGTTATACCTAAATCGCTAATATTTATTGCTTCATCATCATAATAAGTTTTAAAGAATTGTTCTATATTAGTGAATTTTCCTTCAAGATTTTCAGGCATTTTTACTTTAATTACATTATCAGGAATATCTGCATTTACGTCTACACGTGTATTGAAATTATAACTATTAAATGCTTCAAAACTAACAAATGATAAAGCATAAGAATTCTTTGTAGTTTCAATAACTTTTTCTTCAAACTCTTTTGTTCCACAAACATAATATGTATTAACAGTTGTATCTTTAATGTTGTAATAACCTACAACATGATATTTAACATATTCATATTTTTCACCAACTTGTTCTACAAAATGATCGTATGGAACATTTTCTACTGTTATATTATTATATCTTCTATAAGCTACACCAAAATTGAAAGTAATGTCTTCATTATAGCAAGTAGATAATCCTTCTTCAGGTACACCTAAAACTACTTCATATTCATTTTCAGGCATTCTACCTTTACTTAATTTAATATTACTTAAATCAAATCTAGGAAGGACTGCTCCTCTATCAATACTAGTTGTTGTGAAAGTGAATTCACTATCTTCACAGAAGGCATCCTTATGATAATCAAAGTTTTTAAAATCATCATAATTCATTGGATCATTTTTTTCATATATAACATATCTATCTTTTTCAATGTTATTAAAAATACCAGGATCAGAATAGGAATTTTGATATGTAATTAAACCTGTATATAAATACGCAACAATAGCTGATATTGCTAAAAAGATAAGCATTGATATAAATGATTTTCTAGGTGTTGAAAAAGTATCATTTACAGATAATTTTACCTTATCTCTAAAACTAAACTTAAACTCAGAATTTGGCTTAAGCTCGTCATTTACATTGTCTTTTGGTTTTAATTTAACATCTTCTATTAAGTTACCATCCGCAAATGTTAATCTACGTGTTATGATATCTTTTAATTCATCATAATTATGTGTTACTATGATTACTAATTTATCTTTAGCAACATCTCTAATTAATTCAATTATTTCACGTCCTGTTTTACTATCCAAATTACCTGTAGGTTCATCACAAGCAAGAATTTCTGAATCACTTGCTAAGGCTCTAGCAATAACGCAACGTTGTTTTTCACCACCAGAAAGTTTAGTTCCTTTATGGTGTATTCTATGTTCAAGTCCAACCTTCTTAATTATTTCTTTTGCTCTTTCTTTTGCTTCTTTAGGATTTATACCTTTAATCATTAAGGGCATTAATACATTTTGTAAGACTGTATATGAATCTATTAGATTATAGTTTTGAAAAATAAAACCAATATGATTTTTTCTAAATTCTCCTATTTCTTCTTGTGTATAGCTAGATGCAGGTATTCCATTATAATAGATCTCACCATCTTCAAACGTATCAAGCATGCTTACCACGTTCAAAAAGGTAGATTTTCCGCTACCTGATTCTCCTACTACACCAATTATTTCTCCCTTGCTCATTTCAAGTGATACATTATGCAAGCCTAAACTTACGTTATTATCGCCACTTGAATAGAACTTACTTACACGTTCTAACTTTATCAAGTTATCACCCCACTATTAGTTATTATATCATAAAGAAAAAAAGATAACAAATTGTTATCTTATAATCTAAAATCTTCGACATTAATTACCCTATCAACTAAGTCCTTATAAAAGTCAGGTTCATGACACACTAATATAATATTTCCTTGGTAATTTTTAATAGCATCATGAAGTGATTCCTTACTAGCAACATCTAAGTGGTTGGTAGGTTCGTCAAGTACAATTACATTTGTTTCTTTAATTGTAAGCTTACACATTCTAACCTTTGCTTGTTCACCACCTGATAAAGTCATCATAGGATTATCTACTAAATCACGTTTGATACCACTATTAGATAGTGCCGCAAATATCTCACCATTATTTAATGTTCTAAATTCTTCTAGGATATAGTTAAATGGCGTAATTAAGTCACTTTTCACTTCTTGTTCAAAGTAACCTAAATCTACTGTTGAACTCATTATAGCTTTACCACTAAATGGTTTAATAATACCAAGTAATGTCTTAACTAATGTTGATTTACCAACACCATTTATACCAACTATCGCAATCTTTTCACCCTTTTTGATTGCTAAGTTTATTGGTTTAGTTAATGCTCTATCATAACCTATAACTAAATCGTTAGTTTCAAATGCAAGGGTACCTGTAGGATGAGAAAACCTAAAGATGAAGTTTGCTTTCTTATGTTCTACACCCTTATCAATTAGAACCATTTTATCTAATTGCTTTTGTCTTGAATTTGCCATACCACGAGTAGCTACTCTAGCTTTATTTCTCGCAATGAAATCTTCCATTTTAGCTATCTCTTTTTGTTGTGCATTATAAGCATCTTCTACTTGCTTTTTCTTCATCAAAAAGGCATTCATAAAATCATTATAATTACCAGTGTAACGAGTAAGCTTTGTATTATCCATTGCATAAATGACATTCGTTACCGCATTCATAAATTCTGTGTCATGGCTTACTAATATAAAGGCATTTTCAAAATTAAGTAAATAATTTCTAAGCCAACTTATATGATTGACATCTAAGAAGTTAGTAGGCTCATCTAGTATTAATATTTGAGGGTTTTCTAATAATAATTTAGTTAATAATACCTTTGCTCTTTGTCCACCAGATAGTTCAGAAACGTCTTTATCTAGCCCTATTTCAAATAAACCTAAACCTCTAGCTGTTTCTTCTATTTTACTATCAATTAAATAGAAACCACTACTATCAAGTATAGCTTGCATTTCACCGATTTCTTCTAGTAGTGCATTCATTTCAGCCTCATCAGTGATTTCAGCCATCTTCATATAGCCATCATTAATTTCTTCTTCCATCTTATAATAATCATCAAAAGCTGTCTTTAAAATGTCTTTAATAGTTTTACCTTTTTCTAGTTTTGTGAATTGATCAAGATAACCTACTTTAGTATGCTTAGCCCATTCAATAGTTCCAGCATCTACTGTTAAGTGCCCAAGTAATAAATTAATGAATGTCGATTTACCTTCACCATTAGCTCCAACTAAACCTATATGTTCACCCTTAAGTAATCTAAAAGTCGCATCTTTTAAAATAACTCTATCACCTATTGAATATGTTATATTTGTTGCACTTAAAATACTCATTGTAAATTATCCTTTCTATAATTAAATAAATCTTGCTTTATTTCATCTTTAATCTTAAAAGAATCTCTAACTTTATTAATAGTCATTCTTTTAATATCTATACTTAAATTAGATTCTTTTATAAATTTAGCTATTTCATCATTATAAGCTAAAAGCTCGCATAAAAGCCATGCTATAGCCATTTTCACATAATATCTATCATCATTTTCCATAAGTGATAAGATTTTATCATGATTGTTTTTATTTTTAGCTAATTCTGATATAAACATTACATAAGCAAAGCGTTTAGTAAATTCCTTATTGCTTTTAACATAACGTTTTGCACGTGAAAAAGTATCTTCAAAATCAAATGGTTTTTTTAAGAACTGATTAATCATATCAGTACTCCACCAATCACTAAATAGATCTAAATTCTTTTCCACAAAATCTAATTTTTCTTTATTAGTTTTATATTTACTTAAAGATATTTTAAAATAAATTCTAAAATATAAATAACTTCCATAAACGTACTCTCTTAAATTACTAACATCCATATTTTTATTATTCTTGATGAATAAATCAATATCTTTTGCTTTATAATCAAAATTAAAATAATTATCTATTTCTAATTTTGTCATTAGTTCTTTTCTGCTACTCTCATCTTAGCGCTATGGCTACGATTATTATTATTAATTTCTTCATCAGAAGGTGTTATTGGATGCTTTGTAATTAATTTAAGTTTAGGAGTTTCCTTAATAATAAGAGGAACGTTTTTTGGAACCTTTATTTCAGAGTTATCTTTAAATATTGTCTTACATATTCTATCTTCTAAAGAATGGAAAGAAATTACTACTACTCTACCATTCTTATTTAATAAATCAAGTGCACTGTTAAGCGATTTTTCAAATACTTTAAGTTCATCATTTACTTCTATTCTTAAAGCTTGAAAAATACGTTTTGCAGGGTGACCTTTACTATTTAAAACCTTATTTGGTAAGGCTTTTTTTATTACATCAACTAATTCAAAAGTTGTATTAATTGGTCTATTTTCTATTATTTTTTTAGCGATTTGCTTACTAAATGGTTCTTCACCATACATATAAAATATTCTAACTAAAGAATCATAGTCATATTCATTGATGATGCTATATGCACTAAAGTTTTTACTTTGATCCATACGCATATCAAGCTTCGCATCATAATTATAACTGAATCCTCTTTCACCATCATCAAATTGGAAAGATGATACACCTAAATCATATAATATGCCATCAACTTTATTTACACCTAATTTTTCTAATTCTTCTTTGATATTTACAAAATTAGATTTAATAATTGTGTAATTGTTTGATATTTTATCTAATCTTTCTTTAGCAACACTAATTGCATAATCATCTTGATCAAATGAATATAAATGACCACTCTTTAATTTAGATAGGATTAAAGAACTATGTCCTGCCCCACCTAATGTGCAATCGACATAGATACCATCTTCTTTTATGTTTAAGTATTCAATTGCTTCATTAAGTAAAACAGTGATATGCTCCATAAAAATCCTCCATATATAGAAAATAGATGCCTAGTGCATCTATTTCTAAATTACTTTTCTTCCTTCTTTTCTACAACTTGCTTTCCGTTATAGTTTCCACAGTTTGGACAAACACGATGAGATAAAATCATTTCGCCACATTTAGGACATGTTACCATACCTGGTGCTGAAATATTGTAGTGACTTCTACGCATACGTTTCTTTGTCTTAGAAGTACGTCTAAAAGGTACTGCCATCTAAAAACACCTCCTATAAATATTTTTTTAGATCTGCAAAAGCTGGGTTAATGTATTCTTCTTCTTTTTCTTCATTATTATATGTTGCGCCTTCTTTTACGACTTTCATCGGAATACGCATAATAATATTTGCTAGGACGATTTCATCTAAGTTAATTTCATTTGTAACTAGATTTACATCATCACCATCATTATTCTCAGTTTTAAAGATTTCATCAGTGTGAAAATCTAGTGGGTAAATTACATCTTCTAAGCTTATTGCGCAAGTCATTGTAAGACTACACTTTATATCAAGTGAGAATACATATTCATCAAATCCTAACTCATAACCAGAACCACTTATTTTCACCATAGTAATGGCTTTTACATCTGGCATTTTATCAAGTTCGTTTGATAAATCTAATTCATAATCTACCATAATTGGCTTACTCATTTTGGCTAATTGACCTAAAGTCCACTTCATGATAATCACCTCAGCCTATTAAATTATACTTTTTTATTCATAGATTGTCAATATCTATAATATAGTAAAATATCCATATTGTGAGAATAATAACATTTATGTTATAATATTATTGGTGATTAATATGAAAATTGTTGGAATTGTCGCAGAATATAATCCATTACATAATGGACATTTATATCATATTGAACAAGCAAAAAAAGATGCTGATGTTTTAATTGTTGTTATGGGTGGCAATTACTCTATGCGTGGTGGAGTATCTCCTATGGACAAATTTATTAAAACTTCTTTAGTTCTAAAATATGGTGTGGATTTAGTAGTTGAATTACCTACTGTTTATGCTATTCAAAGTGCTGATATCTTTGCTGCAGCTGCTGTTTCAATTTTAAATGAATTACACTGTACAGATATTTATTTTGGTAGTGAATCTGATGACATTAATTATCTAAATAAAGTTCAATCATTAACTGAAAAGAAAAGCTATTCAGAATTATTACATGAATTTATGGGACAAGGCTTCTCTTATCCAAAAGCAAGTGGTATGGCACTAGAATCTTTAGGTATACCTACACTTGAATCATGTGATAGAATGAATATTTGTTATTTAAAAGCACTTAAAGATTTAAAGAGCTTAATTGTACCTCATACAGTTAAAAGAGAATCAAAATATGCAAGTGCTACTTCTATAAGAATGTTTGGTCCAACAATTGACATGGTTCCAGAAGAAATTATGGAATATTATAGAAATTATGGTTTCAACCATATGAACAATTACTATGATTTATTAAGATATAAAATCACATTAAATCAACCAATTATTGATGAAGGCTTAGAAAATGCCCTAGAGCCTAATCAACCAACATATCAAGATTTAGTTAGAAGTTTAATTTCTAAACGCTATACTGAATCAAGAATTAGTAGATATTTAGTTAAAACTTTACTTGATTTAAAACTAGATTTCCCTAGATACCCTTCATACATTAGAGTTTTAGGTATGAATTCTATTGGTAGAGATTATTTAAGCACAATCAAGAAAGACATTAACCTAATTAGTAAAGTTAAAGAAGGAATTAATGAAGTATTAGACTTTGAACTTAGAGCAAGTCAAATATATTCACTAAAATATCATTCAAACGTATTTAGAAAAGAATTTTTAAAGCCAATTATTGTGTAATTACTTGAGGTGATTTTTATGAGAAATTATAAGGACAGTGATAATACTGCTTATAAGATACTTGGATTTGGTGTAATGATATGCGCCATTTTCATGTTTTTACTAGCAATATTAATCGACTTCCCTGGAAAAGGAAATATATTAGAATATAATTATGCTACGGTTAAAGATCCAACAGTTATTGCGATTGCCTTATATGCTGTTGGTGCGCCACTATTTATACTTGGAGCGGTAACTGTAATATTTAAGATCAATAAAAAACCTATGGCATATATCATCATATCATATGCATTAATTGCGATGATGGGTGTTTGTGTATGTACGCAGTTTGATTTTATGTTAATATTTGTATTACCACCTCTTGCAGCACAATTATTTATTGATAAGAAACTTACTAAGTTTTCAGAATTAGGTACAATATTATGTTTCATATTAGCTGTAATATTTACAGCATTCATCTTTAAATCTTATCCAACTTGGCCAGATGAAGGATTAAATCTAAGATTTGTAGCTAAGTTACTTAAGATTTTAGTTCCAAATATTGCGATTCTATTCATATTTGCTATTATCTTTAATAAGTTATCTGATAAGACAACTAATATGCAATTAGTTAATATGGAACAAACTAAGACAATTGATAATAGAGCAGATGTTATGAATTCATTAATTAAATCTTCTCTAGATTTATTTACTGCAACTAAGATTGTTGATTTAGATGATGCAATTAGAACTACTTGTATTGATGTATGTTCTAACTTCCTAGAAACTCCTCTAGATCCACTAAAAGTGTATATTGGTAAGAGCTTTGATGGAACATTTAAGTGTTATGGTGCTAAAAATGAAAATGGAACATATGAAATGATTCCAGCAATTAAAACACAATATTCTCTTGATATTCAAGTTCCATGTGCAGTAGAAAATGCAAAGCCTGGTGAATCAAATAGTAAAGAACTTAATTTACCACTATACTATGAAAAAGAAATTATAAATGAATATAACGAAAACGGTGAATTAGTATTTGATAATACTGTTGAAAAACAAAAATATAAGAAAGAAAAAGAGAAAAACGTCTTCGTTCATACATTTGAACGTGAGATGCATGATACAATTATTTCTGTTTATACAAAAGATAATGTAACTAAACAAATGAAATTAATTTATTTTGTTATAATCGATGCTAAGCTTACAATGAATGAAACACTAGATGAAATCATTAAGATTATGACAAATAACATTGGTGTAGCTTTAATTAATATTACACTAAATGAAGACTTCTTAAAGAGTCAAAGAGAAATGATTAAGACTTTAGCCGTTGTTACTGATAGAACTAGTAAGCATACTGCAAATCACGTACAACGTGTAAGTGAATATATGCGTATATTATGCGCCGATCCTTTCTGGGGCTTCACAGAAAAGAAAATTGAACGTATAAGCGTTGCTTCCATGATGCACGATGTAGGTAAAATCTATATCGATAAATCTATCTTGGAAAAGAATGCTGGTTTAACTGAAGCAGAATACGAAGAAATCAAGAAACATGTTGATTATGGTACTGATTTAATTAAAGACTGTCCAGGTGATATCATGCGTTATGCTAAAGTAATGATTCAAGATCACCATGAAAGATGGGATGGTAAGGGTTATAAGAAAAAACGTGGTACACAAATTGATTTATTAGGTAGAATTATCGCTATTGCGGATGTATTTGATGCCTTAATGAGTCCAAGACCATATAAACCAGCTTGGCCTGCTGAAAAGGTATATAACACAATTTGTAATGATATTAACCACTTCGATCCAAATGTTATTGCTGTATTTAAGAAACACTTTACTGAATTAGTTAAAGTTTATAACGATAATAAAGATCCAGTTGAAGTAATCAATAGTTATAAAGATAAAGCATAAAGGAGAAAATATGATAAAGTTTAATAATGTCACTAAAAAATATAATGATTTTGTTGCTGTAGATGATTTAAGCTTTGAAGTTAATCAAGGTGAAATAGTAGGGTTTATTGGGCCTAATGGTAGTGGTAAAACCACAACAATGAAATTAATTAGTGGTATTATTAAGAAAAATAGTGGGCAAATTATTGTCAATAATCTAGATATTGATAAAGAACCATTAAAAATAAAAGCATCAATAGGCTATATATCAGATAGTCCTGATGCTTTTTTGCGTTTAAAAGGAATCGATTATTTAAACTTTGTCGCAGATATTTATGAAGTAAGCTTAGAGGATAGAAAAGAGCGTATTGAAAAATATTCTAATATGTTTGAACTAACTGATGCCTTAACTAAACCAATGCTTAGCTATTCTCATGGTATGAGACAAAAATTAATGATCATCTCCCAGCTTATTCATGAACCAGATGTATGGATTCTAGATGAACCAACAGTTGGTCTAGATCCAAAAAGTAGTTATACATTAAAAGAAATGATGAAGGAACATGCGAAGAAAAATAAGACCGTCTTCTTTTCAACTCACATACTAGAAATTGCGGAAAAGTTATGTGATAAGGTAATTATTATTTATAAGGGTAAAAAGATATATGATGGAACTCTTGATAAATTAAAAGAGATGCATCCAGATAAATCTTTAGAGGAGATTTATATTACTTTAATCGATGAAAACAATTAAATTATTAAAAGTTTTTCTAAAAAACTTTGAAATGATTGCCTTTGAAAAGAAAAAATCAAAAGTCTTTTATATGGTAATGGCCATTGTCACAATGCTCATTATCTTCATTCCAACCGCTTTTATGATAGGTATTATATCTTATGGAATGACTGTAAGTTTAGTTGAAAATAATCATTTAAATGAAGGAATAAACTTCTTACTTTATGCCATAAGCATATTCTCCTTCGTCTTTAGTATAAATGTTATATTTAATGTCTTCTACTTTTCTTCTGATATAGAAAGAATTCTACCGATGCCTTTTAAGGAACATCAAATAATAGGCGCAAAATTCTTTAATACTCTTATTAATGAGAATTTTATAGAACTCATCTTAATATTGAGTTCACTCATTGGTTTTTATATAGGAGGTAAACTTGATATATATGCGTTATTTATTATTTTAATAGCGTTAGTTTCACTTCCTGTTTTACCACTCGTATATTGTTCAATTATATGCATGGTATTTATGTTTCTAACAAGAAAAATAACAAATAAAGATTTAGTTTCTAAATTTAGTAGTTTATTATTAATATTAGCTGTAGTTGGAATACTACTTATGGCCATTTTCTTAACAAACTTTGATTTAGAAGATTTCACACTTAATCTAGTTAATTCTAATTTTATGGAAGTATGTAAATATATCTTCCCTAATGTCTATTTCTTAACTGATAGTATGTCTAATCCTATTTCAATTGTATTTTATTTATTAATTACACTTGGAAGTATTGGCATATTCTATCTATTTGCGAAATTATTATATTTTAGAGGATTAAATCAATCTAATTATAAGAAGGATAAGAAAAAAGAAATAGTTTATAAAAAATCTAGTAAGAATGTAAGTTATTTAAAGAAGGAATTTAAGCTTTTATTTAAGACACCTGCGTTCTTCTCTAATTGTGTTATAATAAACTTTATTTGGCCGTTTTTAATCGCTTTGGTAGCCTTTATATATGATAGAACAGGTAACCTTAAAAAGATCTTAGATTTATATTATGATAATAACTATACAGTTCATCTATCATTTATCATTGGTATAATTATTTTATCTATTTTAATTACCGCCGTTAACTCTATTTCATCAAGTTCTATTTCACGTGAAGGATCAAGCTTCTTCTACATGAAATTAGTTCCAATATCTTATAAATCACAAATAATTATAAAAGCATTTTGTAGTATTATAGTTAGTTATATTGGCTTATTCTTATACATCTTAGTATTCTCAATAATTTTTAATTTAGGAATATTAAATACAATATTATATTTAGTTTTAAGTTTAATATCTGTGGTATTTATTTCCTTCCTTGGAGTATATTTAGATACAGTTAATCCAAAGCTAGTTTGGGATGATGAAATTAATGCCTTAAGAGGTAATCATAATGTATTCATTAATATGGCATTTGCGATATTAATTTCAGGTGTTTTAGTAGGTTTAATATTTATGCTTAAGTTCTTAAATTTAGGCTTAGTTATCGCTTATTTATTATCATTTGTAATTATAATTGCAGCAACAGTTTTAATATACTTTATATCCATGAAATATGGTAGTAAAAATATAGAAAGAATAGAATAAAAAAGAGTCGAAATTCGACTCTTTTATTCATTTATTTTTCTCTTTAATTCATAGATTAAACTTAAAGCTTCTCTAGGTGACAAGTCATCTACATCAACATCATTTAATATTTGAATTACTTCAGGAGTTTCCTTAACTTCTATTTTTTCTTCTTCATCAAAATTAAATAAATCCATCTCTATTTCTGTCTTACCCTTAGTTTCTTCTAAGAAGTTTAGAATTACTTGCGCCCTATTAATTACTTGATTAGGCAGATGTGCAAGTTTAGCAACATTTATACCATAAGATTTATCAGTTGGACCATCTACTACTTTATGTAGGAATACTAAAGTATTTTTATCATCTTTAGCGGATACATGGATATTCTTTAATCTCTTTAATGTCTTATCTAAGGCTGTAAGTTCATGGTAGTGAGTTGAAAATAAAGTTATGGAACCTATTTTTTCATGTACATATTCAATGATTGCTTGAGCTAATGCCATACCATCGTATGTAGCTGTACCACGTCCTATTTCATCAAATAGGATTAAAGAGCTCTTAGTAGCTTCTTTTAAAGCATTATTAACTTCAGTCATTTCAACCATAAAAGTTGATTTACCACTTACTAAATCATCTGCGGCACCTATACGTGTAAATATCTTATCTATAATTGGTAGATTTGCACTCTTACAAGGTACAAAACAGCCAATTTGAGCCATTATTACAGTGATTGCTAGTTGACGCATATATGTAGATTTACCACTCATATTTGGACCAGTAATTAATAACATATTATAGTTTTTATTAATGTTAAAATCATTTGAAACAAATGCCTCATCACTTAATTCTTCTATTACTGGGTGTCTACCATCAACGATATTTATTTCTAAATTATCATTAATAGTAGGTTTAACATAATTATTCTTATCAGAAACATAAGCAAATGATGTTAAGCAATCAATAATTGATACTACTTTCGCATCTATTTGAAGATTATTAATAAACTTTGCACATTCATTTCTTATTTCAACAAATAATTCATATTCTAACTCAATTGATTTATCTTTACTATTTAAAATTAAAGATTCATATTCTTTTAATTCTGGAGTGATAAATCTTTCTGCATTAGCTAGAGTTTGTTTTCTAACATAATTTAAATCATCACTTATAGTTAGTGCTGCGGCTTTAGATATTTCAATATAATAACCAAATACTTTATTATATGATACCTTTAATGTTTTAATACCTGTTGCTTCTTTTTGTTTAGCTTCATATTCTATTAGCCAGTTCTTACCATTTTTAGTAATATCTCTTAGTTTATCTAATTCTTCATTATAGCCACTTTTAATTATGTCACCATCTTTAATTGTGATAGGCGCATCTACATTAATTGACTTTTCAAGTAAATCATGTAGTGGAATTAGCGGGTCTAACATATTAGATAAATCTGTAGAATAATTAGTATTAATTTCTTTAATATATTCTTTTAATTCAGGTAAATATTTAAGTGAATTTTTAAGTTGTAAAAGATCTCTTGCATTCGCATTACCATAAGATATTCTACCTACAATTCTCTCTAAATCATAGACGTTTTTAAGCGATGCAATAATGCTTTCTTTTAACTCAAAATTATTAATTAAATTACCTACAATATCATACCTTTCAAAAATTTTTGATTTATCAATTAATGGCCTAGTTATCCATTTTTTTAACTCTCTTGAACCCATCGCAGTTTGACAGTGATCAAGTAAGTAAAGTAAGGATCCAATCCTAGTTTGATTCCTTAAATTTTCTAGTAATTCAAGGCTATTTAAAGTATGAATATCCATCTTTAAAAATTGTTTTGATGAATAATATTCTAAGCATTTTAAATGCATTAATTCACGTTTTTGTGTCTTAATAATGTAGTTAATTAATCTACCAAAAGATTCAATTATATCAGCATCTTTTACATTCTTAACTAAGTTTAACCAGTAGTCTTCTAACTTTACATCATCACATACTGATATAACTATTTGATACTTATTTTTAAGAACATCAATTGCAATTTTATTAAATCTTGATGGTAAAACAACTTCTTTAGCACTTAAAATTAAAATCTCATTTACTAATAAATCAATAGAATTAATAATCTTAGTTCCATATGATTCACCTGTAGTAAAATCGATATAACATATAGCATATTCGCCCTTGTTTTCACTAACTGCAACTAAATAATTATTCTTTTTTTCACTTACACTGCCTTCATCAATATTAGTTCCAGGAGTAACTAAACGTACAACATCACGTCTAACAATTTTACTTACTCCAGGTTCTTCCAACTGTTCAACAATGGCGACTTTATAGCCTTTTTCTGTTAATTTATCGATATAAGTATTAACAGCCATATGAGGTATTCCGCACATAGGAACTCTCTCTTTTGCTCCAGCATCTCTACCTGTTAAGCATAGTTCAAGCTCCTTAGATGCAATGTATGCATCATTAAAGAACATCTCATAAAAGTCTCCTAACCTAAAAAAGACTAGTGTGTCCACATAGTCTTTTTTAATGTCTAAATATTGTTGCATCATTGGAGTATATTGACTTCTATCAATATCTTTAAATTCCATAATGCATTCCTCCGGTTTTACTTACCGAACCAACCTTTAACTGTCTTAGTGATTGATTCGTATAAACTATCACCTAGCATACTTCTTAGAACTTTACATACACCTTCATATAATCCTTGAAGAGGTGTGTTTTCTAATACGCCAAGTACACCTAAGATTCCTAATATAATTAGTAATACTAATAGGATAACGATGATAATTAATACCCACTTTAAGATAGTAACAACTGGATTTGATTTTTTCTTTCTTCTAGCAACTTTAGAATCAGCTTGAAGAGCTTCTTTAATAGCTTTTTCTTCAGCAGCTTTCTTCTTCTTGTCTACTCTAGTTTCATTTCCAAGTCTTCTTTCTCTAGCAGCCTTATCTTCTCCATAAATTGGAGCTTCGAATACTGGTGCTTCGAAAATTGGTGTATCGAATAATGGAGTATCAAATGCTCCGTATTCATCTGAATCATCATATGATGGTGAATCGAATGAAGTTTCTTCTTGAGCTGGAGCTTCTTCGATTGTTGTTTCTGTAGGTTGATCAGCATTTTGATATCCTTCAGCAGGAGCATCATCTAGATCAGGCATAGCAACATCTTCGAATTCTTCCATCTTAATTGTATCTTCATCTTCTTCAGTTTCTTCTGGTTCATCGAACATCTTTAGTTCTTCATTTTCTGTATCTTCAAGAGTGATTAAGCCTTCTTCAGCTTCTTCAGTTTCTTCAACTACTTCTTCAGTAGCTTCTTCTTCAGCAACTTCTTCAACTACTTCTTCTTCAACTGGAGCTTCTTCTACAACTTCTTCTTCAGCAGGAGCTTCTTCAGTAGTTTCTTCTTCAGCTTCTTCATAATCGAATAGAGGTACTACGAAATCATCATCATCTAATTCCTTAGATTCTTGCATGTTAGCCATTTGCTCTTTAAGTGTTTCATTTTCTTCTTTTAGAGCATCCATTTCAGCCTGCTTAGCTTCTTCTTCAGCCTTAGCAGCTTCTTCAGCTTCTTGAGCAAGTCTTTCTTCTTCAGCGATTCTTTCAGCTTCAGCCTTAGCTTCTTCTTCAGCTTTAGCAGCTTCTTCAGCAGCTAATCTTTCTTCTTCTTCCTTAGCTAATCTTTCAGCTTCTGCATCAGCAAGTGCTTGAGCTTTTTCAGCTTCAGCTTGTTCTTTAGCATCAGCTAATTCTTGTTCATGAGCTTCTTGTTGAGCCTTAAGTGCTTCTTCAGCAGCATCAGCCTTAGCTTGAGCTTCTTCAGCTTGTTTAGCTAATTCTTGTTTTTCTTCATCACTCTTATCTTTATTTAACATTTGTTGTTGTAAGTTAAGAATCATTGCCTTAAGTTCATCGATTTGAGCATTTGATTCAGGTTGTTTTTCTTCAACTACTTCTTCCTCGATTGGAGCTTCTTCAATGATTTCTTCTTCTTCAACTTCATCATCTTCTGTTGGGATATCTAATACGGCTAAGTTTACATAAGATTTTTGAACTTCTGTTTCAACACGGGAAATGATATATTCAATAATATCTTCCTTCTTAAGTTCAATTGATGCTTTAACACCATTTTGTTTTGCATATCTTTGAAGTTGTTGTACGCTCATGCGTCTAACTTTATCTTCATCTTCTTTAGTGAATTTACCACTAGCGCTACATGCATCAACGATGATGTCAACTAATTCTTCCTTCTTAATTCTTCTTGGAACATCGATGTTGTACTTAGCACCGATTTCTCTTAATTCATTTAATGTTGAGCTCTTTGATAGAACTTCTCTAAATGTATTATATTCAAGACCATCAACTTCGTTTCTCTCATCATAGAAAAGTGAATCGATTCCACGTTGATATTCTGTAATACTTTCTTTTTGAGATTGCTTATATCCTCTAGCAGTTTCATATAGGCCAGCTAGTTTTTCAGTATCAATCTTTAATTCTTCATGAAGTTTGATAAACATTAACCATAATGTCTCTCTATATTCATTGTAAATTTCTGCATTAGAGATTAATGTTAAAGTTCCTTCAAGTTGATGTTCACTGAATGTCTTTATCCATCTTAGACGATAACGAACCTCGTCAGTAAACATTTTTTGGAATTCTTCCTTCTTAACTCTCTTGTCTAGTACTTTATGAAGTGCATTCATACGTACCTTTCTTGGCATATTCATGCCTTGTTCATTAAAAAATGCGACAATTTCTTTTGAAGGAAGGTCTTTTAATGTAGCAAGTACATCTTCAACTTTCATCACTTGTCCATTAATTTCTAATTCACTACCACGACTTATTACTTTCATAATCAATACCTCCATATGTTTTTTATTAGATATCTACTTTAATATTTTACAGCATTATTTATAGTATTTCAAGTAGTTTAGCCATTTTTTATCACTTTTTTTGCTATTTTTTAACTAATTTTGTCAATTTACGCTAAAAAATTAACATTTATACCATCATTTATGATGTTTGAAATCATATCTAGGTCGTTTTTAATGATTTTTTCTAGTTCCAAATACTCATTGATTATATTTACTGCTTCAAAACTCTCAATATTCGCGTTATTAAGGGATAATTCGCTTTTTAGAAGAGCCATATATTCATCATTTGAGGTAATAATACGCCTTAATTCGATGTATCTTCTAACAATTTCGTCATTAGATAATATACTTGCTATTTTACTCAACTTGTTCACCTATTAAGAACCATGTTTTAGCTTCTGTAATCTTTACATTTACTATTGTTCCTATAGCGTTTACATTACCTTTAAAATTAACTAATTTATTGTGTTCTGAATATCCACAAAGAGTATTTGGATCGTTTTTAGAAGTGCCATCAACTAATACTTTTACAATCTTCCCTTCAAATCTTTTATTACCTTTTAAGTATCCAGCATTGATCTTATCATGTAAAATATCTAGTCTTCTATGAGCCTCTTCATCTGTTATATTATTTTCATACTTAGCAGCTGGTGTACCTTCTCTAGGCGAGTAAATGAAAGTAAATGCACCTTCATAATCTACCTCTTCACATAACTTTAAAGTCTCTAAAAAGTCTTCTTCTGTTTCTGTTGGGAAGGCTACAATGATATCTGTTGTAATAGAGATACCAGGGTTTAATTCTTTTAATCTCTTTATCTTTTCTAAGTATTCTTCATGAGTATACTTTCTATTCATTTTCTTTAATACTGCATTACTTCCTGATTGTACAGGTAAGTGTAAGTGTGGCATAATGTTTTCTCTTTGCATTGCCTTCATTGTTGCTTCATCTAAGTCTCTAGGATGACTTGTAGTATATCTAATTCTTTTGATTCCTGTATCACTTAAATCAAGTAAAAGGTTAGAGAATGTATAATCTATATCTTTAAAATCTTTACCATATGCATTAACGTTTTGACCTAAAAGTGTTACTTCTAAGTACCCATTTTTTACTAAGTCTTCAACTTCTCTAATAATTTCTTGAGGTCTACGTGATCTTTCTTTACCTCTAGTATAAGGAACTATACAGTAAGTACAGAATTCATCACAACCAAACATAATATTAACCCAAGCTTTTTTATTAGATAATCTTATATGTGGAAGCTTTTCAATAATATTACCTTCTTCTGAATAAACCTCTATAACGCGTTTATTAGTTTCCATTTGTTTATAAATATATTCAGGTAACATATGAATATTATGTGTTCCAAATACAACATCAATTTGAGGATATTTTTCTAAAATCTTTGTGATTGTTTTTTCTTCTTGAGCCATACAACCACAAATGCAAATAATCATATCTTTCTTTTTTTGTTTTAAAGCCTTTAAGCCTCCAACTGTACCATAAAATCTATCTTCAGCATTTTCTCTAATAGCGCAAGTATTTATAATTAAAACATCAGCATCTTCCTTTTCTGAATGAGTAAAACCCATCATTTCTAGAATACCTGACATTACTTCACTATCAGCCTCATTACCTTGACATCCAAAAGTAATGACATTATATTTCTTATTTAAACCTAAATCTTTATATTTATCATCTAGTTTAAAGTTAATAATATCAATAGATTTATCAGTTCTTTTTCTTGCTTTTTGTAAATTGGGTCTATTAAAATCCATAAAATCAATCCCTTCTTTATTATTATACATAATAATTAAAGAAAACACCATATTTTTTTATGGTGTTATTTTTCTTTTATATTAATTCTACTTATTTTCTTATTATCAAAGTCAATAACCACAGCATTTAACTGCATTCTTCCTTTAGCACATACGTTTTTAACTTGTCTACCATCTAAGAATTTTTGAATGATTAATTCTTTTTCTACTCCAATAACTCCATCTAGCGGTCCTGTCATACCTACATCAGTGATATAAAATGTACCTTTTTCAAGAATTGCTTCATCACATGTAGGTACGTGTGTATGTGTACCAAGTACCGCACCATTTATACCATCAAGATAATATCCTAGTGCTTTTTTCTCACTTGTTGCTTCTGCATGCATATCAACAATGTAATAATCTGATTTAACATTATCTATAATTTCTTTAGCCTTCTTAAATGGACAATCTAGAGGTATATTCATATAAACTCTACCCAATAAATTAATTACAGTAATAGTTTCATTGTTATATTTTATCGTAATATAGCCATTTTTCGTATTTGCTGGGTAATTTGCTGGAATACAAATGTTTGAACCATCCTCTAATAATTCATCTATTTCCTTATTTGAAAATGAATGATTACCCATAGTTATACAAGATACACCCATTTTCATAAAGTCTTTATAGATTTTCTTAGTGATTCCTTTACCGCCACTAGCATTTTCACCATTAACTATAACGATATTAATTTTATATTGTTTTTTAATCTCATCAATGTTTTTAGCAAGGAAACTTACACCATCTTCACCATAAACATCTCCAACAAATAAAACTCTCATATATCCTCCTTATAGCAAAAAGAGCCAAACGGCTCTTATTTAGCAATATCAACTGCTCTTGTTTCTCTAACAACAGTTACTTTAATAGTACCTGGATAGCTTAAAGTCTTTTCAATTTCTTCTTTGATTTCTCTAGCTACCTTGAATGTTGATAAGTCATCAACTTCATCTGGTTTAACAATAACTCTTATTTCACGTCCAGCTTGAATTGCATATGTAGATGCAACACCCTTAACGTTATTAGAGATAGCTTCTAGTTGTTCTAGACGCTTAATGTAGTTTTCTAATGATTCTGATCTCGCTCCTGGTCTTGCTGCTGATAGAGCATCAGCTGCTGCAACTAATACCGCAATAATACTTTCTGGTTCTTTATCGCCATGATGTGATTCAATAGCATCTATTACTTCTTTTGGTTCATGGTATTTCTTAGCAAGATTTGCACCAATTTCAACGTGTGAACCTTCAATTTCATGGTCAACTGCTTTACCGATATCATGAAGTAAACCAGCACGTCTAGCTAATACTTCATTTTCACCAATTTCAGCAGCTAATTTAGCAGCTAAGAATGCTGTTTCAATTGAGTGGCTTAATACGTTTTGACCGAAACTAGTTCTATAATATAATCTACCTAATAATTTAACTAAGTCTGGATGAACTCTACCGATATTCGCTGTAAATACGGCTTCTTCACCTTTTTCACGCATGAAAGATTCAACTTCTAAACGTGATCTTTCAACAATTTCTTCGATTCTACCTGGATGGATTCTTCCATCAGATACTAATGTTTCTAGTGCTTTTCTAGCGATTTCTCTTCTTACTGGATCGAAACCAGATAGAACTACTGCTTCTGGAGTATCATCTACTATTAAATCAACACCTGTTAAGGCTTCAATAGTACGAATGTTTCTACCTTCTCTACCAATTATTCTACCTTTCATTTCATCACTTGGTAAGCCTACAACACTTACTGTCTTTTCACTAGTAGTATCACTAGCATATTTTTGGATTGCTAAAGCAAGCATATTCTTTGCTCTTGATTCAACATCTGCTTTTGCTTTTTCTTCTTCATCACGGATATAAAGTGCAATCTCATTACTCATATCCTCTCTAACTTTGCTCATAATCATTTCTTTTGCTTCATCTACTGAAACATTAGAAATTTCAATTAACTTCGCTTCTTGCTTCTTAAGAACATCGTCAATTTTACTCTTTGTTTCTTCAATTTCATTTTTCTTTTCGTCAAGTTTATTCTCTTTGCTGTTTAATAATTCTTCACGCTTATCAAGATTAGATACACGCTTATTGATTTGTTCTTCTCTTTGATTAAGCTTGTTTTCCATTTCTGAAACTTCAGTTTTTCTTGCTTTAACTTCTTTTTCAGCCTCTTTTTTTAACGAAAAAATTTCTTGTTTAGCTTCAAGCACCATCTCTTTTTTGGCTTTGTCGCCCTCTTTTTTGGCGTTTTCAACTAAATTTTTACATTCTTCTTCAGTCTTCTTTAAGCTACCTTCTCTTTGTTTAACTCTGAAAAAGTAACCTCCGATTAGACCGGCAATTCCTCCAAGTAAAATTGAAACGATAGCAACGATTGCGATAGTTACAATGCCTTCACTGCTTGTCGCATAAATCATTTTATCATTTCCTCCGATATTTATTTGTGAGCCCTAAAAAATGGCTTTATTTTAACATATATCACTATTTTTAATGTGATACACGATTAATCTCACATAATAATTATATATTAATTTTAAAATTAAGTCAACGCTTACAAAATAGATTTGAAACTCTTTTTCAAAGAAAAAAGCAAGAAAGCTACTTATACTTTCTTGCATATCCTTTTTTATTAATTTGTTTACTTCTAGCAATAGCTAAATCTTCTTTTTCTACATTATCAGTAATGGTACTACCAGCAGCAATAAAAGAATCATCTTCAATAGTAATTGGAGCAATTAAATTTGAATTACATCCAACAAATACATTATTTCCAATAATTGTTTTACTCTTCTTCTTACCATCATAATTAACAGTAATAGATCCACAACCAATATTTACATTATTACCAATTTCACTATCACCAAGATATGATAAGTGACTAGCTTTTGTATTTACTCCAAGTATAGAATTTTTAACTTCAACAAAGTTACCAATTCTATCCTTTTCACCAACTATCGTATTCATTCTTATATGAGCGAATGGTCCAACAGTTGCATCTTTTAGAATTGTTGAATCATATACTACTGATTGTCTACATAAGACATTTTCATTAATTGTGGCATTGTATAATTCTGTAGATGGACCAATTATAGCATTCTTTTCTATTTTAGTTTTACCCATGATAAAGGAATTTGGATAAATTGTAACACCTGGAGCAATCTCTACATCAGGTCCAATAGTTACGCTATCCTTATTTATAATATATACACCACTATTGATTAAGTTCTTCTTTATTTCTTTTTCTAGTTTTTCTTCAATAATATTTAAAGCATTTAAATCATTAATTCCCATTAACATATTAGGATCATCTAAAGTATAGCTTGAAATATCTTTAGCAAAATTAATGATATCAGTTAAATAATATTCACCCTTAGAGTTATTATTATCTATTTTTTTAATAGCTTTCTTTAAGAATTCATTATTAAATACCATAATACCAGTATTTACTTCTTTGATTTCTTTAATTTCTTTTGTTGCTTCTTTTTCTTCAACGATATGCTTAATCTTATTATTTTCTCTAATGATTCTTCCATAACCAAATGGATTTTCAACAATCATAGTACATAAAGTCATATCATTATTATCTTTTAGTTGTAAATCAAGTAGTTTATTGATTAATAAATTACTAATTAAAGGTGTATCACCAGGTAAGACAATTGTTATACCATCTTTAAGTTTACTAATTGCGCATTTAACAGCATCAGCTGTACCTAGTTGATTTTCTTGAATAGCAAATTCCTCATCCTTTAGCATTTCAAAGAATACTTCTTTTTTATGACCTACAACAATTACTCTATTATCTACCTTAGTTTTCTTTAAAGTATCAAGAATATAATTAATCATTGGCTTCTTTAAAATAGGGAAGGCACATTTAGGAACATCACTTTTCATTCTTTCACCCTTGCCAGCAGCAAGAATAATCGCATTAATCATTTTATTTCACATCCTTATTTATTAATGATACTAAATCATTAAGACAATCTTCCATAATTTTACTATCTTTGTGCATTACAGTAACTCTAATTAGAGGTTCTGTACCGCTTGCTCTTAAAATAATTTTACCATATTTAGAAAAACTTTCTTCATATTTTTTAACTTTTTCTTTTATTGCATCATTATCAATAATTGATTTATCAGTAACTTTAATATTAACCATTTTATATGGATACATTTCAATACTATTAACTAATTCTGATAATTTCTTATCCTCTTCACTTATAATAGTTAGTAATATAATCGAATTAAATAAACCATCACCTGTAAATGTAAATGGTGTAATAATATGGCCTGAATTTTCTCCACCTAGGTTATATTCATTTTTAATCATGCATTCTAAAACATTTTGATCTCCTACATTTGTTAAAGTAGTTTTAATATTTATATCTTCTAGTGCATTAATAATACCTAAATTAGACATAACTGTTAAAACAACCATATCTTTTTTTAGTAAATCATGTTTTTTAAACCATTTTGCAAATAAATATATTAATTTATCTCCATCAACTGTGTTACCAGAGTCATCTACAACCATGATTCTATCTCCATCACCATCAAAAGCGATACCTAAATCAAAACCTTTAATATGCTTCTTTATGTTTTCAAGGTGTGTAGCTCCACAGTTTTCATTTATGTTCTTACCATTTGGTTCATTTGAAATATATTTTACAGTAGCCATTTTATCTAATATTTGAACATAATTTGATGTAGCTCCATTAGCCGCATCTACTACAATATTTAATTTAGTTCTAAGAATATATTTGCTTAAGAAATCTAGATAAGTAGTTTCAGCTTGAGTAAGTGAACCATTAATTGGATGAGCAAAATCTAAAATGCCATCAATATAGTCTTCAATCATTTGTTTTTCTCTATCTTCAATTTTAAATCCACATTTAATTACTTTTATACCATTATCATGATAAGGATTATGACTAGCTGTAATCATTACACCAAGTGCCTTACCATAATAGCTTTCTAAAATTAAAGCTGGTGTAGGTAGCACTCCATAATCATAAACATCTAAACCAAATTCAATAGCACCTTCAATAACACTATTTTTAATATCATCAGATGATTCTCTAGTATCACAACCTACAAATACTTTTTTAATTCCAAGCAAGCATAAAGATGATCCAACCTTTTTAGCTAGATCAAGTGTTAATTCACTATATGCTTTTCCTCTTATTCCATCTGTCCCAAAATATTTCATTTTATAACCTCCAAAAGAGATTTTATTCTATTACAATCAAAATCAAATTCTTGATCGTTATTAATTAAATATATTTCTTTTATTCCTGCATTATGCGCAGCTTGCGCATCTGTTATTTTATCACCAATCATGATTGATTCATTTAAATCAATGTTATATTTTGCTTTCGCAATAAAGAATAATTTAGGTTTAGGTTTCCTACATTCACAGTTTAAATTTGGATTATGTGGACAATAAAAAACATCATCAACTACAACTCCATGATCCTTAAAACCTTTAATCATAAAATCATTAACAGTTAAGAAATCATCTAAAGTATAAAGGTTTAACCCTATTCCTGTTTGATTTGTAACCACAATAATTAAATAGCCTTTATCTTGATAATATTTACATACTTTAAAAATGTCATCAATAAACTCGAAATCTTCAATTTTATAAACATAGTTTTTATCGATGTTTATTACACCATCTCTATCCAAAAATAAAGCTTTCATATAATTCACCTTAAATACAAAAAAGGTGTTATTTAACACCTAATTTTTCTCTTATCTTTGCTTCAATTTCATTTGCAATATCTGGATTGTTTTCTAGATATTTAACTGCGTTATCTCTACCTTGAGCAATCTTTTCACCATTATAGCTAAACCAAGCACCTGATTTAGTTAAAATGTCATTATCTACAGCTATATCAGTGATTTCACCATATTTAGATAAGCCCTTACCAAAGATAATATCAACTGATGCACTCTTAAATGGAGATGCAACTTTATTCTTAACAATCTTAAGGTTAGTCTTAGCACCAATTACATCACTACCATTTTTAATCCAATCACCTTTTCTAACATCAATTCTAACTGATGCATAGAATTTTAGTGCTCTACCACCTGTTGTAGTTTCTGGATTTCCAAACATTACACCAACCTTTTCTCTTAATTGGTTAATGAATATTACTAATGTGTTTGTTTGGCTAATTGCACCACTCATCATACGCATTGCTTGACTCATTAATCTTGCTTGTAAGCCTACATGAGAATCTCCCATATCACCATTAATTTCAGCTTCAGGAACTAAAGCTGCAACTGAGTCAATAACAATAATATCAATAGCACCAGATTTAACTAGGGCTGTTGCGATATTTAAACCTTGTTCGCCTGTATCAGGTTGAGAAATTAATAAATCTTCAACATTTACACCAATATTTTTAGCATAAGCAGGATCTAGGGCATGCTCAGCATCAATAAATGCGGCAGTTCCTCCTGCTTTTTGCACAGATGCAATTGCAGTTAAGGCAATAGTTGTTTTACCAGATGATTCTGGTCCAAAGATTTCAATGATTCTTCCTTTAGGATATCCACCAATACCAAGTGCTGCATCTAAGGCAATTGATCCACTCGGAACAGCTTCAACTCCACTTACAGAATCTTCACCAAGAGTCATAATGGCTCCCTTACCAAATTGTTTTTCTATTTGTTTTATAGCTTCTTTTAAAGCTTCTTCTCTTTTATCCATTTCATCACTCCTCAACTTCAATATAGCGCAAATATTTATTAGTACATAATTTTTCTTTAAAAATCACGTTATTTTTCAAAAACATTTATTTTATAATAAATGATTAAGTATTTTTAATCAATTTTTATAAAATTATTCACTTTCTTTCAAGAAATCTTTACCCTTTATAAAGTATTCAACTCCTGAAATAATAGTTAAAATAGCTGAAATATAAATTAGAACTTGTCCCGCGTAAATTACAGCATCATGTAATCCACCTAAGAATAAAACGATAATAGCAACCATTGTAACTGCTGTTTTCCATTTGCCAGCCTTACCAGCAGCAATTGTTTCGCCTTTTCTTGCGGCTATCATTCTTAAGCCTGATACTGCAAATTCTCTAATTAACATTACAACAAATACCCATAAAGGTACTAGTGGTCCTTTAGGAAGTAAACCAGAACCATCAAGCATTAATAAAGCCATTGCTGAGAATACTAAAATCTTATCAGCTAGTGGATCTGCAAACTTACCAAAGTTTGTTACTAATCCTCTACTTCTAGCGATTTTTCCATCTAATAAATCAGTAATAGATGCAATCGCAAATAATAATAATTCAATGAAATATAACCATGTTACACCATGAATATGTCCATCTATTTCATAACTAAACAAATAATTTTCTTTTAACCAAGGAATGTAAAAAAGAATAATCATAACAGGTACGATTAGAATCCTTAGTAATGTTAATTTGTTAGGTAAATTCATAACAAACACCTCTCAACAATATGATTATATCATATTTATTTTCATATTCATACAATTTAATAAAAAAATATTGAATGTTTATAATATTTATTATAAAATCTAAATGGGTGAGAACAATGGCTGAAAAAACAGAAAAATTAAACTTTACCGAGTTTTTAAGAAAATATAAATTATTTATTTTTGCTGGATTAATTTTAGTTGGCTTAATAATAATGATTTTCTTAATTTACATCTTAACATACGTAAATAATAAGCCTAAAGCTTTTAGGAATGATAAAAATGTAAAAATCACTAATAAAAGCGATTATTTCACATTTAATTGTTATGCATCAAAAATTAAATGGGATGGATCAATTACTTTAGTTGCTGAGGTTGGAGAAGTAAAAACAACATCACAAATTAGAGATGTTACTGTTACTTTTGAATTACACAATAACTGGACAAGTAAAGGTGATTATACAAATGATTCAGAACATAAAATAAATTCAGGAAATGCCATCACTAAATCAAGTACTGGCTTCTTCACTGCTGAAGCACAAATAAACTTCCCTACAACTTATCCTATTAAGGTTTTACCATTTGTAAAGGTAAGTCATCCAATAGTATATGCAAAGGTTTCTTATGTAAGAAAATTACCTGATACTTCTAAGGGAGATGCAGGATATAGTGAGACTGAATATGCATATTATGCATTCTCATTTAGTGAGTACACAACTGATAACACAGTATTTAGTTAATAATAAAAAATTTATTATTGCATTTAATAATTCATTTTAGTATAATATAACTAGTGCCGGAGGTGAATAGCATGGCTAATATCAAACAACAAGCAAAGAGAATCAAGACAAACGAAAAGAGAAGATTATGCAACAACTCATTCAAGTCATCTATGAAGACTGCTATCAAAGCTGTTGAAGCTGCTGTTAAAGAAGGAAATAAGGCTGAAGCTACTACTGCTTTAACATTTGCTTTCAAGAAGTTAGATAAGGCTCAACAAAAAGGACTTGTACACGCTAACTTTGTTGCTAGAAATAAATCACAACTTGCTAAATTAGTTAACTCATTAAACTAATTAGAAAATCACATCCTTGAGATGTGTTTTTTTTGCATAAAAAAGAAGTAACCAAAGGGCTACTTCTTTTTTTCTACTTCATCTTCTTGAAATCTTTAAGTATTTTTATGGCATCTTTATATCTAGAATCTTCTATTAAATAATCAACTATAATATCTTTTAATATTTTGGCTTCTTCATAATAGCCATGTTGTAATACCCAAGGATAATATGTTTCTTTTAAAAACATAATATAGAAATGTTCATTTTCTAAATACTTTTTCATCATTGATTGAACAAATAATTGTGTTTTCGTATCTGGCATATCTTCTAATCTTATAACCTCTAATATTTCTCTACACTTATTCTTTTCTTTAAGTAGATTATATGCCCAAAGTTTTTCATAATCCTTAGGATTACATTTCTTTAATAATTCATTTGGTTTCTTTAAAGCTATATAAATATTTTTTAAATAATCATCTGCGCTATCCTTATCTAATACTCTTTTTACTAATTCACAAATATTTAAAGCTGCTTTTTCTTCATTATTATAAGCTAAGGATAAGCCAAATTGTTCTTTAGCTTCTACTAACCCGCCATAATCAATAGTTTTCATACACAAATCTTCATATATTATTAAAGCATTAGATAATGATAAATACATTCCAAGCATTAAATAAATTCTACATAAGGTGATTGCTTTTAGCTTTTCAACTTCAATATTATTAATATATGTATATTCGATTGTTTTAATTATATCAAGTGCTTCTTTGTATTTATGCTTTTCTTCCGCAATTAAAGCTGAAACTAAAATACAAGCCGTTAATTCTTCTTCTGCAAAATCTTGTTTTACAACTAATGCTTTATTAATAAATTTTTCTGATTCATTTAAATTTCCAACAACTAAATGATAAATAGCTTTAATTATGTCTGTATAATGAATACTTTCTACATCACTTATATTTTCAAAGTATTCATATATGACGTCAAAATTACCATAATAGATTTCAATTAGGCATTTTTGAATAATATCGATATATTCATTTTTACTTCTTAAGTTTTCTTCTTTCATGTTAAGTCTATCTAAAACTTCATTTAAAACATATTTTTTAGGAACGATTGTACCATGTTCAAGTTTAGATAAATAACTTACACAGCATATACCTTTAGTAACATCCTCTAAAGTCATGTTTAGATCTTTTCTTCTACGCTTAATGATTACTCCAATATGTGGATTAGCGCACTTATTTTGATTCTCTTCAATTATTTTTTTATACTCCTTCGCCTTAGACATTTTTTCACCCTCCTAGTTTCAAACATATTTTACTATTTTTGGTCTTAAAATAATATAAAATTTTTTTGAATAATTCATTATTTTTTGACCCCTTTTATAGTTTACATTTTATGGAGGAAGAAAATGTAAGAATAATAAAAAAAATGTTTGGATAAATATCACAAACATTAATTCATATAAATCTAGAGGGACAGCCGTTTATTAAGCATTTTGCACATTCCTTATTTTTTGCTTTACAGACATATCTTCCAAGAAAAACTAAATGGATGTGGATAAAATACCAGTCTTTTTTATCAAATTTTTTCATAAGCTTTTTTTCCACTTCTAATACACTTCCACTTGCTAAACCTAGTCTATTTGATGTTCTAAGCACATGAGTATCCACCGCAATTGATGGAATTTTATAATATTCTGATAGAATAACATTAGCACATTTCCTACCTACGCCATCTAATTCCATTAATTCTTCTAGTGTTTCTGGCATCTTATTTTTGATAATTAATTTCTTAGATAATTCAATAATATTTTTAGCCTTAACCTTATTCATTCCAAGTGGTTTTAATATCTCTTCTACTTCATAAATATTCGCTTTTGCCAGATCATTATAAGTAGGATATTTAGAAAATAAAACTTTAGTTACTTCATTAACTCTTTTATCTGTTGTTTGACTAGATAAACTAACCGCAATAATAAGCTCAAATAAATTATTGTAATCTAATTCACATCTAGCATTAGGAAACATTTTATCTAAATCACTTATTAATTGATTCAAAGAAAGCTTGGATTGTTCTTTCATCTTCTTCATTCACCTTTTGATTAATAAAAGCATTTGTTTTTAAATAATCGATAGAATTTTTAATAGATATTTTCTTCTTTTTAGAAACTTCAATAACAGCTTTTTCATAATCTGTTTTACTATATAAAGTCTTATATTCATCTAGTAAAGAAATTTCATTAGGTGATAATGTTCTACCAAGTTCAATTTCAAAGAAAGATATAACATCTTTAAGTTGAAGTTGAATTTGTTTATTTAAATCATCTTCTTTTTCTTTCTTTAAGAATTCTTCAATTTTAATTAATGCTTTATTAATATCAACAGTTTCTTGTTCCTTATCGTTTTTATTTTTCTCTAAGTATATTTCTATAAATTGTTTATCTTCTAACGCTTTAATTAAAAGTCCATTTTCTTTTTTATCAACACCTGTTTTATTTCTTAGTTGTGCATAAGATAAGGCAAAACATTTTTGGTTATTTTGTTGATAAGTTGAAAGTAAATGAATTAGCATTACAGCCTCTTGAGGTAGTAAGTTTAATCTAGGATAGATTTTAAGCACTAATTTATTTAAATCAATTGCTTGATATTTAATTAATTCATCAATCAAAGTACTCACCACATTTCAATAATGCTATTACAGTTTTAGCATCTTTTATTTCATTATTTAAAGCCATTTGTCTTGCTTTTTTATATTCCATTTTTTCTACATTTAAAAATTCATCTGGATCTAGATGAAGTCTATTAGTAAATTTTAATCCTTTAGCAACAAATAAATATATTATTTCTTCACAATATCCAACAGTTGGATAAAACTCACCTAAAAAGATAAATTCTTTAGCTGTTGCACCTATTTCTTCATATAATTCTCTTTTTGCTGTTTCAATAGGCTTTTCATCTAATTCTCTTTTACCTGCAGGTATTTCTATTAATTCTTTTTTAAATGCATAACGATATTGATTAATTAAATAGATATATTCCCCATCAACAGGAATTATACCTACTCCACCTCTATGTTCAACTATTTCTCTTTTAGCCATATTACCATTAGGTAATAATACATCATCATTTCTAACGTTTATTACTCTACCATTATATACGTAATTAGCTTTAACTGTTTTTTCTTCTAACTTCATTTTATCCATAAATATCTACCTTTTTATCAAGTGCTTCTTTAGCAGCATTTTGTTCAGCTTCTTTTTTAGTCTTACCTATACCTACACCTAAAGTTATACCATCCATCATAACTTTAACAGTATAAGTTTTATCATGAGCTGGACCAGTTTCATCTATTAGTTCATAAGTTAGAGTATTCTTAAAAGATTGAACATATTCTTGAAGTGTTGATTTATAATCTTTAATATCATCTAATAAATCTAAGTTTGGAACGATTAATTTTTCAAATAAATCATATGCGGCAAAATATCCTTGATCTAGATATACTGCCCCAAATAAAGCTTCAAAAGCATCTGCGATAATAGTAGGACGTTTTCTACCATTAGATAGTTCTTCACCATGTCCTAAAAGGATATAATCAGATAAGTTTATTTTATTGGCATACTTAACTAGAGCTTCTTCACATACTGATTGAGCTCTTTTTTTAGTCATCTTACCTTCTGATGTTTCTTGTTTTAGATATAAATATTGACTCATTAATAGTTCAATAACTGCATCACCTAAGAACTCTAATCTTTCATTAAAGGGAACATTATGTTCATTACCATATGATGAATGAGTTAAAGCTTCTGTTAGTAAGCTTTTACTATTAAATTTAATTCCTAAAACAGTTTCTAAATCATTCTTCACTATTATCACCTAATTCTTGGCTTATTCTTTCTACTAATTTACTATTTACTAGTGTTCTTGCTTGTCTAATAGCATTACAAATAGCAACTTCATCACTATTTCCATGTGCCTTAATAACTAAACTAGTTAATCCACAAAGCATAGCTCCACCAGCTTCTGATGCATCAAATACCTTCTTAAATCTCTTTAAGCTCTTCTTCATAAATAATGCACCTATTTTTGATTTAAATGATGATTTAATTTCCTTTTTTAGGCAAGCACCCATATATTTAGCTGTACCTTCTAAAGTTTTAAGTAAGATATTACATGTAAAACCATCATTAATGAAAATATCACAATCAGAGAAAAACATTTCTTTTGGTTCGATATTTCCAACGAAATTTATTCTTTCATCTTCTTTTAATACTTGGTAAGTTTCTTTATCTACTTCTCTACCCTTACCTTCTTCACTACCTATATTAATTAAGCCAACCTTTGGTTTTTCTACACCTAGTGTTTCTTTAGCCATAATAGTAGCATAATATGCTAGTTGAGCAATGTGCTCAGGACGTAATTCAACATTTGCACCACTATCAAGTAAGATCTTATTACCGTTAGCTGTAGGGATAAATGGTGCTAAAGCAATTCTATGCATTCCTTTGATTTTCTTTAAAACCATATGTCCAGCAACAACAACCACTTGTGTAGGTCCTGCGGAAATTGTACAATCACATTTTCCTTCTTTACATGCTTGCATAGCTAAAATCATTGAATATGGTTCTTTACTACGAATAGCTTTTACGGCATCATGTTCACCCATATCAAAGTATTTATCTGTATGTACAACATTAATTCTTGTTGAATCTGTTAAATATTCTTTTATTTTATTTTCATCACCAAATAAAGTGATTTCAATATCATCATATTTTTTTACTGCTTGCATTGCTCCTAAAACATTTGTTTTTGGGGCAAAATCTCCACCCATAGCATCTAATGCAATTCTAATCATAATTAAAGCCTCCTATAACGCGTATACAAAGTTATTGTATCACATTTTAATCTTTAATACTATTTATTTCTTTATTAACTTTATCTTTTAGATAAACATATCTATCTAAGCCAATGTTAAAAACTAAATCATAAGCATCATTTTTGGCATTTTCTAATACTCTATAATCTTGTATTAGATCACCAAATTTAAACTTAGGTACACCTGATTGACGAAGTCCAAAGAAATCTCCAGGTCCTCTTAGTTTTAAATCTTCTTCAGCTAGTTTAAAGCCATCTGTAGTTTCTTCAATAATCTTTAATCTAGCTTTATCAGTATCATCAGTTATTAAAAAACAAAATGATTCTAAGTTGCTTCTACCTACTCTACCTCTAAGTTGGTGTAATTGTGATAAGCCAAAGCGTTCTGCATTAAAAATCATCATAACTGTCGCATTAGGATTATCTATACCAACCTCTATTACAGTTGTAGAAATAAGTAAGTTAAATTCTTTATTTTTAAATCTATTCATTATTTCATCTTTTTCAGTTTGTTTCATCTTACCATGTAATATTTCCATCTTATAATTTGGTAATTTTTCTTTTAATAAATCATAAGTTTTATACACATCATGTAGATCCATTTTATCTGATTCTTCAATTAAAGGTGATATAACGTAAGCTTGATGTCCATTATCTAATTCATTAGATAAAAAGCTTAAACATGCATCTAAATTATCTTCTAAAACAACTTTTGTTTTAACCTTTTTTCTACCATTAGGCATTTGTTTAATAATAGATGAATCCATATCACCAAATAGACTTATAGCTAGAGTTCTTGGAATAGGGGTTGCGGTTAAATATAAGACATCAGGATTAAATCCTTTTTCTCTTAAGGCTTGACGTTGTTTAACCCCAAAACGGTGTTGTTCATCTGTTATAACTAAACCTAAATTATCATATATTATATCATCAGTAAATAATGCATGAGTACCAATAATTACATCTACTTCATGATTTTTAATCTTATCTAATAATTCTTTTCTAGTTTTACCTTTAATACTACTAGTTAGAACTTCTATTCTAATCTTTGTATCTTTAAATAAATTACTTAAGTTTTCGTAATGTTGGTAAGCTAATATTTCTGTTGGGGCCATAAAGCATACTTCATAATTATCTAGTGCTACAGCATAAATAGCTAGTGCCGCAACTATAGTTTTACCACTACCTACATCACCTTGAACTAATCTATTCATTGGATAATTACTTTTTAAGTCTTTATATATTTCATTACTAACTTCTTTTTGCGAATCAGTTAATTCAAAAGGAATTGTTTTAATGAAATCTCTTATAACATTTATATCCCATTTTTTAGGCGTTTTTAGGCTAGTTCTATTAATTTGTCTAATATATTGTAGCTTAAGCTCAAAAGTTAAAAATTCCTCGTATTTAAAGCGTTTATAGGCAAGTTGATATTCTAATTCACTACTTGGATTATGAATATACTTATAAGCTGTATAAATATCAGGTAGATTATATCTTTTAAGCAAATATTCAGGTAGTTCTTCATGAATATAAATACTATATTTATCTAATACGTTATTAATAATCTTTTTTAATGTTTTTGAAGGTATTTGATTAAAATCATATACTGGTTCAAACGAATCTTCTTTTAAAGAAAAATAAATATTACTTGCGATTATATTATTTCTATTTGCTTCAAACTTACCAGTTACATAAATAACTTGATTTTCTTTAATCTTATATTCTAAATAGTTACGATTAAATATTGTAACTCTAACAATTCTATCTTTATAAGTTACATCAAAAGTCATATAGCTTAAATTCTTTTTCACAAAAGTCATTTTAGGCAAAGTAAAAACCGTACACTTGATAAAGACATTATCTTGTTCAAGTCCCGTTTCCATGAAGTTTAAATATCTAGTTGGGAAAATATTAATTAGATCAAAAATGGTATTAATGTTATTGTCTTTTAGAATTTGAAAAGTCTTTGGACCTATACCATCACTTTTTCTAATTTGCATATCTTTTACGTTCATATTCTCGCCTCAATTAATATTATACAATATTAAATAGACAATTTGTATTTGAAATATAATTTTTCAAAAAAAAGAACCTCTTTTGAGGTTCTATTCAACTGATACGATATAAGAATAAATATCTTGTTTTCCTTCGATGATTTCAATTTCGATTTCATCATCAATTTCATTGATGTAATCAGTTACTTCATTTACTTCATCTTCATTTACATCAATTCCATAGAATAATGTAACAATTTCAGATTCAGAATCAATTAAACCATCAATTAATGATTTAATAGCATCTAATCTTTCTTTTGTTGAAGAGAAAATCTTTTTACCTGATAGACTCATGAAATCTCCTGAGTTAATCTTTACTCCATCAATTTCTGTATCTCTAACTGCATAAGTAACTTCTCCTGTTTTAACAGTATCAATTACATCGCTCATGTTTTCAAAGTTTTCATCAATTGATAATTCAGGATCAAAATTAATTAATGCTGAATAACCAGAAGCAATTGATTTAGCCTTTAAAACAACTACTTTTTTATCTTCTACTAGATTAGCAGCTTGTTCAGCAGCTAAAATAACATTTGAGTTATTTGGAATAATGATATAGCTTGATGCATCAATATTATCCATTGCCTTTAGGAATTGTTCTGTTGATGGGTTCATAGTTTGGCCTCCATCAATAATATAATCAACACCTAAATCAGTGAATGCTTTTTTAATTCCATCACCAAAGCATACTGAAATAATACCTATTTCTTTATGTTCTTGTTTCTTTGGTTCAATGAATTGTGTATGTTGTATACGCATATTTTCAATCTTAGTTGTTACGATTTCACCTAGAGATTGAGCAATATTTAATACTTCACCTGGTTTATTAACATGAACATGTACCTTTAGTAAGTTTTCATCTCTTACTAATACTAATGAATCTCCCATTTCAGTTAATTTATCTTTTAATTCTGATTCAATAAATTTATCTGGTTCAGCAAGTTCAATAATGAATTCTGTACAATATCCAAATTTGATTTCAGTTTCTGTTGCTTCTTTGGCTTTAGCTTTTTCTTCTTCTGTTTGAATATGAAGCTTTTCACCATTAAGCATCATTTGCATACCTTCAACAATCTTAACGAATCCAGCACCACCTGAATCTACTACTTTAGCTTCAGCTAAAATAGGAAGTAATTTAGGTGTATTAGCTAATGATTCTTTTGCTGCATTTAAGTAATCATCAATTAATTCATCTAATGTTTGATATGCTTTTCCACTAATTGCTTTTGCAGCATCCTTAACAACTGTTAAAATTGTTCCTTCAACTGGTGACATAACAGCTTTATAAGCCATCTTATAACCAGAATATAAGGCATTAGCAAATTCAGTTAATGAGATATAATCTTTTGTAACTGTTTTTAATCCATCGTATACTCCTCTAAAGAATTGAGAAAGTATAACACCTGAATTTCCACGAGCACCCATTAAAAGTCCACGTGATAAATTCTTTAAGATTAAAACTATTTGTTTACTGCTGACATTTTCAATTTCTCTAATACCAGCCATCATTGTCATACTCATATTTGTTCCTGTATCACCATCTGGTACAGGGAATACGTTTAAAGCATCTACTTCGGCGTAGCAATTTTTAAGATTAACTGCACCGTTTGTGACCATCTTCTTAAGAAGAGCTCCACTAATTTTCGTAACAGGCATAATTATTCCTCCAGTAAATTTTCAATTTCTATTCATCTATAATATATTAAGCCCTACATTGGCGAATTTTTAAAATAAAATAAATATTATTATGATATATATCATAAAAAGTAAAAAATAAGTTAAATATATATAGTAAACTCACTTTTACCCTTTATATTCTATACTAGTTATGAAATAAAATCAAGAAAAATAAAAATCTTTATGAATTGTTAACGATTTCTTTAAAAAAAATTTACAATAAACTTGAAAAAAAGTATTGTTTTTTCTTTTATCTTATGATAAACTAATTTATGCGTGTAAGTGTAATAGTAAAAAGGAGGTAAGACTTATGGCTAAATGCTATTTAACAGGTAAATCAACTTCAACAGGAAATGCTCGTTCGCATTCACTACGTGCTACTAGAAGAACTTGGAAAGCTAACTTACAAACAGTTCGCATTAAAATGGAAGATGGTACTGTTAAGAAGGTTAAGATCTCCGCTAGAGCATTAAAAAAGTGTGACATCGAAAGAGCTTAATCTTTAACATAAAGAAAAGAAGGCACAGGCCTTCTTTTTCTTTACCAATTATTCTTATTACTAAAGTTTTTATGAGGATTATTATCCTCTTTTTCTTTTTGATTAAAGTAGCTTAAAACTACTTTCTTACTTCTATCATTTGCGTATTTATTAAATGTATTAAATAAATAAATGATTTGTTCATAAGTTAGTGATGCAAATAAATGATCATCTTCTACTTTTAAAGCTTTCTTAATTATTTCTTTTTGTTTATCACTAAATAATTTATCTATCTTTTCAAATAATAGTTTAGATTTTTTACTAAATAAATAACTTATAAAATCTAAGTATAGATTTATATCATTAAATGAAATATCAGGTTTATTTTTTCTTATAAATGACGCTAGAATAATTCTTGCGTTTGGTTTAGGATTAAAATCAACTGGTTTGAACTTGTATTCCAAATTCATTTCATAGAAAGGTTTAAATAATAAATATTTATATGTTAAATATAATTCATTATTAGTAGAAAATCTTAAGAATGGTTCATATTGCATGATTAAGTATATATCATATATATGATTATCCTTAAGTAGTTTTGTAAGAATACTTGTAGTTATATTAAATGGAATATTAGAAAATACATTATAATCTTTATCAAAATTATAATCTAGAATATCTTCATTTAATAAAGTAATGTTTTTATCACTATATTTCTTTAATAAATCATTATATAAATTATTATCTAATTCTAGTGCTGTAACATTATATTTTTTCATTAATTCATCAGTTATTATACCTTTACCAGCACCAATTTCAAGCATAGATAAATCATTATTAAATTTAGCCTTATCTACGATACTTTTAACTAACTCTTTGTTTACTAAAAAGTTTTGTGAATCACTTAATTTCATTTTATACACTCTTTAATTTTTTAATAGTTTCAATTCTATCTTTTTGTTTAAAGATGTATGAACCAGCAACACAAATATCTACACCAGCTTCTTTTGCTTGAATAATTGTCTTATCATCAATTCCACCATCAATTTCAATTACGAACTTCTTCTTTAATGATTTTAAATATCTTACCTTATCTAAAACTTCAGGCATAAAGCTTTGTCCACCAAAACCAGGTTCAACGCTCATGATTAATACTAAATCAACTAAATCTAAGTATTTATCAATTTCTTTGATATCTGTTTTAGGTTTTACTGAAATTCCTACTTTACAGCCTAAACGTCTAATTTCATCAATTACTTCTTTAGGATCATTATCTGATTCATAGTGGAAAGTAATTAAATCAGCACCAGCTGCGGCAAAGTCTTTAGCATATTTTAGTGGATTAGAAATCATTAAATGGCAATCAAAGAAAAGTTCAGTATATTTTCTAATGCATTTAACAACAGGTGCACCAAATGTTAAATTTGGAACGAAATGTCCATCCATAACATCGATATGTACCATATCACAGTTTTTGATTGATTCAATTTCTTCTTTTAATCTAGCAAAATCACTAGATAAAATTGATGGGGCTATTTGCATAGTTAAATCCTCCTAATATTTCTTATTTTTCTTTATTTCTTCATAAAACTTTAGATAATTTTCATATCTTGATTTTAAGATTTTATCTAAGTTATTTTTAACATTACAATCTGGTTCATTTATGTGGTTACAATCACTATATCTACATTCATTACTTAATTTATAGAAATCTTTAAAGCATTTCTTTAAATCATCTATTTCAAAACCAAAGAAGTCTAGACTTGAGAATCCTGGAGTATCTGCGATATATCCATTATCATATTCAAGTAGTTCTGTTGTACGTGTTGTATGTTTCCCACGTCCTAGAGCCTTAGATATTTCATTTGTGTTTTGTTTAAAGTTTGGATCAATCGCATTAAGTAGGCTTGATTTACCCGCACCTGTTTGACCAGATAGGACACTTATTTTATTTTCAAACAATGGTTTTAAAGTATCAATTCCATTATTTATCTTGCTTGATGTGTAATATAGTTCATAACCAATTGATTCATAATATGATAGTTTTTTCTTTAAATCATTTAATTCATCATCATTAAGTAAATCAATTTTAGTTATAACTATTTTTATATCTATATTTTCTTTTTCAACATGAAGAATAAAATTATCTAATAAATTAAAGCTAAAGTCAGGTTCCTTACAAGAGAAAATTAAAACAACTTGATCGATATTTGCACAATCAGGTCTTCTTAGAGAATTCTTTCTTTCGTTAACACTTTCGATATAATTATTTTCATAATTAACGATATCTCCAGCCTTAGGACTAACAGTTATAATTTTATCGCTAGCAACTCTAACATATCTTAATTTTCCGCTTGCTTTAGCCATAATTACTTCGTTAGTGTCTAAATCTTTAATTGTATAGTTTCCACCTGTAATCTTTAAAACTAAACCTTTCTTCATCTTATTCTCCTTTTATCATTTTACCTCTAAGTTGTCCACATGCGGCATCTATATCATGTCCATGTTCTTTTCTAACAGTTACATTTAAACCTTCTTTTTTTAGTAAATCAAAGAAGATATTTGTTCTTTTACTACGTTTATAATCGTTATTTGATGTTTCATTGTATGGAATTAAATTAACATAAACATTTAAACCTCTAAGAAGTTTAGCAAGTTCTTTTGCGTTAGTATCTAAATCATTAATTCCATCAAGCAAAATATATTCAATAGTTACTCTTCTATTTGTATTTTCAATATAAGTTTTAATTGCATCTATTAAATCCTCTAAAGGATATTTTTTATTAACTGGCATTAATTTATTTCTTAGTTCATTATTAGATGCATGTAAGCTTATCGCAAGATTTACTTGGAACTTTTCTTTTTCAAAATCTTTAAACTTAGGTAATATTCCACTAGTAGATAGTGTAATATGTCTAGCACCTATTGCAATACCAAAATCATTATTAATTATTCTAATGAACTTAATGACATTATCATAATTTAAGAATGGTTCTCCTATTCCCATAATTACAACACTACTTATTTTTTTATTAGAATATTTTTCAACATCTAATACTTGTTTAACCATTTCATAAGTTTCTAGATTACGTTTAAAGCCAAACGCACCAGATGCACAGAATGAACAAGCCATAGGACAACCTACTTGACTTGATACACATAAAGAATATCCATAATCATGAGGCATTAAAACTGTTTCAATTAGATTATTATCGCTTAATCTAAATAAAAACTTTTCTGTTGTATCAGTACTTACTTGTCTATTAACTAGTTCAAGTGTTGGAAATGGAAGTTTTTCTTTTAATAAGTCTCTAAATTCCTTTTTTAAGGTAGTCATTTCATCATATGAAGTTACTCTATCTTTATATAGACTTAAAAATATCTGCTTAGCGCGATATTTCTTTTCACCAAGGGACTCTATAAAATTTTCTAAATCATCTAAGTTTAAATCAAATAGAGTCATTATTTCACCTCATAATATAAGTATGTATCCTTATCAATTGTTTTATCTTCAACGTATTTGTATTTACTTAAGAAGTCTTCTGAAACTATACCATTTTTAATAACATAAACTTCTTTTATATCTTTAACAGTTAAAGTATCAAGAATTGTTTTATTATTTACAACTAATCTTTTTGGCATAATACCATAAATAAAATTATCACTAATTGTATTAGTTCTACTTGAAATATAAATTTCCTCAATAGATTCTAAAAACATAAAGGCATTATCTTCTACGATATTACCATTGCATTTTATTTTCTTTAAGTTAGGTGCACAAGTAAAAGCTCTTGAACTAATATTATAATCAGTTTCAAAAGTTTCATCAGTTTTACCAGATGCATAAACTAGTAATGATTTATCATTGTATAAATTTCCATCAATTGTTTTAAAAGTATCAGAATTACTTACACTTATTTTTTTTAAGTGCTCGCAAAAAGTAAATGTTCCAGCATCAATCTTAGTGATGTTTGATGTAAATGTGACACTTTCAATATATGAATTGTTTCTAAATCCTGAAAGTTCAGTGACTTCTTTACCGTTATACTTTTTAGGCACACTAACCTTTTTTGCAGTTGAGCCATCTTCTAAGATTGCGGTATAAGTATTACTTAAGTTTAATTCATACTTAAGTGGATCATCACTTTTTTTCTTGCATGATACTAATACTAAAACTAATGGAATCAAAAAAAGAGTTTTTTTCATAATCATCACCAAAATCATTTTATCATATTTTTGTTTTATTATAAACAAAAAAAGAGGAATTAATCCTCTTAATTGTTCTATGATCTAAGTTTTGCTTGATAAGTGAAATCTAATCTCTTTAAGATTTGATTAATGAACTTATCTACATCTTCACTAGTTAATGTCTTTTCTGTATCTTGAAATTCTAAAGATATAGCGATTGATTTTAAGTTAGCATCAATCTTATCTCCTTGATATACGTCAAAGATATTAATATTAACTAACTTCTTAGCTGTTTGTTTAATTAAAGCAATAATATCACTTGCAGGAACATCCTTATTAATTAGAATGGCAATATCACGTGATACAGTTGGGAACTTAGAAATTGGTTTATAATTATTCTTTGCGTTTCTAAGTTTTAAGATTTCATCTAGATTAATTTCAAAAACAAATCCTTCATTAATATCATTTTCTTTTAAGATTAATGGATGTAATCCACCAATTACACCAAGCTTAGTATCTCCAGCCATGATGAATGCAGTTTGTCCGTTATGTAAGCCATTATTTACACCTTTAACAAATGTAACTTCAATTCCTACATAAGCAAGTAATTGTTCTAGAATACCTTTAAGTAGGTAGAAATCAGATTGTGTTTTCTTACCTTGCCATAAGCTTGAATTAAACATACCTTTAATACCAGCAGCAAGTAAGTCATATTCACCATTTGTGTTATAACCTTTACCAATTTCAAAGATTGCTAAATCTTGTTGTTGTCTTGCACTATTGTATCTTAAATCTTCAACAATACTGTTTAGTAATGTTTGTCTTAAAGTTTCTCTATCACTAGTCATTGGCATTAATAGAGAAATTTCATTAGTAAATTCACCAAACTTATTTAAATCATTCTTATTAATTAAAGAATAATTAACTACTTCCATTAAACCTAGTCCAGCAAGGAAGTGTCTAACACTTCTAATTAGCTTTTGCTTTTCATTTAAAGCACCCTTAGAGTTTGTATTAGGTAGAGTTGATGGAATGTTTCCATATCCATACATTCTAGCGATTTCTTCTTGTAGGTCTTGACTAGTTGAAATATCTACTCTACGAGAAGGTACAAATACTTTAAATGAGCCATTATTAGCTTCTACTTTAAATCCTAATCTCTTGAAGATTTCTTCTACTTGAGCTTCATTAATATCAATTCCTAAATAGCTCTTAATCTTATTAAGTTCAATTGATATTTCTTTATCATCTTTCTTTAAGTTATCAACACAAGCATAACCATTATCGATATTACCATCAGCAAGTAAACCGAATAATTCTGTTGCTCTATCTAAAGCAAGAGTTGTTCTAGAAGGATCAACGATTCTTTCATAACGCATTGAAGCTTCACTATGAAGATTTAAGCGTGATGCAGTCTTTCTAATTGCTGTAGGCGCGAAGTATGCAGATTCAAGAATAATGTTTTTAGTGTTTTCATTAATTCCTGATTTTAAGCATCCCATTACACCACCAATAGCAATTACTTCTTTTCCATCAGTAATTACTACATCAGTTGGCTTTAATTCTCTTTCAACCTCATCTAGTGTAGTTGTTTTTTCTCCTTCTTTTGCATTTCTTACTACGATATTGTTTCCAATAATATCAGCATCAAATGCATGTAGTGGAGTACCAAGTTCTAGCATTACATAGTTTGTAATATCTACTAAGTTATTAATAGGTCTAATACCACAAGCTATTAGTCTACCTTTTAACCACCAAGGTGATTCTTTAATTGTGATATTAGTAATCTTTCTTGCATAATATGCATAACAGTTTTCAGTTTCAACTTTAACAGATAAATCGCTTGGTTTCGCATTTTTCATTACTGGAGCAGTAAATGAAACTGTTTCACCTTTAGCTGCGGCAATATCATAAGCAACACCTAAGTGGCTTAGTAAATCTCCACGGTTTGGAGTTAAACCTAATTCAAATACTGTATCATCTAAACCTAAATATTTAAGTGGATCTTCTCCAGCTTTAGCATCATCACCAAGAATAACTATTCCATTTTTGAATTCTTCTGGAACATACTTTTCTTCAATACCTAATTCTTGAAGAGAGCAGCACATACCGTTAGATTCAACACCTCTTACTTTACTCTTTTTGATTTTGAAGTTACCAGGTAATACGGCACCATCTTTAGCAACTACTACATTAATACCTGCAGTACAGTTAGGGGCACCACAAACGATTTGTTCAACCTTATCTCCTAAATCAATTTGACAGATATGTAGGTGGTCACTATCTGGATGCATTACACATTCATTAATATGGCCAATTGTTAGATTAGTTGCGTCAATTAACTTATAATATTCTTCTACTTCAATTACCTTGAATGATAATAATTTGTATAATTCTTCATTTGTTTCATCAATTTTAACGAAGTCTTTAATAAAATTTAAACTAGCTTTCATCTTATTTTACCCCCTTGAATTGATTTAAGAATTTTTGATCATTTAAATAGAAGTTTCTAATATCTTCTATACCATATTTAAGCATTGTGAATCTTTCAACACCAATACCAAAGGCAAAGCCTTGGATTTCATCAGGATTATATCCATTCATCTTTAGCACGTTATTATTAACCATACCAGCACCTAATACTTCAATCCATCCTGAATTCTTACAAATAGAACATCCTTTACCATTACATTTAAAGCATGATACATCTACTTCTACACTTGGTTCAGTAAATGGGAAGAAACTTGGACGTAGTCTAATTTCTCTTTCATTACCAAATACTTTCTTAGCAACTTCTAGTAAAGTACCCTTTAAATCAGCTAAAGATATATCTTTACCTAATACTAAACCTTCAACTTGCATGAATTGATGTGAGTGAGTTGCATCATCATCATCTCTTCTATAAACCTTACCAGGGCAAATAACCTTAATTGGTTTACCTTGTTTAGCTTGCATAGTTCTTGCTTGAACTGGCGAAGTATGAGTTCTTAGCAAAACATTAGGGTTAATATAGAAAGTATCTTGCATATCTCTTGCTGGGTGATCCTTAGGTAAGTTTAGAAGTTCAAAGTTATATAAATCTTCTTCAACTTCTGGGCCCTCAGCAATTTCATAACCCATACCAATAAATAAATCTTCAATCTCTTCGATTGTTTGCATTAATGGGTGGATTACACCTGTATTAAACTTATAACCAGGTAGAGTTACATCAATTGCTTCACTCTCTAGTTTCTTATTAATCTTCTTTTCTTCTAACTTTTCTTGAGCAATTTTAATTCTTTCTTCAATAGCTGCCTTTATCTTATTAACTAAAGCTCCAAACTTAGGACGCTCCTCGTTAGATAAATCACGCATTTTGCTCATAAATCCTTGAATTAAGCCCTTTTTACCTAGATACTTAACTCTAGTTTCATTAAGTTGATCTAAGTCATCACATTTTTCAATTTCTTCTGTTGCGACTAATTCAATGTTTTCTAATTCCATAATTTTTCCTCCTTATCTATTAAAAAAAGCCCTTAGATTTCTCTAAGGACGTAATTAACGCGGTACCACCTTAATTCTAGAAAATTAATTCTAGCACTCAAATTCTTTAACGCAGAAATACGATTAGTTCAAAAGGTGAATTCAGAATATAAATACACAAAGTGCTTTCAGCCGGTGACACTTATTCTCTACTATATCTAGTTATTATTCTTACTACTTCTTTATCAACACTACATTTATGTATTATATATTAAATTATAAATTTAATCAATATTAATTTAATTATTTACCTAATATAAGTAAGTTCTTAGCATTTCTATTAAAGATTAAATCAGCATAATCTTTTGTTGTACGTTTAGTTACATCTTTTAAAGCTTTATCCATTATGTAATTCCCCTTAGATGAATGGATATTAGATGCTACAAAGTCAACTAATCTTTCTTCAAATAGATAATCAATTATTTTCTTATATTTCTTATTAAATATATCTTCAGCATCTACTTGAATATAAGCTCCAGCATTTTTAATTCTTAAATACTCACTTTCCTTTAAGTTTAAGCATTCAGCATGAGCAATTATAATTTTAAATCCATGAGCCTTATAATCTTTTATGACGCTTAATAAATCATATTCTTCTTGTGATGAATTAAAATCAATTAAAACAAATTTAGTGTTATTCATAGATAATAGCTTTTTATAAAATACTTTAACTAAAACATCTTTACTATATTCTATTTCCGCACCTAAATATAAGTCTACTCCATGCTTTTGAAAGATTTCATTAAACTTATTAAACTTTTGCTTTAAACTATCAGCATCAAAGCCAGCATAAGCTGTTTGATGTGGTGTTACAAACATTGCAGTTACATCTTGAGATTTTGCCTTAAGTACGACCTTTCCGGCATCATTATAATCTTTACAACCGTTATCTACACCATTTAAAATATGAGTATGAATATCAATCATTTTAATCACCTCAAACTAATTATATCAGTATTTTTTTATTAATTCTACTCATAGTAGAATATTATTTTTTTCTAGTAGAATTATTAGTTTATTCTTTAGAGTAAACTAATGGAAAACTTTATTGTATTACTAGTATATTAATTATACAATGATGGTGGGTGATGGAAATGGAAAAAAAGTTTTATATTACATGTGATTCAAGTTGTGATCTTCCTAGCGACTTTATAAAAAGAAATGACATTAAGTTAGTCCCAATTAAATATATTCAAGGCGATGCTGAATATGAAGATAATATGGAATTTGATGATAAGACTGCTTTCTATAAGAGATTCCGTGAAGGACAACTAAGTAAAACAGGATGCTATAATGGTGATGATGTTGAAAAAGTATGGAATTCAACAGGTGAACCAATCCTACATATTTGTTTATCAAGTGGACTATCAAATTGTTATGAACATGCCGAAATAAAAGCAAAAGAAATGAAAAAGGAAGTTAAAGTATTAGATTCATTATTTGCTTGTGTTGGTACTGGTATGTTAGTTATTAAAGCTGTAGAGCTTAGAGATAAAGGCTATTCTCTTCAAGAAGTATATGATCAATTAAACGAATACAAATACTTCATTAATACAAACTATACTACTCATACATTAGAGTACTTCTATAAGGGTGGTAGACTTAAGAAGAGTAAATATATCATTGGAAAATTATTACACATTAATCCAATATTAAAGGTTGATTCTGAAGGTAAGCTTTATATTGATAAAAAGTGTCATGGAACTAAAAAGAGTGAATTAGCTATTATTGAAGATATTAAAGAAAAAGCAATTAATCCTAGTGAACAAACATTATATATTTGTCATGCAGATTGCTTAGAAAAAGCTAAAGAATTAGGTGAAAGAATTCAAAAAGAGGTTGGATTTAAAGATCTATATATTACTTTAATGGGACCAACAATTGCTTCTCACTGTGGACCAGACTTAAGAGCGTACTTCTTCATTGGTAAAGATAGAAGAGAAAAATAATAAATAAAGAAAAAAGGCAAAATGATGCCTTTTTTTGTTTGTACTAATATTTATTCAAATATAAATAAAAAAGGCTTTAAAAGCCTAATTAAATAAAAATGGCGCCCACACTAGGACTTGAACCTAGGACCCCCTGATTAACAGTCAGGTGCTCTAACCAACTGAGCTATGTAGGCAAATAAAGAGATTGCCTGGCAACTTCCTACTTTCGCACCGTGGTACTATCATCAGCGTTGAAGTGCTTAACTTCTGTGTTCGGGATGGGAACAGGTGTGTCCACTTCGCTATCGTCACCAGACTAATCTCTCAAAACTAGATATTTTCTTAAAGGTTTCTATTATAAGGTTAAGTCCTCGACCTATTAGTACTGGTCAGCTCCACACGTCACCGTGCTTCCACACCCAGCCTATCAACCTTGTAGTCTTCAAGGGGTCTTACTCTTATCGATGGGAAATCTCATCTCAAGGTGGGCTTCACGCTTAGATGCTTTCAGCGTTTATCCCTTCCGCACATAGCTACCCAGCTGTGGCCCTGGCAGGCCAACT
>JAGCWW010000059.1 GCA_017961685.1 Acholeplasmatales bacterium | reverse complement strand
TCTTAGACATGGATGCAAATGGGGATTTAGTCCTATGTGACGAATATGCAGATTTCCAAATAACAACTCTTCCAGAATTAGATGGTATAAACTATGGAGCTCCTTATGCTGGTGTTTTAGGAGCGATAGCGATATTAAGAATTAAAAATCCACATGTGAAAATAGGTATCTCTGTTGGAGGATGGACAAGATCAGGAGATTTCCCAGCAGTTGCAGCGGATGAAACCAAAAGAAAGAATTTTGCTAAAAATATTGTAAAATTCATTGATTATTTAGGATACGATTTTGTTGATATTGATTGGGAATATCCAACTGCGGTTAGACCACCAGATCCAAGTGGAAGTGGAGTAGATAAAGACGAAGGATGTCCAGGAACACCGGAAGATACAGAACATTTTACTCTTTTATTACAAGAAATAAGAAATGAATTAGATATTATAGGCCAAAAAAATAATAGATATTATGAATTATCTGTTGCCATGTCAGCTTCTCGTACATATATGTCCAAAATAGAATATGATAAAGTATTGAAAATAGTAGACTATGCAAATATGATGACATATGATTTAAATGGTGCTTGGAATGCTTATACAGGTCATCATACAGCTTTATATACTAATGAAGCATATAATCATGATACTATGACTGATGCTCAAAATTCAGTTGAGAATTGCATTTCATATTTAGAAGAAACATATGGTAATAGCATTGATTATAAAAAAATAATAATAGGTGTTGCTCCCTATACTCGTGGTTGGGGTGGTGTCAAAAATGATGGATTAGATCCAAATAATCCAGGATTATATGCTTCTGCTGACCCTAATAGTATCATAGGCCCAGATGGAACCAAAGCTGGCTCTTTTCCTTTTTATGAATTACCATCTTTAATGCAACAATATGGCTTACAAGAATATTTTGATGACACTGCAAAAGCCGCATATTATTATAATCCTTCTGGTGGATATTTCTTTACTTGTGATAATGAAAAATCTGTTGCCGCTAAAGGAGACTATGTAAAGCGAAAAGGTTTAGGTGGACTTATTGCTTGGATGGCATCACTCGATGCTGAAAATGTTATTACTAAAGCTATGTTTGATAGTTTATATGATGAAGGATATGAATTCCCTGATCAAGAAATTGTATATACGAATATTCAAGCTAATGCCAATATTCAAGTAATAGAATCAGGATACCAAATTACTATTTCGAACGAAGAGACAGCAGAAGAAACAAATACTGCACTTAAAGATGCAGAATTGTTCAAGAAGAGTATATTAAATATGAAATTGTATATTAAATCTAAGAGTAAAGCTAAGTTTTCTCCTGGTTCAATGAGTGGAACTGTTGTTAATGAAGATGGTGTTGGTATTATAGATCCTTCATCTATTTATGATGCTAGAAATATCTCTCCTAAAGGATACTATACTTTCACTATCAAAGTAGATGGAGTGCCTGATTTAAACGATATTGAAAGTTTAACCATGACCCAAAGAATTATTAAAACTTTACCCGAAATAAAAAAACAAGTATTATATGGTAATTAATTATATAGAAGTAAATGAATATGTATCTATTATAATTGGTAAGACAACAATCTTTTAATAAATTCTATTGAGGATTGGGGATAAAAATTATTTTAATTAAATTGTTATTTTAATTATTTTTTAATTAATAAATTCAAT
>JAGCWW010000058.1 GCA_017961685.1 Acholeplasmatales bacterium | reverse complement strand
TGTACATAATCTTTTTCAACATCTTGTCCATATTTAATACCATCATCAACTTTAAGTCTAATAATATATTTTCCAGGAGTATCAGGAAGGAAGAATACATTATATGAACCATCTCCGTTATCTTCAACATAATGGAAATTAGTAGGTGTAGTTTCTTTATCTACTACAAGATCAACAGCTACATCGAATTTTTCTCCTCCTTTTGTAATCTTATTTTCATAAACATCATAGCATTGGAATTTGAAGAATACTGGTTTTTGAGATACCCATCCAGTTAACATAGTAGTATTGAAATGTTTATTAGTTTCAGCTCTGCATGGACCACTTAAGACTGTTAATATTGGTAAATCTTCTTTTTCATTAACTACTAATACTTCTTCTTTCTTGTACCATAAGTGCATTTGGTGTTTACCGACTTTATGGACACTTAAATCGAAGTCTACTTCAGTTCTCTTGTTTTCGAATTTGTCATAAGTAATATTAGTTACACTGTTATCTTGGATGAATGTTAATGTAATGTCAATATCATCAACTAATGGTTCAATTGGTCTGTTTCCATATTTATCAGTTCCTGTTACTTTGAATTTATTTATATCTAAAACTGAAACATTATCTTTGTTGAAATATAATTCTAAATAGAATTTGCTATATCCTAATGGGAGACAAAGTTGATCATATTTAGCAATTTCTGTTTTATTAGCAAAGACTTTAATTACATAATTACCAGAAATAGTATAAATATTATCAGGTTCTTTTGTAATTATTTGATATTCATTATTGCATTCGAGTTCATTATTATTTGTTCTCTTAACAGCATAATTTGAAGTGAATAATCTTTTATCACCAGCTGGACCAACAACTTCTATTGTGAATGAGTTACTATTATCTACTTCATCATAACATTCTCCTAATTTATCGAAGGTATATAGCCACATATCTAGCATATCTCCAACATAAATGAGATCTTTATTTCTTGAACGAATTTGAGTCTTTGTAAAGTCAATTTCAGCAACAACATAAACATTAATATTTTCTGGGAAGCAATAAGCAGTATCATCTCCATCGTTATATAATACATTCATACTCATATTTTTAGGTGGATATTTAGGTTTAACAAGAACTTCATATGTCTTTTCATCTGGTAATAATTTCATAGAAACAACTTTTAATGGTACTTCATTATTCAAGAGAGTTAAATAAGGTTTATCGACACAATCATGTCTTCCTTCGAATAAGTTGTCAAATCTATCAGCTAAAGTGAATGAAATATTCATAGTAGATGCAGCTGGTACTCTTCCTTCTGGTTTGCTGAAGAATCTAGTGAAGTTTTTGTGTGGAACTTTTTCAGGATATACAGTAAATTGGGCAGGACCAACATTTTCTTTTGTCTTATTTTTGAATGGATTAGCCAATAAAACATCCATATTATATATTCCTTTTTTCTCTGAATAAATAGTGATGGTATAAATACCATATTCATTAGTAGTTTTTTCAATTGAATATTTGAATGTTTTATCTTCTCT
>JAGCWW010000057.1 GCA_017961685.1 Acholeplasmatales bacterium | reverse complement strand
ATTTGCTAGATTGTAGTGACTCACTTGATCAAAGTGTTCCCCATCACTACCTGCCTTTGCTACTAAGCCCGCTTCAAAAAATAAGGCATTATAATCACTAGCTAATTCTTTATATACTTTATTTCCTTCTTTTGATAAAAGGTATGAATTATAATCAAATTCACTATCCTTCTTTTCTATATCTTCACTAAGTAAGATTGGTGAAATAATCAATACTTTCTTTATATTTTTATTATCTATTATCTTAGTTAATAGCTTATTCATGCCATTTTTTAGTTCTTTGATGTTTCTTGCATTTTTGATTTTATAATCATTTGTTCCAAGCATTATAACAAATAAATCAATGTTCCTATATTTTGATAATATAATATCTATATCATCAATGGCTTTTCTATTAGGTCTATAGTCATTATAGACTGTAGTTCTACCGATAAGACCCTCTTCATAGATATTAACTTTTAAATCAAAATATTGTTTTAAGATATTTGAATATCTATTTTCATATCTACCACCTTCAGGTTTTAGCCCGTAAGTGTTAGAGTCCCCGTATAGAACTACATCCATAATGTCCCCCCTTTTTTATTTAACTAATGGCAGCTTTCTTGGCTTTCTTCTTTGCATTCGCCAACACGTTTTAAATATGTATGAATTACTTTATGAGTATTATCTTTAATTGATTTATAATTTGTTTCACTATATACATAATCAGGTTTTGTTTCATTTAAAGATAACATTTCTTCATAATATGAAGTAATAGGTGCAATTAAATCATCACTATCTTTAGCATCTTTATTGTAACTTAATAAATAAGGTACTTGTAATTTCTTAACTTTTACTACTTCTCCTTCTTTATTAGTATATTCAATATGCTTATAGCTTGCTTCATCATTAACATCATATAAAGTAACTATATTAGTGAAATATTTATCAATTAAATCTGTATATAAAGTAGTTAATTTTGTATTAGATTCTCTAATATGAGCATCTTTTTTATATCCTAATTTAGTTTTACCAATTCCGCTATCTAATTTAGTATCAAAGTTATAAATAATTACATCGTTTTCAACTGCATAATCATTAAATGTCTTAATTGATGCTTGTGTATTACCACACCAAGTACCACCAAGTAGAATAATAGAATTACCTTCTTGATTTAATAACCAATCAAGTTGTCTATAAGTAATAGTTTCAATATTAATTTGACTATTAGAAGCAAATATTTCTTTACCTGATTTAGTATTATATGTATTAATAATATAATCTTTATCTGAATAATTTGTTACTTCAATAGTACCATCAGTCTTTTTGATTGAATCAAAGAAACCATGTAACTCCTCAACATATTCATTAGTAATATGTTTTCTAGATCCATCTTCATTTGTTCCTTTATAAATGCCTCCACTATCTAAATCAACCATTTCTTCAAATGCACTTACGATAGGTCCATCTGTATTATTCTTGTCATAATAGAATAAGAATGGTACTTGTAATTTAGCAACAGTTGTTGTGTGAGGGTTTACTTGTGTAGATGTTTTATCTTCAAAAGTAAGTGCAGAAGTTGTATCAATTTTATATTCAACAAAATCATTTAAATTTGTTAGATATTTAGTTACTAATTCACCATATAAAAAGTTATATTCAGTTCCTGCAGTTTCCCTTGTTGGATCTGCTGGTTTAGTAGTTCTAACATGTGTAGAACCATTTGTTCCATCTAAATAGAAATCAAAGTTAAATATTTTAGTTACGCCATATTCTTTAGCAATACTATTTACATATGGTGCAGCTGCTCTAGTGTTATGGCACCATGATCCTCCAAAGAAGAATAAGTATTTACCATCTGATTCTAAGATATTTACTAATTCTTCATAAGTTATAGCATCAAAGATAATATCTTTATCAGTAAATGTTGCTACTCCTTGCCTTTTTGTATCTGCAAGTGATCTAGCATTATAATCATCAAAGAAAAATTCTTGTTCAAAATTATAATCCTTATTTGATAATCCCTTTTCATATACTTTTACATCTTCATCATTTTTTGCTTCGGTTGTAACTTTTTGTGTAGTTACTTTTTTTGTTGTTGTTTTATTTGTTGTTACATTACTTGTTGTATTAGTAGCTGTTGTGCCACTCTTTTTTGTTGTTTTATCTTTACATCCTGCAAGTGCTAATGCTCCAAGTCCTAAAGTTATTCCTAATCCTAATACTCTTTTTAATTTATTCATGTTTTATTCCTCCTAGCATATTTCTATTTCTTCACTATTACTTGGTGTATTATTTTGTGTATTTTCTGATTCATTTTTAGTTCCATATTTTCCTTCCAAAAATTTAAACTCAGAATATCCTGTAATAGTTTCATATTCATTTTCTTTATAATATTTTTCTAATTTTTCTTTTGCCTCATTAACTGCCAATGATATTTCTTCATTAGTTATTCCATCAGCAACTTTTCTATTATCTAAGACTATTGCTTTTTTAATAGCAAGTCTTACATAATTAAACTTAGCATCTTCTAATTCTTTAACGTTTGATACTCTTTTGTTTAACCCAATATTACGGTCTAGCTTTTCATATTTTTCTATTGCATTATCTATTTTTTCTTCTGTTTCTATAGAATATTTAACTTCTCCTATTTTATCTATAGCCTTTTTAGTATTATTAACATTAACTACGCTTGTTATAATTGATAAGCCTAAAAAGATAATTGCAAAGCTTGATAAGACTATTAATAAAATACTTCTATTTGATAATTTCTTTTTCATCTTAACGCCTTCTTTCTTGGATTAAATGAGCAAGTTTGGTCTTCACTTACTATTGATTCTTCTTTTTCTTTTCTCTTTAAGCTAATAGAGCAAGCTTGATCTTCATTAATTAAGGAATCTTTTATATTATCTTTATTTCTAACTGGATGGCAAGCTTGATCCTCATTAATTAAGCTTTCATCTCTTTTTCTTAATTCATCTAATTTAGATAAATCAATTCCATAAGGATTGTCTACCTTTTCTTCTTTTTCTAAAACTACACTATTACCTACAATGATACCTGCGGTTGCGGCTGTTGAAACATTATCAACAGTTCTAATCATATCTGATATAGTATTTATTGGCATTAATAGAATTACAGCAGCAACAGGAAGTCCTAATACACTAAATAGTGATATAGAAGAAACTATTGCGATTCCTGGTACACCAGCACTACCAAATGATAAAACAAGTGTTAGGATTGCTAAAATGATATAATCTCCAACACCCCAACTTATACCAACTGCATTGACATAGAATATCGCAAGTAATATAGGCCATATACATGTACAACCTGGCATTCCTATAGTTGTTCCTAGAGGTGCTGTGAAGTTTGAAACTTCTTCATCTACTCCAAGATCCTCTAAGTTTTTAATGGTTACTGGAAGAGTACCAACACTTGATTGTGTTGTAAAAGCTGTAGCTTGTGCAGGGAAAATTGCTTTAAAGAATTTAATTGGACTAATCTTAGCAAATAATTTAACTAATAATCCATTAGCAATAAATGTATGAATTAAAGCTACTAAATAAATTAAACCAACTAATATTAATAATTGAATTATTGAATCTCCATTACTAAACATCTTACTTGTAGATGTAGATATAATTGCTAATACTGCATAAGGTGTAAGTTTAATTACAAATGATAGAACTCTATAAATTATTCTTTTTGAAGCATTTATAAAGTCTTTAAATGCAACAACTTTATCTTCTCCACTTGTCTTTGAAACACTAATATAGCCAATTGATAAGGCAATTGCGATAATAATAATTGCAACTACATTATTATTTAGAATATCTCCTACTATATTAGATGGGAATAGATTAACTATTACTTCTTCAAAAGACTTAGTTAGATTTGAATAAGCACTGATTGTACCATCTGAAACATTATTTATATCAGAAAATACACTACCAGCACCTTTTCCTAAGTGGAATACTGTTCCAGCAGTTATTGATAAAACAATAGCTATACTAGCTGAAGCAAGTAACCAGATAACTGACTTAACTCCTATTTTCTTCATACTTCCCTTATTCTTTAGTGTTATAAAACTTGACACTATAGATACAAGTATTACAGGAGCAACTAACGCAGTGATTATTCTAATATATACATCACCAATTAACCCTACCCATTTTAAATATTCATTTCCTTCTGATTTAAACAAGAAACCAATTCCAATACCTAATGTTAAAGCAATTATGATAACTAGTGTCCAGTTAATCTTTTTAGTTAAGAAATGTAAAAATACAAATATTAATAATACGATTGATAAAGCAAATAAGCTTATCCAATTAAAATTTAAGAAAGCATCCATAAATTTCCCTCCTTTTTATTTATTAAATGTAGTCTCCTTATACATACAACAGTCAGAACTCATAAAACCATCTCCTTAAATACTAGCCAAAATAAAAACAGGGCATCTCCCTGTTTAGTAGTCTTTAATATTTACTACTTGGCATTAGGGAGATTTTTTTGCATAATTAAACACATGTCGCTACACATGCACATCATACTATTCATACAACAACTAATTCTTACATTATTTCTTGTCATAGGAACTACCTCCCTTTCTTGTATTCAATTGTATTTTACTCTTGTTTTCCTACTATGTCAATAGGAATGGTATAAAATATCTCAAAAATAAAAAAAGTAGTTAAGTTTTTGGCTTAACTACCACATTTTTGAGACTAAAACTTGTTAAAATGTATCTTTCCTTTTGTGTTAATTTCTTTTTGTTTGCATAACAATTCATTCTTTTTAGGTTTTCCAAGTCCTAAAAATCAATATAATAAATAGTCCATGAAGGACTATTCATCAAATATTGTTTTCTTTTCTACTAAATGTTCAGAATCTTCTTTTAATTTATGATGTAAATTATTTGGCTTATAATTATTTTCTAAATCCTCTAGGGAATTAAAATATAATTTAGCCATTACATCATAATTATTCTTTCCATTAATCTTATTAATAATTAAATCATAACTATTTAAACCATCTATAGTTTTAACCATTTCATCATATATTGGTTTAACTATATTAATATAATCATCTATATTATTAATATCTTTCAATTTTACTATTATATAATGTGTCATATTATTTCTTTAATAAATCACGTCTAATATCAGCAAGTTCTAAAATTAACTTTTCTGTCTTTTCCCAGCCTAAACATGGATCTGTTACAGATTGACCGTAAACACATCCATCTTCTTTTTGCTTACCATCAACTAAGTAAGATTCAATCATTAAACCTTTAACAATACTTCTAATTTGTTCGTTATGTTTAATTGAATGCATTACTTCTTTAGCAATTCTAATTTGTTCTAAGTATTGCTTATTTGAGTTAGCATGGTTACAGTCAATAATTACTGCTGGATTAGCTAATTTAGCTTCCATATATTTGTTATAACAATTAATAATATCTTCATAATGGTAGTTAGGAATACTATTACCATTCTTGTTTACTGAACCTCTTAAAATGGCGTGGCATAGAGGATTTCCTTTACTTTCAACTTCCCATCCACGGTAAATAAATTCATGTGCCATTTGGCCAGCCTTAATAGAATTCATCATAACAGTTAAGTCACCACTTGTTGGGTTCTTCATACCTGCAGGAATGTTTAATCCACTTGCTGTCATTCTGTGTTGTTGGTCTTCACTACTTCTAGCACCTACAGCTACATAGCTAAGTAAATCTGATAAGTATCTATGATTTTCAGGATATAACATTTCATCTGCACAAGAGAATCCTGTTTCATTTAAAGCTCTCATGTGTAGTTTTCTAATAGCAATTAATCCCTTTAACATATTCTCTTCATCGTTTAGGGAAGGTTGATGTAACATACCCTTATATCCTGAACCAGTAGTTCTAGGCTTATTAGTATAGATTCTTGGAATTATACAAATAACATCTTTTACTTTTTCAGATACTTCTTTTAATTTATGAAGATAGTCCATAACAGCATCTTCTCTATCAGCTGAACATGGTCCAATGATTAGTAAGAACTTATCACTTTTACCTTCAAAGATATCTCTAATTTCCTTATCATTTTTTTCTTTTGCTTTTTTACCTTCTTCACTTATAGGATACATTTCCTTTATTTCCTGTGGAATTGGTAATTTTCTTTTGAATACTAAATTCATAATTTCATCCTCCTAGTCGAAGTATTTTCTACGTTCTGTAGATAACCTCATCATATTTTGCATTGTTTCTTTATCATCTTGTGCTAAGGCATCTCTTAGCTTTCTAAATTGTCCTAAGAATAAATCCATTTGGCTTAATAATTCATGTTTATTCATAATGAATAATTCAGTCCACATCTTTTCATTAATCTTAGCTATTCTTGTTAAATCTCTAAATGAATCACCTGTAAAGTCTACTAAATGCTTTGACTCCTTACAAACCATTAAAGATACTGCTATACAGTGAGTTAATTGAGATAAGAATCCAATCATTTCATCATGTTCTTGAGGTGTTAGATAACTTACCTTTCTAAATCCTAAGATTTCACCAATTGAAGCTATTGCCTCAATTGCTTCAGCTGTATTATCAGAAGTTGGAGTTACAATATAGTTTGCTCCATTAAAGATTTTATCAGTCGCATTTTCAACACCTGATACTTCACGTCCAGCCATTGGATGGGCTGGGACAAATTCAACATCTTTTCTTAAGATTGATTGAATCTTATAAACTATTTCACACTTAACACCTGTAACATCACTAATTAGTGTACCAGGTTTAAAACAATCTTGATATTTTTCTATCCAGTTAGTAAATTGTTCAGGATATAATGCAAAGATAACTACATCATATTTAGATACAAAATCTTTTGTTACTTCAATACTACCTTCACTAATAATTCCCTTATCTAAGGCATAATCAATAGATTTTTGACTACGAGTAATAGCTCCTACAAAATATCCTTTTTTAATAAAACCTTCAGCATAAGATCCACCAATTAAACCTAGACCTACAATTAAAATTTTCTTATCTTTCGTAATTTTCATATTTAATACCTACCTCACCTAACTTATCCAAGAATGTTGGGAAACTCTTATTAACAGCTTCAAAACCATCAATAACTCCTTCAAACTTAGTAAGTAATACAGCTAATGACATAACTATTCTATGATCATTATGACCATTTAAAATACAATTTGGTTTATGTAATTCTTTTTTCTTAATAATTACTTCATCTTCATAAACTTCTATTTCAGCACCAAACTTAGATAATTCTTCAACCATACACGCAACTCTATCTGATTCTTTAATTCTAAGACGCTTAATACCTGTTATTTTAGCTCCATTAAGCATACTTGAAATTGTAAATAGAATTGGACCTAAATCGATACAATTTGATATATCAATTACTGGTGTTGTTCCTTCTAGCTTAGGGAATAACTTCATATAGATTGAATCACCTTGTCTAGAGAAGTAATTAAGTCCTTTAACATTTACGTTATTATTTAGATCAACATAATTTAAGGCTTCTAAGAAAGCTGCATTAGAGAAATCACCTTCAACATTTGAATTACTTCTAGCGTATTTTTGATGTCCCATAATATATACGACATTTTCAATTAAATCAATTGTGACATTGAAATGCGCTAGAGTATCAATAGTTAAATTGATATATGGAAGTGATTCAATATTTCCTGTAATAGTTATTTGTGTATCACGTTTTAAAAGTGATAACGCAAATATTAAACCTGAAATATATTGACTAGAAATATTACCTGGTACAGTAAACTTTGATTGGTTTAACTTACCACAGAAAGTAAATGAATCTTCTGTATAAGAATAATCAATTTTAGCTTTCTTAAATATTTCTTCATATACACTTAAGCCTCTACTTATTAACTTTTTAGTACCCTTCATAGTAATCTTACTATTCTTTTTAAGTACTAACGCAATTGGTATAAGAAATCTTATTGTTGAGCCACTTTCACCGCAATCAAGTGTGTAAGATTCTTTAATTTCTTTATCATTTTTTCCATCAAAAATAACTTCATTATCTTTAATAGTAAATGAACCACCCAATTCCTTTATACAGTTTAGAGTAGCTATAACATCATTTGATAATTCAACATTACTAACAACACATTTCTTATTAGATAAGAAAGATGCAATTAATAATCTATGAGCATAGCTTTTTGATGGTGGAGCAACAACACTACCACTTGCATTACCTTTAAAAATCTTAATTTTCATTCTTAATCAAATCCTTTAAATAATCTAGAGCTTCTATATAACCATTTAAGCCTTTACCCATAATAGTTTTACAAGCACCACTTCTTATATAACTTACTTGTCTAAAATCTTCTCTTTTACTTACATCAGAAATATGTACTTCTACATACTTTATTCCAACAGCCTTTAAAGCATCAAGAATTGCAATTGATGTATGAGTATAAGCACCTGGATTAATTACAATTCCATCAATTTTTTTAAAGTAAGCATCTTGAATCTTATCAACTAAATCACCTTCATGATTTGATTGATAGATTTCTACATCTATTTTTTCTTTAGAAGCATATTCATTAATCATATTACATAAGTCTTTATATGTAGAGCTACCATAAATACCTGGTTCACGAATGCCAAGCATATTTATATTAGCGCCATTAATAACTAATAATTTCATTATTATACACCTCCAAAATATTTTCTACAACTATAGTTAATTCTTTATCATTTTTTACCTTTATATCTTTATAAGATTCATAAAGATCTATTCTTTCATCATACTTCTTCTTTAAAGCATCAAATGTAGAAGTTAATGGTCTAGAGGAAGTTGGAGTAAGTAATTCTAGTGGTCTATCAATAAAAATAATAATACCATTTTGTTTTAAATTATGCATATTATCTTTATCTAAGATTACTCCTCCACCTGTAGAGATTACACATCCATTTTTCTTACTTAAATCTTTAATAACTTCTTTTTCTACATTTCTAAATGGTGCTTCACCATTAGCTTTAACATAACTAAATATATCAGTTTTAATAGTTTCAGTGATTAAATCGTCACTATCAAAAAAATCTTTGTTTAGCCTTTTTGCGATAATTTGACCTATTGTTGTTTTACCACTTGATGGCATACCTATAAAGATGATGTTTTGTTTTTCAAATAGTAATTTATGATATACTTCATCAATTACTGAATCACTAATTTCAACATCCTTAAATAGCTTTATTGCATATACTGCTTGAGCTATTAACATGTATAATCCACCATTTGCTTTTATGCCTTTATTAATTCCATCTAATACTAAATTAGTATTTAGTGGGTTATATATTACATCAACTAAACCACTTAAGTTCTTAAACTTATTTATATCAATCAATCTACCATCATTATTTGGATACATTCCAATAGGTGTAGTATTAACGATATAATTAATATCTAAGTTATAGATTTCATCATAAGAAATTAATCCTTCTTCTTTTTTTCTTGAAGCTTGATAAATCATCTTACAATTTAAATCATTTAATACAGCTTTAGCAGTTAGGCTTGTTCCACCTGTACCTAAAACTAATACATTTTTATCACTTAAATTGATATTTTGTTTTTCGATTAATAATTTTAAACCATAATAGTCTGTATTATAACCATATAACTTACCATTTTTATTAATGATAGTATTTACCGCACCAATCTTTTTAGCTTCATCACTAATAAAATCTAGATAAGGTATAACATCTTTTTTATATGGAATAGTTACATTTATGCATTTAAAATCTTTACTTTCCATAAAAGAATTAAAATCTTCTTTTTTAATCTCTTTTAATTCATAAGTATAGCCCGCAATCATTTCATGAATTATTTTAGAAAAGCTATGGCCTAACTTCTCACCAATAAGTCCGTATTCCATTATTTTAAATAGTCTACTCCAAATCTAGATATTAACATATCACAAACTGTAATAGCTGTAATACATGTAATGACGATACATATTCTTCTTATGATTGCTGGATCATGTCTACCTTTAATTTCAAGTTCAACTTCTTTATTATTCTTAAAATCAACAGTATTTTGTTTTAAACCAATTGATGGTGTAGGTTTAATTGCGCATTTAAATGTAATAGGCATACCATTTGTTATACCTCCATTTATACCACCATTATTATTAGTTTTTGTCTCTATTTGGCCATTATTTAATACAAACTCATCATTTGCATTACTTCCTATTTTTTCACTAAAGCCAAAGCCTAAACCAAATTCAATACCTTTAACTCCACCAATAGAGAATATAGCATTACTAATTTTACCTTCAACAGATGAGAACCAAGGTTCACCAACTCCAGCAGGTAGGTTAGTAATGGCAGTTTCAATTATTCCACCAATTGAATCATTATTATCTTTAGCTTTTAGTATTTCTTCTTCTAGCTTTCCTTCAATATTATTTATTACAGGAATTTCTTTATTATTTATTAAATCAATTTCTTTATCAAAATCTTTAAATTCTGTGTCTTGTGCATTCCCACATTTATAAATATGAGTTCCAATTTTAATACCTTTATCATTTAAAGCCTTTAAGCATAATGAACCAAGTCCAACAATTGGAGCTGTGATTCTTCCTGAAAAATGTCCTCCACCTCTATAATCTTCATAGCCGTGGTATTTCATATATGCGGCATAATCGGCATGACTTGGTCTAGCAATACCTACTAAATCATTATAGGCATTACTATTACAATTCTTATTTGGAATAATCATACAAATAGGCGCACCTGTTGTATAGCCATTAAAGATTCCGCTTATGATTTTATATTCATCTTTTTCAATTCTACATGTATCAGTTTTACCGTTAGGCCTACGTAGCTTCATACATTTATCAATAAAATCTAAATCTACTTTTACACCTGGAGTAAACCCATCTAAAACAGCCCCAATCTCTTCTCCGTGTGATTCACCAAAAAGAGTTAGAGTTAAGTTATCTCCTAATACATTTTTCATAATTACACCTCCTATTTAAGGTATTCTTTTAATTCATCTACTTTTATTTTCTTAAATTCAAATGAACCAATTTTACTTACATAAACAATGGTAATATCATTACCACTTGCTTTCTTGTCTAATTTAATTAAATTAATTACTTCTTCTTTATTTAAGTTTGTGATTGATACAGGAAGATTATATTTTCTTAAAGAATATTTTACTTCATCTTTAATTTCATCACTTACCATATAAGTCATACCAATGCTTACACATTCACCGTGAAGTAAGCTTCCATTAGATAGAGCTTCTATAGCATGACCAATAGTATGCCCAAAATTAAGTACTTTTCTTAAATCATTTTCAAATGGATCAATAGATACAACATTTGCTTTTATTTTTAAAGTTTCTGTAATAATATATTCTAAATCATGATTTAAATCTTTTGATTGTTCAATAAAATTAAATAAAGCTTTATTTGAAGTAATACTCATTTTTATTACTTCTGCCATACCAGCACTTATTTGTCTATCATCTAATGTTTTTAAAACATTTGGATCTATTAATACACCATTTGGATTCTTAAAAGCTCCAATATTGTTTTTTACACCATTAAAATCAATAGCACATTTTCCACCAATTGATGAATCAACTTGAGATAATAGTGTTGTAGGAATATTATAAAAATCTATTCCTCTCATATAACTAGATGCGACAAATCCTGATAAGTCACCTACTACACCACCACCTATTGCGATTACGCAATCAGTTCTAGTGAAAGTTTTTTTAACCATATATTCTAACATGTTTTTATAATTATCAAAGTTTTTTGATTCTTCACCTTGTTTAACAGTAAAGATAAATGGTTCCTTACATTTTTCTTTTACAGTATTAATATATTCATTAGGTATTCCAGTGTCAGTAACGATTAATACTTTTCTATCAAGGTTAAAATAATTATTTACTTTATTTAATGAATTTCTTTCAACAATAATTGGATATTTAATATCTTTATTTTTAACATTGATATCAATAATCATAACTACACCTCCTAATTAATTGAATAAGTACCTATTAGCTTTAAATCATCACATACAGTTTTAAGTTGGATCATTAAATCCTTTCCTGCTTCACTGAAGATGTTTCCTTCTAGTTCAGCATAGAAATAATACTTCCATAGACTATTCTTCATAGGTCTACTACGTAAATTTCGCATATTGAAGCCATTTGAACCAATTATATTTAAAGCATTAGCAAGGCTACCTGCCTCATTAGCTACTGTAAAGCAGATAATGAAATTCATATTTGGTTCACTCTTTTTGTTTTCATTTAATACTCTAGAAAAACAAGCAAATCTTGTTGAATTGTTTTTATTTGAGTTAATATTTGCTTCTATAATTTCTAAATTATATAGGCTAGCTGTTTCATTACTAGCTATAGCAGCAATGCTTATATCGTTCTTTTCACTAACGCTTTTAGCAGCTATTGCTGTATTAACACATTCTATTTCATCATAATTATGACTTCTAATATATTCACTTGATTGAGCTAATGCTTGTGGATGTGAATATACTGTTTTAATAGTTTCCTTTGTAGCTCCTTTAACAGCAAGCAAGTTTTGAACAATATCAACGCTCATTACTTGGTTAATATGTAGGCTTCCTGTGTAAATTAAATCAAGTACATTACCTACGTCTCCTGCTGTAGAGTTTTCAATAGGTAAAACTACACAATCGCATAAGCCATCAACAACTGAATTATATGCTTTCTTAAAATCAGGGAAGGCAACATATTCACAGTTAGGAAACATCTTTTTAGCAGCAATGTAAGCAAATGCTCCTGGTACTCCTGTATAAGCTATTTTCATTCCACTATTTAATCTCATTTGATATTTCTTTGATTCACTCATTACTTCTTTTATGAAATTAACATAGTATTCTCTAACAACAACATCCTTAATATTTAAGCTGTTGCTATTAATGATTTCATCTTCTCTTTTAGAATCTAAAATAGATATACCGTTTTCCTTCTTGAAATTAGCAATTTCTTTAACAGCTTCCATTCTTTTTTCGAATAATTCAGCCATTTCTTTGTCTATTACATTTATTTCTTTTCTTGCTTCATCGATTTTTGACATAGTTTCACCTCAATTGTTAGTGCATAGTAACACTATAATATATTATAAATTATATTTATTAAATATTATACATACAAAAATAACTTATTTTTATGAAAACGCAAAGCAAAAAAGGCTGTTTTTATTGGAAATTAGACAAAGTTTTATTGAAATATATCATATTATATGATATACTAGTAATGTAATAGGAAAAGAGGGATTTTATATGATTTCAACTAAAGGAAGATACGCATTAAGATTAATGATTGATATTGCTTTAAATCAAAACGAAGGATATGTAACATTAAAAGATGCATCAAATAGAGAAGATATATCAGTAAAATACTTAGAGCAAGTTGCATCACTTCTTACAAAGGCAAATCTATTAATAAGCTATAGAGGAAATAATGGCGGTTATAGATTATCAAGAATGCCTAAAGATTATAGTATAGGCGAAATACTTAGAGTAGCTGAAGGTTCACTTGCGCCTGTTGCTTGTCTTCAATGTGAAAGTAACATTTGTAAGAGAAAAGAAATATGTACTACTTTAGAGTTCTGGAAAGGTTTCAATAATGTAATTAATAACTATGTAGATAATGTTACATTAGAAAGTCTTGTAGATCAAGCTAAAGAAAATCTTATCGATAACTACACAATATAAAAAATAAAAGGGTTGATTAATAACCCTTTTTTTAATCGTATATTTTCCCTTTAAAATATTTCATTTCTTCATCATAGAATTCGTTTGAAAAACGATATCCTTCTGGCAAGAAAAATGCTTCTTCTATTTCACTAGGGAAATTATTAGGTTCTAAAGCAAAAGCTGTTCTATATCTTCTAAATACATCCTTGCTGTTATAGAATGAATAAGATCCAGGATGGGCATGTAGGAAGATATCAAAGCCTTCTACTTGCTTAGCTAATCTATTTATTATTTCTAAAGCTATACCATGGCCTTGATAACTTGTTAATGTTGCAACATTTAATAATAATGCTTCTCTTACACCATCAGTTACAAGTCTTGCGATTCCTACTAATTTATCATTATGGAAAGCTAGTTCAAAATTTTGACTAGCAAGGAAATCTTCCTTTGTCTTTTCTATATCTCTTTTTTCATTAAAAGCATCACTTAATAAATCATTTATTTCTTCAAAACTAGCATCACTTAGATTTGATGAATATCTAATATTTATATTTCCTTCTACTTTTTCTACATTCTTTTTTTCATGGAAGGAAACTTTTTTATTATATTCATTTTCAAACTTATATCCAAATGGTAATAAGAAGCCTCTTTCTTCTTGCCATTTAGAAACTTCATCAATATTTATTCCAACATATTTATAAGCCATCTTTGTTCTTCTAAAACCCATTCTTTCATATAGTGATACAGTTTTTGGATGAGTAAAAGTAAATATATGTCTTTTTCCAAGTTGTTCTACCAAATCACGAATAATGGCTTTACCAATACCTTTTCCTTGATAACTAGGAAGTAAGGCAACGTTATATATTGAAGCCCAAGTGCTATCGCCAATAGCTCTAGCAAAACCTATTAATTTATTATCATCATAAGCATATACTACTTTAAGACTATTCAAAAATGCCTTTTCAATTAAGTCTACCGAATCAAAACTTCTACCATTAAAAGCTTTTTTTAGTATATCTAAGACTATATTAAAATCAACATTTTTATTATCCCTTTTATATACTATTGGCATAATATCACTCCTTCTAATAACTCCATTTAATTACTGTTTTTTCAATCTTATTAACTATTAGATCTATTACTGTTGTGACTATAGCAATTACTACTATACCAGATAATACAACTCTATAATTTATATTTGTTGAATATTTACTAATGTAATATCCTATACCTGAACTTAAGCCTAAAAGTTCTGCGCCTTGTAAACACATAAATGCTCCTCTTAAAGATTTAGAAATACTTGTTATAATGCCTGGTAAGCAGTAAGGTAATATTACTTTAAATAACATTCCAAAAGTACCTACATTCATTACCTTTGCGGCTTCTATTATCTTTTTATCCATCATACCAACACGAGAAACTGTTCCTTGGAAAGTCGGGAAGAATACCGCTATAAATATAACTGTAATAGCTGCAGCTCTTAAATTTGGTAATGTCATAATTAAATAAGGTGATAACATTAGTGGTGGAATTAATGTAAATACATTTATAATAGGTAGAGCTGTTTCTCTAACTCTATTCATCCAACCTGCTAATAGACCAAATAATGTTCCAAATACTGATGCAAATAATACACCTAAAAACATTAATCCTAGTGATGATAATACATCATCCCATATTTCTTTTGGCCTTTCTTTAAATACCATAAATAGGCCTTCAGGAGATGGTATTAATACATCATTTTTTAACCAACCTATTTTATATGTTACATCCCATAGTGCTAAAAACACAAATACAACAACCATTACATCTGATACACTTTTTTTCTTTCTAGCAAAATAACTTATTAAATATAATAAATAAGCGATAACTAATAATACAATATATGGACCACTTCCATATACCTTTTTATGTACGCTAGATGTAGGAATTAATGTAGTAAATAAAATATTTAGTATGAATAATACTGATACTATTATTAAGCCTAAAATTAATTTCTTATCTACTGTGAAGAACTTTTTAAGCCACACTAATATTTTAGCTAATATATGCTTAAACTTATTCATTATAAAGCCACCTCCTCATAGATATTGTCTAAAACATTATCATAGAATAGAGAAATAAGTTGTCTATGAAGTTTTTCATATTCTTCTTTTCCTACTAAATCATCTCTTTTTCTAGGATGACTAAATTTAACAGGAACGATAGCTCTTATTTTTTGTGGTTCCATAACTACTATTCTATCTGCAAGTAATATAGCTTCATCT
>JAGCWW010000056.1 GCA_017961685.1 Acholeplasmatales bacterium | reverse complement strand
TATTTAGTCTTTGATTAAAATATATTTAATTATTATAACCTTATTTAATTATTCAAACTTAAGCAATCTCCAAAATACTTTTTTAATAATTTCTTTCAGAAGCAGTACTCATTACCATTTTTTCATTTTCATTATCAACCATAGTAAGAGAAGTTTGCTTAGCATCTAATCGTTTACTAACGGGTTTATTTTTATATCTCCTCAAACAAATAGATATAATAATTCCTCCACAAATAACAATAACAGTCAATACTACGATAATAATGATAAGTTCAGTATTCGAACTATCTTCTTCTTCTTGTTGTTTTCCGCCTTCTTCTTTAATTTTTACTTGTATAACTTTTGATAAAATCACCAACTTTCCATAATTGATTTGTTCTGCTTTGACTAAAATGTCAAATTCTTTATGTTCTTTTAATTCTGTAGAATTAAAGTCGATTGTTTCTGTGATCGTTTCTTCAGCAGATGTTACCTCTTTTGAATAACTGGCTAATTTATCGTTTTCTGCTACTGAACATAGATTATAATTCTTATCTTTAATATTTCCCTTTTGGTCGACATATATGGTATATTTGAATTCTTCTTCGAATATTGGTTGATTAAATGTTATAGTGTTATTAGCTTTATCGAAATGCAAAATAATATCATCAATACCTGGATAATATTCTTCATTTATACCAACATGCTTTACAAATACTTTTGCACTTGTATCAACAAGCATATTAAGTTCTGTATCTAATTTAATATTTTCTATGGTTCTATAATATATATTTTGATAAGAATCAACATAATCTCCATAACCCAAACTTGTTCGATTGTATGCGTTTAATAAATCGATTTCTACCACTTTAAAATCGGTACATACTTGCATTTGTAAGAAAATAAATTGGGTATTCTCAGCAGGTGCTGTTAATATAGTGCTTGTATTTTTGGTAACTGTTATTGAAGTAGCAATATTTTCCATATTTCTTAAATTAGTACTATATTTATTCAATGTTGGAGTTATTTTTATCGCTTGGTTTCTGTTTACTGTTTTAAATCCTACATAATATTTCATTATTTCATTTGCAGCTGTAGTATAATCTTTATACATTAAATAAGGATTTAATATTGTTAAAGTATAAGTATTGGATATTCCTACCCTATAGCAATCTTGCATTGAAGGTTCCATATATGAGCCTAAATTTGTCGAATAACAGAATTTAACATTGTCCTCTCCTGTTGAAACCAAAAAGGAGACACTTGTATAATTAAGCCAATCATCTTCTGTTTTGAATTTATATCCATATAAATTAGCTGTTTCATTATAGTGATATATATCATTATCAATTGGATCATATTTATCCTCGATTTCATATCCGTATTTAAAAATTATTCGAACTTTTGAACTTCCGCTTATTTCTTCGTTTTTTAAAGTAATTTTCTTGAACTCAGTTGTGGATTTCCTAATATAAATGCCATTTTTATTTGCAACGATGGGTTCACCTGAAGGGAAACTTATTCTTACTTTAGGCTCTCCATCTTCTAATAAGATATTGAAACTATAAACTAAATTATAACCTTCTATTACATTTGTTTGAAGTTCGAAATCTTTTGATACTGTGGGAGCTAAGTTAATAATAGAAGTATTTCCTGGTACTAATCCTGTTAAAATTGGATTTGCATCATCCGTGTAGTATATATGTAGTAAAGATGGAATCGTACATCTGGCTTCGATTACATCCATGTGATATTTGTCTTTTTGATTAATGAGATATTCATCCTCATATATATCCTCCATTCCAGCAATTAAATCATACCAATCTTCCTTATTTAATTCAGTGGCTATTCGCTTTGAACTTAATTCTCCATAGATTTGATCTATATGCAAGGTTAAATCTCTTGGTTCAGGGTTATGATAATTTAATATATAATAATATGGCTTATCACATGAAGGCATTTCCATACTTGTTGGGATATTAATTGGTCTTCCGGTTGGATCAGAACTTACATAATATTGCATAGTATTATCTGATTTAAAGAAAT
>JAGCWW010000055.1 GCA_017961685.1 Acholeplasmatales bacterium | reverse complement strand
AATGGATTTAAGTGAAGTTGATATAAATGAATTATCAACAAATATAGAAGAATTAAATAACAGGCCACGAAAATGTTTAAAATATAAGACTCCTATGGAAATTTTATTTGATGGGTGTTGCATTTGAATTGACAATTCATCTTATTAAAAAAATTTTGAAAAAAATGTAAAAAATTTGTAAAAATGCTATTGACATAATTGTAAGATAATTGTAAAATATATGTAAGGAAATGATAAAAGTTGCTATAAATGGTTTAGCAAGCGTCTGTAACGTCTTAATCTAATTAAGGCCGCTTAGGGGTAGTTATAGAGACGACTAAATTCGCAACACTCATATATTGATACCAGAACTCGCCAGTTCTGGTATTTTTATTTATTTTATTTGTGATATAATATTATGCGTGAGGTGTTTTATATGTTTTTAGAAACATTTCTAACAGTCGCAATCATTATGATTTATGCTGTTATAGGATTTTGTATTATTAAATTTAAATTAATAAAAAAAGAATCAATTCCTGATTTTGCGAAATTCTTAATGTATGTGTGTCAACCTATATTAATTATCTATTCATTTAATAAGGCTGACTACTCAAGTGACTTGCTTAAAACATTATTAATTGCGTTTGGCTTAATATGTCTGATTTTCGCTTTATTCCTTACTTTCTTCATTCTTTTATTTAGAAAGAAGTATAAGGAAAAGATAGCTTTTAGAATATATACTATCGCATCATGTTTTGGTAATGTAGGATTTCTTGGAGTACCTATTTTAGAAGCTGTTTTACCAGGTAATTCAGTAGCTTTAGCAATATCTTCAGTATTCTTAGTAGTAATGAATGAAATAGGTTGGACAGTAGGTTCATTAATAATTTCACTTGATAAAAAATATGTTAGACTTAAGATGATTTTCTTAAACCCTAGTATTATAGCAATATATGTAGCCTTACCTTTATTTTTCTTCCAAATAAAGGTTCCTGATAGATTAGATGTAGTTGTAACTATACTTGCTAAAATGACTACACCACTATGTATGGTAATATTAGGTATGAGATTAGCAGTAACAAATATAAAGGTGGTATTCTGTAATTATAAAACTTACATTATGATTTTTGTAAAACAAATTATAATGCCTTTAGTAATGTTACTATTTGTATTTGCACTACCTATAGATACAGCAGTAAAACAAGCATTAGTAATATTAGCATCTGCACCAATAGCTAGTGTTGTTCTTAATTTCTCCGAAATGGTTGGAGAAGGACAAGAAGATGCAGCAAGCCTAGTATTATGTGGTACAATACTTTGTATTATCACAATGCCTTTAATTACATTATTAGTATAAAAAAAGACTTCGCTATGAAGTCTTATTTTTTTATTGTATCTTTTTTAACTGTTTCTTTTTTAGTTTCTTTCTTCTTAGGATCAATCTTATTGAAGAAATCATCTAATTTATTTATTTTACTTGATGTACCAACAACTACAACAACATCACCAGGATTGATTGTATCAGTACCTTTTGGAATGAAGAAGGAATTATCTCTAATAATACCAACGATATTTACATCAAATAAAGCTCTTAAGTTAAGTTCAATTAAGTTCTTTGGAACAAATTGTTGTCCTACAACTACCTTAACCATTGCATAATCAGCTGATACACCATAATAATCTAGTACAGAATCACTCATAATTTGATTAGCAAGTGATATAGCACTTGATTCTTCTGGGACGATAACATCAGTTGCACCTAAAGCTTCAAAAACTTCTTTATAAGTTAAATCATCAGCTCTAACTGTAACTTTCTTAACACCTAATTTTCTAAGGTTTATAATTGTAAGAATTGATGCTTGTAGGTTATTACCAATAGCTACTACAGCGTGATCTACTTTACTAGCGTCTAAGTCAGTTAAGACATTTAAGCTAGTAGCATCAGCTATAACGCAGTTATTGACATATTTAGAAATATCTCTAACGCTTTTTTCATCTTTATCAATAGCAATAATATCACACTTGTTTTGAACAAGTTCTTTAGCTATACATGAACCAAAACGTCCTAGACCAATAATCATAAAAGTCTTTTTCATCCAATGATCACACTCTCTTCTACATATTGTATTTCTTCATTTGATTCTGTCATCCAGTTCTTATTAACTAAACCGATTATTGTAAGTGGACCTAAACGTCCAATAAACATTATTAAACAAATGAATAGTTTATTAAAGGCATTTAAACTACTTGTTATACCCATAGATAAACCTGTTGTTGAAAATGCTGAAACAACTTCAAATAAACACTCCATTAAGCCTAATCCAGGCTGTGCAGCACACACAATAAATGTACCTGCGATGATGATTAATACGGCTACACCTATAAGTACGAAACTCTTGAATATTTGTGCCTCATCAATACGGCGCTTGAATGATTTTGCTTTTTTACCTCTAGCATAATAGAAGGTAGCAATTAAAGCAATTGCTAATGTAGTAGTTTTAATACCGCCACCTGTAGAACATGGACTAGCACCAACAATCATCAAGAATAAGACGACGACATAGGTTGCCGGATGATCTACAAGCTTTGACATATCATATGTTGTAAATCCAGCGGTTCTACATGTTACAGAAGTAAAGAAGGCTTGAAGCCAAGAGATATCTGTCCATGCAGTAAGCTTGATTAAAATAGCACCACTAAAAATTAATATCAATGTAGTTGCAATAACTATTTTTGTATGTAATTGTAATAATTTCCATCTACGTTTTTTGGCTAAGTCGGATAATACGACAAAACCGATTCCTCCAAAAATAATTAGAAACATCGTAGAAGTATTTAGCATTAAGTTGTCCTTAAAGCCTATCATACTTTCGCTACCAAATGCATCAAAACCTGCATTGTTAAAGGATGCGATAGAATGGAAGACGGAATATCCTAATGCTTTAGAAAAATTCCCATCAAAATAAGGCATAAGAGCAAACATATTTAGTATTACACCAATAAACTGAATTATTACTGCCCAAATGACAATCTTTATTACTAGTGTAGTAACACCTTTCACAGAACTTTGGTTTAGTGCTTCTCTAAGTAAGAATTTATTACTTACACTAATCTTTGCTCCCATAATGGTAAAGAAGAAGATGGCTATTGTTAGAATAGATAAACCTCCTATTTCCATTAATAGGGCTAATATTATTTTTCCAAATAAGGATAAATCATAAGCAACACTAACTGTTCCTAGTCCTGTAACACAAACAGCACTTGTAGACATAAACATTGAATCTACAAATCCTATTGATTTACCACTCATAGAAGAAACTGGTAGAACTAGGAAGAAAGTTCCTGTTAAAATTACTCCTAAAAATGTTAATATTATTATGAAGTATGGATGTATTTTTTTTGTTCTCATTACAATCCACCTCTAATAAATTATACTATACTTTATATATATAAACAATAATTTTAGACAAACAAAAAATCATACTTGATATAATGAGACAAATATGTTAAAATACTTATTGTCGTATAAAGCTATATTCCGCTGGATGCATCAATATCTATGAATGTGGTAAAAAAAGATGGAGGTGTTATGTATGGCTAAATTAAAGGGTCAAGAATTAATCAACGACATTACTAAAGAATACATGAAGACAGATGTACCTGAGTTCCGTGCTGGAGATACTGTAAAAGTATCAGTTAAAATCAAGGATGAAAAAGGTAAAGAAAGAATCCAAGTATTCGAAGGTTTAGTAATCAAAAAACAAGGTGGAGGAATCTCTGAAACTTATACTGTAAGAAAGATCAGCTACGGTGTAGGTGTTGAAAGAACTTTCCCAATTCATTCACCAATGGTTGCTAAGATTGAAGTTGTAAGACGTGGTCTAGTTAGAAGAGCTAAGCTTAACTACATTAGAACATTATCAGCTAAGGCAGCTAGAATTAAAGAAAGACGATAATAAAGTGGAGGACAAAACGAGCCTCCTTTTATTTTGCAATAAAAAAGAGGAATTAAATCCTCTAATTCATAAACACATCTTTAATTTTATCATATGGACCAAAGACAATTAGGATATCATATTCATTAATAACAGTATCTTTAGTAACAACTTGTGGTCTATCATTTCTCTTAATCATTAAGACATTTATATTATAATTTTGTTTTAATCCTGATTCAAATAATGGCTTACCTTCAAGAATTTCTGGAACTGTTTTAATTTTAATTTCAGCCATGGCATCTGAACCATAGTTATCTAACACATCAATTTCATTTCTCTTTAATTCGATATCTGGATCTATTAATTCTTTTGAATCTACATTAATAGAGAATAAATCTTTAATACTTTGATATAATCCAAATACAACTATTACATCACGTGGTCTAAGTATAGTATCTTTTGAAATTTCAACAACTTTATTTCTTCTTTTAACAAGTAATATATTTAACTTATATAAGTTTCTTATATTAGTTTCAAATAAAGGTTTATCTTCTAAAATATCAGGCATATCATTTAAAACTATTTCACAAATAGCATCTTTACCATAGTTATCTAAGATAGTGATAGTATTACCATATTTTTTACGTCTAATCGCTTTTAATGCAAGTTTGGCAATAATGTTTTCAAATAGTTTCTTAATAAATGGAAGTTGAAAGAAAATGATTAAACCAATAAAGATAGCCGCCGCAATTAAAATGACATTTAATGTACTTTTTGTTTGTGCTTGATCTAAATGTTGGAGTAAGAAAATCATTAATGATACAATGATTACAGTAAAAACAGAGCCAATGACCATTGCTATAATAGCAATTCTACGTCTAGTTCTATCATTAGCTATTATTTCTGATTCACTTGTTGTAAAACCGCAACTTGTAAGAAGTGAAATTGCTTGAAATTTTGCTTTATCTTTTGTTAGGCCTGTAATTCTAAATAATATAGTAAATATTTGTATTAAAATCAAATAAATCATGATAAAACTTAGAATTAGAATAACAGAAATTTCTAGATTCATAACTATCACCAATTTAATTATACAATAATTAAAAAATAATTTGTATATGAAAAACGAAAATTAACATATTTATTTTAAATATTTTATATTTATGGTAAAATACATTATTGGAGGTATGTGTGTATGGAGTTAATTTATAAAACTAATTATAGACTTAGACCTTCTGATTTTAGGCCTAAGAATGATACTCTATCATCAACTACTTTACTTGATATTTTTCAAGATTTAGCAGGAGATCATGCGACACAAGTAGGACTTGGATTTGATGATTTCATTAAAAAAGATTTAATTTGGATGATAGTTACAACAAAATATGAAATATATGAAGATATACCAATGTATGCTATAGTAGAAGCAACTACTTGGCCTAGACCAAAAGGGAGACTAGATTTCTTTAGAGACTATAAAATAGAGCATAATGGTAAGGTTTGCGTTAGAGCAACTTCACGCTGGATTATAGCTAACTATAAAACAAGAAAGGTCTATATTCCGCGAGATATTGATTTTCCAGAAGGTGAATATCACGAGGAAGAAATGATTGAAATTGATAAGTTAAAAGACTTTGATATAACTGGATTAGAGAAACATGATTTTATTCCTGAATATATGGATTTAGATCATAATGGGCACGTTAATAATATTAAATATGCCACATTCATCGAAAATATTTTAAAATTAGAACATCAAATTAAAACATTTGAAATTACATATGTTAAAGAAGCTAAAATAAATGAAGTAATAAGTATTTATGTAAAAGAAGATGGAAATATTATTGATGTTAAAGGTATAGTAAATAATGAAACTTGCTTCTTAGCAAGAATAGAGAGGTAGTATTATGAAGTATGTAGTATTTTTATTAGATGGAATGGCAGATTATGATGTTTTAGAGCTTGGTAATAAAACACCACTAGAGGTAGCTTATAAGCCAAATATTAAAAGCATGTCAAAGGATAGCTATGTAGGTTTAATAAAATCAGTCGCTGATGGTATGAAACCAGGAAGTGATGTAGCTAACCTAGCTATTTTAGGATATGATCCAAATAAATATTATACAGGTAGAAGTCCACTAGAGGCTGGTTCTATTGGTATTGATATGAAAGCAACTGATATATCACTAAGATGTAATTTAGTTACTGTTAGTGAAGAACCTAATTATGAAGATAAAACTTTAATTGATTACTGTGCTGGTGATATTTCAACAAGCGATGCTAAAATTTTAGTAGAATACTTAAAAGAACATTTAGATGATAAAGAATTCACTTTATATAGTGGTGTAAGCTATAGACATTGTCTAATTTGGGATAATGGTACACTAGATATTGGACGTATCACACCACCACATGATATTACTGGTAAACCAGTTAAAAATTATATTCCTGAAAATGAGAAATTATATAATTATATGAAGAAATCATATGAATTATTAAATAACCATCCATTAAACATTGAAAGAGCTAAAAAAGGCTTAAATAAAGCAAACTCTGCATGGTTATGGGGAGAAGGAAAGAAAGCTATGTTAGATAGTTTCTATTCAAAATATCATCTACATGCAACAATGATTTCAGCTGTAGATTTACTAAAAGGAATTGGTAAATTCTCTAATATGAATGTTGTAAATGTAGAAGGTGCTACAGGTTATATTGATACTAACTTTAAGGGTAAAGCAGATGCTGCTATTAATGCCTTTAAAAATGGTAGTGATTTTGTATATATTCATGTAGAAGCACCAGATGAGTGTGGACATAGAGGAGAAGTTGAGAATAAAGTTAAATCAATTGAATTAATTGATAAATTTATTATTGGACCTGTTGTAGATTATTTAAAAACACAAGGTGATTTTAAAGTATTAGTTACACCAGATCATGCAACACCATTAGCTGTTAGAACTCATACTAATGATCCTATTCCATTTATGATTTATGATTCAAGAAAAAAATATGATGGTGTAGAAAACCTATCAGAAAGAGAAGCAAAAACAAAAGGAGTATTAATTGAACCAGGTTATACTCTAATGAATAAATTTATAAAAGAATAGTCTAGAAACTATAATAGACTGTTCTTTAAAATAAAGGTGATTTTATGGATAAAGAAGTTTATTATAAGTTTTTAGAAGAAGAATTTGATTTACTAAAAAGGCGAGAATACAATTCTATCATTAATGACATTAATGGGGAAATAGAAAAAAGAAAAGAAGATATTGATTTAAGTTTTAAAGAACATAGAATGTTATTTTCTAATTATAAAGAAGTAGTCTTATTTTGTGATGTAAATCAAAGAGAAATAACTGAAGATGCATTAAACCTAGATTATGTAACACTATTTGGTTTACTAGGCGATGCATATATGAGTAGAGATATGCTTGAAGAAGCATTAAATGCCTTTACTAAGGCAATTACTTTATCTCCAGCTAATATATTATTAATTCAAAGAAAGATTAATATTTTAGTAAAATTAAATAAATTTGATGAAGCAAAAGAAATCATATTTAAGACTTTTAAATATTGTTATGAAAAGAATATGTTATTATCACAATACTTTCCTCTAATAGATATTTATAAGCATTATAAGGATTATAAATCAGCTGTTAATTTATTATATTTAGTTGGTACAGCTTATCTAGATTATACTGAATTTGTTGCTAATGAAATAACTAAATTAGAGAAAGAATCTAATATGCAATTTGATGCTCCAAAAGAATTTAGCACAATTTTAGATTATCTAAAAGAAAAAAATATCGCAACTCCAGTTGATCTATCAATGTATTATTATAGTATTTATAATGAATTATTAAAAAGAAATGAATTAGGTGGAGCACTTGATTTTTTACTTAGCAGTCATAACTTATTTTATGATAAGAAAAATGTTAAACTAATAAAGAAATTACAAAAACAAATAAAAAAACAAAAATAACGCCGTGTGCGTTTTTTTGTTATAGAAAATAGTGTTAAGTTATGGTAAAATGACCTTGGAGATATCTATATTGGAAAAAAGGAGGAGAGTAAATGCTTAAATTATCTGATGTTGTTAATGCTTTTTCTAAAATTGGCGAAGATACAGAAGTATATATTAATAAAGAGACGGGAAAATCTTTAGTTTTATATATTGATGAAAGAAATTCCCAAAGTATTTATGATGAACTAGAAAATAATATTGAAAATTATTTAATTTTACCAAACTGTAAAGCTATTGATTCTAAAAGTATTATGAGTAAATTCATTGAAACTATAGATAACGATTTGATAAAATATGAATTTATATCAGTACTTAATAGTGATAGACCATGTGCTAAATTTATGGATGCTCTATTTCATTTTGGTTTAAGAGATACTTGGAGTGATTATAAATTCGATAAGATGATTGATTTAGCTATTAAATTTATTAACTATTATCAACTTGAATATGAAGATGATATAAATAATAATAAAGGTGTATTCACTATTGATGTTTATAGAACATTAAGGAAAGAATATAAGATTAAAGCTGATTCAATGGAAGAAGCACTAAAAGAATTAGACGATTTACTAGAAAAAGAAGATTCACAAACATTTATTTTCGTAAAAGACGAGAAAAAAGTAAAATAAGTTGCGGCGCAACTTTTTTTATATCTATAAATATGGTATAATTACAAATGGGTGATAATTATGTTACTAATAACACATTTAATTTTTTATATAACTGAAATATTACTTGGTATTCCTTGTGGAGTAATCATGTATAAGAATAGACACATCGAAGATGAAAAAATAATTGGTAGAAACAACCTAATCAGTAATATATTCTTCTTTATAATTGTTGGAGTTGCGATTGCTGGTTGTGTAGTACTTCAAGTATGCTTTGAAGGTTATAATGGATGGTGGAATATCTTCACATTATTCACTACAGGATTACTTAGCTGTTATTTATTCTTTGGTTTAATTAAAGGAATATTCGATTCAAATTTAAAGGCTCAATAGAGCCTTTTTTTATTGTTCAATTAAAATAGATACAGTTAGCTTTGTAAGGGTATCTGCGATATTATTTATAGTATCATAATCTTTAATAATCCAAGTCTTTATAACACCAACTATACCATAGAAAACATAATTGATTTTGATCTTATTTTTCTCATAATCTAAATCATAAATATAAGCGAGTTCAAGTAATAAGCTTGATGCACATTTATCAACATGACCACTTGTATTTGAATCAAGTAAAATAATACGATAAAATTCTATTTCTTCATAAAAAGCATTAAGTATTCTTTTAAAACTTAGTTTAATTGTTTCAATATCTCTTTTTGTTTTTTCTTCTTTAATTTTAATAATATCCTTTTCTTGTTCTAAGAATACTTCCTTAACTATTTTTTCTAGTAAATCTATTTTATCTAAATAATGTAGGTAAAAAGTATTTCTATTAATCATAGCTTTATTACATATATCTTTTACACTTACATGTTCAAAACCTTTTTCAAGTACTAAATCCATAAAAGCTCCTTTTATAGATTGCTTTGTTTTTATAACTCTTAAATCTGCCATATTGATCACCTAAATACATTATATCACATAAACATAATAGTATAAATGTATTTTAAGCGACACTTGTTTATTTTTGTATATTTAACTTATAAGTTAATAGTTGTATTATGGAAAGTGTAGGAGGGAATTATATGAATAAGTTTGAAATTTTTGTAGACTCGACATCAGATATGTTTACTGAATTAAGAAGACAATATGATATCGATTATGTAGCAATGAATATCGTAGTAAAAGGAGAAGAAAAGAAAGCATCTCTTGATTGGGACCTTTATTCGCCACAAGAGTTTTATGGCTGGATGAGAGAAGGTATTAAAATTACTACTACTTTAGTTCCTCTTGAAACATTTATTAATAAATGGACTGAAGTTCTAGAAAAGGGAGAAGATGTTTTATACATCTCATGTTCAAGTGCGCTATCTGGTTCTGTAAATGTAGGTAGAAATGCTAAAGATATGTTACTTGAAAAATATCCTGATAGAAAAATAGAAATAATCGATCCACTAAATTCTTGTAAGGGACAAGCTTTAATGGCTATTAAAGCAAGTAACCTAAGAAAAGAAGGAAAAGAATTAAGTGAAATTGTTGAAATAATTGAAAAAGAAAAATTATGTTATAACCAATTCTGTACAGTAGCTACTTTAGATTACTTAAAGAGAGCAGGCAGAATTAAGGCTGGTAAAGCCTTTTTCGGAAATATCTTTGGTGTAAAACCTATTATTATTTCTGATGCTAAAGGTAATAACTATGCATGGAAGAAAGCTAAAGGTAGAAGACAATCTCTACTTGATTTAGTCGAGTATACAAAAGAAAATATAGTTGATCCAGAAAACCAAACTGTATTTGTTGTACATGCTGATTGTATTGAAGATGCTGAATTCTTAAAAGAACACATTGTTAATGAAATTCATCCAAAAGAAGTAGTTATAGATTATCTTGGACCAATCATCGGTTCAACTACTGGCCCTGGTACTGTAGCAACATTCTTCTTCGGAAAAGAAGTAACAATCGTTGGTGAAGCATAATGGAATGCATTAATACTATTGATGGTAATTTACTAAAAAAGCTATTAATAAGTGGGGCAAGTAATATTGATAGAAATAGAACAATAGTAAATAATTTAAATGTCTTCCCTATACCTGATGGTGATACAGGTGATAACATGTGTATGACTATTGAACATGGTGTAAGCGAGATTAACGATTTAGATGATTCAAACATTTCAAATATGAGTAAAAAAATATCACGTGGAATGCTTTTTGGTGCACGTGGTAACTCAGGTGTTATTTTATCACAAATATTTAGAGGCTTATCTGATGGCTTAAAAGGCTTAGAAGAAGCAGATGCGATTAATCTAGCAGATGCCTTCATCAAAGGCTATGAAAGAGCATATAATATGGTAGTAAATCCTGTTGAAGGAACAATACTAACTGTTGCAAAATATGCTGCAAATAAGACAAAATCAGTTGTTTCTAATGGTACATCAATTAATGATTTCTTTAGAATTTATTTAGATAACGCTAATGATGCTTTAAAAGAAACAATTAATCAACTTGATTGCTTAAAAAAAGCCAATGTAATTGATTCTGGTGGAGCTGGTTATGTTTATATTATTGAAGGTATGGCAAGATGCCTAGATAATAACTTTGAAGTAGCAGATTATATCAAAGATTATAAATTTGAAAGAGAAAAATATGTTGTTGAATTAAATAAAGACTTAAAAGAATATTCTATTATAAGTGTATGTAATGGAGAAGGTTTAAGAGATCTATTCATTAATACAGGTTGTGATTATATTATTGATGGAGGTCAAACAATGAATCCATCAACAGAAGATTTCTTAAGAGCTTTTGATTTAGTTAACGCTAAAAATATTGTTGTTTTACCTAACAACTCAAATATTATTCTAACAGCTAACTTAGCTAAAGATTTATACGATAGAGCAAATGTTATTGTAATTAATAGTAAAACAATTGCTGAAGGTTTAAGTGCTATGTCATTAGTTAATTATGATGATCCATCATTTGTAGACGATATGGAAGAAGCTATTAAAAATGTTACAACAGGAGAAGTAACATATGCGGTTAGAGATACAGTAATTGATGACTTTGAAATAAAGAAAAATGACTTCTTAGCAATCGTTGGAAAAAATATTGTTTATAAATCTTTAGATAAATATGATTGCTTAAAAGGATTAATTGAGTATGAAGTTAAAAACAATAATAAAGAAATAATAAACATTATCTTTGGTAAAAATATTATTGAAAATGAGTTAAATGATTTTGCGGAAGATTTGATGGGTTCAATAGAAAATATTGAAATTAATATCGTTCCAGGAATGCAAGATGTGTATAGCTTTATAGTTGCATTTGAATAAAAAAAAGGCTTAATTAAGCCTTTTTTTATTTTAGTTCTTTAAGCTTTGAATTGGTGCTGGGATTTGTCCACCACGATTAATGAATTTAGAAGGTGATTTAGTACTTACCTTCATAATAGGTCCTTCACCAAATAGTCCACCAAAGAATAATTCTTCGCCTTCTTTTTTACCGATTGCTGGAATTAATCTACAAGCTGTTGTTTTAAAGTTAACCATACCAATTGCTGCTTCATCAGCAATAATACCTGATATTACATCTGCAGGTGTATCACCAGGAATAACTATCATGTCTAGACCTACTGAACAAACAGCAGTCATAGCTTCTAACTTTTCAATTGATAATGCTTTACTTCTAGCTGCATCAATCATACCAGCATCTTCAGTTACTGGGATGAAGGCACCTGAAAGTCCACCCACTCTACTTGATGCCATAACGCCACCTTTTTTAACAGCGTCATTTAGCATAGCAAGACAAGCAGTAGTACCACAAGCACCACATTGTTCTAATCCAATTTCTTCTAAGATGTGAGCAACACTATCACCTACTGCAGGAGTAGGGGCAAGTGATAAGTCAACAATACCAAATGGAACATTTAGCATTTCGCTTGCTTCATGACCAACTAATTGACCCATTCTTGTAATCTTGAATGCTGTTTTCTTGATGATTTCAGCTATTTCAGTTAAGTCAGCATCATCTGGAGCATTCTTAATAGCTGCTCTAACAACACCAGGACCAGATACACCAACATTGATTACAGCATCAGCTTCACCAACACCGTGGAAAGCACCAGCCATAAATGGGTTATCTTCAACTGCATTACAGAATACTACTAATTTAGATGCGGCAACACAGTTATTATCCTTTGTTTTTTCTGCACATTCTTTAACTATTTTTCCCATTGTTCTAACTGCATCCATGTTAATACCAGCCTTAGTAGAACCAACATTAACACTTGAACATACTCTTTCAGTTACAGTTAATGCTTCAGGGATAGATTCGATTAATTCTAAGTCTCCTTTAGCAAATCCTTTTTGCACTAAAGCAGAATATCCACCAATGAAATTGACATTGATATCTCTAGCTACTTTATCAAGAGTAATGGCGTATTTAACAGGATTTCCGCCACTTACAGCTACAAGCATTGAAATAGGAGAAACAGATATTCTTTTATTTATAATAGGAATGCCGTATTTCTTTGATATTTCTTCACCAACACTTACTAAGTCCTTGGCTAAACGATATATTTTGTTATAGATTTTTTCACAAGATTTATCAATATCGCTATCAGCACAATCAAGTAGAGATATACCCATAGTGATTGTTCTAATATCAAGATTTTGATCTTGTATCATTTTTATTGTTTCAAATATTTCTTTATTATTAATCATAATTACACCTAAATTCTATGCATAGAGTTGAAGATATCTTCATGCATTACATGAATAGCAAGATTTCTCTCTTCACCTTTCTTTTGCATGATGTCTTGGAATTCATCTAACTTAATAGTCATCTTATCTAATTCCACCATCATAATCATCGCAAATGTATCTTGCATAACTGTTTGGCTAACGTCAACGATATTAACGTTATATTTAGCACATTCATTTGATACGAAAGCTAAAATACCAACGCTATCTTTTCCAATTACTGATAATACTGCATTCATAATAAAAAAACTCCTTTCGATATTCATATCAATTATAATAAAAAAAGTTTTATTAAGCAATATAAAAATGTCGCCTTATTTCACTTTTACAAATTAAATAACATTTAATTTATTGTAAAAGTTCATAAATGTTGGTATAATCATTATGATGAGGGTGTGATTTATGTGAAAAAAATTCTAATAATGTTTATCATAGTTGTAGGAATTGTTTTAATGTGTGTTTTATACCCATTAGCATGGTCATCTTATGATAAAGACGAAACAATCCAAATAATTGTGTACCTTGCTTCATTTGCGGTTGCCTTTGGTACTATTACAGGATTAATACTATCCTATGTAAGCAATGCACAAAGAAAGAAAATTAAATGGCTAGAAACAAAACTAGAAGTTTGGAATAACACTTCTTATCACGTAAAAAAGGCTGGAGATGTTGCGTTCAACGAGCTTCCAGTAGGTATCGTTCTATGTGATGAGCAACTTGAAATCAAATGGGCTAACCAATATGCTAAACAAATTTTCCAAAGCAAATTAATGGAACGTCCACTTCAAAGTATTCATAATGAACTATACAATCAAGTAAAAGAAAATCAAGAACACATTATGGTATCTATTTATGATAAGACATATGATGTTATGTTTAGAAAAGAAGATTTACTTTTATATTTCTTTGATGTTACAGAGCGTGAAAAGATTAAAAATAGATATAAAGATAGAACAACAGCACTTGGTATTATTTATCTAGATAATATGGAACAATCTTTAGCTGAACTAGACGTTCAACAAAGATCAGAACTTAGAGGTAAATATTTAGGTGAAATTTCTGACTGGATTACAAATGCTGGTGGTTATTTAAAATCATATAGTGATGATAGATTAATTATCGTATTAGACTACAGTCAATTACAAACTATGATCAAATCTAGATTCGATATATTAAATAGAATTAGAGAAATATCAGAAGAAAACGAACTAAGAGTTACTGCCTCAATGGGTATTGCTTGTTGGGATGTTAAATATGAAGAACTTGGTACATACGCACAAAACGCAATTGAACTTGCGGAAAAGCGTGGTGGTGACCAAGTAGTAGTAAATATTCAAGATGAAAAGATTCAATACTTCGGTGCTAAGACTAACGCTCTAGAAAAGAGTAGTAAGGTATTAGTTAGAGTTATGGCTCAAACTTTAGTTGAGCATATTGAAAAAGCTGGTAATGTTTTAATTATGGGTCATACAAATACAGATACAGACTCATATGGTGGAACATTAACATTATTAAAGATTTGTTTATCAATTAGAAGTGATGTTAGAGTTGTAATTGATAGACCTAAGTGTGATAAGACAGTTCAAAAATTATTAGATTTAACAGCAAAAGAACATATTGGTATTACAAAATATTTTGTAACTCCAAAGGAAGCTTTAGATTTAATGGATGATGATACATTATTAATCGTTGTAGATACTCAATCTCCAAAGATTGTAATGAATCCTGCTGTATTAGAAAAAGCTAAGAATTTAGCTGTAATTGACCACCATAGACGTGGTGAAGTAACATATGAAAATCCAATCTTTAACTACGTTGAACCATATGCGTCAAGTTCAACAGAGTTAATCGTTGAAATGATTCCATTTGTTAATAAAAAGGTTGAAATTAGTGCATTTGAAGCAACAATGATGCTTGCTGGTATCATTGTAGATACAAATAACTTTACATTTAGAACAGGTTCAAGAACATTTGACGTTGCATCACAACTTAAAGAATATGGTGCTGATATGATTAAGGCTAAGACATTCTTAAGAGAAGATATCGAAAGAAGAAAGGAAATAGCTGAAATCGAAACAAGAGCTGAAATATTATTTAAGAAGTATGCTGTTGTTAAAATTGCTGAAGCACAAACAATGGATAGAGTATTACTTGCTCAAGTAGCAGATAGATTACTTGAAATTGATGGTGTACAAGCAAGTTTTGCAATTGGTCAACTTGAAGAAAAATTAGTAGGTATTAGTGCAAGAAGCTATGAAGGTGTTAACGTACAAATCATCATGGAAGAACTTGGTGGTGGTGGACACTTAAATGGTGCTGCAGCCCAATTACAAAATGTTAGTATTGAAGATGCTTACAAAATGCTTTATGATATATTAGAAAAAGAAGAATTACAGGAAGGTGAGGAGAACATGAAGATTATTCTAAAGGAAGAAGTTAAAGGTAAAGGTAAGAAGGACGATGTTGTTGAAGTAGCTGATGGTTATGGTAATTTCTTAATTAGCCAAGGTAAAGCTATTCAAGCAACTGCAGATAACTTAAAGAAATTAAAAGAAGATAAAGAAAAAGAAGCTGAAGAAGCTGCTCATCAATTACAAATTCTTAATAAGTTAAAAGATGAAATCAACAATAAGTCAATTAATGTATATATTAAGATTGGTGATGATGGTAAATTATTTGGTAGTATCACTACTAAACAAATTGCTGAAGAATTTGAAAAAGCATATGGTATTCATATTGATAAAAGAAAGATTGAAATACAAAATGATATTAACTCATTAGGTATTTATGAAGCTGAAGTTAAATTACAAAAGGATATTGAAGCAAAGATTGAAGTACATGTTCTAGAAAAGAAAGATTAGATAGTGGGGATAGTATGGCTAAAAACATTCAAGAAAGAAAGGATCCTTTTAGTCTAGAAGCTGAACAAGCGGTTTTAGGTGGTATATTCGTTGATAATGAAGCCTTAGAACACGTTGTAAAAGATATATTAGTTTCTGGCTATGAAGAATTCTTAGATAATCGAAATAGAATAATTTATTCGGCTATATTAGACCTTGAAAAGCAAAAAAGACGCTATGACTTCGCAACAGTATGCAGTCACTTAGAGCAAAGTACTGTAGCTGTTGAAAACTGGGGAGGAAGAGATTATCTTTTAAGTTTAGTTGATGCTTATCCATCAAGTGCTAACATAGAAGATTATTCAGAAATAGTGCATGGTAATTACTTAAAAAGAAAATTACTAATTGCTTGTAGTAATATTGCTGAAAAGACAAAAAACGGTGATGAAGTATTGCCTTTTTCAGAATGTATTGATTATGCAGAAAATCAATTATCTGAACTTGTTAGAAATAGAAGAACATCTTCATTCTCAACCCTTGAAGATGTATCAAATCAAATATTAGCAAAAACAAAAGAAAAATTATCTCGATTAGAGGAAAGCGATGTTGTTGGCTTAAAAACTGGTTTTACTAAACTAGATAACCATACACAAGGTTTCCAACCTGAACAATTAATTATCCTTGCGGCTCGTCCAGGTGGAGGTAAATCAGCTTTTGCGCTTAATATTGCCAAAAATATTGCGGATAGAAATCCACAATCTCATATAGCCTTCTTCTCACTAGAAATGGCTGTAGAAATGGTAACAACAAGATTACTTGCCAATGCGGCAACAATTGATAGTAAAAAGATTAAAAGTGGTAAGATGACAACTCAAGAAGTTGCTAAGCTTGAAGGCCAAATTAGTTTAATGCATAATTTACACATTCATTTTTCTGATGAATCTTTAGTAAGTGTATCAGATATTAAAACAATGTGTAGAAAATTACATCAACAACATGGCTTAAGCTTAATCGTTGTCGATTACTTACAATTAATTGATGCATCCGATAAGAGTAAGAATCAAAGAAGTAGACAAGAAGAAGTTGCTAATATTTCAAGAGGCTTGAAATTACTTGCACGTGAATTAAAGTGCCCAGTACTTGCCTTATCACAATTATCACGTAGTGTTGAACAAAGAAAAGATAACAAGATTACTATGGCCGACTTAAGAGAATCAGGAGCTATCGAGCAAGATGCCGATATTATCCTATTCTTAAATAAACAAAACGAAAATAGTGATATTATTACTTTAAACATTGCGAAAAACCGTGAAGGTGAAAGTGATGTTGATATTCAATTACTATTTGAAAAGCAATATAGTAAGTTCTCTAATGTTGCTGAAAATGAACAACCAAACAATGAATAAAAGGAGTTTTTAAATATGATAACAGATAGATTGGAAATGATGGAAAAAAGATATGAAGAAATTAACGAGCTACTAATGGATCCATCTGTTGTTTGTGATATAAAAAAATTAACTGATTTAAGTAAACAACAAAAACAAATTGAAAAGCCAGTAATGATGTTTAGAGAATATAGAAAGCTAGTTGAATCAATCGATGATTTAAAAGAAATGGCTAAAGATAGCGATCCTGACATCAAAGAAATGGCTGAAATGGAATTAGAAGAAACAAAAGCAAAGATTGCTAAATATGAAGAAGAACTAACAATTATGTTACTACCTAAAGACCCTAATGATGAAAAGAACGTTATCGTTGAAATTAGAGGTGCTGCAGGTGGAGATGAAGCAAATATCTTTGCTGGAGACTTATATAGAATGTATTCTAAATACGCTGAATCAAAGGGATGGAAGATTGATGTAATCAATGCTGAAGAATGTGCTGCAGGAGGATTCTCACAAATCGAATTCACTGTATCAGGTGAATCAGTTTATTCTTTCCTTAAGTTTGAATCAGGAGCACATAGAGTACAAAGAGTACCAGTAACTGAATCAGCTGGTAGAATTCAAACATCAACAGCTACAGTTTTAGTAATGCCTGAAGCTGAAGATATTGATTTTAAGATTGATGAAAAAGATTTAAGAGTAGATACATTCTGTGCATCTGGTCCAGGTGGACAAGGTGTAAATACTACTTATTCAGCAGTTAGACTTACATATTTACCTACAGGCGATTATATCGCATGTCAAATTCATAGATCTCAACATGAAAATAAAGCAACAGCTTTAAAATTATTAACTGCGAAGATTTATGATAGAATGTGTCAAGAACGTGCTGAAAAAGAAGGTACTATTAGACAATCATTAATAGGTAGGGGAGATAGAAGTGAAAAGATTAGAACTTATAACTATCCTCAAAACCGTGTAACAGATCATAGAATTAATTTTACTATTCAAAGATTAGATGCTATTATTGAAGGTAAACTTGATTTAGTTATTGATAATTTAATTGCTTATGAGCAACAAAAGAAATTAAGTGGAGAAGAGGAATAATATTTCCTCTTATTTTCATAAGGAGATTAATATGACTTATAAAGAATTATACGAAAAAGCTAAAATGGAAGCTAATAAACTAAATAAAGAAGAATCAGCGGTATTAATTCTTTTATTACACTTCTGTAAAAAAAGTAGCGCAAACCTTTACGCTAATATGAATGATATTGTAGATGAAGATGTTTTAAAATCCTTTAATGAAGCGATAAATCGTTATTTCTATGATAATGTGCCAGTTCAACATATTACAGGTATACAAGAGTTTTATGGTTATGAATTTAACGTAGATAATAACGTATTAATTCCTAGACCTGAAACAGAAGAATTAGTTGAAAATATCTTACTTACTTATGATGAATTAATGGATTATGAAGTAAAAGTAGTTGATATTGGATGTGGTTCAGGTTGTATTGGTTTAACTTTAAAATTAGAAGAACCACGTATGGATTTAACGTTAACTGATATATCTCATGAAGCAGTTTTAAAAGCCGAAGAAAATGCGAAGAAGCTAGGTGCGGATGTAAAGTTTTTAGAAGGAGATATGCTTAAACCACTTAAGGGTTTAAAGTTTGATATCTTAGTAAGCAATCCACCATATATTCCAACTAATGAAGAAATTCAAGATTTAGTTAAAGACAATGAACCTTGGGTAGCTTTATTTGGTGGAGAAGATGGACTTAAGTTTTACCGTATTATTTTAAGTGAAGCTAAAAGCTATTTAAAGGGTAGAAGTATGATTGCCTTTGAACATGGCTTTGATAAAAGAGAAGCTATTAGAGAGCTTGCTTTAAAGTATTTCCCAAATGCTGAAGTTAGACAATTTAAAGATATTTTTGGTAAAGATAGAATGACTATTGTTATTAATAAGCAAATAGATGATAATGAATTAATTATTTTCCCTACAGACACAGTTTATGGCTTAGGTGCTAAGGTTTTTGATAATAGTGCTCAAGAGAAAATAATGGAAATAAAGAATAGAGATTGTTCAAAAAGATTTGCTGTTTTATGTGCAAATTTAAGCCAAATAGAAGAATTAGCTTATGTTAGTGAAGATGCTAAAAAAATAATTAATAAATTCTTACCAGGTGGCTTAACTTTAATACTTAAAGCTAAGAATAAAGATATTCATAATTATGCTATTGATGATACAGTTGCTGTTAGAATTCCAAAGCATCCTATTGCTTTAAAGGTACTATTAGAGAATGGTCCACTAGCTACAACTAGTGTTAATTTAAGTGGATGTAAGCCAATGAATGACTATACAGAAATAAACAAAGTGTTTAAAGATAAAGTAGACTATATTTTAAGTGATCCAACAAACATTACATATTCTAATGTTCCATCAACTATTATAGATATGACTAATGGCTTAAAAGTCATTAGAGAAGGCGAGATTACTCTAGAAGATATTTTAAAAGTTATTTCATAGTTTTTATTTAGGAAATAGCGCAATAAAGACATTTATATGCATTTATGACCATATTATAATAATATTGACTTTTACTTATAAAATAAGTATAATATTTATTAATAAATGACCACGTTTTTTACATGAAGGAGGAATAGTATGAGTAGACTAAACAAAAACGAATATCCAAAAGAAGAAAGGAAACCTAGAGTTCTACAATTTGGTTTAAATAGATATGTAAAAGGAACTTCCTTTACTGCCGTTAACTCAATGAACGGCGATGGTGTTTTAGATGCTGGTATTATTGCTGTATTATCTAACCCATCTGAACAAGAACAAGCACAAAAGCTTAAAGAACAAGATTACATGTACACAATTTTAAGACAAGGTTTACTAGATGGTGAATCTTTTGAAGATAATAGTGTTATTGAATCTTTAAATGATATAGTTGATCCATATACAGACTTTAATGCATTTATGAGATTAGCTAGAAACGAATCAATCGAATTCGTATTCATCAATACACATGATGAAGAAACTATTTTTGATGAGGCAGATACAAACTTAAAAGAACCTAAAACATTTATTGGTAAATTATTATCATTCTTAAAAGCAAGATATGATGCATTTAGTGGAGATATCACAAAAGGTTTCCACTTCATTCCAAATGATAAGGGTTATACTGATGCTAACGATTTTAAAGAAATGTTAGTTAAACTTGCTAGAGCATGTAGACTTCCAAGCGATTACATCAACTGGATTATCTATTCAAATACATATGCTAAATGCTTAATCGATAGAATTATTGAAGAAGCAGATGCTGAAGATGTTGCTAATGCTGATTTAGTAGATTATGAAGATGAAGCAGCAATTAGAACAGAACATTTCTATACATGGATTATTGAAGGTTCACTAGGACTTGATAAAGTATTCCCAGCTGAAGCTGCAACAGATATCGAATTTACAGATGATATCACTCCATATATCGAAAGATCTGATAGATTAAGAGGTGGAGCAAGACTTGCTCTAATCGCAACAAAAGAACCAACTGTTAGTGAAGCATTTAAAGATATCGAACAATTCGTTAAAGATTATATCGTTTATGAAGCTGGTCCAACAGTTGACTTAGTAGATGTAGAATTAGAATTCTATGCTGATAGTTTATATGAAAGATATGAAAATCCATATTTCACAATTGATAATGGTCCAAGATATAAGAAGTACTTAAAGAATGCCTTACTTCCAGTTATTTTTGAAAATAAGGAACTTGCTAAACGTACATTATTAATTCTTGCATACTTTGTAATTGATGATAACATCGATTTAGGAGCTGATCCTGATTTTGTTAAAATCGATACAGTTGCAGGTGCAACTCAATTCTTAACTCAAGCAATCGAAGATGTTAGAGAATTAGGATTCGTTGGAGCTGTTAAAAAATATTTCTAAAAAAATTATAAGGGTTAGATTAATTTCTAACTCTTTTTTTATGTTATAATGTATTGGGTGATTCAAATGGGAGATAAGATAAAAAAAGGCTTAATTATGGAGGGTGGAGCTCTTAAGGGCTTGTTTAGTTGCGGTGTAATGGATGTTTTGATGGAAAATGGTATAGAGTTTGATGGCGCTGTTGGTATATCAGCAGGAGCTGTACTTGGATGTAATTATAAATCAAAACAAATAGGTAGGCCGCTTAGATATAATTTAAATTTTGCTAAAGATAAAAGATATCACAGTTTATGGTCGTTAAGAAAAACAGGTGATATTTATGGTGCTGATTTTTGCTATCGATTATTGCCAAATGAACTTGATGTATTTGATGTAGAAACTTATAAAAATAATCCAATGAAGTTTTATGTAGGGGCTACTAACATAGAAACTGGCATTTGTGAATTTCACGAATGCAAAAATGGAGATGAGCTAGATTTAGATTGGTTTAGAGCAAGTGCATCAATTCCAATTGTCTCAAGGCCAGTAGAAATAAATGGCCATAAATATTTAGATGGAGGAATTGATAATTCCATTCCTTTTGAATTTTTAGAAGGGTTAGGCTATAATAGAAATATTATTATTTTAACAAAGCCCAAAGGATTTAGAAGAAAGAGAATAAAACATAGGTTTTTACTTAAACACTTTCTAAAGAAAATGCCTAAAGTAAGGGAAAAAGTGCTCATTAGACATTTGATTTATAACAAACAAATGGATGAAATAGATGATAGAGAAGCTAAAGGTATTTCTTTAGTTATTAGACCGCCTAAAAAGCTTAAAATAGGCACAATGGAAAAAAACAGAAAAACAATTCAAAAGATATATGATTTAGGTAGAGAAGAAGCTTTAAGGAGATTAGATGAGATAAAAGAGTTTTTAAACAAAAAATAATAATTTGCGTATCATATACATATTCCTAAAAGTTAATAAAAAAGTGTAAATGTTTTCAAAAGATTATTCTTTATTTAAAGAATATCTTTTTTTTGTTATAATAAGTTAGAGGTGTTTTATTATGAAAATATCAATTGCATGTGATCATGGTGGTTTTGAGCTTAAAGAAAATTTAAAAAAATGGCTTAAAGAAAACAATTATGAAGTTATCGATTATGGAACAAATAGTCTAGATTCTTGTGATTATCCTGATTTTGGAAGAAAGGCTGCTGAAGCCGTAAGAGATAATTTAGTAGATAGAGGTATAGTTATTTGTACTACAGGAATTGGTATGAGTATCGTTGCTAATAAGGTTAAAGGAATTAGATGTGCTTTAGTTTCTAATACTGAAGGTGCAAGCTTAACTAGAAGACATAATGATTCTAATGTACTTGCCTTAGGTGCAAAGTTCACAGATGATGCTCTAGCAAAAGAAATCACTAAGATTTGGCTAGAAACAGAATTTGAAGGTGGACGTCACCAAAGAAGAGTAGATAAAATCATGGATATTGAAAAATAATGAAAAATTTAAAGGTTTATGCACTTGTAACACAATTTATATTTCAACTACTAATCCTTGGTGTATTAGGATGGTTTATTGGTTATAGAATAGATCCAGATGGAGTTCTAAAAGGAATTCTAGCAGTAGTAGGAGTAGTAATTGGTGTTATCGCGTTTATCATACAATTAGTTAAAATGGTAGGAGTAAAAGATGGAGAATAATTCATTTGAAAGAGATGTTCAAAGAGAAAAAATTCATATTCATTCTATGCCCTTTATTTGGCTATTTTCGATTATAGGCGCTGTTGTGTTTTTCTTCATTAATAAAAAATGGTGTTTCGATTATGTCTTAGGCGTAGTCGCTGGACTATTTGGTTTAACAATGATGCTTTATGCAGTTAACACAACAAAAATAGAAAACCTAAAATCTAGAATGGTCATTAACTATTTTATACGATACATAATGTATGCGATAATATTTGCCTTTGTCTATGTGACAGATGGAGCAAATTATTTATGGACTACATTAGTAGGTATAATGGTTGTAAAGGTTGTTTTAGTATGTTACGCTCTCATCATGAAAGGAAAGAAGGTGTAATAATTGTTCTGGTTTAACTTTGATGTATATTTTAAATATGCTTGGAGCCCACAAATCAGAAATTCATTGATAATCATTGGTATATTAATTATTTTAGCAATTATATTTGGTCATTTCTTAAAGAAGAAAGATCCAAATGCTAAACCAAGTAAAATACAGTTAGTATTTGAGGAACTTGTAAAATTAATTAATACATTATGTAAATTGACACTAGGTAAAAGATGGAGAGGATATGCACCATATTTCTTCACCATTGTAATTTATTTACTGGTAGCAAATACCGCGGGTATCTGGGCAATAGATGCTCCAACATCTAGTTGGAATGTCACCTTAGGTTTAGGCTTAATAACATTCTTTATGGTACATTACACAGGCTTAAGAAGTCTTGGTATAAAGAAGTACTTAAAGAGTTATACTGATCCTTTACCACCATATATTCCGTTCTTGGCTCCAGAAAATGTATTAACGGCATTTATGTTGCCTTTCTCACTATCTTTGAGATTGTTTGGTAACATCATGTCAGGAGCCGTAATGTCAATTCTGATTTATGGTTTGATTTCACAGCAACCGTGGGGTTGGGCAGCACTCATTATCATGCCTTTCTTCCACATGATATTTGATTTGTTCTTTGGAGCAATTCAAGCAGTAGTATTTACGCTTCTATCTTGCGTCTTTATAGGACAGAAGGTAGACGAAGAAGAATTAATAGTAGAATAAAAAATTTAGGAGGATTTAATTATGGATTTCACAACTTTATTTGCTTTAATTTTAGAGTATAATGCATTCTTTCAAGGAGGTCTAGCATGTCTTGGTGCTGGTATCGCTGTAGTTGCCGGTTTTGGACAAGGTGTTGGACAAGGTTTAGCTGCAGGTTATGCAACTCAAGCAGTAGGTAGACAACCAGAAGCATTCGGAAAAATCTTAGTTACAATGATCGTAGGTCAAGCAGTTGCTGAAACAACTGGTATTTATGCCTTAATCATTGCATTCATGTTATTATCAAAAGCAGCATAGGAGAGTTTAAAGTATGGAAGCAGTCTTAGCAAAAATTTCATCATTTATTACTAACGGACTTAGCTTCTTAGGAATCTTTGGTACTGATGAGTTTACTTTGGAGGCAGTTTTAGGAGAAGCTACGCAGGTAGTAATGCAATTAATTGCCACAATTTTATTATTCGTATTTATTCGTATTTTCATTTGGAAAAGAATTATGAATATTCTTGAAAAAAGACAAGAAAATATTGAACAAAATATTAAGGATGCTGAACAATTAAAGGCTTTAGCCGCTGAAAAAGAATCTTTAGTTGCGGCTGAATATGCTAAAGCTAAAGAAATGGCTAGAGAAATAATTGATAAAGCAGAACTTGAAGGTAAAGAAGAAAAGGATAAAATCATCGCTTCTGCAAAAGAAGAAGCCAAAAGAAGAATGGGCTTATTAGAAGAAGAATTAAAAAGAGAAGAAGAAAAAGAAAAAGAAAATATCAAAAACGCAATTACAGATATTGCTTTCTTAGTCGCTGAAAAGATTGTTAAAAAGGAAATTGATAAGAAAGAATATCAAAATATTGTTACTGATTTCATTGAGGAAGTTGGAAAATGATAGGCATTGAATATGCTAAATCTTTAATCGATATTCATCCTGATTTAGATAAATGTATGGATGAATTTAAAACATTCATTTCTTTTTATGATGAATTAAGCCCAGTTATGAAAAGTCCTGGAATTAGTAGTTTAAATAAACATGAAATAATTGATAAATCATTTAAAAGCTTTACTAAAGAATTCATCTACTTTTTATATGTTGTAATTGATAATGATCGTTTTGCATATTTAAAAGAAATATTTGATGAATTTGAAAAGTTATATAATGAGAAGAATAATATTGCTTTATGCAATGTTTATTCAAATAAAAAATTAAGTGAAAAAGAGAAAAAGCAAATTATAGATTATCTAACTAAAAAGTTAGGTAAGAATGTCGTTCTAAAGGAAATAATTGATGAAGATATCATCGGAATTAAAATAGATGCTTTAGGTAGCACTATTGATTATTCTTTAGAATCAAGAATAAATAATATGCGTTTTAGTATTTAGGAGGTACCTATGGCAAAAATAGATGTTAATGAGATATCTTCTTTAATTAAAGAACAAATAAATGCTTATAAGGATAATGTTAAGTTTGAAAACACAGGAAAAGTAATTTCTGTAGGTGATGGTATTTGTCAAATTTATGGACTTGATAATGCTATTCAAGGTGAATTACTTGAATTTCCAAATGATGTATATGGCTTAGTATTAAATCTTGAAAAAGATACTGTAGGAGCTATTTTGTTTGGTGATTATCTTTCAATTAAAGAGGGAGATATAGTTAAATGTAGTGGAAGAATTCTAGAAATTCCTGTAGGTGAAGAATTTATAGGTAGAGTAATTGATCCACTAGGACATCCAATTGATGGTAAGGGTGATATAAAAGCAAAGAAATTTAGACCTATTGAACAAAAAGCAAGTGGTGTTATGGCTAGAAAGTCTGTTTGTGAACCACTTCAAACAGGTATTAAAGTTCTTGATGCCCTAGTTCCAATTGGTAGAGGTCAAAGAGAATTAATCATTGGAGATAGACAAACTGGTAAAACAAGTATTGCAATTGATACTATTATTAACCAAAAGGATCAAAATGTTATTTGTATTTATGTAGCAATTGGTCAAAAAGAATCAACAGTTGTATCAGTATATGAAGAATTAAGCAAGCAAGGTGCTATGGATTATACAATTATTGTTTCTGCATCAGCATCAAAACCAGGATCACTTCAATATTTAGCGCCTTATTCAGGTGTATCTATGGCTGAAGAATTCATGTATAGTGGAAAACATGTTTTAATTATCTATGATGATTTATCTAAACATGCCGTTGCATATAGAGAGTTATCATTACTTTTACATAGACCACCAGGAAGAGAAGCCTTCCCAGGTGATGTATTCTACCTACATTCAAGATTACTTGAGCGTGCCGCTAAGCTTAATGATGAATTAGGTGGAGGAAGTATTACAGCACTACCTATCATTGAAACACAAGCAGGAGATATTTCAGCATATATTCCAACAAACGTTATTTCCATTACAGATGGACAAATCTTCTTGGAATCTGATTTATTCTATTCTGGTGTTAGACCAGCTATTAATGCCGGTTTATCAGTAAGCCGTGTAGGTGGATCTGCCCAAACTAAAGCTATAAAGAAAGTATCAGGTACTTTAAGACTTGATTTAGCAAGTTATAGAGAACTTGAAGCATTCACTCAATTTGGTTCAGACTTAGATAGCCAAACTAAGGCTAAACTAGAAAGAGGTAAAAAGACTGTAGAAGTATTAAAACAAGGATTACATGAAACACTTACTGTAAGTGAAGAAGTATCAATCATATTTGCTTTAACAAAGGGTTATTTAGACGATGTTAAAGTTGAAGATATTAAAGAATTTGAGAAGCAATTATTTAAGTATTTAAAGACTAGCGATTTAGGTAAGAAAATTACTGAACATATCAATAAGGAAAGAACACTTCCAGATGATATGGATGATTTCATTAAGGAATTTAAGAAAAATAGATAATGGAATCCTTAAGAGAAATAAAGCTTAGGAAAATTGCGACTCAAAAAACAGCTCAAATAACAAGTGCTATGAACATGGTTTCAACATCTAAGCTTAGAAGAGCCGAGAAGCAATATAAGGGTTATATCGATTATTTAGATAGAATGATGGATTGTATTAGATCTATAGCAGGACATCTAAATGAAAAAGATGATTTAATTCATGGTAGAGAAGTTAAAAAGACAATCTATTTAATAATCACATCAGATAGAGGTTTAGCTGGATCTTATAACAGTAATATCTATAAAGCCATAAATAAAGAGGTAAGTGAAATAAAAACTGATTACTTAATCGCCTCAATTGGTAGAAAAGGATATTTCTATTGTAAGCATAAAGGCTATAACATGATGGATGATGGATTATTATATGTTAGAGATGAAGTTGAATTTCACGAGGTTCAAGGCTTAGCCCATGAGATTATAGCAATGTATTTAAACAAAGAAGTAGATAAAGTTGTAGTATGCTATAACAAATATATTAATACCTTAAAACAAGAAGTTAAATTTGAAACATTACTTCCACTTGGTGAAAAGAATATTGTTTCAAATGGAAGATTAAATTATGAATTTGAAGGAACTCATGTTTTAAGAAGATTAATTCCAATGTACATTGAAAATGTAATATATGGTATTATCATTGATGCAAAAGCAAGTGAGCATGCATCAAGAATGACAGCAATGAAAACAGCAACTGATAATGCAAATGAAGTAATTGATAAGCTTCAATTACTATATAACAGAGCGCGTCAACAATCTATCACAAACGATATCATTGATATTGTTTCAGGCGCTAATGCTGTTTAGGAAGGAGAAGTTCATGAATAAAGGAAAAATCGTTCAAGTTATGGGTGCTATTGTCGATGTTAAATTCGATAAGCTACCTAAAATAAATAACGCTCTTTATGTTGAAAAGGAAAAGAATCAAAGACTTGTTTTAGAAGTTTCTATGCATGTTGGCGATAATGTTGTTAGATGTATATCTATGGACTCAACAGATGGGCTTAGAAGAGGAATGGAAGTAATCGATGCAGAATCTCCTATTACTGTTCCTGTTGGAAATGTTACTTTAGGAAGAGTATTTAATGTTTTAGGTGAACCAGTTGATGGTAAACCAATCGAAGATTCTAAGAGAATGCCTATTCATAGAAATGCTCCAACTCTAGAAGAATTAAATAGCCAAGTTGAAATACTTGAAACAGGTATTAAAGTAGTAGATTTACTTGCACCATACATTAAAGGTGGTAAAATCGGTCTATTCGGTGGTGCCGGTGTAGGTAAAACTGTATTAATTCAAGAATTAATCCACAATGTTGCTCAAGAACATGGTGGTATCTCTGTTTTCGCTGGTGTAGGGGAGAGAACAAGAGAAGGTAATGACTTATATTATGAAATGAAAGAAAGTGGTGTTATTAATAAAACAGCCATGGTATTTGGTCAAATGAATGAAGCACCAGGTGCCAGAATGCGTGTAGCCTTATCTGGTTTAACAATGGCTGAACACTTTAGAGATGAAGAACATCAAGATGTATTATTCTTCATCGATAATATCTTCCGTTTCACTCAAGCAGGTAGTGAAGTTTCAACATTACTTGGTAGAATGCCTTCAGCAGTAGGTTATCAACCAACACTTGCTACAGAAATGGGTCAATTACAAGAGAGAATCACTTCAACTAAGGCTGGTTCAATCACTTCAATTCAAGCCGTATATGTTCCAGCTGATGACTACACAGACCCAGCTCCAGCAACAACATTTGCTCACCTTGATGCAACAACAAACTTATCAAGAAAAATAGCTGAAGAAGGAATTTATCCTGCCGTAGATCCACTTGCTTCGACTTCACGTGCTTTAGCACCTGAAATTGTAGGAGAGGAACATTATAAAATCGCAACACAAGTTCAAAGAACAATTCAAAGATATAATGAATTACTTGATATCATTGCCATTTTAGGTATGGATGAACTTTCAGAAGAAGATAAATTATTAGTAGCACGTGCTAGAAGAATTAGATTATTCTTATCACAAAGCTTCAGTGTTGCTGAACAATTTACTGGTATAAAAGGAGCATATGTTCCAATTAAAGAAACAATAAGAGGATTTAAAGAAATTTTAGAAGGAAAGTATGATAATTTACCTGAAGATGCCTTTAGATTAGTAGGTACAATCGATGATGTAATTGCTAAAGCTAAAGAAATGGGAGTAGAAATGTAATGAAGATTGTCATTTCAACTCATAAAGGCGTTATATATAATGATGAAATAGAATATTTCGTTATTAAAAATGATGAAGGTGAATTTGCTATATTAAAAGATCATACTCCTGTTATTAGTGTAATATCAAGCGGATATGTTAAAATCGTAAGAGAAGCAAATATCGACTATTATTACATCTTAATTAATGGACTATTAGAATTTAGTAATAATAACGCAACTATTCTTGCTCAAGAAGCTATTAATGGTGAAACTTATGAAGCAGCTAAAAAAGAGCTTGAAAGAGTAAGAACAGAAAGAATTGAAATAATTAAAAGATCAAATACTGATTATACTAAACTAGAACATGAATTAAGAAAGAATATCAAAGCTTCAAAGGCTGGTAGATTATAATGGAAAAATATGTCTATATAATAGTATTCTTATTATTTATTCCTATATTCTTCTTTATACTAAGAGCCATGGAGTTAGAAAAGAAGTTTAAACAAGGTCATATAACAGAAATATATTTAGCATATATTTTATTTTCCATGATTTTAGCTTATCTAACTACAAAATCAATTCAATTATTATTCTCATTTATAGAATAAAAAAAGGCTTAAATTAAGCCTTAAATGGAAACATCTTTTATAACTGTTTCTAAATATTTAACCAAGGCATTTCCTAGAGAAATGTCTTTTATTTTTTCAATTATAGAGTCATCAGTAATATCTATAATTAATTTAACATTGTGTGTAAAATCATTTGATATAATTTTATCTTTAATTAAATAGATGATGTTATTATATGTTGAATAATCAATTAATAGTTCATAGCGCTTAAATTCTTTTTTAACTAAAAAGCTTGCTTTTTTTAATGCTTCGCTACAGCTAGAAGAATATGCTCTAACTAATCCTCCAGCTCCAAGCTTAACTCCACCAAAATATCTAACTACAATGCATATTGTGTTATTTATTTCGTTTTTCTTTAAAACTTCAAGAATTGGAATACCTGCCGTACCACTTGGTTCACCATTATCATTTGAACGCATTATATCATTAATGATTAAAGCGTAACATTGATGAGTTGAATCATAATGTTTTTTCTTAATAGATAGGAGATATTCATTTGCTTCGTCTACCGAATCAACCCTTTTTAAATAAGTAATAAAGCGTGATTTTTCGATTATTATTTCATTAATAACTTCATCCTTAACGATTTTCATTATATCACCATAAACATTATAACATAATTGAAAAAAAACTAATAGTTTGTTATAATTTATAGGGGGTGTCCGTATGAATTATTTAGATGCCGCAATTGAAGTAATTAAAATACTAAATGACAATTCATTTGACGCCTATATTGTAGGTGGTTTTGTTAGAGACTACATTTTAAATATTGAATCTAACGACATCGATTTAACAAGTAACGCAACCCCAGAAGAAGTAAGTAAAATCTTTGAAATTATACCTACAGGTATAAAATATGGTACTGTTTTAATTGATTATAAAGGATTTAAATTTGAACATACAACATTCAGATTAGATGGATCATATAGTGATAGTAGACATCCAAAAGAAGTCGTTTATGCGAAAAATGTGATGGATGATTTAGTTAGAAGAGATTTTACCATTAATTCTTTATTAATGAATTCAAATAAAGAAGTAATAGATAAATTAGATGGAATTAAAGATTTAAAGAATCATTTAATTAAAACAATAGGTAATCCTGATTCAAGATTTAAGGAAGATGCTTTAAGAATATTAAGAGTATTTTCATTTGTATCTAAACTAGGGTTTGATATTGATAAAGAAACATATTTATCTATTAAGAAAAATAAAGACTTACTTAAAAATGTAAGTGTTGAAAGAATTAGAATAGAACTTGATAAAATATCTAATGGATTAAACAGAAGTAAGGCATGGGAATTATTTTATGAGCTTAAAATAAATGAAGTATTTCCTAATATGTTATTAGTTAAAGATTTTGATGTAACTTTTAGAGATATTTTAATTCATAGTGAATTAAATAATTCAAAAATAGACGCTTTTTGGCAAATATCTAAGAATGATGTTAAACAAATAGAAAAAGCCTCAAAAATGATAAAAGAAGGCCTTACAGACTATAGTTTATTTATTAATGGATATGTTTCAAGCACTTATGCTTTAAATTATTTAAAATTAGATTTATCTTTATGGGATAATTTAGTTATTAAATCTTTGAAAGATTTAAATATTAAAGGAAATGAATTAAGTTTTATTGTAAAAGAGAAAAGAAGTTTATGCTTAAATTATTTAGCTAAATTAGTTATAGAAAACAAGTTAGAAAATAATAAGGAAAAGCTTTTAGAGGAGGCTAAAAAATGGAATATATTGCAGTAGTTGAAAGCTTTAACCAAGGTGAAGGCTTTAGTAATGTTACTATTAAGCTTGAAAATGGTGAAAGCATCAATTTAAAAGCAACATTAGAACAAATGGAAAATTTAAATGTAGGTAGCTTATATTTATTTAATGCATCTACTAGAGTATATCATGAAAAAGAACAATTAGTTTTAGATGATGCTAAAGATGTATTTAGTATTTATGATACAACTAGATTATTATCTATACTACCTAAGTTTTATCAAGCCGCTCCATTTGATGCACATAATGCGATAGCTTATATTGAAGATACATTAAATAAAATTAAAAATGATAAGATTAGAACAATAACTCAATATCTATATTATAATAATAAGGATAATTTTATTATTTATCCAGCCGCAACTAAATTCCATCATGCATATGTTAGTGGCTTATTATATCACACATATAGAATGTTATTAAATGCTAGTGGCATTTGTAAGATTTATGATTATCTAGATACAGATTTAGTATATGCAGGAATAATTCTACATGATATTGCGAAGGTTTATGAATTTAGTAGTGCAATTAAAGCACAATATACTACTGAAGGATTATTACTAGGACACATCGTTTTAGGTACTTTAGCTATTGAACGTGCCGCATTTGTTAATTGTATAAGCGGAGAAGAAGTAATGATTTTAGAGCACATCGTTTTATCACATCATGGAATTCCTGAATTTGGTTCTCCAAAACGTCCAATGTTACCTGAAGCAATCGTTGTTAATATGGTAGATGATATGGATTCTAAACTAACAGTAGTTGGTGAAAACTTAGATACTTATGCTGAAGGAGAATTCTCTCAAGGTATATCAGTATTAAATAAAACAAGATTATATAAACCAATTAAAAAATAAGCATTAGATTCTATCTAATGTTTTTTTATGCGGATGAATTGTCAATTCAAATGCAACACCCATCAAATAAAATTTCCATAGGAGTCTTATATTTTAAACATTTTCGTGGCCTGTTATTTAATTCTTCTATATTTGTTGATAATTCATTTATATCAACTTCACTTAAATCCATT
>JAGCWW010000054.1 GCA_017961685.1 Acholeplasmatales bacterium | reverse complement strand
TTGTTTTAGAGAATTAGCCTATAAAGGCCAAATCCCTGGCGTTAAGAAAGCCAGCTGGTAGAATTGAAGGAGGAATAGAAAATGACAGATCCAATTGCAGATTTATTAACTCGTATTAGAAATGCGAATAAGATGCATCATGAAAAGGTTAGTATTCCTTCATCGACTTTAAAGTTAAATATTTTAAAGGTTTTAAAAGAAGAAGGATTCATAACTGATTATAAAGTTATTGAAGACAATAAACAAAACACAATTGAAGTTACATTAAAATATAACAACAATGAAGCCGTTATTAAAGGCTTAAGAAGAATTTCAAAACCAGGTTTAAGAAAGTATACTGATGTAGATAACCTACCTAAGGTACTTCATGGACTTGGAATAGCTATTATTTCTACATCAAAAGGCGTTATGACTGATAGTGAAGCTCGTAAGCAAAAAGTTGGTGGAGAAGTATTAGCATACGTATGGTAGAATAAGGAGGTTGACAAGAAATGTCTCGTATCGGAAAGAAAGTTATTGCCCTTCCTGCAAACGTAACAGTTACTGTTGGTGAAGGAAACTTAACTACAGTTGAAGGACCTAAGGGTAAATTAAGCTTTAAGTTCAATAGTGAAATGCAAATCAACGTCTCTTCTACTGAAGTATCAGTTGTTAGACCTGATGATACAAAAGAAATGAAAACAATTCATGGTACTACTAGAGCATTACTTCATAACATGGTTGTTGGTGTTTCAGAAGGTTTCACTAAAAAACTAGAAATAAATGGTGTTGGTTACCGTGCACAAGTACAAGGAACTAAGTTAATTGTAAATGCTGGTTACTCAAACCCAGTTGAAATGATTATTCCACAAGGAATTAAAGTAGAATGTCCAAAACCTGTAGAAATCTATATCTCAGGTGCTGATAAGCAAGCTGTTGGTGAATTTGCGGCTAATGTTCGTGCAGTACGTGGACCAGAACCTTACAAAGGTAAAGGTATTAAGTACTCTACTGAAACAATTCGTCGTAAAGAAGGAAAAACAGCTAAGAAGTAATATAAGGAAAATGAAAGGAGCATATTGCAATGATTAATAAGAAATCAAGCAATGAAATGCGTAAGGTTAGACATAGCCGTATTCGCAAAAATATTTCAGGAACTGCTATTCGTCCTAGATTATGCGTATTCCGTTCTAACAAGAACATTTATGCACAAATCATTGATGATGAAAAGCAAACTACAATTATAAGTGCTTCTACATTAGATTCTGAGATCACTGTAGAAAACGGTGGAAATGTTGCAGCAGCAACAGCTGTTGGTAAGTTAATTGCTGAAAGAGCATTAGCAAAGAACATTACAACTGTTGTATTTGATCGTGGTGGTTATTTATACCATGGTAAAATTAAAGCATTAGCTGAGGCTGCAAGAGCTGCAGGATTACAATTCTAAGGAGGAAGCTTAATATGCGTGAAAATAAACCAGAAAAGAAAGAAAATGAGTATATTGAACGTGTTGTTCATATCGGAAGAATCACTAAGGTAGTTAAGGGTGGTAGAAGATTTAGATTCTCTGCTTTAGTTATCATTGGTGATGGTAAAGGTAAAATTGGTTTCGGTACAGGTAAAGCTGCTGAAGTACCTGATGCAATTAAAAAGGCAACTGAAAGTGCTAAAAAGAACTTATTTGAAGTATCTAAATTAGGTACAACTATTCCTCACGAAGTAATTGGTGAGTATGGTGCTGGTAAGATTGTTTTAAAGCCTGCTTCAGAAGGTACAGGAGTTATCGCTGGTGGACCAGTTCGTGCCGTACTAGAAGTTGCTGGTATCAGTGACATTCTAAGTAAGTCATTAGGCTCAAATACACCTATTAACATGGTGCGTGCTACAGTACAAGGATTAAAACAATTAAGAACAGCTGAAGAAGTTGCAGCTACACGTGGAATTGATATTGCGAGGTTAGGATAATATGAAAACAATTGAAATTACATTAGTTAAAAGTTTAATTGGCAGAAAGCCAAATCAAATTGCAACTGCAAAAGCTCTAGGCTTAACAAAAATTAATCAAACTGTAGAAAAAGAAGCAAATGAAGCCATTTTAGGAATGGTTAATACAATCAAACACTTAGTTAAAGTAACAGAAAAGTAAAAGGGAGGTATTTTGACTATGCTAAATGAATTAAAACCTGTTCCAGGTGCTAGACATTCTAGAAAAAGAATCGGTCGTGGAACTGGAAGCGGACATGGAAAAACTGCTGGTAAAGGTAATAAAGGTCAAAATGCACGTTCAGGCGGTGGAGTAAGACCTGGCTTTGAAGGTGGACAAATTCCTCTATTCCAACGTCTTCCAAAACGTGGATTCAAAAATATCAATCATAAAGAATATGCAATCGTTAATTTATGTGATTTAAACGTATTCGATAATGGTACAGTTGTAACTCCAGATTTATTAATCGATGCAAAAATTATTAAAGACATTAAATCAGGTGTAAAAATTCTAGGTTGTGGAACACTTGAAAAGAAGTTAACAATTAAAGCACACAAATTTTCAGCATCTGCAAGCGAGGAGATTGCCAAAGCAGGCGGAACTGCTGAGGTGATTGAAGTTGCTTAATAAACTTAAGTTAATTTTAAATAATGGAAAGATTATGAGACGTGTGTTAATCACAGCCTTAATAATCTTCGTATTTAAAATTGTAACTTATATACCAATTCCTTTGCTAGAAACATCAACAATTGATAATGTAATGAAAAATGGAGGTTTCTTAACTTTCCTAAACTCATTCTCAGGTAATGCCCTTGGTAATTATTCTATTGCCGCTCTGGGTATCTCACCTTACATTACAGCATCAATCGTAACGCAAATGTTACAGATGGACATCGTCCCTGCCTTTAAGAGATGGGGAGAAGAAGGCGAAGCTGGTAGAGCAAAGCTAAATCAAGTAACTAGATACATAACAATCGCATTAGCATTCCTACAAGCATTAATGATTCTTTTAGGGTTATCAGTTAACTCAGAAAACATCGTTAAATATGGTATTGGTATTCCAAAAGTTGTAGCAATCATATTCATGGCTATCATGATTACAGCTGGTTCAGCTTTCGTAATGTGGTTAGCCGATCTTATAACTCGCTTTGGAATCGGTAATGGATCGTCTATAATTATTACAGCCGGTATCATTACTTCCCTTCCATCAGCTGCAAGTGCGCTTTGGCAACAAAAAATAACTGAAGCAACAGGTTCATATGATTATGTAATTTTCGGACTTGTATGTTTCTTATATATTGCAATTCTTGTTGGAGTTGTATATATGGAAAAAGCAGTAAGAAAGATTCCTACACAGTATGCTAATAGACAAGGAAAGAGTGATTCTCATATTCCTGTTAAATTAAATACTGCAGGAGTTATGCCAGTTATCTTCGCTTCAACTTTAATCAGTATTCCAGCAACTATCATTGGTTTCTGTAATGTTGATAAAGAAACAACAGCAGGATTCTGGTTAGACCAAATCTTTGTATACACTAATCCAATCGGATTTGCGTTATACATGTTCTTGGTAGTAATCTTCTCATTCTTCTATACATTCCTAACTGTTAAACCAGATGATATCGCAGAAGACCTACAAAAATCTAATGCGTTTATCCCAGGAATTAGACCAGGAGAAGATACACAAAATTATATTTCTAAGATATTGTTTAAAGTAACAGTACTTGGAGCTACATATTTAGCTCTTTTAGCTGCTATTCCAATTATCACTTCGATTATTTTCAAGTTACCATCAAGCGTAACAGTAGGTGGTACAAGTATCTTAATCATTGTTGGTGTTGCTATTGAAACAGCTAAACAATTGGAAACAGAAGCAAGCGAAAAGGCTTATAAAGGGTTTATGTAGGAGATTAGAGTATGAAGAAAATGTTAATTATGGGTCCTCCTGGCGCAGGAAAAGGAACTCAAGCAGAAAAAATTATAGAATATTATGGCATACCTCATATTTCAACAGGAGATATGTTTAGAGCTGCTATTAGTAATAAAACTGAAGTAGGCTTAATTGCAAAGAAATATATCGATGCTGGAAACTTAGTTCCAGATGAAGTTACAGTTGGAATTGTTAAAGAACGTTTAAGTAATCCTGACTGTAAAAATGGATTCTTATTAGATGGTTTTCCAAGAGATTTAAAGCAAGCAGAAATGTTTAGCGATATGCTTAAGGAACTTGATATTAAGTTAGACTTAGTATTAAATATTCATGTTGATAGTGAAAAATTAATTAACCGTATTATTGGTAGAAGAATCTGTCCAAATTGCGGTAGAACATATCACATCACATACAATAAACCGCTAAAAGAAGGCATTTGTGACGAATGTGGTTCTACATTAATCCAAAGAAAAGATGATAATGTAGAGACAGTTAAGAACAGACTTGATGTATATGCACAAAAGACTGAACCACTAATCAATTATTATAAAGATTTAGTATATAATGTAGATGGAGATAGAGATGTTGATGTTATCTTTAACGACATCAAGAAAGTGATTGGTGATTAGTTTGATTACTATCAAAACAGCACGAGAAATCGAACTTTTAAGAGAAGCAGGAAGAATTGTTGCTTTAACACATGAAGAGTTAAAAAAACATATCAGACCTGGCATCTCAACATTAGAACTTGATGAAATTGCAGAAAGAACTATAAGATCATATGGCGCTACTCCATCATTTAAGGGTTATGGAGGCTTTCCTGGATCTATCTGCGCTTCTGTAAATGAAGTTGTAGTACATGGAATTCCAAGAAAAGACATAATTCTTCACGATGGAGATATAGTTGCGCTAGATATTGGAGCTAATTATAAAGGCTATCATGGTGATTCTGCATGGAGCTATGCTGTAGGTAATATTAATGATGACGCAAAATTATTAATGGAAGTAACTGAAAAAGCCTTATTTGCTGGCCTATCTTATGCTAAACCAGGAAATAGAATAGGTGATATTTCACATGGAGTAGAAGAGTTCGTTAAACCTTATGGTTTTGGAATTGTTGAAGAATTCACTGGTCATGGTGTAGGTTCTCACTTACACGAAGATCCATTTATTCCAAATTATGGTCCAGCCGGTGTTGGTCCTATGTTACGTCCAGGAATGGTTATCGCAGTTGAACCAATGATCAATCTAGGCACTAAGCGTGTAAAGATATTAAAAGATAAATGGACAACTATTACATTAGATAAAAAGAAAAGCGCTCATTTTGAACACACAGTCTTAATTACAGAGACTGGTTACGAAATTTTGACTACTCTAAATAAATAAGGAGGCAAAGTAACGTCAAGTATGGCTAAAGAAGATTTAATAGAATTAGAAGCTAAGGTAGTTGAAGTACTACCAAGCACAAAGTTCATAGTAGAACTTGAAAATGGACATCAAGTTGTCGCACACGTTTCTGGTAAAATCCGCCTAAATAATATACGCATTTTACCAGGTGATAGAGTAAAGGTTGAATTATCGCCTTATGATTTAACACGTGGGCGAATATCATATCGTTTTAAGTAAAAATATTTATTCACTCATAGGGAGGAAAATTTTATGAAAGTTAAACCATCAGTAAAACCTATCTGCGATAAATGTAAAGTTATCAAAAGAAAAGGTAAAGTAATGATTATTTGTGAAAATCCAAAGCACAAACAAAAACAAGGCTAGAATATAGGAGGTCAATGATTATATGGCACGTGTTTTAGGAATTGATATTCCAAATGAAAAGAGAATTGTAATCTCATTACAATATATTTATGGTATCGGTCCAACTACTGCAAAAAATATTTTAGCTGCTGCAGGAGTTAGTGAAGATACAAGAACTAAAAATTTATCAGAAGATGAATTAAACAAGATTCGTACAGAAGCTTCTAAATACCAAACTGAAGGTGATTTACGTAGAGAAGTTGCCTTAAATATCAAGAGATTAATGGAAATCGGAAGCTATAGAGGTATGCGTCATAGAAAAGGTCTACCAGTAAGAGGACAAAATACAAGAAATAACGCTCGTACTCGTAAAGGGCCAGCTAGAGGCAATACAGGAAAGGCTAAGAAATAGGAGGGTAATTCACAATGGCAGGTAAAAAACAAATTCGTAAACGTCGTGTGAAAAGAAACGTTCCAGTTGGAATTGCTCATATTCACTCAACTTTCAATAATACAATCGTATTAATTTCAGACCCAGCAGGAAACGCAATTGCTTGGAGTAGTGCTGGAGCTCTTGGTTATAAGGGTAGTAGAAAGTCTACACCATTCGCAGCACAAATGGCTGCTGAAGCAGCTGCTAAATCAGCTATTGATCAAGGTGTTCAAAAGGTAGAAGTTAATGTTAAAGGACCTGGACAAGGTAGAGAAGCAGCAATTAGATCATTACAAGCTGCAGGATTAGATATTATTTCTATCAAAGATGTTACACCAATTCCACACAATGGATGCCGTCCACCTAAACGTCCTCGTGGATAATTTAGTGGATCTATATAAAAAAATACAATGTGCATAAGGAGGCTGCAAAATTGAAAGATTTAAAGTTTGAAAAACCAAAAGCAACTATTCAAGAAGAGTCAAATGGAAGCTATGGCAAGTTCGTTATTTCTCCACTTGACAGAGGTTATGGACTTACATTAGGAAATGCATTAAGAAGAGTATTAATTTCATCTCTTCCAGGTACTGCAATTGTTAATGTTAGAATAGAAGGAGTTCAACATGAATTTTCAACTATTCCAGGTGTTGTTGAAGATGTTATGACAATTGTCTTAAATCTTAAGAAAATTGTTTTAAAGAGCGATACATCTGATCCTAAATTTGTCAGAACACTTGAAATTCACCATGGTGAAGGAGAAGTTACAGCAGCAGATTTAATATGCGATTCTGAAGTTGAAGTCATCAATCCTGAACAACACATTGCTACAGTATGTGAAGGTGGAAACCTTGATATGTACTTAACTGTTGCAAATGGTACTGGATATGTTGGAGCTGTTAAGAATAAGAATTATGATAATTCAATTGGCGTTATTGCTATTGATGCATTATACGCTCCAATTATTAATTGTAAATATACAGTTGATAAAACAAGAGTTGATGACTCATCAGATTATGACAAGCTTACTATTGAAGTAACAACAAATGGTTCAATTGAAGCTAAAGAAGCAATTGCTATTGCTTCAAAGATGATGATTGATCACTTAAATGTTATTGTTGAATTAAGCTCAAAGGCTATGAATACTGATTACATGATTGAACATGAAGAAGATTCAAACAACAAGAGATTAGAGAAGATGACTATTGATGATCTAGAATTATCTGTAAGATCTTACAACTGCTTAAAGAGAGCTGGTATTAACACAGTACTTGAATTAGCAAGTAAGACTGAAGAAGATATGATGAAGGTTCGTAATCTAGGAAGAAAGTCTTTAAAGGAAGTTAAAGAAAAGTTAGAAAGCTTAGATTTAGGACTTAACAAGGACTAATTATAGGAGGATATAAAAATGGCCGGATACAGAAGATTAGGACGTACCAGCGACCAAAGAAAGGCTTTACTAAGAGATTTAGTAACTGACTTAATTATCAATGGACGTATTGAAACAACTGAAATGAAAGCAAAAGAATTACGTAAGTTAGCTGATAAAATGGTAACTCTAGGTAAGAAGAACACTCTTGCTAGTAGAAGACAAGCTGCAGAAATAATTCGTTTTGAACAAGCTGATGAAAAGCAAAACGCTTTACAAAAGCTATTTAATGAAATTGCTCCAAAGTATGCAAAAAGAAATGGCGGATACACTAGAATTTATAAATTAGGTAAACGTCAAGGTGATGCTGCAGAAATGGCTATTATTGAATTCGTTTAATAAATAAAATTAGGCACATCATTTGATGTGCTTTTTTTATTTTTGTAAAACGTTTTAATATTTTTAAATATTAATTATTGACGTATAATAAATGTGTATTGCTAGGAGGAATGAAATATGAAAACAACAAAAAGAGTTTTATTAGTTTTATCATGTTTTGCAACTAGTGTATTACTTCTTGCAGGATGTAAAGATAAAACAACAAAAAAGAGTGGCACAACAGCTACTAATACAACAAGTAATGTAACAACAAATAAAACAACAACAAATAAAGTAACAACAAAAAAAGTAACTACACAAAAAGTTACAACTGAAGCAAAAGATGAAGGAGCAAAAGTAACTGAACAAACATTTAAATCATACTTTGGAATTGATGACTTCTCTAAGGTTAGTAATGCTAATTATACATTAGAGATTATTCGTACTGATAAAGATGATAATAGCGATGTTACAACTGTAACAAGTAAAGTTAAAGGAAAAGAAATACTAAACTCTGGAATTGGTTTTATATCTGGTGATGAAGCTTACACTTATGAAGAATATTATATCTTTGAAAAAAATACAGATGATACTTATGGATCTGATTACGGATATAATTATAATGGAACAGGTTGGAATTTTAGTGGCCCAACAGCATCAAGTGAAACTTTAAAAGGATTATTATGTGCTTTCTATTTACCAACTCTTGATTATTCAAAAGTATCTTTTAATGAAACTAAAAATGCATATGTTTCAACTGAAACTATTGAATATGCTTACTGGGGTGGCGCTGATATAACTGATTACACAAATACTATTACTAATGTTGTAGCAGAATTTGAAGATGGAATTTTAAAGAAAGTAAGCTTTGATTTACATGAAGTAGGCGAATGCTCTATGAGTGGAGAAACAGATTATACTTATACTGTAACAATTAATGTTTCAAACGTAGGAACAACTACATTTGAAACTCCTGTTGAAGAAAAATAATATAAGGCACATTCTTTTTGAATGTGCTTTTAATATTTAACTTTTACTTTACAAAATATTATTGTATAATATATATGTGTGTTTAGGAGGGAAAACTATGAAAATTAATAAAAAGCATATATTATTTTTCTTATGTTTAGCTTCAACATTTACAGCACTAGCTGGATGTAAGAAAAAAAATACAAAGAAAAATACAACAAAAGAAGTTACATCAAGTAATGTAACATCAAGTAATAAAACTACAAAAAATGCTACAACAAAGCAAACGACAAAAGCTACTACAAAAAAGCAAACTACTGCTGAATCAAACGATGATTATTTAGTTACTAAAGAAGTTTTTGATTCATATTTTAACATTTCTACTTTTGATGAGTTAAAAAGCTTCAATTATACAGCTAACAAAGTAAGTGAATTTATAGAGGAAGGTGAAAAAGTTACTGCTAACATCGTTATCGAAGTTGCTAATGGAAATATTTTGATTGATTCACCTTATACTGATATGTTTTATGAAACAAAAGGATTAACTGATGGGACAGTTAGTTATGCTATGTATACGAATGAAGGCACTGGCTGGGGTAAAACTGCCTCTGTTTCTAATGCTTTAAAAACCATTGCTTTTGAAAGAATGGGATTAGGAATATTTGACTATTCTTCATTTACATTTAATACTGCTACCAAAGCATATATAGCAGATGAGATAGTATATGATTATAAAGACATTGATGGTTATGAATCAATAGAAAAATTATCTAATATTGCTATTAAATTTAATAATGGCGTTTTACAATCTATAGAATATGAATATAATTACATTGATGATGGAGATGTAATTGAGGAGTATACTTCTACAATTACTTTCTCAAAATATGGTGAAACAAGTGTTACTAATCCAATGTATGCAAAATATAAAGACTATATGGTAGATGCTGATACATTTGATTTCTACTTTGATATTAATTCAGAATCAGTAGAAGAATTAAATTTAACTATTGATTATTTATCTGATAATTCTAGTGAGTATTATCAAGGAACTTTAAAATTCAATGGCGGAGCATACTTAGAGACTTATACAGATGGATCTGATGATTATATTGGTAATTATAAGATAAGTAGTGACTATGATGAAGAAGCAATTGATTATAACGGATGTATTTATATTGGTTATAGTGGTATTTGGGTAGAGGATAGTGGATCTATGACTTTAGAAAATTTTGCTAATACTACACTAATGTTACCTCAAATTGATATGAGTTATTTCGAATTTGATTTTAATTCTAAATCTTATAAAACTAAGGCTGAAACAATAACAACTTCTTATGGAAAATATAGTAATTTAGCTATTCAATTTAATAAAGGAAATTTAGTATCATGTGCATATACTCGAGCTAATACCGATGTTAGCCTTGTAATAAGGGATATTGATAATACAAGCGTTGATTATTTTGGTGATAACATTGTAGATGAAGATACATTTAATAGTTTCTTTGCAGTTGATACTATGGATGGATTAAAGGCATTAAATTATACAGCTAATTATTCAATGGCATATACAATTGGTGATGATTTCCGTTGTGATGCTACTATTCAAGCTTATAATGGATTATTTAGAGTAGATTATTACACTCAAGATGATACATATTATCGTTTCTTCAAAACATATGAAAGCACATATCCAAACTATGTATCATTTAAGCAATATAATTACAACGTAGAAGATGCAGAATGGAACAAAATTCAAGATGCATCTTACTCTATAGCTGCTTTCTTAAATCAAAAAGCATATTTAATCTCTGATTTAGACTTTGATGATTTTGTATTTGATAGGGAGGCTAAGATGTATGTAGCAAATAGAATAGAACTTCAATCAAATCAAGAATATGTTGATGTAAATATTAAATTTGAAAATGGAAAACCAGTATTTGTCACATATAAATTTAATCGTTATAATACAGATAATGAAGTAGTTGACTCATGGAATGTAGAAGAAAGATTTAGCGAAATAGGTACTACACAAGTATTAGATCCAGTAGGAACTGACTATGAAGTAAATAAAACTATATTCGATAAATATTTTGCAATTGATACATTTGATGAAGTAAGCAGTTTAAATATGACTCTTGATTATAGATGCAATAATATAAATACTTATGAAGGAGTTTTAGAAATTGCTGGAACAGAAGTAAGGGATACATATACAATTAATGGCAATGGGGAATATTTTGATTATCATTGGATGGAAGACCTTGGAGAAACTGTAAGATATTATAATTATTATTATGACAATAACTTTGAAAAATGGGTAGCAGATGGTTATGATTCTAATAAAAATGCTTATCAACTTGCTACTCAAGCTCTATATATTCCTATTCTTGATTTTAGTAAGTTAACTTATAATAATGAAACTCATTGCTATGAAGGAACAAACTTTACAGTTAATGATTATACTTATTCAAGTGTTTCTATTAAATTTGAAGATGGAATTCTTAAGTCATACGATGTATCTTATACTAAATCAGGCGAAAATACTTCATATAGTATAACAGTTTCAAAAATTGGTGAAACAACAGTTGAAAATCCAATTAGTGAATAATAATAATTAAGCACATCAGCCGATGTGCTTTTTTATTGACTATATTATAAAAAAGTATTATAATCTTCTTGGAAAAATAAAAAGGAGTGATTATTATGAAATTAGGAAAAGCATTATGTGGAATTGCTTGTCTATCAGCAGTATTTATGCTTGCTGCTTGTAAAAACAAGAAAACAGAAAAGAAAGAAACAACAAAAGTAGTTACTACTACAAAAGCTGGGACTACAACAAAAGCTCAAACTACAACAAAGAAGGCTACTACAACAAAAGCTCAAACTACTACACAAGGAGGAGCTGTAGTAATTCCAACAAAATATAGAGCAAATAAAGAAGCATTTGATATGTTCTTTGCGGTAGATGACTTGGATAAATTCTATGCTATCAATATGACATTAACTTGTTCTCAAAAAATGAATGGCGTTGAAATGCAAATGGTTAGAAAATATGATGAAGGCTGGTTTGACCAAGTTTATGGACCTGAAATTTATAAAGGTACTTTATATAAAGATGGAGATAAATACTGTGAAGATGCATTTGAATTTGATGGAACATATTTTGAATATGAAAGAACTAGAGAATATGAAGAGTTATCTACAATGCTAAATATGAATTTCTGCCCAGTTTTAGATTTCACTAAATTTGAATTTGATTTTGAAACTAACACTTATAAATCAGATGAAGTAGTTACTTTTAGTCAAAAAAATGGTACAGAGACTTATAATTACCGTATGTATGACTTTGAAGTTAAATATGAAGATGGAGAAATTGCTTATATAATGGTATCAACTCTTCAAACTAAAGAAGGTTCAGAAGAAGCATATAATCAAGTAGTTAAAATGGTACCTAGCGAAATCGGTACAACAGAAGTTGAAAAAATCGCAAAGTTATCATCTTTAGCTTAATATGATAGAGCACATCGATTGATGTGCTTTTTTCTTGTTAATTATAAATAATTAAAGTATAATAATAAATGTATTAGGGAGGTAACGATATGAAATTTAATAAAAAAGCATTATTAACTTTCTTATGTTTAGCAGCTACATTTACAGTACTTGCCGGTTGCAATAAAAAAACTAAGAAAAATACTACAAATAATAAAACAAATGTAACAACAAAAGATTCTACAACAAAGAATACTACTAAGAAAGATACAACTAAGAAAACTACAGCAAAGCAAACAACAACAGATGCTTCTTTAAAGTATAAAGTAAATGAGGTTGTTTTTAATAAATATTTTAATAATACACTTGATACATTAAATGATTTAAATATTACTATTGAATATGAACAAACATGTTATGGATATAATTATAGCGGTACTTCAAAATTTAATGGAACTAATCATTTAGATGTATATTATGATGAATTTACTGATGAAACTTATACATCATATCGTTATTTTAATTCTTTAAGCGATAACACATTATATTATGATGAATTCTTTTTAAATGGAACTTGGGAATATGAAGGAAATATTGATTATAATTTAGATGAATTTATTAGTAAACGATTATTGCTTCTTAAAATAGATTTTGCTGGATTAACTTTTAATACTAAAACAAATTGTTATGGTGCATCTTCAATTGTAATTGATGGATTTGGAACATATAGTAATATAAAGATTAAGTTTGAAGATAATGTTCTTAAAACTTATGAATTTGAGTTTTTAGATACTGATGATTATACTAGTTCTGTTAGTGCAACAGTAAAAGATATAGGAAATACAGTTATTGAAAGCCCATTTGCTAAGTATATGGTAAATGAAGAAACATTTAACAAATACTTTAATATTACAAATGAAACACTTGATGATTTAAACCTAACTATTAATTATGACAATATGTTTAATGGAGTTTCATTTACAGGAACTGTAAAATTTAATGGTGAAGTATGGAATGACTCATATTATTGTAGTGGTGATTATTATTTTGATAGTTTTTTGATTAATAAAATTGAAGATGATACGATGTATGCCGATTACACATGCTATTCTGCAGAAGATGGATGGGATTCTATGGATAATTCTGATTATTCCTTAAAATCTTTTATTGATTATAGATTATATCTTGTTAATTTAGGCAGAAATAGTTTTGAATTTGACGTTACTGCTAACTCTTATGTAGCTAGTTCAGTAACAAAAGATGGTAAATCATATAGCAATGTTAAGATTAAATTTGAAGATAATAAATTAGTCTCATTTGAATATAGAACATCTGATAGTATTATTAGTGCTACAGTAGAAGATGTTGATGCTACAGAGGTAAAATACGTTAAGGATTATTTTGTAGATGAAAAAACATTTAATAGTTATTTTAATATAAATGATATGACTACTCTTAATTCCTTAAATTATACTGCACATCATGAATATGAATATACTTTTGGTGGAGATTTTGCTGCAAGTATGGATATAAAAACTAGTAATGGCTTATTCTTAGTAGATTATAGTACAAAAGATGGAAATACATTTAATTATTACTATGAAACATTTGAAAGTGAAACTGATGGCAGGGTATTATTTGATAAATATACTCTAAATACAGTATGGTATAATGATACTAGAAAAGATTTCTCAATTAATGCATTCTTATCGCAAGTATATCTTCTTCATAATACTGCTTATTCTAACTTTACTTTCAACCCAATGACTATGATGTATGAAGCAGAAAGCATTGATGCTGGATCAAATCAATATTATCTAAATGTTAAGATTCAATTTGAAAATAACAAACCAGTTTGTTGTTCATATACATTTAATTCTTATAATTCTGACGATGAATTAACTAGATCATGGGATGCAGTAGATACATTCACTTATGTATGCACTACAGAAGTAAAATGCCCATTTGGAACAAATTATGAAGTAGATAAAGCTACATTTGATAAGTACTTTGATGTTGATTCACTAGAAGAATTAGACAAATTAAATTTATCACTTGATTATGATTATGAAGATGAATATACAACAAAAAAAGGAACAATATATATTGATGGATGCGAGGCATCAGAATTATATAATAAGGATGGTCAATTTAAATACATTGATTTTCATATATTTGAACCAGATTATTCTGAAGTAAAACATACTCTTTATAGGTATTTAAAAGATAATCAGATTTGGGCTGAAGTTACACATGGAGTTGGTAATGTATATGGAATGACTCTTAACGTATACTATATTCCTGTACTTGATTTTAGCAAATTAACTTATAATAGTGAAACACAATCTTATGAAGCAACTAATATTGAAGTAAATGGATTTATTTATGATAGTGTTTCTATTAAATTTAAGGATAGAAAGCTTGTTTCATATACTATAGCTGGTAAAAATAAATATGTTGTTGATGGAGAGACATCATATGTAGATTATACAATAAGCGCAAAAGCAACTCATATTGGAGAAACAACAGTAGTTAATCCAATAAATAAAGATTAAGCACATCAATTGATGTGCTTTTTTCTTGTTAATTATAAATAATTAAAGTATAATAATTATGTGATTAGGGGGTGAAATTATGAGAATTAATAAAAAGCCATTATTAGCATTTTTATCTTTAGCATCAGTATTAACAGTTTTTGCTGGATGTAAGAAGAAAAGCACTAAGAAAAATACAACAAAAGCTAATACAACAAATGTAGTTACAACAAGTAATAAAACAACAAATAAAACTACAGAAAAACAAACAACAAAGAAAACAACAGTTGATAAAGATCTAAAATATAAAGTAGATGAAGAAACATTTAATAAGTTTTTTAACATTACACTTGATACGTTAGATGACCTAAACTATTCTATTTCATATGAGCAAAATTATTTAGGTATTGAATATACTGGAGCTTTAATATTTGATGGAACTAGACTCATGGACGACTATACAACTTTAAAAGAAAGTGATTCATCTACTGTATATCATGAAATTACATCTATAAGTAATCAAGTATATTGTAATAAATATTTCTATGATTATAAGTGGATAGATGACGGGGAAGTCTATGAAAGTATCAATGGCTTTGTTAGTAATTGCCTATGGCTTCTTACAATAGACTTTGATAAAGTAACTTTCAACCCACAAACAAAATGTTATGAAGCAAATAATATTAGTGTTGAAGGACAAGGAGTTTATAATGATATTAAAATAAAATATGAAGATGGAGCTTTATATTCATATGAATATACTTTGGTTTATCCTGATAATGGTTGTAACCAATTTAGTGGAACAATTCTAAATATTGGTGAAACTTATGTTAATGATCCATTTGAAAAATATAGAGTAAGTGAAGAGGTATTTAACAAATACTTTAATGTTACAGCAGATACATTAGATGATTTAAATCTAACAATTGATTATTCTAGTAGAACTAGTAGTGATTACTATACTGGAACTATTTTATTTGATGGAACTAATCAATATGATTATGAAGAAAAATTTGATAGTGAAGAATATTTATCGCAATATCGATTTATAACTAGTACTGTTGATGGAATAACTTTTGATTACTATCAAAAAAATAATGAAACAAATACATGGAGCAATAAATTAGAGTTTACTAGAAGTATAGATTGGTTTATGGCTATGGGATTAAGCATGCCTGCACTAAAATATAGTGATATGAAATTCAATTGCACATATGATTATTATGAAATTGATGAAGTAGAAATTGATGGAGTTGGCATATTTTCAGAAATAAGAGTATTCTTTGAAAATGGAAAATTAGTTTCTTTTGATTATATGTTCTATGAGAGTGATACTGATATTAATGGAACATACTTTAACGCAGAAGTAAGTAGTATTGGTGAAACAACAGTAGTTAATCCAATAAATAAAGATTAAGTACATCATTTGATGTACTTTTTTTACATTTACTAAAATATATTATTAGTGTATAATTATTATGTAATTTCAAAGGAGGAGAGAAAATGAAATTAGGGAAAAAATCAATAGGTTTATTCTTATGTATTGCTTCTGTATTTACAGTTATAACTGGATGTAAGAAGAAAAGTACAAAGAAAAATACAACAAAATATAACACAACAACAAATACTACAACAAATGTTACAACTAAAAAAGTTACAACTGCGCAAAAAACAACTACTGATCCAAAAAAGAAGTATATGGTTAATGAAGATACTTTTAACAAGTACTTCCATATAACTGATTTAGAGAGTTTAAGTAAGATTAATCATACATCAAATTATAAATATGTTTCATCCGAATCAGATGATAAAGGTATAGGTAGGTATAATGGCACAGTATATTGTGATGACTACATTAGAGAGGGTGAAGCAGAACAATATGGTATGGCTGAAAGTGTTCTTAATATAAAGGATGGAATAGTTTATACTAGATATGCAGGATATTATGGTTATATGTATATTGATGATGAGAGTGTAGGTATTGAAAAATACTTAGATTCATATATATACCTTCCTTTTATGAATTTTACTGATTTAACATTTAACGAAAGTACAAATTCTTATGAGACTACAAAAATTGAAAAAACTGGCAGCACTTTAAAAAATATTAAAATCCAATTTGAAAATAATATTTTAAAGAGTTATTCATATGATTATGAAGGCGATTTTAACTTTAGTTATTCATCTACTGTTTCAAATGTTGGTACTACAAAAACAGACTCTTATCTAAGAAATGTTGTTAATAAATATGAGTTTGATAGATTCTTTAATATTTTTAGCGATTCTATACTATCTGATATGAACTTTACTCTTGAATTTGATAGTAGTGTTAGTAAATATAATTTAGAGTACTCTTATGGAAAAGCTTTAGCTAAAACATATTTTGATGGTGCATTAGAATCAGAAAAATATTATGAATTAACTGATGCAGATGAATCAGGCGTAGTTCTTGATATTTACTATGTGGATGATAATGGCAAATGGTGCTATAAAGGTGAAGAAACTATGGAATTAGATGTTTTTGTAGGATCTATTTTATATTTATATTATTTTGATTGGGATAACTTTTTGTTTAATCCTGAAACAGGTTGTTACCATAGTGATAGTTACACAGGTCTTGATGGAAATTATTCTGATTTAAAGATTAAATTTGTAGATGGCTTAGTTGATTCCTTCACAGCAAAAGTTAGTAGTCATGGTAATGAATATAATGTAAAACTTACTATGAGTGATATTGATACTACAGAAGTTGTTGCTCCAACAAGCAAATATATTGTTGATGAAGAAACATTTAATTCATTCCTTAATGTTTCTAGTTGTGATGAATTAGAAGCTTTAAATTATACTTGTGAGCATACTACTAAATGGGGTAGTGAAACAGTTTATGCTTCTGATGGAGCATTTATGGCAATTAAGCCACACGAAGAAGAAGATGACGAAACTTATTTATACCAAACAAGTGAAAGTACTACAAAAGATGTACAGTTAAAGCAATATAAATATGTTGAAAATAATTGGCAAGTATTTAGTACTATGAATCTTAGTTTCTTTGATTTCTTCAGTGATTATGGTCGTATGTTACAAATTGCTTATTCTAATTTTACATACAATGATGAAACAAAATGTTATGAATTAGATAATTATGAAGTAGATTTAAATCTAAACTATACTGATATTAAAGTATCGTTTGAAGGTGGAAAGATAAAAACTGTAACCTATACAGTAAATAATTTTTCTAATTCATGGACTGTATCTGAAACTTATACTAATATAGGAAGTACAGAAATAATATTTTAAGATAATTAGGCACATCGTTTGATGTGCTTTTTTATGGAAACATTTTCAAATTTTTATTAAAAATAAAAATGCTATAATATAAGTATGAAAGGATGTGAGACTATGGCTACTAAAGATCTAAGTGTCGGTAAACCATGGAAGGTAATACTATTATTTGCTCTACCAATGATTCTATCAGTAACACTTCAACAAGTTTATAATTTAGCCGATTCTATGATTGCTGGGCGTATCATAGGTGGTAATGCTTTAGGTGCTATAAGTGCTTCATATCCAATTACGATGATTTATTTAGGCTTAGCTACAGGTTCAGGTGTAGGTACAGGAGTAGTAGTATCAAGGTTCTTTGGTATGAAGAAAATGAAAGAAGTAAAGACGGGGATATATACCGCAATTATTACTTTTGGTTTATTAGCCATATTACTTGCTTTAATTGGTTCGTTCATTTCTAAGCCACTACTTAAAGCAATTAATACAGATAGCATAATACTAAATGATGCATCAACTTACCTTGTTTTTTATAGTGTTGGAATGGTATTCTTATTCTTGTATAACGTTACAACTTACATTTTCCAAGCACTAGGAAACAGTAAGACTCCACTATATTTCTTAGCATTTTCTACAACACTAAACATCATTTTAGATATCATTTTTGCGAAGAATAATATGGGTGTATTTGGTATAGCTTTAGCAACATTCATAGCTCAAGGAATTGCCTCTATTGCGGCATTATCTTGGCTTTTGATAACCCTAAGAAAACTTGAAAGTGAGAAGCCAAATATATACTCATTCCAATTAATAAAGCTAATACTTTTAATAGCTATTCCATCAATGATTCAATCATCAATTGTTGCGATTGGTGGAGTACTAGTACAAGGTGAAATTAATACTTATGGTGGTGAAGTAACTGCTGGTTATGGAGCCGCATATAAATTGTGTTACATTGTTATAAATATTATCTTTACGATGTCTAACGCACTATCAAGTTATACATCACAAAATATAGGTGCTGGACATATGGAACGTGTAAAACCAGGTTTAAGAGCAACCTTCCTTATTTCATTAATTATAGCGTTAGCCTCAACCGCTATATTTGTTCCACTATCAAAAGAACTAGTTAGATTATTCTTGGATAAAAATGCTATTGATGCAACACTTAATATTGATAACATTACAAATGTAGGTGCAAGGTTCCTACTTATAGTTACACCTTTCTATTTCTTAGTATCAGTTAAGATATCATTTGATGGAGTCTTAAAGGGTGCTGGTGATATGAGACACTTCATGATAGGTACATTCTTAGACTTAATTATAAGAGTAGAATTTACTTTCTTATTATCAATTTATATTGGCCTAGAAGGTATTTGGTGGGCATGGCCAATTGGTTGGATATTTGGTAGCTCGGCTGTAGTTGCATTCTACTTTATGAAAAGATGGAAGAAAATTAATGAAGGTGAACCAATAATATAAGATGTCGCTTGACATCTTTTTTATTTTAAAAAATAAAAAATTATAGTATAATAGATATGTTAAGGGGTTGAAATTATGATAAGTGTAAAAGACTTGCATTTCTCATATAACAAAGAAACACACGCAGTTAGAGGCGTTTCTTTTGACATCCCTGATGGACAATGGGTAAGTATACTAGGACATAATGGTAGTGGTAAATCAACACTATCAAAGCTATTAAATGGCTTAATAAGGCCTAATAAAGGAACTGTTACTATTGATGGTGAAGAGTTAAATGATGATACAGTTAATAATATCAGAAAGAAAGTTGGAATTGTATTCCAAAACCCAGATAATCAGTTTATTGGTGTAACTGTTAAGCATGATATAGCTTTTGGTTTGGAAAATAGAAGAATCGAAAGAGATAAGATGTTAGAGATAATTGATGAATATGCTAAGTTAGTTGAAATGGATAAATTCTTAAAAATGGAGCCAAGTAGACTATCTGGTGGTCAAAAACAAAGAGTTGCGATTGCTGGTGTTTTAGCTATTAATCCAAGTATCATTATCTTCGATGAAGCTACATCAATGCTAGATCCTGAAGGAGTTAATGAAATAACTAGTTTAATTGAAAACCTAAAAGGTAGTAAAACTATTATAACTATTACTCATGACTTAAACTTCGCATCTAAGAGTGATAGAATAATCGTTATGAATAAAGGAAAGATTGTAAGTGATGATACACCAGATGAAACATTTAAGAAGCTTGATTTATTAGTTAACGCTAAATTAGATATACCATTTAATCTTAAGGTTTATAATGACGCTTTAAAGAACGACAAGATAAACCAGAAAAAGGAGTTGATGAATGCCCTATGGGAATTAAGTTTGAAAAAGTAACTCATTCATTCAAGAATCCTGATGGAAGAGGTATGTTTATTGCGATAGAAGATATTGATTTAACTATTGATGAAAAATCTGAGTTCGTTGCTGTATGTGGTCATACAGGTAGTGGTAAATCTACTTTAATACAACATATGAACGCTCTATTATTTCCATCAAAAGGAAATCTTGAAATCTTTGATAGAGTTATTAAACCAAAGAAAAATAGAAAACTAAATCAAATAAGAAAAAGGGTAGGATTAGTATTCCAATTCCCTGAATATCAATTATTTGATGAAACAGTTTTAAAAGATGTAATGTTTGGTCCACTTAACTTTGGACTTAAAAAAGAAGAAGCAAAAGAAAAAGCTATACAAGCTTTAAAAATGGTTGATTTTGAAGAAAAACTATATGATCAATCACCATTTAGATTATCTGGTGGGCAAATGAAAAAAGCCTCAATTGCGGGAATTCTAGCACTTGAACCAGATATCATAATCCTAGATGAACCAACTAGAGGATTAGATCCAAAATCTAGTTTAGAGGTTATGGAATTATTTAATGATATCCATAAAAAGTATGATAAAACAATTGTTATTATAACTCATGATATGGATATTGTAAGTAAATACGCTAAAAGAGTTGTTGTACTTGATGAAGGTAAAAAAGTATTTGATGGAAAGAAAGAAGATCTATTTATTGATCCAAACTTTAAAACATTCCATCTAGATTATCCATCAAGTATGAAACTAGCAATTGACTTAAAAAATAAACTTAATTTAGATATTAAAGAAAATGTTTTAACATTTGAAGAGTTAATGGAAGAATTAGAAAGGATTTAAGATGGATAATATTATTATTGGACAATACATTCCAGGTAATAGTTTAGTTCATAAGCTTGATGCCAGAATGAAGATAGTAATGTTAATAATTATGATAGTAGCTATATTCGTTGCACATACTGTAATGGAAGAAGCTATTCTTTTAGCATTGTCTTTTGTCCTAATAATAGCTTCCCGTATTCCTGTATTAAAAGTTATTAAAGGTTTTAGAGCAATAATATTCTTAGTAGCCTTTACAGCCATACTTCAACTTGGTAATGTAAGAACAGGAGATTTCTTAGTAGATAACATTTGGATGCATATGACTTTATATAACCTACTTATAGCGATAGCTTTAGTATTTGTATATATGTTTACAAGAAAATTTATGCCATTTAAATTCATATATTTCTTGTTGTTATGCGCTTTATCGCTTGTTTTACAGTATTATTTTACTAATGGAATATTACTATTTAAGTATGAAATAAGCTTTACTGATGATGGTTTAACTAGAGTAGGTTTTATTGTTTTAAGATTAATAAATTTAGTATTATTATCAAGTATTTTAACTTTCACAACATCTCCAATGGATTTAAAAAATGGATTAGAAAGTTTAATGAAACCACTTAAAGTTATAAAGGTTCCAACTGGTGAAATTGCGATGATGATTTCTCTAGTTTTAAGATTTATACCAACACTTTTAGAAGAAACAAATAAAATAATAAAAGCTCAATCATCACGTGGAGCTGATTTCCAAGAAGCTAATTTCAGGCAAAAGATGAAACAAATAATAAGCTTACTTGTTCCTATGTTTGTTATTTCATTTAAAAGAGCAGATGATCTAGCTAATGCGATGGAATCAAGAGGTTATGTTATAGGAGAAGATAGAACATCAATTGATGTAATGAAATTAGAATTTAGAGATTATGCATCACTAATATTAGTTTTAACACTTTTAACATTTATCATAATGGGTGCTGTAACAAATGTAGATATATGGAGTGTATATAAATGCGTATAAAAATGGTAATAGCTTATGATGGTACTAATTATTATGGTTATCAGCACCAACCAGGAAAAGTAACTATCCAAGATACTTTTGAAGAAAAATTAGCAATCATCTGTAAAAAGCATATAACTACTTATGCCTCAGGTAGAACGGATGGGCATGTACACGCAAAAGGACAAGTCCTACATTTTGATACTGATATAGAAATGAAAGAGAATAACTGGATGCGTGCACTTAATTCCTTACTTCCTGAAGATATAAAGGTTGTATCAGTAGAAAAAGTAGATGATGAATTTCATGCGCGTTTTAGTGCCGTTAAAAAAGAATATAGATATTACATCAAATTAGGTGAATATGATATCTTTAAAAATAATTACACAGCGTATTATGAAAAATTAGATGTATCTAAAATGAAAGAAGCTATTAAATATTTCTTAGGTACACATGATTTTAAAAGCTATTCAAGATTTGTTGATAAAAAACCAACTATTAGAACAATCTATACAGCTCAAATAAATGAATTAGAAGATAATATTTTAGAAATTAAATTCATCGGGAATGGTTTTTTAAAGTATATGGTTAGAATTATGGTTGGAACTTTAATTGATGTTGGACTAGGAAGAAAAGAAGTAGATGATGTATTAAAAATATTAGAACTTAAAGATAGAACAAAAGCTAGTAAAACCGCTAGTCCAAACGGTTTATTCCTATATAAGGTTTATTATGGAAAGGAGTAATATTATGGGTTGTTTTATTACATTTGAAGGTGGAGAAGGAACTGGTAAAACCACTATAATTACATACTTAAATGAATATTTAACTAAAAAAGGTTATAATGTTATTTCTACTAGAGAACCAGGTGGAATAGAAATTGCTGAACAAATTAGAAATATCATTTTAGATGTTAAAAATACAAAGATGGACTACCGTACAGAAGCATTACTTTATGCGGCTAGTCGCACACAACATTTAGCTGAAAAAATTATTCCAGCTTTAAAAGAAGACAAAATTGTTTTATGTGATAGATACTTAGATTCATCCTTAGTATACCAAGGTATAGCTAGAGGATTAGGTATTGAAAATGTCTTAAAGGTTAATATGTTTGCAACTGAATACATGCCAAATATTACTTTTTTTATTGATGTTAAACCAGAAATCTGTTTTAAACGTATTAAAGATAATAATAGAGCAATGGATAGACTAGATCTAGAAAAGATGGATTTCCATAATATGGTTTATGAAGGATATAAACAAATTGCTAAAATGTATCCAGAAAGAATTGTATCTATTGATGGAGATAGAACAATAGATGAAATTATTAAAGATATTACAAAGAAAATTGATGAATTGCTAGGAGAATAAAAAATGATTAAGCATGCCCTTGAAACACAAAAGCCAATCTTAGATATGCTTCATAAGTCCATGGAAAATGGACGTCTTTCGCATGCTTATTTGTTTAATGGTGAAGAAGGCTCTGAAAGAATGGGTGTTGCCTTATACTTTGCCTGTATGTTATATTGTCCTGATGTTTGCTTAGAATGCAAGGAATGTAAAGATATAATGACTAATAACCATTTAAACGTTATGGTTATTGATAGATTACCTGGTAAAAGTGAAATAGTTAAAGAACAAATCGAAAGTTTAAAAGAAGAACTATCTAAAACAGGATTAAAATATGGTCCAAGAATATATATCATAAATGATTGTGATAAGATGAATTCAACTTGCGCAAATAAATTACTTAAATTTATTGAAGAACCATATGATGATATATATGCAATATTACTAACTACAAATAAAGATTCAATACTTCAAACTATTAGATCAAGATGCCAAGTAATTAATCTTCTTCCAATGGATAAAGCTGAACTTAAAAATAAGTTAATAAATGAAGGAATTGAAGAAGATAAAGCATTAATACTATCTAACATATATAGTAGTGTAAAAGCGTGTAAAACGGCTTTAGAAGACGAAATATTTAATAAATGCATTAATGTTTGTAAAACTATAATAGAAATGATTTCTAAAGGTTTTCCTAATACGACAATTTATATGAAAAATGAACTTTCATATTATTCTAGTAAAGAAGTAATTGATACTTTCTTAAAAGTATTATTACTATATTTTATTGAAGCTAAAAAGATAAATAGTTTTGTATTTATTAAAGATATAGAAACATTTAAAAAAATAAAAGTGAATTTAACACCTTTAATTGATTTAATCATTAAATCTCAGTTCAATTTAAGGTATAATATAGATAGAGAATTACTATTAGTAAACTTATTCATAGAGATAGATAGGAGGGTTATAAATGCAAGTAATTAGAATACAATTTAAGCCAGTAGGAAAAAAATATTACTTCAGCCCAAATAATATAGATTTAAAAGATGGAGATAAGGTTGTTGTTGAAACTGTTAGAGGTATCGAAATGGGTACTGTAATAGGTGATGTAATGGAAATTGATGAAAAAGAATTAGTTTCTGAATTAAAGCCTATCTTACGTAAAGCAAGTAAAAAAGATATAGAAGATTATAATATTGCTAAAGAAAAAGAAAAAGGTGTAAAAGAAAAGACTAAATTTTATGCTATAAATAACGGACTTGAAATGAAGATTTTAGGTTGTGAATATACACTAGATTTAGGAAAACTAATTATCTATTTTGAAGCTGAAGGTAGAGTCGATTTTAGACAATTAGTTAAAGATTTAGCCGAAGAATTTAAGGTTAGAATTGAACTTAGGCAAGTAGGCCCTAGAGATGGTGCTAAGTTTATCGGAGGCCTTGGACCTTGTGGACTTAAAATATGCTGTGTAACACATATTGATGACTTTGATAATGTTACTATCAAGATGGCGAAAAACCAGAATCTAAGCCTAAATCCACAAAAGATTTCAGGTACATGTGGTAAGCTTTTATGCTGTATCAAATATGAAGATGATGTATACAAAGAAGCTAGAGAAAACTTACCTGATATAGGCGATACTGTTAAGACAAAAGATGGTATTGGAAAAGTTATTGGACTTGATATTTTAAAGGGTATGATTCAAGTAAAATTCCCTGATGAAAAGTTTGTAACAATAAATAAAAATGAAGTTATAGAATCGCGTGCTCATAAACAAAATAACGATGATGAAAAATTAAGGAGTCTTGAGTAATGGAAGTAATTAATGATTTACTTGGTTATGATGGCTTAAAGATATATCAAAACCCAGAAATGTTTAGTTTTTCAATTGATTCAATGATTCTTGGATATTTTGCTACAATCAATAAAAAAACAAACAAAATCATTGATTTATGCACTGGTAATGCACCTATTCCACTATACTTAACTTTAAGAACTAAGGCCCATATCACAGGGGTTGAAATCCAAAAAAAGGTATATGAATTAGGGTGTAAAAGTGTTAAAATTAATAATAAGGAAGAAAGTATCACCCTTTTAAATGAAGATTTAAAAGGAATATCAGAAAGATTGAAAGAAACTTTTGATTTAGTTACTTGTAATCCTCCTTTTTTCAAATATGAAGAATCTAGTAATATCAATAAAAGCGAATATAAAACTATCGCAAGACACGAAGTAATGGTAAAACTAGAAGATTGTATTTTAGAAGCATCTAAATTACTTTCAACTGGTGGATATTTTGCGATGGTACATCGCCCTGATAGATTAGCGGAAATATTTGAGCTTATGAAAAAATATAAGATTGAACCTAAAAGGTTACAATTTATATATCCAAAGCTTGATAGTGAACCAAATCATATTTTGATTGAAGGAATTAAAGATGGTAGACCTGGTTTAAAGGTTTTAAAACCATTAATTGTTTATGAAAACGGAAAGTGGACTAAAGATATTTTAGAAATATATAATTTAAAGGAGGAATAAATTATGTTTTTAGGATTATTAAATAGAAAGGAAAAATTAAAATTCTTAGATTTAGCAATCTATATGATCGATGTTGATGGGGAACCAACATTAGTTGAAAAAAGATTACTAGAAACTATTAAAGCTGAACTTGGAAAAGAAATAGTAGATGAATATACATTCACTCGTAGTGATGATGTAGATATGACTATTCAATTTTTCAAGGATAGTAATAAAGTTGTAAGAAACATTATTTTCTTAAACTTATCTAAAATTATGTTAGTTGATGATTTCTATAATACATCAGAACATATCCTACTTGAAAAGATTCAAAAGGCTTTCCAAATTACACCTGAAAAGCGTAGAGAATTAATCAAACTTGTATACGAAGAAAAAGACTTAAGAGAAAAGGTTAAACGTGCCTTAGAGGATGAGGAAACTATTTAATGCAAAGACAAAAGAGTTTTATAAATGATAAAAAAACACTTTATTTAGTTGCTACCCCTATAGGAAATTTAAGTGATATTACTTATAGAGCAGTTGAAACATTAAAAAGTGTTGATTATATATTTTGTGAAGATACACGTGTATCTAAAACTCTTCTAGCACATTATAACATTAATAAACCATTAGATAGTTATCACGAATATAACAAAGAAGAAAAAGGGAATAAAATTTTAGAGCTACTTGAAAATGGATATAACGTTGCTTTAATAAGTGATGCCGGAATGCCTATTATTAGTGATCCTGGTTATAATGTATCTCAAAAGGCAATGGATAAGGGATATAATGTTGTAATTATTCCTGGAGTATCCGCATCATTATCAGCATTAGTTGTATCTGGCTTAAATCCACATCCCTTTCTTTTTTATGGGTTCTTAAGTAATAAGTCGCAAACAAGGAAAAAGGAACTAAAAGAAATAAAAGAAAAGAAAGAAACTCTAATTTTTTATGAAACACCTCATAGAATTAAAGAATTCTTAACTGATTTACTTGAAATACTAGGAGATAGAAAAATCGCTTTATGTAGAGAAATTACGAAGAAATTCGAAGAAATTTTAAGAGGAAATGTTAGTGAAGTATTAGAGGTAGTTGATGAAATTAAAGGCGAAATAGTCATTGTTGTTGAAGGTAGTACTGAAGTAAATACTTTTGATAATTTAACAATTATTGAGCATGTTAATTTATATATCAAAGAAGGCTTTAGCACAATGGATGCAATTAAAAAAGTAGCTAAAGATAGAAACGTTAAAAAACAAGAAATCTATGATACATATCATGGAAAGGAATGATTTATATGGAAAAATATTATTTAACAACTGCAATTACATATGCATCAGGGACACCTCATATAGGTAATGACTATGAAATTATTTTATCAGATGCTATTGTTAGATTTAAAAGACTACAAGGCTTTGATGTAAGATTCCAAACAGGTACTGATGAACATGGACAAAAAATTCAAGAAAAGGCAAAAGCAGCTAATGTAACTCCTAAAGAGTTTGTTGATAAAACATCTAGCTATGTTAAAGAAAACTATAAAAGATTAAATATTAGTTATGATAAATTCATTAGAACAACAGATCCTGATCATGAAAAAGCTGTTCAAGATATTTTCCAAAAGCTTTATGATAAAGGTGATATTTATCTTGGAAAATATGAAGGATGGTATTGTGTACCTTGTGAAGCATTCTACACAGAAACACAAGCAAAGGACAATGAATATAAATGTAAGGACTGCGGTAGAGCTTTAACTAAATCTAGTGAAGAAGCTTATTTCTTCAAGATGAGTAAATATCAAGATAGATTAGTTAAACATATTCATGATAATCCTGAATTTATTCAACCAGAATCAAGAAAAAATGAAATGTTAAATAATTTCTTAAAAGATGAACTTCCTGATTTATGTGTATCAAGAACTTCATTTGATTGGGGTATTAAAGTTCCATTTGATCCTAAACATGTAATTTATGTTTGGATTGATGCTTTAAGTAACTATTATACTGGTTTAGGTGATCCAAATGGAGAATTATGTAAAAAATACTGGCCAGCAAATGTTCATATCATAGGAAAAGATATCTTAAGATTCCATACAATCTACTGGCCAATTATGTTAATGGCACTAGATATTGAATTACCTAAACAAGTATTTGGTCATCCTTGGATTTTATTTGGAAATGATAAGATGAGTAAATCTAAAGGTAATATTATG
>JAGCWW010000053.1 GCA_017961685.1 Acholeplasmatales bacterium | reverse complement strand
TATGATAGTGCTACTAAGATAAGAAGTATTAACTATAAAGCACCTAACCCTAATTATAGTTATATATCTACTACATACATTGATAGTGATGGTAATATTCGTTCTATTAATGAAATAGAATATGATATCTCTTCAGATAAATTTGAAATAACTAGTAATACATATACATTTAATAAAGAGGGTAACCCTACTATGTTAGATTTATATAACAAGATATTAGCCTAACTATATTCCTTTTAAGAATGTAATGAATTAAAAGTAATGTCTGAAGTAATGAGGACATTGGGTTTTTTAGTATGAGAAAAGAGCAAGCACTATAGTTTGTTTAGTGCAACGAAAATGCAACGGAAAAAAATGCGTTGCATTATTAATATAAAGTGTTATTCTATACCCATGAGGTAAAATGCTAATATGAAACTCGAAAATAAATATTTAGAATTAAAAGAAACTAAGACTGCTACTTATTTAAAAACTGTTTCCGCATTCGCTAACTATAATGATGGGGAAATACGATTTGGATTTGATAATAACGGAAAAATAAAACCTATTGATGATTTGAATTCTTTTGCTCTAGATTTAGAGAATCAAATTAACGATACATTTAATGTAAGACCATCATTTTCAATAGTGCAAAATAATAATAAAACAATTTCGTTATTTGTTAAGAAAGGATATGCAACCCCATATCTTTATAAGGGCAAGGCATATAAAAGAGATGATACCGCAACTGTTGAGGTTGATTCTGTTGAATTAAAAAGGCTTTATCTTCAAGGATCAAACATGACTTTTGATGAAGTACCTGTCCAAAATAAAGACTTAACTTTTGAAACTCTAGAAAAGAAACTTATCGCTGAACTTAAAATACAATCTTTCAATAATGATATATTAAAAAGCCTTAATCTTTTTAAAAATGACTCATTTAATAATGGTGCTTTATTAATTTCAGATAAGAATAACTTTTCAGGTTTGGATATCGCTGTTTTCGGAAATACGATTGACATTATAAAAGAAAGATATACATTAAGTGGCATCTCGCTGTTGAGCCAATTTGATAAAGTTATGGAAATATTTGATAGAATCTATACGTATGAACAAATCGAAGGTGCTACAAGAATAAAAAAAGAAAGAATTCCGCGTGTAGCTTTTAGGGAAATTATTGCCAACGCAATTGTTCATAGAACGTATGACGTCAGAATAAACACTAAAGTATCAATGTTTAATGATTATATAGAAGTCTCTTCTCCTGGAGGCCTAATGTATGGATTGGATGAAGAAAAATTTTTAGAAGGTGCTTTTTCTATTTTAAGAAATCCGATTGTCGCAAATGTTTTTAATAAGGTTGGAATCATTGAGGCTTTTGCAACTGGCATTAAAAGAACAAATATTGCGTATAGCACATATGAAAATAAGCCAAAGATTAATATTGACGATTTTGGAATAACTGTTATTTTGCCTGCAATCGATCTACAAAAACCAAAGAGTTTGAAAGACAATGAATACTTAGAATTGATGAAACCAAATATTAAATACACTAGATTAGAACTTGAAAGTCTTTTTAATTTATCTAAAGATTCGTTAATTAGATTCCTAAACAAAATGATAAATAATAATTTGATTGAAAAAGAAGGCAATAGTAAAGCAACTAAATATTATTTGAAATAAGCTTGCGTTGCATTTCCGTTGCAAATGCGTTGCAAAGAAAGACGCTTAAGCCATTATAATTACATACAT
>JAGCWW010000052.1 GCA_017961685.1 Acholeplasmatales bacterium | reverse complement strand
TTTATTGTTAAATTTAGTAAATGATACATATTGAGTGATTAATAATTTCATTTGTCCATCTTTTTCTCCTAATTTTTTATCAATTTTAAGTTTTTTGTCATCTAAATTATATGAATTGGTAATAACTAAAGAATTAAGATTTACTTGATAATTCCATCTTAATTTATCTTTTGCTCTGAATTCAATATTAAATTCATATTGAACACCAGCAATACCTTCTTTATAAGTTGGTTCAATATAAGTATTAGTAAGGTCATAATTTTGATTTGGTGATACATCTTTTTCTCCTAATAATAATAATGGATATACTATATCTTTTCCGTTATAATTGATAATTAAATTATATGATACACCTGGTAATTTCTTAAAGTCTGGATTACCATCTTTGTAAGCGAATTTGAAGAATCCTTCTCCTTGGCTGACATCTAATTCCCATTTTTCTTCTTCATTTGCTACCATGGTCATCTTGCAAGTAACTTTAACTGATTTATCATATACAGTTATTTTTTCTCCAGCTGAAGTGTATAAATAGAATTTATAGAATGGAGTATATTTTAAGTTATCAATATTTGTTTCTGTTTCAGTTGACATGAAGGTTTCTTTGTTATCACCTTTGTCGAAGTATAATTTACTTGTTTTGGTGTCAACAGTTTGATATGATACAGTGATTTGAGTTTTTTCTCCAATTTGTTTTCCATCATAAGTAACAGTTAATTCATATTTTCCAATAGCAGTGTAAGTATATGTGTATTTAATAGTTGTTTTTTGAACTGATGAAGTATATTTATTATCTTTGGTATCTTTAGTAACTACTTGAGTTTTTGTTTCTTCTTTAACTAATCTTCCTTCTTCAGTGGCAACATTAACTTCATATCTATCTCTTAAAGTTACTTCAACATTTGATTTTTCATTTAATATGTAATCTTTTTTATCTATAGTATAGGATGATTTGGTTACATCAACTTTACCTGGTAATCTGGTATAGACGAAAGTGTATTTCTTATTGCTTTCAACTACAGTAATAGTCCAAACATGTTTAGTAATAGCTTGTTTAATATTATCAGTTAAAGTATAAGTATTTTTGCTTTCGTTGTATTCAAGCTTATAATAAGATTGGGTTGTACCGAATTTATCTGAATTTATAGTAATTTCATTTTTGCCAATGACAGAATGAGTGATTTCATTCTTGTTTTTATCTAAGAATTTGAAAGAGAAATCAATATTGTCATCATTTGTTGGATTGACTTTCCAAGTGTATTGATCAGAAACAGAATTGAATTTGCTTACATCAACAACTTGTAAATAATATGCTTTTCCACTATTAACAACTAAAGTTATTTTTTGTTCTATTTTCTTTCCTTCAACAGTAACTTGGAAGCCGTTGTTTTCATTTTCTTTAGTGCAAGTAACTTTAATAACATATTGTCCAGGTAAGTTTCCTTTTTCAACTTTATATGAGCAAGAATCTTGATCTTGGTCGAATGCGACTTTTATTTTTTCTGAAATATTTGGGAACCAATAGTTTTTACGTTCTCCTTTTGCAGTTCTAATTTCCATGGTAGTTTGTCCTTCTTCTCCAGCTATAACAGTTATTTTAGTAGGATTGAAGTTAGTTTTACTATAATCAGCAGCTTCAGATGAACCATCTCCTCCTCCAACTA
>JAGCWW010000051.1 GCA_017961685.1 Acholeplasmatales bacterium | reverse complement strand
ATATATTATTAAAAAATTATTTAAATAATAAAATAAAAAATAAAAATCTTATAAATTCTTTTCTAAAATAATTTAAATAATCATAATATATAAAATAATTATTATGAAGAATGTCTGTTTATTAATTATTTATTCTTTCCTTATATTTAAAGGAAATGCCGCGACAAGTTCATATGATTATTCAAGTTATGGTTCTACATCAACAAACACTAATTTATCAGGTCAAACTATATCCTCAACAACATCAGGTGAAAGTGCAGTATATATTACAAATTCAGGAATCACAATATCAGATTCAACAATTCAAAAATCAGGAGATATATCAGATTCCCAAAAAGAAAATAGTGAATTTTATGGAATAAATGCAGCGGTATTAGTCCAAGGAGGTGGAGTAACTATAAAAGATGGTTCAATAACAACATCAGCAACAGGAGGAAATGCAGTATGTGCAACAAATAATGGAGCAGTAACAATATCAGGAACAAAAATAACTTCAACAGGTTCATCATCAGCTAGAGGTTTACATGCTACATATGGAGGAACAATAACAGCATCAGATGTAACAATTTCATCAAGTGGTGGTTCATGTGCTACTTTAGCTACTGATAGAGGAGAAGGAACAGTATCATGTACTGGATGTACATTAACAACAGAAGGTGCTGGAAGTCCATTAATATATTCAACTGGAGATATTACTGTAAGTGGTAGTACTGGTACTGCAAATGGTGCACAAATGATTGTAGTTGAAGGAAAAAATACAGCAACTGTAAAAGATAGTTCATCATTAAAATGTACAGGTGTAGGAAATAGAGAAGTTAGTGGAGATAAAATTGATAGTTGTGGAATATTTTTATATCAATCAATGTCTGGTGATGCTGATACTGGAACAAGTGAATATAATTGTAATGATTCTACTTTAGAAATATTATCAACAAGTTCTGTTTATAGTTCTGCTCCAATGTTTTTTATTACTAATACTGATGCAGAAATAAATTTAGAAAATTGTAATTTTAATTATGGTTCTGGAACATTTTTAAAAGCAGCTGGAACATCTGCATGGGGAACTTCTGGTTCTAATGGAGGTAAAGTTACTTTAACTTTAACAAATCAAGATATTGAAGGAGATTTTGTTGTTGATGAAAATTCATCTTTAACAATTAATATGGTTAATTCTTCAATAAAAGGTAAAATAAATAATGATAAAGTATCTTCGACTGTTGCAGTTACTTTAGATTCTGCTTCTAGTATTACTCTTACAGGAAATTCTTATTTAAGTTCTTTAACAAATGCAGATACAACTGGAAGTAATATAAATAAAGGTTCATATACTTTAGCTGATTATAGTGGTAATGAATATACTGCAACAGGAACAACAACAGAAACTAATGATTCAACATCTACAACTGAAACAAATGATTCTACATCTGATACAACTGAAACAAATGATTCTACATCTGATTCAACTGAAACCACTGATACAACCAATAATACTTTATCTGATGTAAATACAACTGATAATGATACTTTTATAAGAGTTGATTCTGCTCGAAATAATGTTTCTATTTCTAGCTTTATTTATATCTTATTTATGTTAGTATTATTATTTTAAGAATTTATTCTTAT
>JAGCWW010000050.1 GCA_017961685.1 Acholeplasmatales bacterium | reverse complement strand
GCTAATTTTAGAATTGCTTTACGTCTTCTTCTTGTTGTGTATCCACCTTTAACTCTTGGCATAATTACTTACCTCCTAGTATAAACCCTTAATTCTCTTGATATCGCTACTTGAAATAGTAGTTTCTCCAGATAATTGACGGTTTTGTTTTGTTGTTTTGTTAGCTTTTAAATGTCCTGTATAAGCATGATGACGCATAACCTTGCCTGTACCAGTAACTTTAATTCTCTTTGCTAATCCACGATGTGTCTTTTGTTTAGGCATAATTTTCTTCTCCTTTATTTTTCAATATTTGGCGCGATGACCATAAATAAATTTTTTCCTTCTTGTTTAGAAGGTACATCAATTTTACAAGCATCCCCAATCATATTTAGTAAATCATCCATGATGGCTTTACCAAGTTCAGGTCTACCTGCTAATCTACCCATTAATCTAACCGAAATCTTTACTTTATCGCCATCTTGTAGGAATTTCTTACAAGCTTTAGCTTTTGTTTCAAGATCATGAGTTTGAATAGTTACGCTAAGTCTAATTTCTTTTGTTTGAACAACCTTTTGGTTTTTCTTATTTTCTTTTTCCTTCTTTTGTTGATCAAACTTGAATTTATTGTAGTCAAGAATCTTAGCTACTGGAGTTTTAGCGTTTGGAGCAACAACTAATAAATCTAAATCCAATTCATAAGCCTTATTAAGAGCGTCAGCCTTAGACATTACTCCAAGTTGTTCTCCTGTATTAGAAATAACTAAAAGCTCCTTGAATGGAATTTGCTCATTAACTAAATCGTTATTTTGTTTTTTTACTGGTTTAGTATTAACTGGTATTATAGAAATCACTCCTTTAGTATTTATAAAATAAATAAAGCGGACATAAAGCCCGCTTAAATATCAATTATTAACTAAATGACTTTTTTACCCATTCCTTCAGTAATCGGGTGAAAGCGATGCTTTTCTTTCCATTTTATTTAATTCCTTACTTATCTTAATACTTTTTTCCCTCTTTGTCAATAGAAAATACTAATTTTTTTAAATTATAAATACTTTTCTTCAAATTCTTCGATTGGAATAGGTTTACTATAGTAATATCCTTGTATTACATCGCATCCAAGTAATCTTAATTTATCTACTTGACTCTTTTCTTCCGCACCTTCAGCAAGACATGTGAAGTTAAGTTCTTTTGCTAGAGAAATAATGTGTTTAATTACTATTATATCTTTCTCTTTTTCTAACTTAGTTCCTATATTATCTACAAAGCTTTTATCTACCTTTAATGTATCAATAGGCATACTTGTAAGCATTGATAGCGAAGAATAACCTGTTCCAAAATCATCCATAGAAATCTTGTACCCATTTTCTCTAATTTCATTTAAAATAGACATCATTTGGAATGAATCATCATAAGTTGCACTTTCTGTTAACTCAAAATCAATATATTTATGATCAATTCCATATGAATCAACTATTTCATTTAAATGATTAATCAAATTTTTTTCATATAAGACTTTTCTAGAAAGGTTAACGGAAATTGGGTATAACTTTTTACCCATTTCCTTCCATTTTTTAAGTGCACTACACACTTTGTGTAAAACTATTTCATCAACTTTACCAATGGATGAGTCTCTTTCAAAGAAAGGAATAAATCTATAAGGTGAAAGTAGTTCTTTTTTCTTATAATTCCATCTAATTAAAGCCTCAGCACCTTCAAGTTTATCTTGTTTGATATCAAATTTTGGTTGTAAATATACAACAAATTCATCATTTGATATTGCTGTCTCTAAGTATGCTTTTATGTAATTGCTCCAAACAATATCATCATGCATTTTATCAGTGTAAAATATAATATCTGTTTTGTTGTTATTAATTCCAAGCTTTTGAGCAAGCTTTCCAGCATCAGCTACTCTATTACCTGATAGCATACTACGCTGCATAGGGACAACGCCACATCTATAATGAATTGTATAATAAGGATCTTCTTCTAAATATGATAAATCTAAGAAGAATTTAGTTAATTTTTCTTTTATTTCTTCTTCTGGCATATCTTTAATAATCATGCAGAAGTTATCATTATGGCATCTTGCACTAGTATAAATATAACTTTCTTTTTTCATTTTATTGACTATATTAATTAAAACCTTATTTGCGGCAATATGACCATAAACTTCATTAATGATTCTAAATTCTTTGACATCAAAATGCACAAAAACATAATCTTTAATTCCATAATCCGCAGGCATTTCTAAGAATGGTAAAATATGATTCCAATTATAATGCTTAGTAATAGGATCAATAAATGACATATTATACAATAATTTTCTATCCATTTTTTCTTTTCTGTCATTAATAATATCAATCTCTCTATCGCTAATGACATTCATTTCATATAAAATCTTTACTTTATTGCTGCTATAGAACATAGATATCATACTATAATTATCTTTTATAACTAAGTCAGTATAAACTCTATGTGCATCATTATCAAGTTTTATTTTTTTAGCCATATCTTTAATAAAACTATCATCAATTTCCACTTCATCATCTACTTCAATAGAATAATAATAGTTTTCTTCAAGTATCATTTTTTCTAAATCAGTTGGGTAATTAATTTTTTTATCATGCATTCTAAATTCAATGCCTAAAGCCCATTTATCTAATTTTTTTATGTAAAACAAACCAGGATAATCATATGTTCCATAAGCATTAGAATATTTATTAATATCATCAATAATTATTCCTTTATAAAAATCACTAATAGTTTTTTCATTAGCGTCTATATAATAAAGAATTCTATCAGGTTTGTATAGTTGATTAGATTTATTAATAAACATATAATCACCACCTAAAAATAATTATATCTTAGATATATATATCTAGTCAATTAAAGAAAATAAAAAACAATTGCTATTCTTAGGAAAACTCGCCAGATGCTTTCCTAAAAATTCATTCCGCCAAAAATGAAATAGCAATTGCCTCTTTAAATAATTATTTACTATATCAGTCAAGAGAAAAAGTGACTGTCCAACACGAGGAATAGATAAATAATTATGCATATAAATTATCAGTTTCAATAATTGATAATACTTTTCTTCCGTAACCTCTTTTTTGATAGAAAGGAAATAAATACATGTTTTCTAATTCACCATTTATAATTGTTACTACTCCAATTAATTCATCAGTGTCATTAACAATTACTTTGTAAATGTAACCATCTTTTATTTCTTCTTTTAATCTTTCTTCTGTTTGATGAATTGATATTCTTTCACCTAAACCAAAGTAGTGAGGGAAGAGTTCTAAAACTATATCATTGATAACCTTACAAACACTATCAAGATCTTCTTGCATAGCTTTAACTATTTTTAATTCGTCCATTTTATTCTCCCTTCTTCTAGAATTGAATTAGTTTGATACCAATTCTATCTTCATTATAGCATATGAAAACATTATTTTCAATAGTTTAATTATAAAATTTTAAATTAATTTATAATTTTATAATTAATTTCCTAAAAATGTAAAAATTTTCAAAGAAAAAGCGAACCCTAAAGTCCGCTTGAAAAATATTCATTTGATATTCTTTCTTGAGTAGTAAATGGTTATGAAAAAACCAAGCAATATTGCAAGAGGTATGACAATAAAATTGTTAGGATAATAAAGCTTGGTTTTAACATCATCAACAATTAAGGTAGGAAAGAAATGATTAATTACATAAATTAAACTATTCTTCTTTATACTTGAATTGGTAAAAATCTTCATTGCCCAGAATAATACTAAAACGATAAAGCATGATAAGACATTTTTAAATAATTCTATTAGTAATAAGCTTAAAAGTAATAAGAATATACCATTTAGATAAATAAGTAAAAAATCGCTTACAAAAGAGATTTTAAACTTATAATACCTTAAAAATATAACTGGTATAAAGTTAAATAATGCAAAAGATATATAGATATAAAATAGTTCTATTAAAAGTCCTGAAACGAGCTTTGATGTTATTACCTCACTTCTTCTTCTTCTCGATATAAGGTATAGGTCATATGAATTAGAAAACATAATTGATAAGAAAACACTTAATAGTCCAAAGATGGCTATTAACACATTATAAGAACTAGAAATATATGAACTATAATATTCTTTTTCAAATAATATTTTAGATGATGTATTAGATAAAAAGTTTGTATTAAACAAGAAAGACACGCAAAGTATTAGAAAACTAATAGATAAGAAAAAGATAGATTGCTTGCTTAAAATAAATTTGATATTTATACCTATAAGCTTAAGAAATTTCATTTATTTTACCTTCTATAAATTCATATTTTTTTATTTTCCATCTTTGAAATAGCTTTCTATAATGAGTTACAACAATAACTGTTTTACCTTGCTTATTCTTCTCTTTTAATAACTTAATTAATATATTAATTGATTCTTGATCAAGTCCATTTGTTGGTTCATCTAATACATACAAATCCTTATCTTCCATTAACAATTGAATTAAAGCAACCTTTTGCTTATTTCCTTTTGATAAACTGCCTATTAGAGCGCTTTTCTCCATATTAAAAATCTCTAAATATTTCTCATAATTACAGTTTTTAGATATATATGATAAATCATATAAAAACTCACCTATTGATATATAATCAGGTAAAATTGTTTTTTCTGGCATATAACAATAATCATTATATTTTCTTTCAATCAAACCTTTTTCACCTTTTAAATAATTTAAAATCAATTTTACTGTTGTACTTTTACCACTTCCATTTTGGCCTAAAAAGAGGATGAAATCTCCTCTATTTATTGTTAGATTTATATTATCTAAAACTAATTTTTTCCCGTAAGAAAAACTAACATCTATAAATTTAATCATATAAACTCCTTAAACTTGAAAATCTATTTTATAAATTAAATCATCTTCTTCTGGAAGTTTATAGCCATTATCATAGAAGTTATAAGTATCAACTATTTCTTTTTTTGTTAAGCCTTGGCATTCATAAATTATTTCTATATAGCTTTCTTTTAAAATATATCTTGCTTTATAAGATAAGGATAAATCAAATTCTTTTTCCATATATCCTATAATAGATTCATTTATATTAGTATTAGTATTATTAAATATTAAATCATTACATTCTTCTTTTACTAGATCTACATATTTACCCATATTCATACTTAATATATTAATATTACTATTTTCTTTATTTTGTAGCTTTATATTAATACTTTTTAAGCTTTGATATGGATTATATGCACATAATCCTGATAGGGAGTTTGCGCTTATTTTTCTATCATGATAATTTTCATCATATTTAATAGATACTACTCCAATAGGTATTTTAATTGAATTATCTTCAGAATTTATTAATAATTTCGCGTCATTAAAAATAAGTTCATGTGTAACGCTTGGAATAGATAAATCATAAATATATGAATAATATTTAGTACCATTATATTTATGCGCATATCCTGTTTTTCTAATATTATTTATTTTTAATTTTATTGTACCATCTATTTCTTCATCAATTAAATAAATTGAACTAACTATATCAAAGTTATTATATATATTATCTCTAGTAAAATATAAGACTTGATTAATTCTTCTATCAGAATCATTTAAACAGTAATTATTAATCATTCTAAGGGATAAGGCACCATCTTTTTTCTTTAATTTACAGCCATTTAAAACTAAAGAAAAAATTAAAGTAAGTGTTGTAGTTATAAGTATTGTAATAATCGCTTTTTTCATCATTTTAGACCTTCACTTTCTCCATACAATAATATTCAGTAGCTATGTTAAATATCTCAAATGCGCCCTTTTTTGTTCTTACCCAGAAGAAATATTTACTTGCTACACCTTGATCTACATAGCCTTCTCCTTTAATAGAAATCTTTAAGGTTGTACCTGGATCTACTTGAGTATTTGTTGACCAAGTTGTACGTGTTGTTTTAGTTGAAGTCTCTGAATAATCAATTTTAAGTTTAGTATCAAGTCCTGCTTTAAGTTTTTTAATTTCACCTTTAACACTTACATCTAGGCTACCTGTAACACTAAAGCTTCTTTTTGTTATTTTTTCTTCTTTAAATTCAAACTTATAGGTTGCGGCTGTTGATCCTGTATTTTTATACATAAACTTAATTCCTTCTGTATAAAAAACCTTTTGATGCTTCATAAAATAATAAGCATTCCAACCCATAAATTTTTTACCACTTATTTTATCATCATACTGATCTAATTCTTCATCACTATATTGATATAATAATTTATTATGGTAATCTTCAAAATATAAATCGGTATAAGACATATAGTCTCCACCACTTGCTTTTGCCGTTGTAAATGATGTAGATATAGATATCATCATTACGACAATTAATAAAAATATTATTTTTCTCATATTATTCACCTCTATAATATAATACGGATGAATTTATTAAATTTTCCTAAGGTTTAAAAAATAATATTTTTTTCAAAAAAAAGAGGAAGATAATTCTTCCACTTCTTTTTATTAATTCTTCAATTTTTTGTTGAATTCATCTACAGGTATTGCCTTAGAGAATAACCAACCTTGTGCTTTAGCGCATCCACAGTCATTAACAAAGTCAGCTTGTTTTTCTGTTTCAACTCCTTCACAAATCATTTCTAGATTTAGTGTAGTTCCTAAGTTAATAACTGACTTAAGGATATTGGCTTGTTTAATAGATTCTTCCATACCTTTTACTAAGTCCATATCGATCTTTAAGAAGTCGACATTGATAAACTTTAGTGAGTTTAGTGATGAATATCCACTACCAAAGTCATCCATTAAAATCTTGAATCCATAGTTTCTTAATTTATCAACTATTTCAATAACGGTCTTTTCATTTAAAACGAATGCACTTTCAGTAATTTCTATTCTTAAGAATTCAATAGGAATATTGTATTTTTCAACTAGCCCTGTAATTACTTCATAGAAATCAATTGAGAATAAGTCTATTCTAGATACGTTAACGCTGATAGGAACAGCCCTAACACCATTATCTAGCCAACATCTAATAATCTTACATACAGATTCCCATACATAATTATCGACATTTACAATAAAACCATTTTCCTCAAAAATAGGAACATATTCAGCAGGAGAAATATACCCACGCTTTGGATGGTGCCATCTAGTTAAAGCTTCAGCACTTACAATTTGTCTTGTTTTTAAATCATATACTGGTTGAAGGAATATTTCAAATTCATTATTAGCTAATGCTTGCTTCATTTCATTTGTGATATTATCAGTTTCGATCATTCTACTCTTTAATCTGTGATCACAATAAACGCTATTCTTTAGTGCACTTCCTTCAATTTCTTTAATTGCGTATTTAGTTTGTACAAGTAATGAGTTTACAGTTTCATAAACATCAGATAAAGTGTAAATACCATAATATAATTTAACTTGATAAATCTTATAGTTTTCTTTAACATAATTATCTAATTCTTCAATAAACTTCTTTTCATCAAACTTACCTTTAATATAAGATAGGGCAAATGTTTTAGGATCTACTCTTCCCTTTAAAGTCTTGTTTGTAAACTTTAATACTCCATCAGTAATGACTCTTAACAATTCTAATACTTTTTCTCTTCCGAAGAAACTTACTAATTCATCATATTTATATATTCTAAATACTAGTAAGCGATATTCTAATTCATCGTTAGAACGATATAGTTTTGTAGAGGCGTTAACAAATTTATTATAATTAAATAGATTTGTTTCAGGATCAAATTCAGATAATTTTTTTAACTTATATGCATAATCATAGGTTTCTGTATCATCTAAGATTAAGCATTTACAGCTAATTGTATTTGGTCCTATTTTAGAAAAAGCAATAGTTATTTGAGCATGTTTACTAACATGTTCGAAGCATATGATTTTACTATGAATTACAACTGTCTCTTCTTGTCCCGCAAGAATAGAATCATATCTATCATAGAACTCTTGTTTTGCTTGTCTGTAAGTAGATGCTGGTATCATTCTAGCTAATATTAAATCAGCATCATGTGGAAAACCAGTATATTTATAAATACCATCACTTACAAAATCAACAGTTATTTTATGATCTTGAGAAGTAAACAATATTACACCACCATTAATGTTTTCCAAAATCGAACTCATTAATTCATGGTTTCTTTGATATTTTTGTTTTAAATTTTCTCTTATTGTTCTTTCAACAAATGTAACTATAAATTTATAAACATAGCCATCATAAGTTTGTCTATCGATATTAGGTATTTGTCTAATAATAACTTCAAAAGTTCTATCTTCATCATGGATATTTGTTTTTATTAAAGCTGCATTTGCTTCATAATTAATTCTAGACTTATTAAGCATAGTCATGAATTTTGATCCGCCTTCTAGTCCTAAAAAATCTAGTAGACCATCAAAATCTTTAAAGCTACAAATTTCTTTTAGCTTTTTATTTGTATAATCAACATATGCAACTTCATCTTCTATTTTAAGGAAAAGAATACCAGCATCAACTGCTTCGGAAACGATAAATACTTTTTCTCTGGCGTTTTTTAATACTGAATCATAAAGTTCATTAATTCTAGTTTGATTTAATTGATAACGTCTTGCGGTAGTTTTAACGTGTTGACTTATTTTCTTTTCATCAATAGGTAAATACATTAAACTACTTACACTGTGGTTAATTAAAAGTCGTTCAATTTCTCTTTTTTCCAAATCTAATATAGCAACTAATGGGACGATTTGAATTGCCAAATCATTTTCCCATTCTCTGACAAAGGAGATTGATAATTCAGAATTGCCTGTTGTATCAACAACAAACTCTAAAACCTTCTTACCATATTTTAAGAAAGTCCTCATTGCATCAGCAACAGTATTTACGAAAAAAAGCTTGTAATCTTCACTTAAGGCTTTCTTAATGATAGCTTTATTTGATTCAGTTGCGTTAAAAACAATAATTGCTTGAAATGATTTACTAATTATAGCCATAAAAAACGCCCCCTTTTTATCCTATATTTATGTTATTTTAACATTAAAATAAGAAAAGGTAAAGCGTTTTCATTGATTTTATATTTACTTTATAAATATTTATTTATTGTCCGTTAACAATTTGTCATGAATTCTTCAATCTCATCAATTTCTTTAATAATATCTTTTGATAAGTTAATTGAGCCGTCTTTTGTGATTAAAATGTCATCTTCAATACGGATACCGATATTAAGCTCAGGTATATATAAGCCTGGTTCACATGTTACAACCATACCTGCTTTAAATTCATCAAACTTACCAACATCATGTACATCAAGTCCTAACATATGACCTACAGAATGATAATAATATTTAAAAACTTCATCAAATTCTTTTATAATACCAAGTTCAATTAATCCCTTAGCTAAAAGATTTGCGGCTTCTTCTTCATATTCTCTTCTTGAATAACCATCTTTTAGTTTTTTTATCATTTCTTTATTACAATTTAAGACAATTTGATATATCTTTTTTTGCATATCAGTAAACTTTCCGTACTTAGGGAATGTTCTAGATATATCAGATGCATAATTGTTTTTAAGTGAACCTAAATCACATAAAATAAGTGTATCATCTAAGAAGGCACTATTATTATCTTCATAGTGTAGGATTGTCGCATTTACTCCTGAAGCACAAATTGTTTTAAATGATTCAATTGTATTATGTTGTTTTAAAGTCCATACATAAAACGATTCAACTTCATATTCATAATTACAATTCTTGGCATTCTTCATCATTTCACAAATACCTTGTTTTGTAATAGATATTGCTTTACAAATGTTTTCTATTTCTAATTTGTCTTTAATTAATCTTAGATTACAAACATTATTGTATAGACTTCTAAAATAGATATTAGGATATTCTTCTTTTAATTTATTAGCATAATATTCATCAACTTTTTTGTTAAAAGGATCAACTGTTTTAGGTAAATTTAAATATATCGCATCAAAAACTCCCTGTGTATCACTTTTTAAATAACTACCTAAAACTCTATCAAAATCGTTTAAAGAATAAACATTTTCTAATCCTGAAATTTCAAGGATATCGTGACGCTTCATACGTGGCCCTATCCATAATTCTTTTTCTTTACTACGTTCTTCTGTAAATAAAAATTCTTTATAGAAATCATTGCCCTTTATAAGCATATAGATTAATTTGTCTTCTTCTAAACCTGTTAAATAGTAAAAATTTTTATCAACAACAAAAGGATAGTCTAAATCATTACTCATATTTTTTTTGACACCAGAAAAAAGTAAGGCAACACATCCGTTAGGTAGTGTTGCGATAAACTTTTCTCTTCTATTAATGAAGTATTCTTTCATTAGATTTTATTAATAATCTCCAATACTTCTTTCTTGATTTGTTCTAACCTTGTTGTTGCTAGATTCATAGTTTGAGCTTTAACACCGAAATAAACCTTTAATTTTGGTTCAGTTCCACTTGGTCTTAAGATAAACCATGATTCATCATCTAGGATATATTTAATAACATTTGATTTAGGTAGATCAATTGTTTTATTCATACCATAAACCTTTTGTAATTTATAATCTTCTTTAATCTTAATGCCTTTAACATTAACATCATTATTTCTAAAATAATCCATGATTTGTTGGATCTTAGAAGCTCCATCTAATCCCTTTAATACGATGTTTTCTATTCCTTCAATGTAATATCCATATTCTTCATAAATAGAGTTTAAAACATCAACTAAAGTCTTTCCTTGAGCCTTATAATAGTTACATGCTTCACATGCGATTAAGCTTGCTTGCATAGCATCCTTATCTCTAACCTTATCACTTACTAAGCATCCATAAGATTCTTCAAATCCAAAGAAATAGTTACCTGTTTTTTCAATTAATTTTGCTTGTTCACCAATGAACTTAAATCCAGTTAAAACTTCTTTTACTTTTAAGCCATTCTTTTCTGCCATCTTGCTTGGTAGATTAGATGAAACGATTGTTGTAAATAGATATGAATTTTCTGGAATTTGTTTTGTATTTTCTAGTAAATATTTAAGTACAATTGCTGCTGTTTGGTTACCAGTTAATAATACATATTCACCGTTATGTAGTGGAGCAATACCAAGTCTATCTGCATCTGGGTCATTAGCAAGTAGAATATCAGCTTTTGCTTCTTTACCTAAAGCGATTGCTTTATCAAATGCTTGTTTATTTTCTGGGTTTGCACTACTTACACTACTAAAATCAGGGTCATGAATCATTTGATCTTCAACGCATACAACATCATAACCTAATTGTCTTAAGATTTTTGGAGCAAATACGCTTCCTGTACCATGTAGTGGAGTATATACTACTTTAATATTCTTATCATCATTTCTTAAAGAAATTTCTTTAACCATTTCGATGTATTTAGTATCTACATCTTCAGCTACTTCATTAATTAATGTAGGATTCTTTTCTGTTTCAATTGAGAAAATATCTTCTACTGAGTTAATATTTTCAATAACTTGATCAGCAAGTCTTGGAACTAATTGACAACCTTCGCAGTCATAAATTTTATATCCGTTATATTCTTTAGTGTTGTGGCTAGCTGTAATCATTACACCACCTGTAGCATGTAATTCTCTAACAGCAAATGATAAGTAAGGTGTAGGTCTAAGTTCCTTACAAACATAAGCTCTAATTCCCATAGATGCGAATACTTTTGCTGTTTCCTTAGCGAATTCTGTTGAATAATGTCTATTATCATAAGCAATTACAGCACTTGGATTATCTGATTGGCTCTTTAACCACATACCAAATCCATAGCTTGCCTTTCTAATGATATAGATGTTTAATCTATTTGTTCCAGCACCAAGAATACCACGCATACCACCTGTACCGAATTCCATATCGTTAGTGAATGCTTCCTTCTTTTCTTGATCTGTCATTTTAAGTAATTCTTCTTCAATTCTTGGATCTAAATCTTTTTGTTTAATCCATAAATCATATTTTTCTAAATAATTCATAATATCAATCCTTTCATTCGTTTTAATTATAACTTTTATAATATTTTATTTCAATAAAAATTATAATATTATTATAAATTTTTTTAAGTAAAAAAGAGGGATTAACCCTCTTATTTCTCATCTTTAAATTTAAGTGATATATCCAAAGCTTTAAATGAATGAGTTAAAGCTCCAACGCTAATGTAGTCAACTCCTGTTTTACAAACAGAATCTAATCTTTCAAATGTCATATTACCACTAGCTTCTAGCTTCTTTAATCCGTTATTAATTTTAACGCATTTGCTCATTAGTTCATTATTCATGTTATCTAACATAATAATATCACATGGAGTTTTTAAAGCTTCTAGGAATTGTTCCATAGTTTCTACTTCAACTTCAATTTTACAATTAACTTTTCCATAAACCATATTAACAGCATTTGTAATAGATCCAGCAGCTTCAATATGATTATCCTTAATTAAAACCATATCAGATAAGCCATAACGGTGGTTTGTTCCTCCACCATCTTTAACAGCCTTTTTAGCAAAGAAACGCATACCTGGAGTAGTCTTTCTAGTATCAAGCAATTCTGTTTTACCTGACATATAAGATAAGTAATTATTAGTTGTAGTTGCAATACCTGACATATATTGTAAAAGATTTAGTGAAGTTCTTTCACCTTTTAAAATTGTTCTAGTATTACCTTTAATAGTTGCGATTAAATCACCTTTAACTACTTTTTCACCATCTTGTTTAAAGATCTTAAAATCAACGTTTCCACCAATTAAATCAAATGTTCTTTTAGCATAGTTAATTCCCGAAATTACGCCATTTTCTTTAGCAATGAATTCTGCATAAGATATTTCATTTGGATCAATTATATTATCAGTTGTAATATCTCCTTTTGGCATATCTTCATCTAATGCATTTTTTAAGAATAAATCAATTTCTTTATTAGTCATATAATTACTAGTTGACTCTAAAGTGGCAGCCAACTGACTCCTTTCTCTTTAGTGCAGCTTCAATAATCATCATAGCTGTTGTAGCCATGTTAAGTGTTTCATAATAGTAATGTGAATGAACTAGTGTTTTACTTAAGTTCTTAAAGTGTCTACCAATAATCTTTTTAGCAATTTCTAGTCCTTCTTCACTTCTAACAATTCCAACATATTTATCCATTACATCTCTAATTTCACTACGGATTGGATGGAAACTAAACATCTTATGTGTTACTGTATGTGTTTTAGGTTCTACATCTGGAATAGTTAAATCACTGCGTTTAATATCTTCAGCAATTCTATTACCAAATACAACACATTCTAAAAGTGAATTAGAAGCTAAACGGTTAGCTCCATGTACACCACTACATGCACATTCACCATTTGCATATAAGTTTTCTAAGTTTGTTTTACCATCTAAATCAATTTTAATACCACCGCAAGAGAAATGTTCTACTGGTGCAACAGGTATAAAGTCTTTCTCCATATGTATACCATATTCTAAAACTTTATTATAAATTGTAGGGAATCTTTCTTGTAAGAATTCTTTAGATTCAAATGTAATATCTAAGTATACATGATCACTCCATGTATCATACATTTCTCTATAAATTGATTGACTTACGATATCTCTTGGTGCTAATTCCATTCTTTCATCATATTTACCCATAAAGCGCTCCCCATCGACATTTTTCAATTGTGCGCCTTCGCCTCTAACAGCTTCACTGATTAAAAATTTTTGACCATCTTCTTCAGTATAGAAACCTGTTGGGTGGAATTGTATAAACTCTAAGTTTTCGCATTCAACATTAGCTCTATAAGCCATAGCTATACCATCGCCTGTAGCAATTTTAGGGTTAGTTGAGTTTTTATAAACAGCACCTAATCCGCCTGTAGCGATAACTGTTTTACTTGCTATACAATCAAACATATTGTTATCCTTATCAATTAAAGTTGCTCCAATACATTTACCATCTTTTATGATTAAATCAGTAGACATTGTTTCTTCAAAGATTGTGACATTTTCTTTTTCCACAATTCTTTTCTTTAAAGCACGCATGATTTCACGTCCTGTTGCATCTCCACCAGCACGTAATATTCTTCTTCCTCTATGCCCACCTTCTTGAGCAAGTAATAAATGTCCTTCTTTATCTTTATCAAATTCAACACCAAATTCCATTAGCTTTTCAATGTTTTCACTTGCTTCATAAACTAATGTTTTAGTTGCATTTAAATCATTAACATTACTTCCTGCTTTTAGTGTATCTTCGATATGTTTTTTTAAAGCTTCATCATTTTTTGTTAATTCAGCTGCAATACCGCCTTGTGCAAGCTCTGAATTAGCGATATCTTTTGTATCTTTCATAACAATAGCAATTTTAATTTCTTTAGGTAAGTTTAAGGCTATAAACATACCAGCTAAGCCACCGCCTAAAATTAAAACATTATATTTTGTATCCATAATAACACCTTCTAACTTAATTCAAGCATTTTATCAAGTGCTTTTTGCGCTTTACTTCTTATTTCTTCATCTACTTTTATTTCAAACTTTTCATCTTTTAAACAGTTATAAACATCTTCTAAAGATATTAATTTCATAAACTTACAAACTAAGCATTTGTTTAATAAATAAAATTTCTTATTTGGATTTTTCTTTTCAAGTTCATGAATAATACCACATTCAGTACCAATAATAAATTCATCCTTATCAGATTTATTAACATAATCAATTATACCTTTAGTACTACCTGCATAATCAGCAAGACTAGCTACATCAAATCTTGCTTCAGGATGAATTAATACTAATGCGTTTGGATGTTCAGCTTTAAGTTTATTAACATCATCAACTGTTAATTCATCATGTATATTACAATTACCATTCCATAGATCAATATCATATCCATACTTATTTTTGGCATAAGTTGCTAGATTCTTATCTGGGCAGTAAAGTATCTTTTTATCTTTATAGTGTTCTAATATTTTTAACGCATTAGAACTAGTTACGCAACAATCAGATAAGGCCTTAATATCGGCATTTGTATTAACATAAGAAATAATAATTCTATCAGGATTTTTCTTCTTATATTCTAATAAATCTTTAGCAGTAATGTCATTAGCCATTTTACAAGGTAAGACTTTATGAGGCATTAATACTTTCTTTTCTGGTGATAAGATTTTAGCCGTTTCACCCATAAAAGTTACGCCACAAAAAACAATGATTTTCGCATCACTATTTTTCGCAATAACACTTAAATTGTATGAATCACCTAAATAATCCGCTACATCTTGTACCTCACCTTTTTGATAATAATGAGCAAGAATAATAGCATTTTTTTCTTTTTTTAGTTTGTTAATTTCTTCTACATAATTCATATCTATCACCTCTTTATATTTTACCATAGATATGCAATTATTTAAATATATATAATTAAAAAAGGACTAATAAATAGTCCTTAAATCTTATATGTAATAGTTTCTTTTGGAAGAGCTTTTTTAGGAATAAGTTTATCTTTTTTAAGCTTACCAACTATTATAAATTTAGCTGTATCAATTTTCTTACTAAAAATATCAATTGCTTTACTTTCAAAATCATGAAGTGATACAAAATAATCATATGCTTGTGGGTTAATTAGAGTACATGTTGCAAACTTAGTTGCATATTCATCATATTTATCATCATAAGTAATTGAAAGTAATTTTGTATGAATCTTGTAAGTATAAGCTATTTCAGCATGTATTTTATACCAAATATCAAAAGCATCAAGTGAATTTGTACTTACACCTAAAACTACGGAATTATCTTCTGGTGATAACTTAATAAATGAAGTAATCTTTAAGTCTTTTAAATAAGGCATTAAAACTATTTTTACACCGTATTTATTAAGTTTTTCCATTAGGCTATATAATTGATTTTTTGTTTCAAAAGTAATCTTTTTAAGTTCTTCAATTAATTGTGTATTATTCTTATAATCAAATGAGAAACTCTTAGCAAATCTAGATTGATACATTGCATATGAAATATATGCGTTATGCATAATTATTTCATTTTCACTAAATTCTTTATCCTTAAAGATCTTATTTAAACCATAAAGGTTTATATCCTTTAAGATTTCAAGTGAATTAACCATAAATGAGTTTCTAAGTTTTTCAACTAATTCAACCTTATTATTCGCAGTAGCTTTTATATTAGCTACTTCTTTTATAAAGTTCTTATCAAAGATTTTAGCTATTTCATATTCATTATCAATGTTTTTTAATATTTCTTTATTAATTAAATATTCATCATATTTAGTTTGAAGATTCATTACATCTTCAATAGGTTTATTAAAAAACATAGCTAGTTTTTTTGACATATCTGTTGTTAAGTTTATTTCACCAGCAAATAATTTAGTTAATGTTTTACTTGGAATCATTGTTCTAATTGAAAATTCGTTTAGACTCATTTTCATCTTTTCCATTTCATCTTGAATAATTATTCCTGGATGTTTAACTTTTGTATTTTCCATAACAATCGCCTCATATTTATTTTACAAAATAAATAGGTGAATATCAATAGAAAAGAAAAAGACTACATATTCGTAGTCTTATTTGTTTTTATAATAAATATCAAGTAATCCGTATAATGTTAAGTTATCAACTTGCATTATTTTATGATTACATAAAGGAATAATTACTTTTGATAATCCACCTGTAGCAAGCACTGGAACATCCTTATTATCAAGTTCATCTAAAATCTTATCAATCATGCCATCTACTTGGCTTGATGCACCAAATAGTACTCCTGATTGTAGACAATTAATTGTATTAGTTGATAATACCTTTTTAGGTGTAATAAGTTCAAATTGTGGAAGTAATGCAGCATTGTTAACTAAGGCCTTCATTGAAATTGAAACCCCTGGAGCAATAGAGCATCCTAAGAACTTATTATTCTTTGCGTAGATATATTTTGTTGCAGTACCTAAATCAATGATAATCGCTTCATTAAAGTATTTCATAGCTCCTGCACAATCACAAATCATATCTGCTCCAACTGTCTTTGGATCATCACATTTAAGTTCAATTCCTGTTTTAACACCAGGACCAATTATTAATGGTTCTTTCTTTAAATATTTATTAAATAATTTTTTTAGTGCACTAGTAATTACTGGTACAACTGATGAAATTATAACGTCTTCCACGTTATATTTATCAAGCATAGTTTTTATAAGTAAATAATATTCATCTGTTGTAATATCAGTTAAGCTTTTAAATCTAAAAGTATCAACTATTTCTTTTTCATTAGCAAATCCAAATACGATATTTGAATTTCCTACATCAACTAATAATACCATTTGCTCACCTTCTATTTCTATGCTAAATCTTCTATTTCTTCTAAATCATCTATTTCGTCTTCAATATCTTTATAGTCAATAAATTCATCAAAATCATTTGTGAATCCTAAATCATTTTTGCTTACTAATACCTTAATTAATGTAACAATTGCTGGTGATAATACAGCACTTACAATAAATTCAATTAAGAAGTTTGTTGTAAATACACCAGTGATAATTGCCATTGTTGATCCTCCGTATACTGAATCTAGGAAGAATAAGGCAGCTCCTCCAATAAATAAGGAAGTATTGATTACAGGAATAATTAATGTAGCAGCGATAATTCCTATAGCGAATAACACATTCTTCTTCTTTGTGTTATCTGTTTTCTTTGCAAAGTGTGCAAATAGTTTGAATAATAATCCAGCAACGATTCCGGCGATTCCTGTTTTTAGTAGGCATAAGAAAATTGTTGCCCAAGGATTATTTACAAAGAAATAAGCTTGTGTTGATGGGGCTGTAAGTACAATTACACCCATAAGTGCTCCAAGTATTGCTCCTGCGATAGGTCCATATAAAATAGCTCCCACTGCAATTGGAATTAATGCTAATGTAATACTGATAGCACCAAATTGAACGTAGTTCGATAGAACTTGTAGGACAATAACAATAGCTGCTAGAATTGCAATTCCTACCATTCTTTTAATTTTTAAACTGTTTTTCATATTTAATTTTCCTCTCTTTCTAGGCCGCGATGGGTCCCATAAGTAGATCTTTTAGATCCATAATAATTATATCACATAGATATAAATTCTGATAAAAAAAACGTTTTTATAGACAAAAAAGGTTAATTTTGTTATTTAAATGTAAACAAATTCGAAATTTCACGAAATTATCACGTAATATTTACTTTCGTTTAACATATTAGCCTTATTATGAAGGTAGATAGTATAAGTAAATATGGTAATTCGACTTATTTTATATCTCTCCCCCATATATCTTGAGTATTTTAGCAACTCCCCAATGCTTATCGTTTTACCAGTTTTACTATCAAAAAGGATTCATTTGAATCCTTTTTTTTGCGTTTAAGTTAATTTTTTTTATATTTAGTAAGTAAATAAATATATTATTTAGGTAAATTATATGTTAAAATATATATAGTATGAATGCATATATAAGGAGGAGATTTACATGATTAATATTATGGTAGTTGAAGACGATGATTCAACAAGACGTTTAATACATTTCTTACTAAAAGCAAATCAATTTACAGTAATTGAAGCTAAAAATGGTAGTGAAGCATTAGATTTAATGAATAAATATGACATTAAATTATTTATTGTCGATTTAATGATGAATGTTATGGATGGATTTGAATTAACAAAAGCAATTAGAAATAATGGCTTTGCAACTCCTATCCTAATTTTAACTGCAAGAACTTCTATTATCGATAAGAGAAAGTGTTTTGATTTAGGTGCTGATGATTACCTAACAAAACCATTTGAACGTGAAGAATTAATTTTAAGAGTTAAAGCTTTACTTAGAAGAGCAAAAATAAATACATCTCATCAAATTACTGTTGGGGATGTTTTACTTGATTATAACGGATTAAGTGTTACTAGGGGTGATGAAGTAACTGTTATTCCTAAGAAAGAGTTCTACTTATTATTTAAATTATTATCATATCCTGATCAAGTATTTACAAAAGAACAAATCATGAATGAAATTTGGGGAATGGATACTTCTACAGATGAAAATACAATTAAAGTACACATTAATAGAATTAGAAATAGATTCCCTGATTATCCATTTGAAATAAAAACTGTAAGGGGCTTAGGATATAAGGCGGTAAAGAAAGATGAATAATAAAAAGGAAAGTTTCTTCTCTAACTTTTCTACGGGGGTATTCATATCTTTCTTAGTAACATCTATATTCTCTATTTCAGTTACTTATCTAGGTTTAGCTTATGGATTTTTAAGTTTTACTGTTAAAGACTTCGTTTTACGTATTTTAGTTGCGGTATTACTTTGCGTATTTATTACTATAATTATTAGTATGATAACTAGCAGGAGCGCTAAAAATTATAACGAAGACTTATTTAAAGCCATATTAGAGGCTTCTAAAGGTAATTTCGATTATAAATTAAATCCTAATGATAATACCTTATTTAAAGACGTTTCTATTGCGTTTAATAAGATGAGTGATGAATTAAGTCAAATTGAAATTTTAAGAAGCGATTTTATTTCTAACTTCTCGCATGAATGTAGAACACCAATAAATTCAATATGTAATTATGCTGAATTACTTAGTGAACCATCATTAACTGATGAAGAAAGAAAAGAATTCGTTGATATCATTATTAAAGAATCAAGAAGATTAAATACATTATCTGATAGTATTTTACAACTTGCGAACATCGGAGTTAAAACAGCTCATTTTGAAATTGAAGAAATTGATATGGATGAACTTATAAAAGAAATAATCGTTGAAAATGATCAAAAGATAGGTAATTTAAATTTATCATTTGCGATTGATCCAGTTAAAATAAAAGCAAGAGAAATACATATTTATCAAATAATAAACAATCTTTTAAACAATGCGATTAAGTATACTAAATCAAAAATATTTATGTCGCTTCATGAAGAAAATAATATTGTTAAATTTATTATTAGTGATGATGGTATAGGTATGAGTGAAAATACTATTGCGCATATTTATGATGTATCATTTCAAGCAGATAAATCACATAATAATGGATGTGGTCTTGGAATGAGTATTGTTAAAAAAATTATTGATTTTGAAGGATATGAACTTGAAATTATATCTGAGCTTGATAAAGGTTCTACTTTCATACTAAAAATTGATAAGACTAAAGAAGTAAAAAAAGCCTAGAAATAGGCTTTTTCTTATTCTTCATCAGTTGCAATTATAATAGGGATGATAACTGGTGAACGTTGTAGTTCTTTATATAAGAATCTAGATATTTCATCTTTGATTTCTTTCTTATAATCATTCCAGTTAACAAATCTATTTACTAGCATCTTCTCTGATACTTTATGGAAAGAATCAATTATTCCTTCATAAATATCTTGATTATCTTTTAAGTTAATAAATCCACGACTAGCAATTTCAGGACCGGCAAGAATGTTTTTAGATTTAGGATTTAAATTAGCAATTACTAGTAATATTCCATCTTTACTTAATTGTTCTCTATCATGAATTACAACACTATTAACATCACCCGCAACATTACCATCAATTAGAATTTCTCCTGCAGGGAATGATAATATCTTATGTTCTCTTTCGCTTTTATTAAATATTGCGAAATCTCCATTGTCTAAAATAATAACTCTATTAATATCATAATGAATTTCATTAGCGATATCAATTAAAGCATATTGATGATTAAATTCACCTTTAACTGGAATAACATATTTTGGTTTAGTGATATTTATCATCATTTTTATTTCTTCTCTTGTGGCATGACTTGTCTCAAGTATTTTTTTACTTAGTGTATGAATTCTAGTATTTACTCTAGATAATAAATCTAGTGTTTTTGCGGCTAGCTTTTCAGATCCATCGGTTGGTGTAGTCATTGTGATAATTGTGTCTAGGCTTGTGATGTTAATTAATCTATCAATCTTCTTACACATTCTTTGAAGCATGAAGTATGGTTCATGTCTATCACCCGCAACAATTACAACCATATCAGGATTATTGTTTGAGTTCTTATCATCAATATATCTTAAGCTTACTAAACTTTCTTCTGGAATTTTAATATAGCCAAGATTAATAGCGATATCAACTAATCTTTGTGTCTTACGTCCAATTATAGCAACTTTTTTGTTATATTTTAGAGAAACATCAATTATTTGTTGAATACGTCTTAAATCGTTTGAAAATGATGTTATAATGATTCTTCCAGGTGCATCTTTAAAGATAGCATTAAGTTTAAATAATAATTCTTGGTATGAATCAGTAGAAATATTTCTTGCACCATAGCAATCGCTTAAAAGGGCTAGAACACCACTATTTCCAAGCATTGATAGTTTATCAAAACTTGTTCTATAATCTAAATCAACGTTTTGGTCAAATGAATAATCACCAGTATAAAGTATTGATCCATCTGCTGTATTAATAGATATACCAAAAGCTTCAGGAACACTGTGTGTTAATCTAAAAAATGATACAGTTACATCTTTAAAATCAATTACATCATCTTCATTAACTACATGTAATTTATAATTAGCTGGATCCTTCTTTTCTATTTGAAACGAATCCATTACTAAAGCCATTGTGAAGTTTGATGCATATACATCTTTATTAATATCATCAATCATATAAGCAAGTGCATTAATATGATCATCATGAGCATGTGTTAAAAATATTCCTTCAATTCTATCAACATTATCCTTTAAATATTTATAATCAGGAATGATAGTATCAATACCAAAAAATTCTGATGGTGGTACTTTTATACCACAGTCTAAAACAAAGATTTTTTCATCAACTTCTACTATATATAAGTTTTTACCAATTTCTCCTAAACCGCCTAGAGCACCAATCTTAATTTCTGGCATCTATAACACTCCTTTCATTATAGTATTTGTATAAAAATAATACAGTATATGTAATAATTAACGGAATCATTTTATTATTTATTTCATCATAATAACTCTTTTTTAATTTATCCTTATAACCATCTATTTCATCAGCATGTCTTCTAAATAATTCTTTTATATCAATATTTAATAAATTATTAATTTCAACATCATCTATAAAATATTTTTCCATATTTTTAGTAGTATAGCGTTCATATTTACGATGACGGCCAAAATAATAAAGTGGTGCGATTTGAATACCTGTAGCATGAGGAATAGTTAGCATATCCATGACAAAATGTAGGGCAAAACCTAAATAATAAATACTTTTTTGTTGAACAGAATAATCATAATATTTAATCAAATTGGAAAAAGCATTATCTTTTTTTCCTTTTATTCTATTATGATAACTATCTGTTTTTTTATCATAAATGGCATAATGACTTCCTTTAGTTTTATTTATATGATCAGGGTCTACAACTCCTTTTTTAAGAATTTCAATATCCTCATCACTTATTTTTAAATTAGGAAATTTATTATTAAAAATAGAAATAGATTTAGTTATTAGCTTTATATGTCCTAAGCTATTCATATCGTTATCACCTACATATATTATACTCTTTATTTATTATTTTTAAAATAATAAGATAAAGTAAACGTATACATTAAAAAAAGCACCTTATGAGTGCTTTTTAATAAGTTTTAAGCTTTTCAATAGCTTCATCTAAACTCAAATTAACGAAGTCTTGAGCATGAATTGTTTTACCATTTGCATCTTTACTAAAAGCTCCTAAAACAATTCCTGGAATAACTGATTTAACGTCATTTGGAGCGTTTTTACCACCTAAATCAGTTCTACACCATCCTGGATCTGCAAGGCTAATTGTAATATCACTATCTTTATATCTAAATGCTAAATCATTAGTGATTTTATCTAGTGCTGCTTTACTTCCAGAATATGCTGGTTGTTCTGGCTCATGATTAATTCCACTAGTTACATTTATAATATAACCTTTTTTCATTTTCTTTAAGAAATGATATGTGATAAATGTTGGCGCTATTGTATTAACTAAAAATTGTGGCATAAATGAATCATAGCTTGCATTTAAAAAATCTTTAGCATATCCAATTTGGATACCTGCATTGTTAAATACAATATCTACATCAACATTAATACTTTTTAGCATATTATTAATTGAATCAATATCTTCTAAGTTACAGCTTCTAGCAATATATTTAACGTTATATTGTTTAATTTCATCAATTATACCTTTTAAGTTATCAATAGTTCTTGCGACTAAAACTAAATTATAACCTTTACTTGCCATAAATTTAGCAATTTCATAACCTACTCCACGACTAGCTCCACTAATAAAACAATATTTTTCCATTTTAAAATTCCTCCTTAATTTTTTCTAATTTTTCTATTAATTTATCACAAAAATCATCAAATTCCTTATCTTCTATTTGACATTCTTTATGAGTTAAAACATAATCTATAGTCTTTTTAATACCATCTTTAAATAAGATTTCTTGTTTAAAATTCGGGTTAAATTCTTTTACTTTTTTATTATCAAAAATAACACTATTTGCTTTATCACCTATTAGAGTTCCTTCAAAATCAGAAAGCTCTGCAAGTAATTGTGAAGAAACATAAATTGGCTTTAATTCAACATTTAAAGCATTTGCAATATTTTTATATATATTATTCCAAGTTAATACTTCATCACCTGTTATTTGATATGCTTCACCTATTGTCTTAGAATTACCAATTAGTGGTACAAATAGTTTAGCAAAATCATAATTATTAGTCATCACCCATAGTGATTCACCATCTCCATGAATTATAACTTTCTTTCCTTCAAGCATTCTTTTAACTACTTGATAGCTTCCTTTAGCACCATGTACTCCAAGTGGAACACTTCTTTCATCATATGTGTGACTTGGTCTAACAATAGTTATAGGGAAGCCTTCAGTCTTATATTTATCTAAGAAATATTCTTCAATTTCCTTTTTATCTCTAGAATACTGCCAGTAAGGATTTTCTAGTGGTGTTTTTTCTGTGATAATAAAATTATCTACAGGCTTCTTATAAGCTGATGCACTAGATATAAAGATAAATTGTTTTGTTTTATCTTTGAATAATTCATAATCACGTTTAGCTTGATCTAAATGGAATATTATAAAATCACAAACACAATCAAATTCTAAATCTTTTAGTTTTTCTTTAACTTTATTAATATCTCCATTAATATCAACATTAATTTCTTTAATGCCTTCTAAACTATTATTTCTATTACCTCTATTTAATAGATATAATTCATCTTTTCCTTCTTTTAATATTTGTTTTGTAATAGCCATACTGATAGTTCCAGTACCACCAATAAATAATATTTTCATAACGATCACCTTCGTATAATATTTTATAACAAAAATGATATAAATTATATAAAATATACAAGTTGTATAACAAAAAAAGGAAGGTTATTTTAAATAATCTTGCCTAAGCTACCTTTTTATAATATTTATATGGTGCATTAAATTCTTTTTCATGTTTGATTGTTGTTGTTTCATCATGTCCTGGATAAACTTTTATAAATTCATCTAAATTATCAATTAATTTAATTAAAGACTTAGCCATATCAACTTCACTACCAGAAGGTAAGTCACATCTACCACATGATTCTTTAAATAAAGTATCACCACTAAACAATTTATTGTCTATTAAATAACATACAGAACCTTTTGTATGACCTGGTGTATGAATTACTTTAATTTCTTTATCATTTAGTTTAATTATATCGTTATCCTTAATCTTTTTAATATCTAGTTTTAAATAATTAAAAGGCATATCAAAGCCAAATGAATCATATAAAGATAAGTTACTATATTTTAAAATTTCAACTTCTTTTTCATGAATGTATATTGGACAGTTAAACTTACCAATTAAATAAGTATGATCTACATGAGCATGAGTTAAAAGTATTCCTAAAACCTCTAAATTTAGCTCTTTTATCGTTTTTTCTATTTCGCTATAATTTCCACCTGGATCTACTATAAAACACTTATTTTCATCAATTATTAAATATACATTCATATCTATAATATCATTAGATACTATTTTTTTAATCATAAATATCACCAATATGATTATATCATAATAAATCTAATTCTTTATTATTAATTATCATTTTAGATATTATTTCACTATATTTTAATCTATCACTTATTATATCTATTCCACCAACTCTATTACCACTATCTTTAATTGATTGTCCTAAGTGATAAATTACTTCATTTTTATAATTAAAATCTATTACAATAACTCTATCATGAAGTTCTTTATTTTCTTTAATTATTAGATTAATATTAGTATCCTTTTTAAAATCGTTTATAAATTCTTTAGTTAAGCTATTTGTCCCTTTATTATCAGTAAATATAATTATTTTTACCTTTGTATTAACGCATTTAAGTAATAATAATGTTTTAATATCGATATAATCATCAATAATATAAATGGAGTGTTTTGCCTTAGAAAAAACATTTTGAAAAAAGCAATCCACTTCTATTCTTTCGCCCTTAAAAAATAGATAGTTATTTTTTATATTAATAAATTTATCCATTAAAATAGATAAATCATTTTTTATTGTTTCTAATTCAGCTTTTGTGGCAAATTTATCATTTTGTTCATTAACTAGTTTTATTAATTCATTAATTGATAATAATTTATTTGATTCAATTAAAAAATCTTTCATTTGTTTAAATGTATCAATTAAAATAATACTTTGCTTTGTGGCTAAATCTCCTTTTAAAACAGTCATAAGCATATATATACCTTGTTCTGTAAATGCATAGGGTAATGTAGTTCTTCCACCTTCATTTGTTGCCCAAATCTGCGCGGTCGTTTTTTTCGACCTCGCTAAAGAATATAACTCCTCTTTTGTTAATTTAAATCTATATCGTTCAGGGAATTTCGTAATATTATTCTTAACTTGCTCATTTAATCTTTTAGTTTCATATCCATATATTCTAGCTAAATCAAAGTCTAGCATTACTTTAACTCCTCTAATTTCATATATCATGGATTCAATTCTTTCATTATTTAATTCTGATATAATTACATCATTATTCATATATTCACTCCTTTTAACACTGCCATAAGCATATATATACCTTGTTCTGTAAATGCATAGGGTAAATAAACACGTCCTCCTCTAATGCCCGACTCTTGCATAATCGTGGTCACAAATTGTGACCTCGATAAGTATTCAACTTCATTCTTGGTTAATTTAAACCTGTATCTTTCTGGAAATTTATTAATATTCCTATTTACTTGTTGATTAAATGCTTTTGTAGTATAACCATATATTCACTTCAATCATTTTTTTATAAAAAAAATAAAGAGTTGAATTTTATCAACTCTTACTTCTTTTCTCTGTGTAAAGTATGCTTTTTACATTTAGGACAATATTTCTTGATTTCGAAACGTCCAGGGATTGTTTTTTTATTCTTATCAGTGTAATAGTTTTCTTCCTTACATTCTGTACATAATAATCTTATAAAATCACGCATGGTTAAACCTCCCTACATTTTTTTTATTTCCTTTTATATTATATCATTATTTAAATATTTTTCAACTAGTTTTTTTATGTTATAATTAATTTGGTGGTAAATATGCGTAAATTAACTAAGGTTATTAAAATAGGTGATAAATTAATAGGTGGTACTAACCCTATTTTGATTCAAAGCATGACTAATATAAAGACTAGTAAAACTGATTTAGTCATTAAACAAATTAAAGAATTGGAAAGTAATGGTTGCGATATAATTAGAGTATCTATTTTAGATATGGATGATGCGAAATCTATTAAAGAAATAAAAAAAGAAACTAATATACCAATAGTTGCGGACATTCATTTTGATTATAAATTAGCAATTGAATCAATTAATTCAGGATGCGATAAAATACGTTTAAATCCAGGCAATATTGAAAATATTGAGCATGTTAAGGAAGTTGTTAATTTATGTAAAGAAAAAAGTATTCCTATTAGAATTGGAGTTAATGCAGGAAGCTTACCAAAAGATTTAGAATTAAACGCAAATAATATGGTTATGGCTCTTAAACGTCATATAGATATATTAGAATCTCTTAACTTTTATGATATATGTATCTCACTAAAAGCAAATGATATTAATTTATGTGTTAAAGCTTATGAACTAGCTTCTTCTATGTATAATTATCCTATGCATATAGGCATAACTGAAGCAGGGCTAGATTATAGTGGTTTAGTTAAATCATCTATTGGTTTAGGAATCCTTTTATATGAAGGTATAGGTGATACTATTAGAGTATCACTTGCAAGTAATCCAGTTAATGAAGTAACTGCGGCTAAAGAGATTTTATCTAACTTTAATTTATATAGTAAACCAACACTTACAGTATGTCCTACATGTGGTAGAACAGAATATGATTTAATACCTATAGCTAATAAAATTAACGAATATATTAAAAATATTAAAAAGCCTCTAAAACTTGCAGTTATGGGGTGTGTTGTTAATGGTATAGGTGAAGCAAAGTATGCTGATTTGGCTATATGTGGTGGTAAAAATAGTGGTGTTATAATATCACATGGTAATATCATTAAAAAAGTTGATGAAAAGAATTTATATAATGAATTTATTATTGAATTAAATAAATTAATTAAGGAGTAGAATTCTACTCCTTTTTTACTTAACAAAAAAGAGATAATCTTTTTATCGATTATCTCTAATTTATTTAATTATAATGTAGCTATTACTGTTGTAGTAAATTCGTATAAGCCATCATATTTATAAATCTTAGTTAAGCCAATATTCCAAGTTATAACACTAGATTTTACTGTTGAGCTTTCATATTCAGTTTGTGTACCATAGAAATATACATTACCGACATCTGCACAATTTGTATCGTCACCTTTAAAGATATTAGAAATTGAAGTTAAACCTTTATTGAATACAAATCTATTAATTTTATTATGACTACCTGCAAATGCACATTGTCTAATAGTTTTTACTGTATCTGGAAGAATAATGTCTACACCACTAGTTACAGTACTAAATGCATTAAAGAAAGCATAATCTCCAATTGTTACCACATCATGAGAATAACGTGAGAATGGGCTATTATGTAATCCAGCATTTTGGAATGCTCTTTCACCAATTTCATTAACACAATACAATTGAACATTTCCGCTATATTCATAGAATCTTACTCTTGGAACTTTATAAAATGCATAATTGCCTATTTTATAGCATGTAGTATTACCATTATATGCGGCATTTTCAAAATATATTTCAAGTAATGGTGCACTAGTTGAACCAGCAGTATCTGGTCCCTTATATGCGAATGCTCCAAATGCAATACCACAGAATGATACAAAATCGATATTGAATTTTGCTGAACCAATTGTTTTTGGAACATAATAAACATTATCGTCCCATGCAATCCATGCATACATATCTGATTTATTTTGTACTTTACTATCACTAGATTCACCAAACCAATAGAAGAATGAATATTTAATATTAAAATCAGTACTTGATGTATCGAAATTAGCACTTTCACCAACGAATGGTACTTGAAGATAATTTAGATTTTTACAACCAGCAAATGCACATTTGCCAATTGTAATCTTTTTAATATCTGTAATTGAATCTCCAGTAAGTGAGTAATGGAAATATGTTAATGCAGTATCATTTGCAAAGGCGTATTTTCCAATATAAGTTGCATATGAACCAACGCTATAAACATATTCTCCATTAGACGGAACATAATTACCTGCTATATTAGATCCATAGAATGCATAATCACCTACTGCTGTTGGATAAAGTTCAACAACTTTAAAGTTAGTTGGGCATCCACTAATGAATGCAAATGCACAACATGGAATTATATCCATATTTGTGATTTTTACTACTTCTAAATCTTTTGGTAAATATGCAGTTGATGTATTGTTATTTTCAACGTTATACACATATACACTCTTAACTGTATTATATAGTTCTTGTGAACCAAATACATAACTAAATACATACATTTGACTTTTACCAGTTGTTGTTCCGTCACCCATTAATCCAATAATTGGTGTTGATAATGTTTTTAACATAGTAAATTTAGCTAATGAACCATAAGAGAATCCATCAACATAATTAGGAATAGTTAATTCTGTTATATCAACATATCCACTTGCATTAACATATTCAGGATTTGCACCAGTAATTTTACAGTTATATGTTTTTTCATATTGTACCTTACCAGCCATAAAAGTGAAATACTTCATTTCTTCTACTGCTTCAAATATTACTCTAATTGATGCATTTTGAGTAGTTTCGTTAATTAGCTTACTTGTAAATGTATAATCAGCTGTTGAATCATAATCATCAACTAATGTTTCAACTAATTCATTGCCTATATAGAATAATATAGATTGTACTTGTCTTCCAGCATATGGTCTGAATTTTAATTTAACTTGTGAATCATAAGTAATATTACAAGTTGTATCTGAAGTGCCATCTGCAACTCCGCCTAAATAAATATCATATACACCTTGATTACTTCCTTCTACACCAGATATACCATTGTAGAAGTAAATCTTATATGTTTTAGCTGTCCAAGTAGCTTTAATGCTCTTGCTTCCAAAGTTATTTTCATTTATTTCAGTAATAGGTTGGTTAGTTGTTGCATCAACCCATCCACTAAATGTATAACCAACTCTTGAAGGATCTAATAATACTAGTGGAATATCTTCTGTAGTAAATTTAGCTTTATTTCCTTCATTATTTGTTGCATCTGTTGCATCTAAATCATATGTAATAGTATATTCGATTAACCCAAATTTAGCGCATAAGTATAAATCTTCTGCTGACATTTCAAAAAATAATTCGCTTGAAGCAAATGCTAATTCATCATTTTGATCATACCAACCATTGAATTGGTTCCAAGTCTTTGGAGTTGCTTCTAAGTAAATAAGATCACCAACAGTAACTTTTACATTATTATATGTTTCATTAATTGTTCCTCTATCACTACAATCAGATGAAACTAAAGTAGTTACTGTATAATATGTGAATTTTGCAGTGAAAGCATAATCTCTATCTTCTACATTAAATGTAAAACTTTCTTGAGGAGTTACTAATGTATCACTGCTGCCATACCATCCTAAGAATGTATAACCATCTTCTGCAGATGCTGTTAGAGTAACACTACCACCATATTCATATGTTCCATTTCCACTTTGTGAAATAGTTCCATATTTTTCAGTAGTAGTTCTTAAAATTGTCTTATCAATTGTAATTGTATGAGTATTAATTACAAATTTAGCAGTTAATGTAAGACTAGCTTTTGGCATAACATATGCATATGTATATGAACCAGATTCGCTATCATAAGTACAATCACTTGGAGCAACCTCTTGTTCTTCTCCATAATACCAACCAGCAAATGTATAACCAGTAGCAGGTTTAGCTACTAATTCAACTGTTTTACCTGCTGTTATATTTGCTGTATCATATACAGAAATAATACCATCACCAACTTTTTGAGTAGTTAATTCACATGTAGTCCATACAGCTAAATAACTTACATCATATGCTGGCATTGTTAATGTAACAGTTTTTGAAGTTCCATTATCTAGTGGAATTCTAGTTGATAAATCAGCATCTTTATAATAATACCAACGATCAAATGTGTATCCTTCTTTTTCTGTAGCTGTTAAAGTGAAACTAGTTCCACAATCAACAACAGCATCAGTAATTGAACAACTAACTGTACCCATTGAATCATCATCAGTATCAAAATCTAAAGCATATTGCTTTGGTGTCCAATGTGCATAAATTGTTGTATCTGCTAAAACTTGTGTAGAAGTAAATGTCCATTTTTCTCCACCTACTTCTTTTGTATACCAATCATCAAAAGTATAACCATCTCTTGTAGGATTGGTATCAGGACGGCTTGCATAACTACCATATTCTACTTCTTGTGCATTAACATTTGTTCCACCGCATGAGTTAAATGTTACTGTTTCAACTTCAGTAGTCCAATCAGCATAAATAGTTAATTCGCTTCCACTAAATTCATAATCGAAGTTTTTAAGTGATTTACCGCTGGCATCAGTTAAATCAATTCTAGTAATACCTTCTCTTATATACCAACCTTTAAAAGTTGAACCTTTCTTAGTTGGAACATCTAGCGTAAAGCTCTTTCCATAAATTACTTCAGCACCTAATTTAGACCCTGGAATAGTTGCTCCTTCTCCAGCAGAATAAATTAAAGTAGCTTTTCTTTCAACCTTTGTAGTTACATTAGTTGTATCTTTGGTTTTATCTTTATTATTTTTCTTACTACAACCAAATAATAGTAACCCCATCATAGCTACAAAAGCAATCTTACTTGCTTTCTTCATATATAAACCCTCCTTCATATGAAAAAATACATTATAATTATACAATATATTTATCTATAAATAAATATTTATTTAACAATTTATTAACAAAAGAAAAGACCTAGAGAAGATTCTAGGTCTTAATTGTTAATTATAAGGATTGATATCCAGTAGAACTACCAGTTGATGTATCAAAGCCATAGTAATATCCAAGTATATGACTATTATTATTCCAATTAGATTCCAATGTTACAGTGCTCCACTCACTTTTAGTACCAGTAAATCTTATTGCTGTAAGAGGTGTGCTCGATCCAAATACTTCATATTTAAATCTAACACCTTTTTTAATAATTAAACCAGATTTAGCAACATTACTTGTATAATTTAAACTTGTACAATAAGTGAATGCATAGTTTCCAACTATAACATTTTCATCAATAAGTACATATGTTAGTTTAGAACAATCTCTAAATGCACTATCTCCAATTGTTAAAGAATCAGAACTATCATTTTTCAAAATTTCAATTCCAGTTATTGCAGTTCCTTGGAAAGCATGATGTCCAACACTAAACCAACATCTATTAGATGATTCGTCTTCAGGATGAGAAGTGAAGCCAAAAATAGATAATTTCTTTAAATTATAGAATGCATAATTACCTACACTTGTATTCGAACCAATCCAATATCCAATTGTTGTAATATTTGGTGTATCATAACTAGAACTAGTAGTAAAGCAGAAACAATAATCATTAAATGTTGCTGTAGAATTAGTATAATCAGCATTTAAAATAAATGTTGTTAAAGATTTTGGAAGATAACAATTATATTCATAAGTAGTATCATTGTAATCGTAGAATTGCAAACATGATAAATAATCATCTTCTCCATAATATCCAAAGAAATGTCCAAAAATATTTTTTGAAGGGTCAGCTTGTGCTGTTTTTGTTTCTCCAATAAATGGAGCTTCTATTTTTTCAATTTTGTATAATTTTCTAAATGCACCTTTTTCTATTTTTGTAACATAAGTAGGAATATAAATCTCAGTAACAGTAGAATAATTACTTGATAGTATTTCACAAGTAGATTCTGTACTTACAAAGTTAAAATATTGTAGACTATTATCAGCTGTTCCAAAATTAATATAGATATTTTTTGATGCAGCATATTTATAAGTAAATGTAAATTCATTTGTTGAAGAATTGTAAGTTCCATTAACTGCAGTTCCATCAACAGTTATTTTATTAACATCTACCTTTCTTCCTAAATATGGAACCAAATTTATCACAACATCAGCATCATATGTAACTACAGCACTTTTGTCATCACTAGTAGAAACATATGTTGAATAACTACTCATAGTATTTGTTTTAAATCTATATTTTCCCCATACACCAGTATTATTGTCGTTTTCAACTAATATAAAGTGTGCATTATAATTTTTAGCAGTCCAATTAGCAACATATGTATGTGCTGCACAAGATGTAATTTCTGTTACAGTTGAGCCATTTTCTTTCCATCCAGCAAATGAATAACCATCTCTAGTTGGATTTGCTAATGTAATAGGGAATGTGTTAGACATATTAACTTTTGTAGGGTTATTTGAGTTGTTTGTTCCACCATTCAATGTATAAGTAATAGTAAAATCAATTAATTTAAATCTAGCTTCATAATGGAAATCATCTGCATAAACAGTGAATGTTAATGTAGAATTAGTCACAGTCTTTATACCATCTAAATACCAGCCATCAAATTCAACAGTTGCAGGGTATTTAGAAGTTGCTGTTACACTAATTTGAGTTCCACCTACAACCATAGTTTCATCTACATAATTATCAGAGCTTAATTGACCGAATGAAGCGTCACTTGCTCTTAAAGATACTTGAACTAAATAATATGTAAATATAGCTCTTACTTCAACATCTGTATTTGGCATTGCAAATGAGATTTCATTTTTAGTGTAATCAACTCCGCTAATATCTAGCCAATCATTAGCATCTAAATCCCACCATCCAACGAATGTATAACCTTCTTCTGGTGTTGCTGTTAGTGTTACTTCAGATCCAACGCTATATTTTTCTTCTCCATATAATGAAGTTGAACCATAAATATCATCTGTATCTCTATTACATTCATTATCACAACCAACAGTATAATATGTGAATATACCTGTTAAAACTAAATCTTCATCAACCATATTAAATGTTGAATTATAGTATGTATCATTAATTACATCATACCAATAAAGGAATGTATATCCTGTTGCTGGAGTTGCTGTTAGAGTTACAGTTTCACCATATTCATAAATTCCATCAGTATGGCTTTGTGAAATAGTACCATAATCTTCTGTTGTTGTTCTATTAATATCCTTATCAATAGTGATTGTATGTGTATTAACTGAGAATTTAGCAGTTAATTCAGCATTTGCAAATGGCATTATATAATCATAACAATAAAAACCATTATTATCTTTTGTACAATCAGTTCTATCAATTACCTTAGTTTCACCATCAAACCAACCAACAAATGTATAACCTGTAGCTGGTTTAGCTTGTATTGTAACAGGTTCTCCAGCTGTATATGCATAATAACCAGGAGAAACTGTGCCTTCGCCATCCTTCTTTAACCATAAAGTATATGAAGTAAATTCTGCTCTAAATGTGTCATCATGAGCAGGCATATTGAATGTATATTCTTTATCTGTACTAACAACTTTTTGTTCAAAATAACTATACCAACCTGTAAATGTAGCACCCCAAAGTTCAGTTGCTGTTAAAGTAATTGATGTACCACAAGCAACATCACCAGCATTAACAGTTGATGTAACACTTATTTCACCATCATCTTCACTTTCAAAAGCAAATGCATATTCAAATGCAGTCCAATGTGCATAAATTGTTGTTTCTCCACGAATTTGTGTAGAAGTAAATGCCCATTCTTCTCCACCTGTTGCTTTTGTGAACCATCCATCAAAATGGTAACCATCTCTTTCTGGGTCTTCATCTGGTTTTGATGCGTATTGTCCGAATTTAACATCTTGAGTGAAGTTGGCGGAATCATCACCATAGTTAGCATCAAATAATACACTATAAACAGCATCTTCCCATGAAGCATAAATATTTAATGTTTCTCCTTGAACTTCAACATCAAATGCTTTTATAGATTTTCCATCTGCACCAGTTAAGAATACCATTTCAGTACCTTTTTCATAGTACCAGCCTTTAAATGTAGAACCTTCTTTTGTTGGAATTAGAAGTTCAAATGCTTTACCAAATGTTACTTCTTCACCAATCTTTGTCCCACTGATATTTCCGCCATTAGCGTTATATCTTAGGATGCATTTTTTTACTTGAGTAGTTGTACCACTCTTTGTAGTTACATTAGATCTAGTTATTGTTGTATTATCGTTTTTTGTAGTATTGTCTTTATTGTTCTTTTTACTACAACCAAACAATAACAAGCCCATCATAGCTACAAAAGCAATTTTGCCTGTTTTTTTCATATGTTCATCTCCCTTTTATATTTGGAAAAATCCAAGTTAATTATACAATATATATATATATATGTAAATAATTTATTAACAAAAAGTTTACTCATATTTAAAGAAAAACCAGTGGCTATAAATTAACCACTGGATCTTTGATTTGTTTGATTTTTTTATACTCAATTACTTTAAATACTGGTTCTTCTTCATCCTCAATAACTTCATATTTTATTTCTGCAGTTAAATTAATCCATTCATTAGCTTTAAATGTTTCTTTTATGTCAGTAAAGAAGCCTAATAATTGAATATCATTTTCACAGCATGTCATAGCTAAACGTCCAACTACTACAGTCCCATCTGTTTGCATATAACATACACAATCTAAATTTACTTTTTTTCCTTCATAGCGCTCTTTTTGGTCGTATGTATCAATAAAGAATACACCATAATCTTTATCTTCAACCTTGATAATATCGCTATTTAAATCATAAGGAAGTTCATCGGCTAATGTATCTATTACTTCGCCTTTACTATTTTGGAATACATAATCAGCATCAGCATTTAATAGCATTAAGCTTCTCTTATAGCTAAGTAGTTTATCTTCAAAGCCATCAATTCTATTAAATAATATTAGATTAGCTGGTCTAATAATATCAGCCATCTTTACACGCATATTTTGATAATAAGTTTCAAAAGTTTCACAGTCAATTAAAGTTATTATTTGACTTACAATTAAGCATTCAGGTAATTCTAAGACATTTTCACTCATCGCATTATTTTCAATAATTACTCTATCAAAGCGATGCATCATTACTAAGTTTTCTAGCTTTTCTTTTGGTAAAACTGTATCATCATTTAAACTTAAAACTGTTGTATTATAATCATCAAGAAGTTTTAAGCTATCATATTCAACTTCGCCTTCTTCTAGAGTAATTAGAAGAGTTGTGCCTTTCTTATGAAAGCCATCTTGATGAATAATTGTTTGAATAAATGTTGTTTTACCAGCATCAAGCATTCCATTAATTATAAATAAAGGTATTTGCTTCATAATTATTTTTTAAGGAATAAATTACTAATTTTTGTCTTATCAATATTTGCTCCAATTACACAAATTCTACCTGCATAATCTGGCTTACCTAAACGAATTTCATATGTGTCATCAACTAAATCAAAATAGTACCAATTAGTATCATCTTTAGCACGTAAAATACCTTTTGCACGAAGTATTATACCTAGTGTATCATCATTAGCAAGTTTATTTAAGAAGATTTCAAGTTCTCCTTTTGAAACTGCTTGGTGAGTTTCAATACCCCAGTTATCAAATATTTCATCTGCATGGTGATCATGGTGATGGTGTTCATGGTCATAACAATGACATTCTTCACCATGTTCATGATGATGTTCGTGTTCATGTTCGTGATCATGACAGTGACATTCTTCACCGTGTTCATGATGGTGATGTTCATGGCTTTCACATTCATCATCATCGTCATCATCATCGTGTTCATGATGTTCATGATTTAATTCTTCAATTAATTCATTTAACATTGATTTATCATTTTCAAATATTTCAATTAGCTTTTTAATTTCAAGTTCAGCAATTGGTGTTGTGATAATATTAGCATTTGGATTCTTTTCTCTAATTAAATCAGCAAGCTCTAATACTTTTGATTCAGGTGTTCTATCAACCTTACTAATTAGAATTGTTGTAGCTTCTTTAACTTGATCATTAAAGAATTCACCAAAGTTACGCATATATAACTTACCCTTTGATGCATCAACAACAGTTACTAACATATTAGGAGTTAATCCTGCTTTTTCAATAATATGTTTAATATCAGATAGTTTACCAACCCCTGATGGTTCAATAATTACTCTATCAGGACGATATTCGTCAATTACTTCTTTTAAAGCTTTTGTGAAATCACCAACTAATGTACAGCAAATACATCCAGAGTTAATTTCTTTGATTTCAAATCCTGCATCCTTTAAGAATGATGAGTCAACACCAATCTCACCAAACTCATTTTCAATAAGGACAACTTTCTCACCCTTATAGGCATTAATAAGTCTTTTTATAAGTGTAGTCTTCCCAGCACCTAGGAATCCTGAAAATACATCTATTTTAGTCATTTTAATCACCTTCCATCATAATATTATACCACATATAAAACTTTTAAACCACTTTAAAAACAAAAGTTTTTAAATTATTTTTTGATAAAATATGATAAAATTTATACTAATTTAGGTTCATTTTTTGATAAATTTTTCAAAAAGAAAAGGCTTAATAAAGCCATTTATTGCGTTATAATATATTTGCCACTATTGTGGTGCAGGAGGTTTAGCAATGAAACACTTGTTAAATGAGGCAATGTGCATGATGCGGAGGTAAATATGGATTACTTAGTAGTCCTAGTTGTAGTACTTGTTACTATAACTATAATGCTTAGAGATAAGCGTTAATATTTATTAAACTTAATTAATCATTGCCTCACCAAATGCGAAAAGGATAGGTTGCAGCCTATCCTTTTCTTTTTTTCTCAATTAATCATTGCTTTCGCACTTATATTATATAATAATACAAAAGCAAAATCAATAAATGTTTCTTATGATTTTAAACTAGTCTTTGTCTCACCAAATGCGAAAAGGATAGAGCCACGAACTCTATCCTTTTTTCTCTTGAAATCTATTTATCATTACTTTCGCACTTAAATTATATAACAATATAACAACAAAATCAATAGATGACACTTATGTCGTTAAAGCTAATCTTTGTTTTAACAATCACAATATACTTATAAGTAAAATCAATTTTTGATACTAATCCCGATATTGTTTTATATGAATCAACATCATAATATGTTATTTTAACCATCCTGTTCTTTTTTATTTCTTTTAACTTGTTTGATAATTCTAATAAATCATCATTTGATAATTCTCTTTTAGGTGTAACTTCTTTTTCTTTTTCTCTAATTAAATCATAATAACCTCTTAGGGAATTAAATGGTAAAAATTGTTTTGCTCTATCGCGTCTACTCATCTTCTCCACTGTTATGTCCTCCTATAAGTTTATTACGCATTTTAGTTGTCGCTTTAGGATCTAAATCCATTGCTTTAAGTATTGAATTTTTACCATATTTTTCATTAATTTCACTTACAGTTTTTACAACCTTTTTTTCTTTTTCAAGTTTTTTTGTATCAGAGAAAAAATCATAAGTTTGATATATTTCATCAACTACATTATTAAAAGAAATTGTAATACGTCTAATAGGTATATCTTTATGCGTTGTTTTAATATATAAATCAGTAAAAGAATCCATTAATTCTCTTCTTGATTGAGTAATAGTACTTAGCTTCATCGTTCCACCAGTTGATGGAATACTACGATAATCTTCATAGCTATTAGGCATCTTACTAGAATATCCTATTGATAAACTAATAGATGGGGTAACCAAGCCTTTATCGACTAATTCCATTACTTCTAAATCAACCATTTCTTTTAATACTAATAAAGCATCATCATAATTATAATCACTAAATAAAACTTGAGAATTAGATAATGAATTATTCTTTGATTTATATGAATGAATATCTTTAATAGTACATGTTTCTATACCATTAGCATGATCTATTAAAAGTTCGGCATTTACTCCAAATTCTTTATATAAAGTATATTCATCAGCTTGTGTTATATCATACATATCAAAGATACCATGCTTAGCTAATCTATTTTGTGTACCATAACTTATATTCCAAAAATCAGTTATAGGTCTATGATGCCACAATGTTTTCTTAAATAGTTCTTCATCTAAATAGGCTATATGACTTTTATTATGTTTAGCAGTTATATCCATAGCTATTTTTGCTAGATACAGGTTAGTACCAATACCTGCTGTTGCGCATATACCTGTTGTATCAAAAACATCATCTATTATTTTTTTAGCAAAATTCATTGCTTCTAAATTATAAAGTTTTAAGTAATCAGTTATATCAATAAAGCATTCATCAATTGAATAAACATGTATATCATCTTTAGAAACATATTTTAAATATATAGAATATATTAAAGCACTCATTTCCATATATGCTTTCATTCTAGGTTTAGCAATAATATAGTCTATATCCTTTGGTATTTCAAATAACCTACATCTATTTCTAACCCCTAACTCCTTTAAGGCAGGACTAACAGCAAGGCAAATAGTACCGCCACCCCTAGATTCATCTGCAACAACTAATTTAGTAGTCATTGAATCTAAGTTTCTATATACACATTCAACACTTGCATAAAATGATTTTAAATCTATGCATAAACAAATCAAATTAATCCTCCTTTCTGTTTAATAAAACGGCTAATGAAAGCCGTTTTAACGTACTAAATATATTAAGTTATTTCCTGGATTACATGTTGAATAATAGAATCCAGAGTATCCAGAAACATCACTATATTCTAGACCAACTAATTTTATTTCAACAAAGTTTAATCCAATAGTTCTAAAATAGTCAACCATACCCCTAAATTCAATTACTGATGTACATACTAAATCAAAATCACCATAACTAATTAAATCAAAATATGTTAATTTATTATTAGCTGTATTAACAACATTAATATATGAGTAAGTATTAGGTCCAACAACTTCTGCTTGTTCAAAGTGTCTTGATGAACCAAAAGTCATTAGTGTTAATTCATCAATTAAGAAATAATTATGTGTAATATAAACACCTGTATCAGTTATTTCTAGTCTAGCCCATGTAGCATCTACACCATACCAAGCACCAGCAATTTTAACTTTATTCCAAGCATGTCCACCGCCTTTAGCAGCTCCTACTACTTCGATACATTCAATACCTTCAAGTGTACATAATAATTTATAAGCACTTGAAATACCATCACATACCGCAATTCCTCTAACTAGTGCTGCATAAGATGTAAATGATGAATAATCACTCTTCTTACCTTCAAGTTCTAGTAATGCATCATCATAAGTTACATAGCTTGCTAGATAATCATAAATTGCCTTACATTTTTCAAATTCAGTCATTGAATCATCTACATAAGTATATAAAACATATCTTGCTTTATTATATAATTCTAAAGTCTTTGTATCAGTAATAATTGGCTTAACACCAAGATTTAACGCTTCAAGCTCATAAATAGTTTTTACTTCTTGTGTTTTACTACATTTATCTACATATAATTGAGTTGATTCATTTCTTGTAGATGGCATGAAGATAGTTGTAGTTACATCTTCTTTTACTTGAGTTGTATTAAGTGAATTAAATAATCCTTCTGATTTTAATTCAAAGTTTACTACTTTACTTCCTTGTGTAAATGAATATTGTAAGTCATATGGAACACTTATTAAACGTTTAATAACATATTCATAATCTTCTGAAGCTGACATATTAATTGCATTTGGATAATAGAAATCAAATGGATAAGATGTACCACCAGCTGATGGATATACAGAATATGCATAATATTCTAATAATATTCTTAAATCATCCATACTATCAATATAGTGATCATATACATCACCTTGATACTTGAATGTTTTAGTCGCATATGTTTGTGCTTGAGCTGGTAGTTCTTCTATTGCAAATGTTCTAATAGCACTTCCAGCACGTAACATTATATTATGTTCAGTGAACTTATCACCAATATCAAATGTATCACCTGAATGACAATCAACAAAATCTTCTTCATCAAGTGCATAGCTATAGCTAACGCCTTCTACTTCATTAAATAAAATAGTTGCGTATGGATAATTAATATCATAATCAATTGTTATATCAGGTACTTTTGTATCACTTTGTATTACATAGACATTAAACATTAATCTAAATTCATATACAAATGAATGAACTCCAGGAGTTAATTTTTCAAGTGTACTATATTTTAAATATAGCTTATTTGATGAATGTCCATAATCTGAACCAATACCTTCACCATATAATTCTCCATTACCTTCTTTAGTAATATTAGTTTGTAAGTTTGTTTTACTACCAAGTGTATATGTATAATTTTCTACAGCCTCAAATAAAGGCTCTATTAGTAGATTTCCTTCAGGCATTGAAACTTCTAATGCATAATAATTTGTAATGTATTCTCCATTTACATACCAACCCTTAAAGGCATATCCATTAACTAAATAATCAGTAGTTAAATCAATAACTGCATCCTTTGGTAATTGTTTACCAGTTTCATAATTAGATTTAATCAAATCATTATTTGTAATAGTTAAAGTATAGAATACTGTACTAGCCCATTTAGGATATAATGTAATACTTTCTAAAACTGGTTTACTAAAATCAAATTCTTCTTCTAGTGAATCGTCAGTACACCAACATACAAATGTATCAAACATTTTTGTTGGATCTTCTGGTTTAGTACAACATGTATTATAGTCAATTGTTTGCATTTCAATTCCTTCATAATTGAAAATGACATTAACTTTTCCATGTTCATAATTAGCTTTAAGATTTAAATCTCCATAGCTACCAAGAGTTATTTTATATTCTAAAACTGGAGTAGTTATAGTATCAGTAGTCCAACCTGTAAATGCATAGTTTGTTTTTGTTGGAGCTTTAATAGTAAATTCATCTTCTATTGTATAAGTTAGAGGATTACTATTATTATTAATTCCACCATCAAGATCATAATTAATACGGTAATTCTTTAAACCAATTATAGGATAAACATTAACTTGCGTTTTGTCCTTTAAATCTTCTTTAGTGATTACATCACCATTTTTAGTAAAGGACCAACCCAATAGTTCATAACCTGTTTCAGTTTCTAATTCCATAAAAGTTATATCATCATAACTATCATAAATCTTATAAGTTATTTTATCACCAATTACATATCCAATTGTGATATTTGTTTTTTTACTTGTTGTATCTTTATCAATAAAGTTAAAGAAATCACATCCTGTTAAACACACAAGTAAAGCATATGCAAAAAATAAATAAATTATTTTTTTCATAGTATCACGCTCCTAGAAATATTGTAGCACATTTTGAATAATAATGTATCTTTTTTGTAAAAAATTGTTATAATGATTTTAGGTGATAATAATGAATGAAGAATTATTAAAGAATTATTATAACAAATTCAACGAAGATAAAAGATTAAATTCTAGACATGGTATTGTTGAATTTAATACATCAATTAAATACATTCTAGAATACTTAAATAGATTCGATAATCCAAAAATATTAGATTTAGGTGCTGGTACAGGTAAATATAGTCTATATTTAGATAGTTTAGGTTATGATGTTACAGCTGTTGAATTAGTTAAGCATAATTTAAAATACATTACAATGAAAAATCCTAATATAAAGGCCTTTTTAGGTAATGCGCTTGATTTAAAATTTAAGGATGAATCTTTTGATTTTATTATAATGTTTGGTCCAATTTATCACTTAATTGATAAGGATGAAAAAATAAAAGCATTAAATGAAGCTAAAAGAGTTTTAAAGAAAGATGGTATTATTTTTATATGTTATTATATGAATGATTATGCCGTTATAAATCATGGTTTTATTGATAATTTTATTAGTGAATCTATTAATAATAATGAAGTAGATAATGACTATAAAATCATTGGAAAAGAAAATGATTTATATTCATATTCTAGAATTGAAGATATAGATGAATTAAATAAAGTTGTAGGTTTTGATAGAATTGATATATTTACTCCTGACTTATTAACTGATTATATGAGAAAGATAATTAATAAGATGGATGATAAAACATTTGAAGCATACTTAGATTATGTTTATAAAGTAAGTAATAGAAAAGAACTTATAGGTATTGGAAGTCATATAGTTGATATAGTTAAAAAGAAATAAAACAAAAAGGACTGCGTTTGTGGAGGATGCAGTCCTTTTTTAGGCCAATTATTTATGTCTAACAATTACTTGATATATGTTTCTTTAAGATGTTTTTTAAGTTCTTCTTTTGAATATTTATTACAACTTCCATCGCATAAAGAACACATTCCATCACATTCAGGGCAATCACATTTGCCATGAACTTTATTAATAATAGCTTTTGTAAATACAGCTACTACAAAACTAATCGCAGCAATGATGACTATTATCTCTAGCGTAGTCAAATAAATCACCATCTTTCTTATTCTTATTATTTTTATCATTCTTGTTTATAATTCTTATTAGAACAATTACAAGAGCAATTACACCAACAATAATGAATGTTGTCCACCACCATGAACCGATTAGATATACTGTTGTAGCAGCTAAGATTGATGCAACAACCCAAAATAATAATGTGAAGCGGTAAGTATGTTTATCTGGTGATTCACCCTTAGCTGTAGCTACAGCAGCGAAACATGGAATAGTTGTCATATTAAATACGATAAATGCGATTAAGCCTGCAGCTGTAATTCCTGTTGCATCCATCATTGCTCTAACAGCATCAATTCCGCTTTCAGCTTCAATATCAAGTCCTATACCAGAAATTGCTCCAGATGCAATTAGACAAGCTGCAAGTGTACCGAATGTTGAAATAACATTTTCTTTAGCAATTAAACCAGATATTGCAGCTACGATGAATACCCAACCAGTTGATCCAAGTTGACTACCAAAGCCAAGTGGAGTAAATAATGGTTGTAATAATTTACCAAATCCAGCAAGAATTGATGAATCAACATCTAATGTTTCGTATGTTGGAATGTATTTCCAATCGAATGTGAAGTTTAGTAAGAACCAAACTACGATTTGACTTGCAAGAATAATAGTAAATGCTTTTTTAATGAAATGACTTAACTTATGCCATAATAAATGCATTATACTCTTAAAGCTTGGTCTATGATATTCAGGCAATTCCATAATGAATGGTTGAGATTCACCCTTCATTGTAGTACCACGCATAATTATAATAGCAATAATAGCAACTGTAATACCAAGTAGATACATACTAAATGTAATTAAATCAGCATTTGCTCCCCAGCGTAAAGCAATTGCACCAGCAATAGCTGTTAAAATTGGAAGCTTTGCACCACATGAGAAGAAAGGAATAACTCTAATTGTTGTTGTTCTTTCATTTTGATTTTGTAGTGTTCTAGTATTTGCCATAGCAGGTACACTACAACCAAATCCCATAATCATAGGCATTAATGCTCTACCAGATAATCCAAATTTCTTGAAGATCTTATCGAATATGAAGGCAACTCTTGCCATATATCCTGTATCTTCTAGAATACTCATAAATAAGAATAGTATCATGATTAATGGTAAGAAACTTAGAACCGCAGATAATCCCGCAAGTAAGCCATCATTTACGAATGAATTTAACCATTCAGGGCCACTTTCAAACCATCCACCAATTATACCAAATAACCATTCTACACAGTTATTAAATAGGTTAGTTATTATAACACCAGGTGAGTTTATCGCTCCTTCTCCTAAAATTCCTTCTAGGATAGGTACTTTTTCAAAGCTTACCCAATCATCATCAATTAATCCTCCTAAAAATAGGAAGTTTTCACTAAATGTTAAATGGAATACAGCAAATAAAATTAGGAAGAAAAATACAAATCCAAATACCTTATGAGTTAATACCTTATCAACTTTCTCAGATTTTAATACTCTTCTATTTTCACTTTTTTCCATACAGATAGAGTAATTTGCTTCAATATATTTATATCTTTCATCAGCAATCATTGCTTCAGTATCAATACCTGTTTCTTTTTTAAACTCTTCAACAATATTAACTTGAAGCTTATGATCTTTGATTTCAATTTCATCTTCTTCAATTACTTTAATCGCATGATATAGTAAGTTATCAATTTCATTATTACCTTTACATACATCAACGATTTTATCAATTAATGGCTTTAATGAGGTATTTTCTAATACTGTTTTAGGCTCACGCTTTTTAGCATTTAAGGCTGCAAGCATTAATTCTTCATTACCTTGCTTTTTTAATGCTGAAATACTTATTACAGGCACTCCTAGAGCTTGTTGAAGTTTATCTACATCAAGTTTATCTTTTCTTTTTTCTATTAAATCCATCATGTTTAACGCAACAATTACAGGAACATCCATTTCAAGTAATTGTGTTGTTAAATATAAGTTTCTCTCTAAGTTTGTTGCATCAACAATATTAATTACACAATCTGGTTTTTCTTCAACAATAAAGTTTCTTGATATTACTTCTTCTGGAGTATAAGGAGATAATGAATAAATACCAGGTAAGTCTACAATTTTAATATCTTCTCCTAATTTCTTGTAGAAACCTTCTCTTTTATCTACTGTTACACCAGGCCAGTTACCAACATGAGCTGTTGAACCAGTTAAGGCATTAAATAAAGTTGTTTTACCACAGTTAGGGTTTCCAGCTAAAGCTACTTTAATCATTTTTCCACCTCCATTATAATAAGTGAGGCTTCACTTTTTCTTAAAGTTAATACATAATTTCTAATATGTACTTCTAGTGGATCACCAAGAGGAGCTTTTTTAATTAGTTCGATCTTAGCGCCAGGTGTTGCTCCCATATCAAATAATCTACGTCTAAGTTGTCCTTCTCCGTTGACTACTTTAATAGTTCCTTTGTCACCGATTTTAAATTCGTCTAATCTTTTTTCCATATAATGTCCTTTCGTTTGTTAGCAACGACTAACAATCAATTCCAATGTAATTTTACTTTAAATTAATTTAAATGTCAATACTAATATGAAATAAAATTCATACATTTTTTTATGAAAGTGTTTTTATTTATATAGGTGTATATACTTGTAATATATAATACATTATGATATTATAAATATGGACTTTTAGGAGGGATATATTATGGCTAAAAAATTAATAGGTTCAGCAATAATAGGACAATCTGGAGGACCTACTTCTGTAATTAATGCATCAATTCTTGGAGCAATAAAAAAAGCCTTAGAAGCTGAAGAAATTACAAGAGTTTATGGTGCTTCTAATGGTATAATTGGTGTTTTAAATGATGAATTATACGATTTAAATTTAGAAGATAAAAATGAATTAGAATTACTTAGATATACTCCAGCATCAGCACTAGGTTCTTGTAGACATAAACTACACGATGATGATGACTATGAATATAAAAGAATTCTTGAAGTATTCAAAAAATATAATGTAAGATATTTCTTCTATTGTGGCGGGAATGATTCAATGGATACTTGTAATAAGATTTCTAAATACTGTATTAAAAATGGTTATGAATGTCGAGTTATGGGAATTCCTAAAACTATCGATAATGACTTATATTGTACAGATCACTGCCCAGGATTCGCATCAGCCGCAAAATATATTGCAACTTCTATTATGGAAATTTCCCTTGATACTAGAGTTTATGATTATGGTAATATTTCTATTGTTGAAATAATGGGTAGAAATGCAGGATGGCTAGCTGCTTCTGCAGCATTATCAAATATTAATGGAATGGGTGCTGATTTAATTTACTTACCTGAAGTTCCATTTGATTTAGAAAAATTTATAGATGATGTTAATGATATATACGAAGCTAAAGGAAAAGTAATTGTAGCGGTTAGTGAAGGTATAAAAGATAAAGATGGAAAATATATATCTGAATATAATAATTCTAAAAAAGAAAAAGATAAATTTGGTCATATTCAAATGGGTGGTTTAGCACAATATTTAGCTAATGCTGTCAAACTTAGAACTGGTGCTAAAATTAGAGGAATTGAATTATCACTTTTACAGCGTTGTGCAGCACATTTAGCAAGTAAAACTGATTATGATGAAGCTTATCTTGCTGGTAAAGCAGCTGTAGAAAATGCTATTGAAGGTATTAGTGATAAGATGGTTGCTTTTAAATGTAGTCGTGGTAAAAATGTAAGTGATTATAAATGTGAAATTGAATTAATACCACTAGAAAATGTTGCTAACTATGAAAAATTAGTTCCACAAGAATGGATCAATAAAGAAGGAAATAATGTAACTAAAGATTTTATTAATTATGTCTTACCATTAATTCAAGGTGAAACTGAACTTCCTAAAGAAAATGGACTACCACGTTTTGCTAGACTTAAAAAAATAATTGTTAAATAAAAAAAATGGCTTTAATAGCCATTTTTTTATCTCTTATTTCTTCCGATATTCCATTCAGAATAGAATTGATGTAGGAAGTCATCCATAAATTTAATCTTATCTTGAGCAATTTTCTTTGCTGATTCTGTATGTAAACAATCTTTAATAACTAATAACTTATCATAGAAAGACTTAATTGAGTTTGGAGATGAGATAGTTCCATCATACATTTCAATCTTATGATATCCACCCCATGCAAAGCATCTAGCTACACCGATAGCTCCAATAGAATCTAGCATGTTAGCATCTGCAACAACTTCAGCTTCTTTACTCTTTAGTCTTGCATGTGTTCTATTGTATTTGAAATCTGCTTGAGAAATAATATCAATAACACTTTCTACAATTTTTGATTCTAGTTTTTGACTAGATAAGAACTTTCTTGCAACTGGGCACTTTTTAGATGCTCTATCATCTCTAGAATCTACTGAGTGTAGTAAAGCGGCAAGAGCAACTAAGAAATTGTTTGCTTTTTCAGTTTTAACTAATTCTAAAGCAATGTAATAAACACGCTCAGAGTGATAGTAATTATTACCATCATAAGTTCCTACATAAAGATTTTTAACGAATTCAACTGCTGCTAAAATAACTTCTTTCATTTTATATTCTCCTTTATTTATTAATTTTTATATTATCGCCTATACACCTTAATTATATCAATAATTACTATTTTATTCAATACCTTTATGAAAGCGTTTTTTGATTATTTACATTTTTCTAATGAAAAGTTATATATATCTAGTTTTAAAAACTATATAACATAATATTGAATATATAAAATTATTTTGATATAATTTTATTAGAGGTGTTAAACATGTTTGTTAAAAGAAGATTACAATCATATCTACTTGAATTATCAAATTATAATGTTCCTAATGTAGATGCCCTACCACAAATGAACTTCTACATGGATCAAGTTATAACTTATTTAGAAGATAATTTAAAGGTTTTTGAACTAAATGATAAGTTAATAACATCATCTATGGTAAACAATTATGTTAAAGGAAATATTATTCCTGCACCAGTAAATAAAAAATATGCTAAAGTTCAATTAACATATTTATTAGAGATTTGTTCACTTAAAAATGTCTTATCTTTAAATGAAATAATGACTATAATTGATTATTCTAACTATAAAGATGTATATTCATATTATAAAGATATTCAAAATGATTTAGTTAATAATATTAGTGGTACTATTAAAAAGCAAATCACTAAGATTAAAAAAGAAAATGAAGATGAAGAATTAAAGAAATTAGCTATGGAATTAGCTTTAAAGGCTAATATATATAAAACATTATCTGAAAAGATAATTACAATGTTAGATGAAAAGAAACAAGAAGAAATTGATAAATTAAAGAAAAATTTATTAAAATAAAAAAGCCATGAAGGCTTTTTTTATTATTCAAATTTATCTTTTAAGATATATAGAATACCGATTGTTCCTTTACCACAGTGTGATGAAATTACACAACCTGCATAAGTTTCCATAATAGGAATATCAGTATGTTCTTTTAATTTTTCAATTATATATGGAGCATATTCATCACCTAGAGAATGAGTAACCATAATATAATCTGTATTCATATTTGGTAAATCATTAATTGCTTCTTCTATCATTACATCAATAGCTGAATGGAATTTACCACGTGGTTTTTTATGTACATACATACTACCATCTTTTACTCTAATAAATGGTTTAATTTTTAAAATTGTACCAAATATTTTTGATAAGGCACCACATCTACCACCTTTATATAAAAAGTCCATAGATTTAATAACAAATCCACCCTTAACTCTTGGTGCTAGAATATCAATTTCATCTTTAATTTCCTTAGCTGATTTACCTTCATCTCTAAACTTACAAGCTTTTAAAACTAATAGTCCAATATCACTTGATAAGTTCATTGAATCAGATACATATACTCTACCTTCATCAAATTCAGATGCAGCAGTTAAAACATTTTGCATGTTAACACTCATCTTACTACTAATACCTGTATAGAAGATATCATATCCATCATTTATAAATGGTGTGAAAGCATCAACAAAGTCTTTAACTGTTGCTGCACTTGTTTTAGGCATGATTTTTTCTTTTTCAACTTTTTCATAAAGTAATGGTGAAGTCATATCAACACCATCTTTAAAGGATTCATCCTTAAAATTAACATATAGTGGTATTACATGTATATCATGCTCTTTAATAGTTTCAGGCATTAAATCACATGTACTATCAGTAAAAATGGCAACTTTATTCATAATTTAACCCCCTAAAAGTGCTTTTAATGTATTAGAAAATTTAATATCATCTTCTAATACTCTTTTTCTTGGCCCTTTAATTTTTTGTTTGTTTCTAAGTTTATTACCTAGATATCTTGATTCTAAAAGTGAATCAATATTTTTTTCATCAATGATAAAGCCGTTATTATGTAACACCTTAGCTCCTTTTGTAAGAATTAGGGTAGCTAAGCCATAATCTTGAGTTACAACTATATCATCTTTTAAGCAATCGTTGCTTATTCTTAAATCGACAGAATCTTTATGTTTATCGCAAAATATAACTTTTGCATAGTGCGATTCATATTCGTGTGCATAATCCATGTATATAATACATTCTACACCAAAACTGTTGCATAAATCAACTGCGATCTCTTTTACTGGTGATGCATCACCATCTATTAAAACTCTCATTAATCAATATGCTTATATTCACCAACATATTTAGCTGCTGGTCTAATAATCTTATTGCAGTATAGCTTATCTTCTACGTTATGAGCTAACCAACCAACCATTCTTGCACAAGCAAAGATTGGAGTATATAAGTCTCTTGGAATATTTAGTAATTTATAAGTTAAACCACTATAGAAGTCAACGTTTGCACATGTATGGAAATTAGGTCCTTTTCTTCTCTTTAATTCTTCAATAGCAATACGTTCAAATCTATCATATAAATCAAATAAATCAAGTTTATCCTTCATTATAGCTAATTCTTTTGATTTAGCCTTAAGTAGAATAGTTCTTGGATCACTTAAAGTATATACGGCATGACCGATACCATAAATTAATCCTGATTTATCATAGAAATTCTTATCTAATAATTTATTAGCAATTACTCTTAATTCATCATCAGTAGCATTAACACCTACAGCATTAATTACTTCAGTCATCATATCTTCAACAGCTCCGTTAGCTCCACCATGACGAGGTCCTTTTAGTGAACCTAATGATGCGACCATTGCTGAATAGATATCTGTACCAGTTGAAGCAACTACTACGTTAGCAAAGGCACTGTTATTACCTCCACCATGTTCAGCATGAATCATTAATGCTAAATCTAGTGTTTCAGCTTCTACTTGGTTGAATGCACCATGATTTCTTGACATGTATAATAAGTTTTCAGCAATAGAGAAATCTTTTCTAGGTCTTCTAATGTGAAGAGTCTTATAATCAAGATAATGACGTTTAGCTTGAAGTGAATAACTTACAATTGAAGGTAATTTAGCAATAATTGAAATACCTTTTTGTAATGTTTGTAGTGGATCAGTATTATCTGGATCATTATCAAATGTATATAATGCTAAAATAGAACGCATAATATGATTCATTAAGTTTTCACTTACACCACGTGTAATGATGTTGTTAATGAATTCTTGAGGTAGATCATAGCAATCAGAGATGATTGCTTTAAATTGCTCAAATTCTTCATCATTTGGTAGTCTACCAAAAAGTAGTAAGTAGCAAGTTTTTTCATATCCATAAACTGATTTATCTAGTCTAGCTAAATCATAGATATCTACACCTCTAAATGATAATAAACCTTCAGAATCTATTTTATTTCCATTAGCATCTATTTCATAACCATGTACGTTAGCAACTTTAGTTAATTCGACTAAAACACCTGTTCCATTGGCATTTCTTAAACCTTTTTTTACATTAAACTTTTCATATAATTCATTTTCAATATTTCCAAGTTCAAGTAATTCATCATATTTTTCTTTAACGAAATCACTTTTTAAGTTTATCACTTTAATCCCTCCTATAAAGTGTTTAAAAGTCCACCAGCATTGATTAACTCGATTTCTTTCTTAGTTAATCCATGGCATAATTCAAATTGAGTATTTTTAGTTATATTTTTAACAATAATATTTTTACCTACTTCTAATTTTAAATCATCAAATTTTAAAGTATCAAATTGACTTATATTTTCATAATCAGCTTCATTAACAAATGTTAATGGCATAATACCAAAGTTAATTAAGTTTTGTCTATGAATTCTTGCGAAGCTCTTTGCGATAACTGCTCTAATTCCTAAGTATCTTGGAGCTATAGCAGCATGTTCTCTTGATGAACCTTGACCGTAGTTATTACCACCAACAATAAATCCACCTTCATTAGCTACGCAGTTTTCTTTGAATTTTTCATCTACTTTGTAGAATACGAATTCCGAAATTTTTTCAATATTACTTCTATAAGGTAAAACTTTACTTCCAGCAGGCATAATGTGGTCTGTTGTAATGTTATCTTCTACCTTTAATATTACTTTCTTTTCTAAAGTTTCTGGTAGTTTATCAAACTTAGGTAGTGGTTTGATATTTGGTCCAAGGATTATTTCACTAGTCATAGTTGGCTTAATAATCATTGAATCATCTACTAAGAACTTAGATGGTTTTTCAAATAAATCTAAGTCTAGGCCTGATGGATCAGAAATACATCCATTAACCGCACTTAAAGCAGCAAGTTCAGGACTTACTAAATAAACTTGAGCAGAGTTTGTTCCACTTCTACCATAGAAGTTTCTATTAAATGTTCTTAAAGATACGGCATCAGTACATGGAGCTTGTCCCATACCAATACATGGTCCACAAGCTGATTCTAAAATTCTTGCTCCAGCTTCAAGTAAAATAGATAGGATTCCTGATTTAGTAATCATTTCTAGAACTTGCTTACTACCTGGTGCAATACCTAGAGAAACGTCTTTATGGACGTGTTTTCCTTTTAGAACTGATGCTACTTTAATGAAATCATAGTAGCTTGAGTTTGTACAGCTTCCAATTAAAACTTGGTTTACTTTAGTTCCAACTAATTCAGATACTTCTTTAACATTATCTGGGCTATTTGGACATGCTAGTAAAGGTTTTAATGTTGATAAATCTATTTCAATAACTTCATCATATACAGCATCAGCATCTGCTTCAAGTCTTACGAAGTCATTTTCTCTATTTTGTTTTCTTAAGAAATCAAGTGTATTATCATCTGATGGGAAGACACTTGAAGTTGCGCCTAGTTCAGCACCCATATTTGTAATAGTTGCTCTTTCAGGTACTTCTAAGCTTAATACACCATCGCCTGAATATTCGATAACCTTATTTACTCCACCTTTAACAGTCATTTGCTTTAAAACATATAAAATAATATCTTTTGCAGCAACGCCCTTAGGTAGTTTGTTGTGTAATTTAACATTTACAATCTTTGGCATTACCATTGGGAAAGGCATACCAGCCATAGCACATGCTACATCTAGTCCTCCAGCACCAATAGCTAGAGATCCCATACCACCTGCTGTAGGTGTATGTGAATCAGACCCAAGTAGAGTGTAACCTGGATGAGCAAATCTTTCTAAGTGTACTTGATGGCAAATACCATTACCTACTCTTGAAAAATAAATTCCATGCTTATCAGCTACAGATTGTAAGAATCTGTGGTCATCTGCATTTTCAAAACCATTTTGTAATGTGTTATGATCTACATAACTTACAGAAAGCTTTGTTTTTACTTTTCCAATACCAATTGATTCAAGTTCAAGATATGCCATTGTACCTGTTGCATCTTGCGTTAAAGTTTGATCAATCTTTAAATTTATTTTTTCTCCTCTTACTAAAGGATCTGTTGTATGTTCTTTAATAATTTTTTCTACTAATGTTAGTCCCATAATTAATACCTGCCTTTAAATATACTACAAGAGTTATTATATCATAATATAATACGTTTTAACAACAACAAAAAGCGTTTTCTTTAATTATGTTGTATTATTAATTAATTTGATTTATAATAGAATTTAAGGAGGATATAATTATGAGCAGAAAATTTGTATTATGTATTTCTTTTGCGATTGTGTTATTAGTATTCATTATGATTTCATATTTAGTAATTGGTACTAACAAGATGACACAAGAACAAGCAATTGCTGTTTGGTTTACAGCTGGTGGAATTGTTATCGCTTGTGGTTTAACATTCTTATTCAGTGATTCTAAACCTATTACATCTACTATTTCTATTATTTATGTAGCATTATCAATCGCTTTAGCTGCAATGGAAATGTCACTTAAACATAACGGAATAGGTGGAATGGAAACTAAGTGGACAGTTATTATTCAACTTGTATTACTTGCTGCATATGTAATCGGATGCTTATTAGCTGGAAGTTCTAAAAACCTTAACGATTACGAAAAGGATGAAAATGGTAGAAACATTTACAAAAAAGCTGGATAGAATTTATGGATTACTTAAAGTTAGTAAATGAAATTAAAAAGTTAAATAAAGAACAAATTAAAAAACGTGCAAAAATTGTTGTAGTAGATATCTTAAATGAATTTACAAAGATTTATAAAACTACTGATCTATTTGAAAAGCATAACCTAATGCCTTGGGAGTTACTTCTTAGATTATCTTATGCTTCTATTGCTGGAGATAATAAAGTAAATGTCAATGAATATGAATTATTTGTTGAAATTACTGAAGGTTTAATTGATAAGCCATCACCTAAACAATTAGTTGAAGAAATCAAAAATTGTGATTTACAAAAAACAATTAATATCGTAGATGATTTTATCGATACTCTAGGTAAGAAAATGGCTCAACTAAAGGAAAACTTAGTTGAATATGCTATATGCTTTGCTGCAATAGATGGTACTATTGATGATGGTGAATTATACTTAATCAAAAAACTTGCACAATAAAATAATAAAAAGTTGCTAAAAATTATTGGCAACTTTTTTTCTATTTGTGCTACAATATTTAAGGTGATGCATATGGTTTTAACTTTAGTTATATGTATAAGTGCCATTATATTGATGCTTATATCTATAATTGTATTCCCTAAAATTAAATTTAAATCATTTGAGACGCAGACCTTCTACATCTTCCCTTTTATCGCCATGTTATTAATTGCGGCGTTTAAATTAATAGATATAGAGGATGCGATGAATAAATTAGTTAGTAGTGGTGGAATGAATCCACTAAAGATAATTGTCTTGTTCTTCTCAATGAGTTTTATATCTATTATATTAGATGAATTAAACTTCTTTGAATACTTAGCTAATAAAGCACTAAAAAAGGCTAATGGAAGCCAAATAAAACTATTTATAATACTTTATTTATTATGTTCAATATTAACCATATTCACATCAAATGATATAGTTATTCTTACATTTACTCCATTTATTATTTTCTTTAGTAAGAATGCGAAAATTAATCCTATACCTTACTTAGTCACAGAATTTATTGCGGCTAATACTTGGAGTATGTTATTTATTATAGGTAATCCTACAAATATTTATATTGGAGCTAACGCAAATATAACATTCTTAGATTATTTTAAAGTAATGTTCTTACCTACAATATTTGCAGGCCTTACTTCTTTATTAATATTATTCTTATTATTTAGAAATAAATTTAAAGAAAAATTAGATTGTACTAGTGAAGAAATTATAATCAAAGATAAGTTCTTACTTGCTGTGTCTTTAATATTATTAATAATTTGTATTATATTACTTGCGATATCTAACTACATTAATTTAGAAATGTATTTAGTATCCTTAGTTTGTGCTTTAGCACTACTTCTATTTATTATTGGTAATTTAATTATTCATAAAGATAAAACAATTATTGTTAACGGATTAAAAAGAATACCTTATTCCTTATTTCCATTTGTTATATCAATGTTCTTTATTGTTTTAGCACTAGATAATCAAGGTATAACTGATAACTTAAAAGAATTATTAAATAAGACAAATACAATATTTAGTTATGGTACTACTTCTTATTTATCTTGTAGCTTAATTAATAATATACCTATGAGTGTTTTATATAGTAGTATAACAACTAATTCTGGCAGTATTTATGCATCAATTATAGGATCAAATATAGGAGCATTCCTAACACCTATTGGTGCTTTAGCAGGTATTATGTGGTTAAGCATTTTAAAGAAACATGAAATAAAATTTAGCTTCTTAGATTTTATTAAATATGGAGTTATAATATCTATTCCAACATTATGCACAAGTTTACTTGGTTTAGCAATTATGATATAAAAGAAAAGAGCCTAGAAAGGCTCTTTTTTAATCGTTAGTGAGTTACAACTTGATATAATGTTTCAGCTAATACAGAGTTATAGATTGAGAATTTATTTCCATAATATTCATAATGATTATCAGTTGAATAATTTAATGAATATTTAGCTGAACCAGCTACATAACCAAATGCTAATTTAGCATCAGATAATTCGAATAAGCAATCATCATTATTATGGCTAAATTTAAATGATACATCTAGATAAACATCCATATCAATTGTGAAGTCCATACTATAGAAGCCTTTAGCATAATCTTCTGAGAAGATTTGTTTATAATGCGATTGACTATTATATGCAGCTTCATCTTGATAGAATTTTAGTGATTTATCAAATACAGAATCAAATGAGTAATCACTACCATCTTTTCTCTTCTTTGTTGTATCAAGTGTGTATCTAGAGAAATCTTTAGTGAAGCAATCTTGAATATCTACATTAAACTTATTTGAATCAGTACCAAGTTCATAACTACTCTTTTTGTTTAGATTTAAATCTAAGCAGTTAGTATTAGTAATAGTTAAACTAGTATCTTTTGGATAATCTTTTTCATGATTATAGTTATTAGTAATTAAGGTACTTAAATTACTACATACATTTTCATAGAAATCTTTTCCTGATTCATATTTTCTAAATTGCCATTGTTCTCTATTATAAGTAGTTCTTTCATGAGGTTTAGTTAAGTTACTAGATGCAACATTATTTAATCTACCTACATAAATTAGAGAATGATATGTTAAATCTTCATCAACTTGTACAGCCATTCTTTCATATTCTGTAGTAGATAAGTAATTATAATAATTACCATAATCACCATATGTTTTATATTTATCAAATATAGGTTTAGCTACTACATTCTTATAAACATAATCTAAATCTTGATCAAATGTTTTAGTGAACTTATAGTAATAACCATCACTCATATAGTTATTAATTCTATTAAGTTTAGAAGTTGTACATGTAGCTTTTTCTAAGTAATTAACATATTTAGTTTCAACTGTTTTACCAGTTTCATCTAAGAATTTAACTTCATAAGTCATAGGTACAGTTGAAGCAACATGCTTAAACTTAAGTGGCATATGATTTCCTTTATAAATAAAGTCAAAGTTCTTATCACCTTCAGTTTTAAGTTCAGGTAGTGCTTCTTTTGGGAAGAATTCTTCTGTAATATGATAACTTGATTTAGTTCCATCTAAATAACTAACATTTAAAGTTATGTTTTCACTTGCTAGATAGCCTAACTTAATTTGCTTAGGTACATTAGTTATTTTAACATCAGAAACTTGTTTTCTCGTGTCAAAATAATCAATTTTAGCAGCAAGTTCTATAGGACGATGTACATCTTTTTTAGAACATCCAGCAACAGCTAGAGCTAAGGATGAGAATAATAATAAACTAAGTAATTTCTTCATTATCGATCACCCTTTCTTGTATAGATTGCGTGTACTTCTAAATCGCAATTAATATTATCTAGTGGTTGATCATAGCATACGAAGATATATCCACTTTCCATTAATGCATCTCTTGTAGCTGCATCTGGACCTTTTGCTGTATCACCATTAAATACTTCTTCAGTATAAATTAATTGGTTATTACCATCATAATATTTTACAGTGTATGTTACATCATCAATGTATAATAAATCAAATTCAACATCATTATTTGGCATTACAAAGACATCTGTTGAAACATAAGTCTTACCCTTATAAGTATAACCTCTAAAGATTTTACCATCGATGTGTTCAGGTTCAACGAATTCAATAACATCACCTGCTAGATAGTATCTAGGATTCTTTCCACCATATGTTACAGTTAAAGCATCTTGTGATCTATAGTGAATATCTACATAGTCGTTATATTTATCACCTGAAATATCATAATAAACATAAGATATTCTTGCATATTCATCAGCTGAATTTTCATTTACGATGATATATCCATCTACAAATTGAACATTATCATTATTTGAAGTAAAGTTATCAAACATCTTATATTTTCCAATTGGATCTTTAAACATTTCAAAATATGTTACTTCTGTATCATATTTGTAATTCTTTACAACAACACCAAGTGCATTTGGATCAAATACTCTATATTCAAACATACGATATAGCATAGAATCAGATTTATTGTTTGTTAGTTCAATTGTAAATCTTTCATCTGTATCTCGCTCCCTTAAGGCATTATTACATGTAAATTTGAGTGCCGGGAACCTACCTTCAAAAAGTGTCCAGTTGTAGTGAATATTCTTTAAGATTTGTAGATTTAGTGTTACTCTACAAAACAATCCAAACTCTGCGGTAAATGCACCTGATACATCTAAATCACTAGCAACAAAGTCATATTTTAATTCAACTAAGCCAGCTAAATCAAAGTATAAGCCTGCATCAGCATCAACATATAGACAAATTATCCATTTAATTGGAGTAATATAAACTGATAATCTTACTTTAAAGAATAATTCAGCACTATATTTACCAACAAAGCTTCCGCCAATTGAATGTTCTCTAATAGAATCTGGACTTTCACCACCATCTCCACCACCTGATGAAGTTGAATAGCTAACCAATACACTTACGCTTGAATAAGTATAACCTATACCAAGAGTAATGTTAGCTTGATTCTTAACACCAATAAAGAAATCTAAGTCGATTGATAAACAGCCAGCAATGATAAACTTTAAGAAACCAACGTTAATTAATAAAGTGTCGCCTTCAACAGCATCTCTATTAATACCGTCTCTACCAGCACCTTTATCAAACCATTTTTTCTTTAAATCGTCTACAGCTTTTTGAGCATCATTTAAATCAAAGTTTTCTGGTTCGGCTTCCATCCAGTCAGGATTAAACTTAGGGTTAGCAACTACTGCTCTAAATTCAACGCCAATTGAGCTTTCACGTGTAGCACTTACGTTCATATCTACACCTGTAGGAATACCTAAGAATGTATCAACCTTAGCTGAACCACTTACGATAAAGCCTTGAACAAACTTAAAGTTTACACAAAGAAGTAATCTCCAACCAGATTCAAATGTGATTGTATAGCTAAAAGAAACACCTACAGTTAAATGTGTATCAGTAGTGTTAAATGATACTTGTATATAACATTTATCCCAGAAATCACTAGCTTTACTATTTTCTTCTGCTTTTAAAATTTGCTCATGGAAATTATAAATATAAGCTGCTTTAGCAATATATTCTTGCGCAAATGAAGTTTCCTTTATAGCTTTGATAATTTCTTCTTCAGTCTTAAGATTTAAATTATTATTATTTAGTAAAACTTGCTTGTTATCAATATGAAGATCTAGTTTTTCAAAAATATCAGCAGCTTCAGGTGCTTCATAATAAATTTTATAAACGCCCTTCTTTTGTTTTGAAACTGATAATACCTTGATATAAATGTCTTGTTCATCACCAGTATTAGTAAATGATACTACACTACCTTCTGATTCATTAAATTCTCCTTCATAAATCATGTAAGTATCATAATCACCAAATCCATCAAAATATGTTACTTTTCTAAAGTCATATTGAGGAATATCTTCTTTGATTTTCATTTCATCTTTATCTGTATCTTTTACAGTAAATAATACTTTTCTTATTGATTCATCTCTATCCTTAAAGAATAAAGCATTATTTTCTTCAATTGAAACAGTATAAGCTGAACCGCTCTTGAATCCACCTACAGCTGAAACGATGTATGATTGAATATCAGGATCAGTTCCTTCTTCAACCAAGAATTCAACATCAGCTTCATATGAATCTGTTACCTTAACTGTTTGTGCAACAATAGCATCACCAAGATAAGTTGATTTAGCAATTAATGTTAAAGTAAAGTCAGGTTCAACATCCATATATGTACTCTTATACATATTTGGGTTTTCAGGATTTAATTCAGTCATTTCAAGTCCATCAAATAAATCTAATTCCATATCATCATCACGTATGATTTCTCCTACGTTTTGAACTGGATTAAACTTATTCTTTTTGTTTTTATCCTTACTACATGCAGTAAGTGCGATTACTGTTAGTATTGTAAGAAAAAGAGTTAGTATTTTTTTATATAAACCTTTCAAAATATCGCCTCCTTATAAACTTTATTATAACATAGTATATATTACCATAAATATACAAAACATATAAAAAAAGAGGAAATTTCCTCTTTTTTATCTTTTTATTTACTATTCATCAATATGATTTAGACAATAATCCTTTAAAAGTTTAGTTTCTAGTATATCTACACGCTTACCATCAACTGAATTATAGTATAATACTGAACCAATTGAAATTAAGTGTAAAATGGCTCTAGAATTCCATTTTAAGCCTCCATTACGGTAAGCCTCAAGTAGATAATCATTAGGTACACTTAATTCTTCAATAAACTTAGGATCTGTTATTGTTTTATCAAATAAATAAGTTACTAGATAATAGTTAATTAATTCATGCCAATCACTAATATAAATTACTTTTTCATTAGTTTTAACAGAGAATTTTTTCATTAAATATCTTCTCTTTAATAAATCATATAATTTATAATCATTAAGTTTTAGAAGCATTAAACCATCAACTTCATCGATATCTTTATTGAATAATTTTAAAATATCAAATTCATAATTAGATGAATCAATTCCTTCACTACCTAAATAGAAAATTAATTCTTCTATTCTTTTCTTTATAAGCATTGATTTATTTGTTACAGATACGTAGTTAGCAACTAATCTATCATTAGCGTTAGTTACTTTACCTTCCATAATATAATCAATAGAAACTTGAGTTACTTTAATTAATTCATATAAACCTTTACTATCTAAATCTACTTCTTCATTATAGATTTTTTGAAGTTCATCAGCTGTAACACCAAAGATTTCACATGCTTTTCCTGTAGTTATCTTAAAAGAATCGCAAATAGCTTTAATATTTCTCATATATATACCTCCAATATCGACGAATTATAGATATATTATATCATATAATTATTTACATTTTAAAGATAGTTTTTTAAGTTTAATCTAAAATATAATCACTTATTATTTTTAAAGCTTTTTTAGCTTCTTTAATAGGTAAAATAGGATAAACATGAAGCATGTTTTTACCTATAATAAGTTTATTAGTTTCTTTATCTTTTAACTTTTCATAAAATAATGTAATATCAGGATTAAGTATTTCTTTTGTTCCAACAAATATTAACATATTTTTTAGTAAATCAATATCTCCATATAATGGACTTACTCTATAATCTTTATAATCTAAGTTATCCGCAAAATACTTACAGCATATGCTTAATCTTTCTGTATATAACCAAGGATCATACTTTTTAAATTCTTCTATTTTAGGGTTAGATATAGTTATATCAACACAAGGTGATAATAATACCATTTTATCAGGTTTTTTATAGTTATTCATACTTAAAAATAAGGCTAAAGAAAGAGATAATCCCCCTCCTGCAGAATCTCCAATGATAATTATTTTTTTATTACTATTTTTACTTACACAATCTAGATAAATATTTGATAAATAATCTATTAATTTTTCACCATTAGAAAAAGGAATTAGATCATAATTTGGAGCTATAACTAATGCATTAGTTTTCTTAATTAATTTATCAATAAATTTAAAATGGTATTTACTAAAAGTATTTAAATACGCTCCTCCATGTATATAATAAATAGCTATATCACTAGTTGAGTTTTCATTAAAATAGAATATATTATTTTCAAATCTATATTCTCTTTTAGGTAGTGGTGGTATTTGTGGTGTATTAGTATTTTTTATTTTTTCATCCCAGTATTCACTATTATATCTTTTTTGATGTTTAAAATATAAATAAACTAATTTTGATGTAAAACTCATATTACCACCTCTAATTCTATTTTAGCATAAAAAAACATGGCTTAAAATTGCCATGTTTAATAATTATTCAATAATATCTCTAGCTCTTTCTTTTGCTGAAACTTCGTTATAGAAATTAACGATAACACTCGTTAAAATAGCAACTACAACAATACCATAAATACCAAGTATAACTGTTAGTAATCTACCTACAGGAGTTGTTGCTACAAAATCACCAAAGCCTATTGTTGTTATAACAGTGAAGCAATACCACATACCATCCCAGAAGTTTGTAATTGAAAGTTCAAATCTAGGTAGAATAAATGAGAAAGCAATCATAAATGCTAATAAACAAATTAGAATATCAAATGTATGTGTTTTAACTAAAATGTTAAGTAATAATCTAATCTTTTCTAGTTTTAGTGAAGGGAATAGTATCTTCTTAAATGAAGTAAATAAGAAGATTATTACAGCTAGTAAAGGAACATAATTTAGATCCTCTTCTGTTATATCATCAAATACAGCAACAGTTAATAGAACTAATACTACACCTAATAAAATATTTGTAATGATGCCCTTTTTTGTTTTTTCCTTGTTTATTTGCATAAACTGATTTACAGCAAGTGCAAGCAATATTAATGCATCAGCAATGTAGAATAATAGATAGTTTTCTTTACTTGCTGCAAAGGCGGTTATCATTGCTCCTATATAAATAATTCCAACAACTACTGCTCTAATCTTATCTCTTTTACTATCTTTTACAACAAATAGTAAACATTGAAATAATATTTGTGAAAATATAGTTAAACCAAGGAATAGTGCTACCTGGTGAAAATCAGCATTTTCCTGTAAAGATTTACCAGTTAGTGCAGCAGCTAGTGCCATGGTTATAACAGCTAATACTAAATTAAGTATCAAATATACATTATCTTTCGATAATTCATTCTTTTTCTTTTTATCTTCCTTTTTTGCCATATAAATATCTCCTTTAGCACAATACATTACTTATTATATCAAAAAATAATAAAAAACACCATTATTGGTGTTATTTTATTTCAAAACTTTCTGTTTTTAAATCACAGTAATATCTACCACTTGTAGCTGTAAACTTAAGTACACAGTAATCAGGATCAGTAACTCCTTCTTTATAGAATATCTTATCAAACTTCTTCCACAACATATTTTTTGTTTCTTGATCAGTTAATACTTCCATCTTACCTTTAAGCATAACACCTACATATTTAAATAAGCCTTTATGATAAAAATAGATACATGCATTTGGGTTATTTAAGTATTGTTTTACTCTCATTGATGAAGTATTAGTAGAAAAGTAGAAAACTTCTAAACCATCACGTTTTCTAGGTTTTAGCATAGCTTTAACATTAGGATAGTTTTCGCTATCTACTGAACATATAAAGCTTACCTTTTGTTTTTTTATAAACTTTTCAATTTTCTTTAAATCCATAGAAATCACTCCTAGTCTATATACCAAACAAAACAATTCTACTTCCACTATTAAGAAAAATAGAATAATAATTTTACGCTAACTTATTACATGAAATAGTATATTTTTTACTAATAATTACTTTTTCTAATTCTTTTTTATAAATGAATGTTTTATTTACTGGTACCCCACTAAAAGGACTAAAATCTGCAATTAAATAAGAAATATAAACATCAGTTAATTCTATAGCATCTTCACTTTCACTAGATAAATTACCTGTATATTCTAATAATATTTCTGCTTTTGAAGATACAACAACAGTTACCCTTTCACCAATTAAAGAATTAAACATTATATAACACCTCCACCAAATACATTATATCATTTATTTAAATAATTAACTATATTTATATAACTAAAGAAAAAAACACCCTTTGATAATGAACTGAACCCCATTTAGTTCATAAAGGTGTTTAATGCAAAATAAAAACATGTTGTTTTAGACACGATTTCTATCGTCCAAATAAACGGCTTAGAAGTTTTTCTTTTTCCGCGAAATATCGTCTAATATCTTTTATATCTTTTTATATCATTCAATATCATTCATCGACCTTTTTTTCGACCCGTTTTTAAATTAAGGTCGACTTTTATTATGTTATAAACGTTTTTATATGAAAACAAAAAAACTAAGGGATCAGTCCCTTAGTTCTAAGTAAAAACATCTTAAAACACATTATTATATAGCAGTAAATGGAATAACATATACTCCTTTTTTTATAGAATATATTGTTTTTGTTGTGCAAATAATTGCATTATTATCAATTTTTAACTTCGTTTTTTCTAGATTATCAAATGATGAAACATCTGATGCACTATATTCTTCTCCGCTTTTACATTCAAGAAGTGTTAATTTTCCATCTCTATTAATTATTAAATCTATTTCTTCTTGATTAGAATTTCTGTAATAATAAAATGATGATTCTTTATCAACTCTATTATTCTTATAACTTTTTATAATTTCATTGATAATGAATGTTTCAACCATATGTCCTTTTAAATATGATGATATTAAAGCATCAGTTGTGTTTACTCTTGCTAAATAGCATGCTAGTCCAGTGTCGCAAAAATATATTTTTGATCTTTTTGTTACTTGTTTAACCATACTTTCTTCATTATATGGTTGTAATAGATATATGATATTGCCTGCTATTAAAACACTTACCCAACTTTGAATTGTTTTTACGTCAACACCAATAATCTTTGCTAAATTATCATATATTAATTCTTGCCCAGTTAATGATGCTAGAATAGTCATTAAATTAATGAATTTCTGTTTATCTTTAAGTGTAATAAAATCCGTTACATCGCGTTCTATATATGTTTCAACATAATCAGCATAAAATACGGATGCTTTTAAAGATGGATTATCATATAATTCTGGATAAAAACCTCTAGTTATATAGTCATACATCTTTCTTGTTTCAATAGAATAATCATTAATTCTACAATTTATCCTTTTTATATCAACGCAAAAAGGATTTTCTTCTTTGCCGTTGATTTCACTTAATGATAAAGGAGACATTGATACAAGTCCTACTCTACCAGACATAGATTCATTTACGCCTTTCATTAATTTATATGCTTGTGAACCAGTTAATACATATAGTCCTTTTTTATTTCCTTTTTTTATTTCTTTATCAACTATTCCTTCTAAATAATCAAATAACTCAGGAGCCTTTTGTATTTCATCAATTATTAAAGGAAAAGGATTTAATGATAAGAATTCAGAAGGATCATTCTTAGCAGCATTCCTAATTATTGGGTCAGCTAACGAAACATAATTAAACTTTAATTCTTTTTCAATCCAAGAGCAAAGTGTTGTTTTACCTACTTGTCTAGCACCAGTTATAACAGTTACTGCTTTATTGCTTATAGTATCCAATATTTCTTTATATATAGTTCTACTAATCATTATAATCACTTCCTTCACTTATATTATACTAAAGAAATAATTGGAGTTCAACTCCAAATTTTTCCAAATGTTATATTTCCCCAAAATCAACATTTTTCAAAAATGGGAAATAGATTTTAATTAATAAATGTACTGAGCACAAAAAGTTGAACTATTTAGTAAGGAAGATTCCTGACAAAAAAAGCATCCAAAAGAATTTAAGCTAGATTGTGTTAAGAAATATAAATATATAATAAATTTAATTTGTACAAAATAAGGATTCACCACATCACGAAAACGGTATGTTAACGACATTTTTTTCATTTTTTTTAAAATTATTGTTGTTAACTACGTGTTTTCAGCATTAATCATCAACTGTTTTTACGATTGTTTTTATCCAAACTGACCCATATTTGTCAAGAAAACTGACCCGTATTTTTGTTAGTTATCCTGCTTTAGTAAAATGTTTTGGTTAGCTATATTACATTTCGCAAAAATTAGCAATACTTAAAAATAAGAAACGCAAATCGCTTAAAGAAAAAAATGTCCTAATAAGGACATTAAGGGTAAAATAAAAACATGGCGTTCCGGACACGATTCGAACGTGCGACCAACGGCTTAGAAGGCCGTTGCTCTATCCAGCTGAGCTACCGGAACATTTTCCATGCATTTATTATTATATAATAATATCTTACCTTTGTAAATAGTTTTTTTAGTTATTTTGGCTTAATTTGAGTGCTTCTATTCTTTATTATAATACATCAAATATTCTAAATAATACTTGTTTGCTAATTCTTTATTTTTAGTTATACCTTTTCCTTTTTTAGTAAGTCTATATAGTTCATAAATTGAATATATATCACCAAGTTCTTTTGCTTTTAAATATGAATTATAAGCATCTTCATATTTTTTAAGTTTCATATAAGCTTCAGCAATTAATTTATATTTATTAGCTGAATCAGTTTCATTATCTAAATAATTGATTGCTTCCTTATAATTTTTAAATTTCATATAAACCGATGCAATATTTATATATTGATTAGGAATATTATTATCTAAAGCAAGCCTATACCAGCTTAATGCCTCATTATAATCCTTTTTAACACCATAACCATAATAATATGCATCACCAACAAAAGGATAAGCATAAACGTATTTACTTGCTGCACAAGCATAAAATTTAAAATACGCATCATTTTTATTTTCTATGCATCCTAACCCATTATAAAGCATTAAGGCTTGTTCAAATTGAGATTCAACACTTTTAACTCTTTTAAAAGTAACAAGTGCTTTTTCATAATCTTTTAGATGATTCTTATAAATTAAACCTAGATTAAAAATAGATTCATCATCATTTAATGTTTCATATAGTTCTTTTGCTTTTAATATATCTTGATTTATTCCATAACCATTAAAATATGAATCTGCTAAATATTTTATAAGATCACTATTTTTATTACCATATTCATATAATTTATTAAAAAGCATAAAGCTTAATTTATAATCCTTATCCATTCCTAAGCCTTTAAATGCACATATTCCTAAATAAAACATAGAATTTTGATCATGAAAAGTTACTCCACTTTTAAAAAAAATGATAGCTTCACTATAGTTTTCTTCATTATAATAAAATAGGCCAACCATACCTATTGCATGTCCTTCATTTAAATCGCAAGCTTTTTCATAATAGATTCTAGCTTTAACTAAATCTTTTTCAACATATATACCATTATAGTAAAAATCAACTAACATAGATATACTTTTTGGATCATTATATTTTTCTCCTAAGTATAAATATTCTAAGCCTTTATTAACATCTTTATCTACACTTAAACCAGTAATATAAAACATAGCTAAAATAGAATATGCTTCATATTCTTTATTATTAATAGCCAAATTTAAATATTTAATAGCCTCAGTATAATCTTTATTTTCAACGCTTTTATTAGCTAAATCTATAAATTTATTCAAGATGTCACTTCCTTTAAAAAAAGGCACTAAATAGTGCCTATTTTTTTATTGTTTATCTTCTCTAGTTATTCTATTATCAGCAATAACTTTATCAATTAAGAATGATGGTACTTCTTCATATGCCATAAATTCTCTTGTGAACATACCACTAGATTTAGTGATAGATTTAAGTGTATTAGCATATTCAAGTATTTCAGCTTCTGGTACAGCAGCAACTAATACTTGTTCACCATTAGTTTCTTCCATTGATAATACTCTAGCACGTCTAGTGTTAATATCTGATAGAATATCACCAGTATAAATTGAGCTAGCAGTAATTGTTAATTTCATAATTGGCTCTAAGATAGTAGGTTTTAGTAAGAATTTATTGCCTGTTCTACCATCCTTATTAACTTCATAAGCTTCTTTATAAGAAAGAATAGCTGCATTAACGAATGAAATTTCATCTGAATCTACTGGGTGGTATGCACCATCAAGCAGTGTTGCTTTAACACCAATTACTGGGAATCCTGCAAGTAGACCTGATTCAAGACTCTTATTAACACCTTTTTCAACAGCTGGGAAGAAGTTTTTAGGTACTGCTCCACCAAATACTTGTTCAGCAAAGATATTTTCATCAGATCCTGATTTTTCCCATTTAATTTTAACAACACCAAAGTGTCCTGATCCACCAGATTGTTTCTTATATCTACCTTCAGTTTCAACTGAACCTTTAATAGTTTCTCTATAAACAATTTTTGGAGCTTCAGTTTCTACATCAATCTTGAATGCATTTTTAAGTCTATCAAATACATAATTAACATGACCTGTACCTTGTCCACCTAGTAATTGTTGACGTACTTCTGCATTACGAGTAACAAAAATAGTTGGATCTTCAGCCATAATTCTACTTAAAGCTTGACCAATCTTATCTTCATCAGCTTTATTCTTTGGTCTAAATGCTCTATAAAGTACTGCTGTTGGGAATGGAATCTTATCAAAGATAAGTGGTGTTTTAGGAGTGCATATAGTCATTTTAGTTAATACACCAGTTAATTTTGAACTACTACCAATATCTCCAGCAGATAATTATTGAACTTCAATTTGTTTTT
>JAGCWW010000049.1 GCA_017961685.1 Acholeplasmatales bacterium | reverse complement strand
GGCTCTATTAACTAAATTGGGGGATTAATGGGGAGTACCCAAAAATCCTTTAACTAAAATGTGGGCTAAATAAGAGGGACTCGTTCCCTCTTTTAATATGCCTATTTATTGTACAAATACATGATTAGACAGCGCTTTCTGAAACGTTCAAAATTTCTATAACCATAAGACAGTTTGATTATAGTTTTAATGTTGTTGTTTATGCATTCAGCTATTCCATTCGAAATATGAATATGATAACTATTCTTTGTGAATCCATTGGCAATTTCATATCTCCATTTATGATAACTTTGGCCTACTTTTTGTAATAATTCATTGTTAGTATCTTTTAATCTTTTTGAGATATTTTCGATAAATAATAATGATTCGTCATATGTGCCATACCATCTATAATGAAGCAAGTCTTGAAGAACGTTCCAACCTTCCCAAAAATCTTCATCTAGTTTTACACAATCTGTAACCATATCGCAATAATGGTATGTAGCGCCATCATCGGTTTGTGGAGAATAGTATTTGTCAGGTATTTTTTCAAATTTGCAAAGAAAACAATCCCAAAAAGTTTTCATGAATTTATCGTATATTTCATTAGTTCCTCTTTGCTTAAGAACATTTAATCTAACTGAATTTAGAGTATTGGTTAGCAAAGAGATAACATGAAATAAATCTACAATGTGTATTGAATTCGGAAAGTATTTGTTTTTTATTCTTTCGTATCCTTCAAACATATCTGACACAAAATATTTAACAGTGTCTCTTTCATTGAAAGAGATTTTGTTGAAATAATCATCTAGGTATTCTTTTTGTCTTGATTCAACAATATCTAAGAGTTCTCTATTTTTAAAATCAACTAAGCAACAACAGTATTTATGCTCCGATTCTCTAGAAAAATAAAACTCATCAATGCAAAGAATTTCTGGAAGATTACCTCTTGGAACGTATGGATATGTTTCGTCAAACAGTTTTATGACAAAAGCTACTGTTACTTTATATCTTTTAGCAACCATAGAAAAAGTTGCTTTAGTTTTCAGCTCATCAATTATTTTTGAAATTACATTTTTGCTGTAAATCGAATATGGGGCTAAACCATGTAATTGTGGTGAAAAAGTTTTCCCACAGACTTCACATTTAAGTCTTAACCGTGTTACGTTGAAATAAAATAATTTGCCATTTGGAGAAAAATCTTTGTAATTAGCAATGTATCTGCCTTTAACATAGCATTTCGTAGATCCACATTCAGGACAAATTCTTTTATTCTTTTGAACCTTTTGAATCAAATCGATAATATAGCCATTATCACATTCAATAGGTTCTTCGTTGCCAGGTTCAAAATCGTCTGGATTAAGTCCAAACATCATTAAAAACATGTTAGAATTCATATGTACCTCCTTTGTTCTAACTTTCTCGCAAAATAATTATAACAAAGAGGTACTTTTCTTAATTTTGATTAAACCAAAATGTGGGGTACTCCCCAAAACCCCACATTTAAGTTAATAGTGCCTTTTTAAATATCTAAACTAATAGCAAATTTCCATTACATTGATATAATTATGGTATAAAAAGGAGATTTGATATGGCAATTATTAGACCAAGTACTGATTTAAGAAATAAATATAAAGAAATTAGTGAATTATGTAAGGTATCTCAAGAGCCAGTATATATTACTGTAAATGGCAAAGAAGATACTGCAATCATTTCTTCTAAAGTACTAGATGAGTTATATCAAACTATTAACTTAATGCAAAAAATTAATGAAGGAATCGCTGATGTTAATGCTGGTAAGGTTGTAAGTTTAGAAGAAGCTAAAAAGATTTTGTTATGACATACAAAATATTATTAACAGAAACTGCTATTAAGGATTTGAGCAATATTAAATCACTTGTTTCATTGAATAATAAAATAGTAGTAGAAAGTATATTGATAGATTAAAGTTGCTTAAGAATTATCCTTTAAAAAGTCCAAAAGAGTGTATTTGAAATAATCTTTGAAGGCAACGGAATATATCAGCAAAAAAGAAGAAAGATAATAAAAGCCTTTAAACAAATTAAGAAGGATTCCTAAAAATAAAGATAGCATACTGCTATCTTTTTAACATTTTCATATTTGCATATGTTAATTCTGTTAGTTCATCTGCGATTTTTTCTATTGTTTCATTCGCATATATAATCCATCTAACAATAACACCAAATGTTCCACTGACAATATATTCAATTACTGTTCTATTAGAAGGATCTCTACCCATACTTCTAAATGCTAGTTCTTTAATTTTATTATTAACAGAACCTACATAACCGTTTAAGTTAGGGTCGGTAATAACTACTCTAAAAAGATAAATATCTTTTTCCATTGCTTCTAATAATTCATAGTAAGATTTTCTAAGTTCTTCTCTAGACATTTTTGTTTTTAATAATTTTCCTGCAACCATAAGAATTCTTTCAAAAGAAAAGTGATGTTCTAGAATAGAAACTACGATATCTTCTTTAGATTGATAATGTAAATAAATAGTATTTCTATTAACTATTGCTTTTTGAGCAATTTCGTTAATTCTTACTTTAGAAAAGCCTTTTTCTTCTATTAATTCTATAGTGGCTTGTTCTATAGCTTTTCTTGTTTTTTGAGTACGTAAATCTTCCATAAATTATAAACATTTTACAAAATATGTCGCTTAATTTGCAAATGCTAATTATTGACTATTGAATAGTGGGATTAATTTAATCTATAGTAAAGCCATTATGATTTATAAGGGAGAATAATATGGCTAAATTAGCAATTATTGGGGATACAACATGTGATTTAACCCCTGAACTTCGTAAGCAATACGATATCGACTACTGCAGAATGAAAGTTTCTTGGGTTGATAAAAATAAAAAAGATGTAGAAATCTATGGTTCTTTAGATTGGGACGAAATCTCACATAAAGATTATTTTGATTTACTTGCTGGTGGTACTAGAATTTTCACTTCACAAGTAAATGAACAAGAATTTGATGAAGTATTTACTCGTCACTTAGAAGCTGGCGAAGATATTATCTATATTGGCTGTTCAAGTGCTTTAAGTGCATCTGTCTTATTAGCTCAAAGAATGATTGATGAAAAGTTCTCAAAGAAATATCCAGATAGAAAAATCATTGCGATTGATTCTTTAATTTGTAGTATTGGTCAAGGTAGCTTACTTATCTTAGCTTCAAATATGCGTAAGGAAGGTAAAACTATTGAAGAAATCGCTAATTATATTAATGAACATAAATTAGAATGTAACCAAGTATGTACAGTTGAAAACTTAGATACTTTAAAACGCGCAGGACGTGTCAAAGCTTCTACTGCATTCTTTGGTAATTTATTCGGCGTTAAACCTATTCTTATTTCAGACGCTAAAGGTAATAACTATGCTTATGAAAAACAAAAAGGACGTAGAAATGCTCTCATTAGATCTGCTGAATTAGTTAAAGAATGGGTTATTGATCCTGAAGAACAAACATTATGGATTTCTGATGCTGAATGTAAAAAAGAAGATATGGATTTATTAGTTAATAGCATTAAAGCATTAGTTCCATTTAAGAATGTTGTTATTGTGCCTATGGGACCAGTTATTGGTGCTAGTGCAGGCAAAGGAACAATTGGCATCTACTTCATGGGTAAGAAAGTAGAATTTATTGGCGCTTAATATGATCTTAAAAACATTAAATGGGCAACAATTCAAATCTCTAGTTTCTAACGGTGCTAAAAACTTAAGACTTAATTATGAAGAAGTAGATAAACTTAATGTCTTCCCTGTACCTGATGGAGATACTGGCACAAATATGTGCCGTACAATTGAAAATGGTGTTAATGCTTTAGACGATATAACTGATGAAGCATTAAGTTCAATAACAAAACCACTTTCTAGTGGTATGTTATTAGGTGCTAGAGGTAACTCTGGTGTCATCCTTTCACAAATCTTTAGAGGTATTTGTAAAGGGTTACAAAATAAAAACGAAGTTACAGTAAGTGAACTTGCTAGTGCTTATAAATTAGGTGTTAAACAAGCATATGGTGCGGTTGTAACTCCTGTAGAAGGTACTATTCTTACAGTTTTCCGTGAAGCAACTGAATATGCTTGTAAGAAAATAACTGAAGAATCCACAATTAATGATTTCTATCGTTATCATTTAGAACAAGCAAGCAAAACTCTTGCTAAGACAATAGACTTACTTCCAGTATTAAAAGAAGCTGGAGTTATTGACTCTGGTGGTGCTGGATATGTATATATCGCTGAAGGTATGGTCAAGTACCTTGACGGAGAAGAAATTGCTGTTGAATTAGCTAAGAGTGGTGCTTCTCAAGAAGTAAATAATGCTCCTATAAACATTGATTTTGACGCTTTCGGCCAAGATGATATTTTACAGTATGGTTACTGCACAGAATTTATTCTTAGATTACAAAGCAGTAAGGTAGATATTGATAGTTTTGATGTTCAAACTGTTATCGATATCTTAAATGGTGATGATATTAAAGGTGATTCTATTGTCGCAACTAGCTATGACAGTATTTTAAAAGTGCATGTTCACACAATGGATCCTGGACTTGTCTTATCTAAGATGAGAAAGTTTGGTGAATTCTTAACTGTTAAGATTGAGAATATGTCTCTTCAACATAATGAAACAATGGGTGAAGAAGAACTCAATGAAAAACGTAAAGTTGAACATAAAAAATACGCAATTGTTGCAGTTGCACAAGGCGCAGGTATTAAGCAACAATTCGAAGAATTTGGCGTTGATTATGTAATTGGTGGTGGACAAACAATGAACCCATCCACTGAAGACTTTATTAAAGCATTTAAAATGCTAGATGCAGAAAACATTATTGTCTTCCCAAATAATAAGAATATTGTTATGGCTGCTAAACAAGCCGCTAAGTTATATAAGGGTGCTCATATTGAAGTAGTTATGTCTACATCAATTCCTCAATGTTTCAGTGCTCTTACAATGTTAGATTATTCTAGCGATGACTTAGTAATTATCTTAGGTAACTTCAACGAAGCCATTCGTCATGTTACTAGTGGAGAAATTACTACATCCATTAGAAACACTAAAGTAAATGGTGTTCTCATTCGTAAAGGTGATAACATTGGCATTCTTGATGGCAAATTAGTTGTTGCGAATAGAAATAAGATTAATTGCTTTGTTGCCTTATTAAGAAAAGTTAAGAATATCAAAGATAAAGAAGTATTAACAATTATTTTTGGCAAGAACGTCACTGAAGATGAACAAAATAAGTTAATGAATACCATTTACCTCAAGTTCCCACATTTAGAAGTTGGTTCTATAAACGGTGGACAAGATGTCTATGATTATTTGTTCGCTGTTGAATAAATTGTTTATCTTTGAGAAAATTTAAACAGTTTATGATTGGCATATATTTAAGCGGTACAGGTAACTCAAAACACTGTATCGAAAAGTTAATTAGTTTATTAGATGAAAACGCTAAGTCTTTTGCGTTAACACTAAATGATGAAGAGACAATAGTTAATGAGATTAAGAATAGTGACACAGTCTTTTTGGCATATCCTACACAATTCTCTAATGCGCCTTATATGGTAAGAGAATTTATTAAAAGGAATAAAGATATCTGGAAAGATAAAAAAGTCTTTTGTATGACCACAATGGGCTTATTTTCAGGCGATGGAACTGGATGTGCAGCTAGATTACTTAAGAAATATAAAGCGAATATTATCGGCGGATTAATGCTTAAGATGCCTGATGCAGTATGCGATAGTAAACTTCTTAAGAAAAGCGTAGAAGAAAATAGAGTTATTATTGAAGTCGCTGATAAAAGAATTGAAGATATTGCTAAAGATATTAAAGAAAAAAATAAATACCCTAAAGAAGGATTATCTTTCTTTGCTCATTTAGCTGGCTTATTTGGTCAAAGACTTTGGTTCTATGGCAAGACTAACAAGTATTCAAATAAATTAAAGATCAATCCAGATAAATGCGTGGGATGCGGTGCATGTGCTGGTTCATGCCCTATGAATAACTTAAAACTAGTGGAAGGACACATAGTAACTTTTGATAAATGTACAATGTGTTATAAGTGTATTACTAACTGCCCTAAACAAGCTATTACTTGTATTGGTAAAGAAGTAGTAGAGCAATGCAAGTACGAAAAATATGTCAAATAATATTTTCTTTGAAATAAACGTAAATTATGTGGTCTAACTATTTACGTTTGTTCGGCTTTTATGTTAAAACCATATCTAGCGAATGAAATAGTAATAAATAAATATTAGGGGGTATTACGAAAACTATGAAAATTAAAATATTTATTGCTTTATTGTTAAGTCTTTCAACATGCTTTTGTGCGTGTTCTAATTCAAGAGAAAACACTATAAACTCTTCTTTAAATTCGTTAGAACTTACCGGAAATGTCGATATTATATCTAACAAAAACGATATTAAATCCGCTTATAAAAGTGGAGAAAAAATTCGAATTGAATTATCAAGTGTAACTGATGTTAGTTTTTATGTTTTTGTTAATGATCAAAAAGTTGAAGAAAGTCCTTACGATTCTGTAGGAAAGTATGGTGTTTTTGAATTTGATATGCCAAATGAAAAGGCTACAGTAGTTGTCACTAGTGATAAATTCTATCATCAAGTATTTTGCTATGCTGACACTAAATCATTTGCTGATTCAAACGTTACAAATATACAAGTTAAGATTTCTGGAAGTGATGAAACAGGATTAGCTACATACTATACTTCTAGTGATGCTCAAGATATTAAGAATTTCAAAGAAGTAGCTCACAAAGAAATAAAGAGAAGTAACGCAAACTATAGTTCAAATAGCGTTGATCGTAGAATATATTTAAAAAATGAATACACTGATGGCACAGATTATATTTGTTTCATAGATTCATTTGATAATTATTTATGTAACAGTGGTGATTTTAATGGACCAGAAGTGTTTGAATTTGTAGATTCAAATTATAGTATTCCTACAGTTAGTGACAAAGCTTCT
>JAGCWW010000048.1 GCA_017961685.1 Acholeplasmatales bacterium | reverse complement strand
GACTACGGATCAAAAGGCTGAGGGTTCGATTCCTTTTGGGCACGCCATTATGTCGGGACATAGCTCAGCTTGGTAGAGCGCTTGGTTTGGGACCAAGATGTCGCAGGTTCGAATCCTGTTGTCCCGACCATTTTAATATTATTTGGCCCTATAGCCAAGCGGTAAGGCAAGGCACTGCAACTGCCTGATCACTGGTTCAAATCCGGTTGGGGCCTCCAAAAAATATAATAAAAGGTATCGAAAAGATACCTTTTTTTCTTTAAAAAAAATAAAAATAAATGAAAAAATTACATTCAATTTCATTATAGAAGGCGACAAATTACAATCACTTACACTAAATAGATTTGATGCAATAATAGTCGATTTTTTGCAGGAAGTGGAACAACAGGTCATGCAACACTGTTGATTAATAAGGAAAAAGGCGGCAATAACAGGCTATACTCATAAAAAAGATTTTAAAGAACTTCTATATCAATGCAATATAACTCCAACTAGAATTAAGAAAAATGATAAACTAGTTAAAGATATAGAAAAAAACTAGAGAAACATATAAAGATGAATATGATGAGATTAAAGAAGTAGTAAAAGATATTACAGGTGTTAGAAATGATATAGCTGGTGTATAAAATTGTTTGATAATATTTATCAAACTTTTTTTATTTTAAAAAAGTATTTTCATATTACTTGCATATAAGGGAAAAATAACATAATATGTTTATAGAAGGGGTGATTTTATGATTATTAACACAGGACAAAGAACTGATATACCAGCATTTTATTCTACATGGTTTATGAATAGAATAAGAAGTGGATATGTTCTTGTTAGAAACCCCTATTACCCTAATTTAGTAACAAAATTTATTTTAGATCCAAGTGTTATCGATGTAATAGGCTTTTGTACGAAAAACCCTCACCCCATGCTTAAGTATTTAGATGAATTAAATAAATTTAATATGTTTTGGCATGTAACTATTACGGCATATGATACGGATATAGAACCTAATGTACCTAGTATAGATAATGTAATAGAAGACTTTATATATTTATCTAATAAATTAGGCAAAAATAGCGTAGTATGGCGCTATACTCCTATTATCATAGATAATAAATATACTTTAGATAAGCACATAGAAACATTTAGATATATCGCATCAAAACTACATAACTATACTAATATAGTTATATTTGGATTTTTAGATTTATATGATAAATTAATAACGAATAAACCAGAGTTAATTGATTGTAGTGACGCAGATAAAATAAAACTATCACATGAACTTTTAAAGATATGTAAGGAATATAATTTAAGTTTAAGATTATGCTCTAAAGAAAAATGGTTAAAAGAATATGATATTGATATTAATGGATGTATGAGAATAGAAGACTTTGAATTATCTATTAATAAGAATTTAATAATTAAAGATAAAATGGAAGCTAGAAAAGGGTATTGTTCATGTTACTTATCTAATGATATAGGCGCATATAATTCATGCTTGCATTTATGCAAATATTGTTATGCTAATGGTAAAGAAGAAACTATAAGAAAAAATAATAGTATGCATGATCCAAATTCACCATTTCTAATAGGTAGTAGTAAAAAAGATGATATTATTAAAGAAGCTAAACAGGCTTCATATATAGATGATAGACTAACTTTATTTTAAGGAGGATACATGAATATAATTGATGTAATTAAAAAAAGAAGAAGCGTTAGAACATTTAAAAAAGAAGAGTTAAGTAGTGATGTTATAGAAAAGATAAAAGAATATTTAAATGATATGAAATGTGATAATCCATATTTTAATGCTGATATTAGATATGAAATAATAGAATCTAAAAAAGGTACTGAAATAGAAAAACTAGGAACATATGGTATATTTAAAAATGCTAAAAAGTTTATTGGTGTAATAGTTGATAATAAAAATATACCACTTTTAGAAGTAGGATATTATTTTGAAAAGATTATTTTATATCTTACTGAAATAGGGGTTGGTAACTGCTGGGTTGCTGGAACATTTAATAGGGAACAATTTAATAGCGCATTTAAAATTAAAGATGATGAATTACTATTAATAGTTTGCCCAATAGGTTATGAGAGTAAAAGAAAATCAACTAGAGAAAAAATGTTTAGAAGTCTTGGTGGATTTAACAAAAGAAAGAAAAGAGAAGAATTGTTTTTTAATGAAACATTTGATAATCCACTAGACTTAGATATAGATAAAGAATATAACGAATCTCTTGAAATGGTTAGAATAGCACCTTCAGCAATCAATAAACAACCTTGGAGAATAGTATATAAAGATAATAATTATCATTTCTTTAAAACAAAAAATGAAAATAGTAAACATCCATATGATATATCTATCGTGGATTTAGGTATAGCTGCATATCATTTTTATATAACAAATAAAGAGTATAATTTATCAGGATGCTTTAAAAAATTAGATTATTTAGAAATAAAGGGTAAAGAAGACTTAGAATATATGTTTTCTTGGATAAAAGAATAAAGCGCGTAATATAGGGATAATTCCAAGTTATCCCTTTTTTATAAAAAAATTTTTTAAAAAAAGGTTTCAAAAATTGGTTGCATACAATCGAATAATATGGTATAAATTAATTGTATACAACTAATTGGAGGTGTTTATGTGAATATAGAAGTACGTTACTATACTAAAACTGGCAATTCTAAAAAGATGGCTATAGCAATTTCAGAAGAAATAGAAAAAGATGCCCTAGATATAACTTATAATTTAGATAAAGATACGGATATTTTATTTATATGTAATGGAATATATTGGGCAGGAATTGATTCAAAGGTAAAGACCTTTATAAAAGAAAATGCTAGTAAAATAAAATTATTAGTTAATATAAGCACTGCAGGTATTAAAAAATCTAGTTATAAAGCTATGAAGAAAATAGCTAAAAAGAATAATATTAAAATAGCAGATAAAGAATTCCATGCCCCAGGTAGTTTCATGGGCATGCATAAGAATAGACCAAATAGTGATGATTTACTTGCTTTAAGAGAATTTGTAAAAGGAGTTATTGAAGATGGAAGAAACTAAATTTGATTTACAAACTTATATGTCTAAAAATATCGAAGTATTAGTTTCAGATATTATAAAGCATACTTTTAAAAATCCTAGAGAAACAATGTTTATGATGAAGTTTGCGAAAGCAAGCAAAAAAGCAAGTAAAATCAGAAAAAAAGAAGAAGAGAATAATCTCCATGTCCCTCCTTTTTTAATAGCTAGTATAACAAGTCAGTGCAATTTACACTGTGCTGGCTGTTATTCTAGAAGTAATCATCAAACAGTTGATGGTGAACCTATTAAAATGTTAACAGGCGAGGACTGGGCTAAAATATTTATCGAAGCCAAAGAATTAGGCATAAACTTTATACTACTAGCTGGTGGTGAACCGTTCTTTAGAATAGATGTCATTAAAGAAGCTAGTAAAGTAAAAGAAATAATGTTTCCTATATTCACAAATGGAACATTCATAAGTGAACATTATGTTAGTATGTTTGATAAGAGTAGAAATTTAATTCCTATCTTAAGTATTGAAGGGAACAAAGAAAAAACTGATTTAAGACGTGGTAAAGGCGTTTATGATAGATTAGTTAAGAATATGGATTTACTTAAAAAGAAAGATATTATCTTTGGAGCATCTATTACCGTAACTAAAGAAAGCATAGAAGAAGTTACATCAGATAAATTCTTAGATGATCTAAAAAATAGAGGATGTAAGGCTATTATATTTGTTGAATTTGTTCCTACAAATGAAAATGACGAATACTTAGCTTTAAGTGATGAATCTAGGGATTATCTAGCAAATAGAATAAATAAACTTAGAGAAACAATTGGTGAAATGATTTATATATCATTCCCTGG
>JAGCWW010000006.1 GCA_017961685.1 Acholeplasmatales bacterium | reverse complement strand
GCCAGGTGATAACGTAGAAATGATCGTTGAATTAATTCACCCAATTGCAATTGAACAAGGAACTAAGTTCTCTATCCGTGAAGGTGGTAGAACAGTAGGTGCTGGTTCAGTTACAACTATCATTGAATAATTTAAACTAAATTAGAGACTCTTACGAGTCTCTTTTTTTATAGACTCAAATATTATAGCTATAAAAAAAGATGTTTGTTCAAACTAATAAACTTGCAAAAAACTCAATAGTATTATAAGATATACTTAAAAATATGTAATGATTCTAAAAAGAAAAATAGAAAGGAGTTATTATGACAAATGTTTTAACCTTTAAAGTAGAAGTAAAAGGATTAGAAGACAAAATATATAGAGTTATTGAAATAACTGATAGCAAGACAATGGCGGATTTAGTATATACGATTTTAGCAACATTTGATACTTTAGCTTATCATTTGTATGAGGTAGTGTTTAATAAAAAAGTATATGATAGTTTTCTTGGAGAAAAAGAATTTAGACCTAAGGGAGCTAAAGATGCAAGAAAAGCATATTTAAGTACACTCGAGTTTATAAACAATGATAAAATGGAAATGGAATATGATTTTGGTTCAACAAATGAATTTGTTATTACATATATTTGTAAAAGACCTCTAGAAAAAGGGAATGGAAGACATTATCCATATATTATAGAGGGAAAAGGAAGAGGAATAATTGATGATATTTCTAGTTTTGAATTAAAAGAAATAGTAGATGATATTGATAAATTAGGCCATTCAAAATATTATTATACGCCTGGATATGAAAGACCTATAAAATACGATTATAGAGACTATGATTTAAAGATAGATAATATTTTGTTAAAAGGATTAATTGAAGAAATTAAAGATGGGTATGAAGAATAATTTGTTATATACTAGACTATTATTAAATAATATGCTACAATAAAAAGCACGATGGAAAGTTTTATACGTAAGGCATTTATTGACCTTTTAAAATTATGTACAGCTTAGACTGGTTATTTAGATGATCTTTCCATCTTTTTTATTTTTAGATATGAAAAACAATTTATAATTATAAGTATATAGTATAAAAAATAATTAAAAAAATGTAATATACCTTGCCTCTCCTTCGCAAACTAAAAGTTAATGTGTGTGTGGAAAAAATATTATTATATTGTGCTAATAATGGCTCTAAAGAGACTCTTTTTTTAAAAAGAATTTTTTGATATAATAATACGGGGTGATATAAAATGAAAAAAATGATATTAGCTTTATGCTTAGCTGGATGCTTAGTTGGCTGTAAATCAAAAAAAGAAGCAAAGAAAAAATCAGAAATAAAAACTTCTCCAACAATAGTAAAGACTAGTTTTAAATATGATGGAAAAGGATATTTAAAAGAATCTATATTATATGCTGCTGGTAAAGACGGAGTTCTAACAGAAAGTAGTAATTCTTATGAAGTTTCTAATGATTCTGGCAAAAAAATATATGATGCTTACTTTTCTTACGAAAATGGTGCTGAAAGTTCAAAAGAAACAAACTCTTATACATATGATGAAAACGGTAATTTGATTGCAGTAGAAAACTTTTATAGATTAAAATTATCCACTAATTTTTATGATTATAACTATAGGACAGAATATATTTATGAAGGTTCTTTATTAAAAAAAACAAATAGATATAACACAAGTGATAATGCTAAAAAATTTGTTGGAACTGTTGATTATGAATATGATGCAAACAATAACCTAATTTCAGAAATGCACACTTCTTATAATAGTCTTTATGATGATGGCGATTTAGAAATAAAATATGAATACAAATATGATTCAAATAATCAAAAGATTTCATATAAGATGTTTAGTGAAGATGATAATGGAAATCTTAGAACTGTTCCAGATGATGAGTATATATATGAATATGATGAAAATAAGAATATGACAAAAGAAAGATGTATCAGTACTTATTTTTATTTAAATACTACCATAACAAATGAAACACAATATAAATACGAAAATAACAAATTAGTAGAAGAAGTATATTATGCTATCATAAAGGATGGAGATACTCCAAATCCTAGTAACAAGAAAATATATACTTATGATAAAAAAGGTAATAAATCAAGTGTATTATCTTATTATTATGATTCTAGTAAATCTACATTTGTTGAAAGCCAAAAGAGTGAATACTCTTATAATGATAAAGGTGAAGAAACATTAGAGACTTTATATTCCTTTGATGATAGAAACTGGGCTTTAGTAAGAAAAACTGAAACATCTTATAAAATGATTGGATAATAATGAAACGGCTTAATTTAGCCGTTTTTTTATTTACTTAAAAAAAAATAATTTTTATTTATTATTTTCTTTTTAAATAATAATAATATATGATATAATATTTATTGTATTTAAGGAGTGATTCTTATGATTTATGAGAATGTCTTAGATTTAGTTGGCCATACTCCTATAGTTAAATATGATGGAATTTATATTAAACTAGAAGGATATAATCCAGGCGGATCAATTAAAGATAGAGCAGCTAAATATATGTTAATAAAAGCTTTAGAACGTGGTGAAATAAAGAAGGGTGACACTATTATTGAACCTACTAGTGGTAATACAGGAATAGGACTTGCATGTCTAGCACCATCCTTAGGCTTAAATGTTAAAATAATTATGCCTGATTCTATGAGCGTTGAAAGAATCAAAGCTATTAAGGCATATGGTGCTGAAGTAATACTTACTGATGGATCTTTAGGTATGAAAGGTGCAATAGACTTAGCTAATAAATTAAAGGAAGAAAAAGGGTATCATATTATGGGACAATTCGATAACCCTGATAACGCCCTTGCACACTATGAAACAACCGCAGAAGAAATAATAGAAGACTTTAAGTCTTTAGATTATGTAGTCTGTAGTATCGGTAGTGGTGGAACCATTACCGGCTTATCTAAAAAATTAAAGGAACACTATCCTAATATTAAGGTAATTGGAGTAGAACCAGCTGAATCTCCATTGCTTTCAAAAGGATATGCAGGACCTCATAAGATTCAAGGAATAGGAGCTAATTTTATTCCAAGTTTACTAGATACAACATGTTATGATGAAATTATCACAGTTAAAAGTGATGACTGTTTCGTTGAAATGGAACGATTAGCTAAGAAAGGGCTATTTTTAGGCATTTCTAGCGCCGCAGCGGTAATTGCTGCTAAGACTATAAGAAAGGGTAATATTTTGGCTATTTCACCTGATTCAGGGCTAAAATATTTGAGTGTAATAGAATAATGGAATGGTATTTTATATTATTAATAGTACTAGGGTCAATTGTGCTTTTCTATCTATTAATTTATTTAATTGGATTTAAATACTTTAAGTCAGTTAAGAAAAGAGACCCAGCCGCAAGACACTTCTTGCAAATTATCTTAACTTATCCAGGAGTAAAGATTCTAATTTATTATAGAATTGCTCATTTCTTCTGGAAAATTAAATTAAAATTACTTGCAGAAATTATCATGTATATTGGTAGATTCATTACACATATTGAAATTCACCCAGGTGCTAAGATTGGTAAACGTCTATTTATTGACCACGGCGCAGGAGTAGTAATTGGTGAAACATCAATTATAGGTGATGATGTATTAATCTATCATGGTGTAACTTTAGGTGGTAGAAAATTTGATCATGTAAAAAGGCACCCAACAGTTGGGAATAACGTTATGATCGGTACAGGTGCAAGAATCTTAGGTAATGTTACTGTTGGAAGTAACGTTAACATTGCGGCTAATGCCACAATATTAAAAGATGTACCAGATGGTGAAACAGTTATTGGTATTTGGAAATAATGGATAAGACAAATGTAATGCGTATATTGGATCAAAAGAAAATAAAGTATACTCCACACTATTATGACAATACAATTACTAATGGTATGGAGGTAGCAAATACACTTAATTTAGATCCAAATAAAGTTTTTAAGACATTAGTAACAATTGGCGCATCTAAGCGAAATTATGTCTTTGTAGTACCTGTAAATGCTGAACTAGATTTAAAAAAGGCAGCTAATGCTGTAAATGAAAAATCAATTGAAATGATTAAGTCAAAAGAACTACTTGATTTAACAGGTTATATTCATGGTGGATGCTCACCTATTGGCATGAAAAAACCATTTAGAACAGTTATGAATGAATCAGCCCTACAATATGAAGAAGTAACTTTTAGCGCTGGTAAAATAGGCTACCAAGTAGAAATGAATCCAAATGATTTAAAAAAATTAATAAATATCACTTTTACTTTAATTATTTAACACATAATTATCACATTCATTTAGTAGAATGGAGGTATGAAATATGTATATAGATACACATTCTCATCTTTTTGATAGTGCATTTGATCTTGATAGAGATTTAGTCATCAAAGAATGTTTCAATCAAAATGTAGGTAAGTTAATAGTTGTAGGCTTCGATAAAGAAACTAATAAACTAGCTTTAGAGTTATGTAGTAAGTATGCAAATTTATACCCTACTGTTGGATTACATCCAACTGAACTAAGTGACTATAGTGATAATTTTTTTGTTTATCTAGAAGATTTAATCAAAGATGAAAAAATAGTAGGTATTGGTGAATGCGGATTAGACTATTACTGGGATGATTCTAAAAAAGATTTACAAAAAGAAGTATTTAAAAAACAGATAGAATTATCACTAAAATATGATAAGCCACTAATCATTCATTCAAGAGATGCTATAGCTGATACTCTAGAGGTGTTAAAAAGCGTAAATAAGCCAATTAAAGGCGTTATGCACGGATATAGTGGAAGCCTAGAGATGGCAAAAGAATTCGTCAAATTAGGCCTAAAATTAGGTATTGGTGGCGTTTTAACATTTAAGAATGCAAAGAATGTTAAAGAGGTAGTTAAAGAATTAGATTTATCTAATTTTGTCTTAGAAACTGACTGCCCTTATTTAACACCAACCCCTTATAGAGGTAAGAGAAACGCACCATACTATATTCCTTTAATTGCTAAAGAGATGGCTGATATTAAAGGCATAGATATAAAAGAAGTCGAAGAAACTACAACTAAAAATGCAAATGAGCTATTTGGAGGTAGATTATTATGAAAAAATTATTAGTCGCTGTTCTTGCATGTTTTACTTGTTTAAGTTTTACTGCTTGTGGTAAAAAAGAAAGTAAAACAACAAAAAAAGAAGATGCAAGACCAACAGTTGAAATATTAGAATCAGAATTAGAAAATCAAATATGTAGTATTGCTGAATACTTAAATAATGCTACATTTGCTGTTTTAAATTATAATTCATCAGAAAGCGAAACAGCATCATCACTAGGATCAGGAGTAATTTATAAAAGAGTTATAAATGATAATGATAGTTACACATATTATTTAGTAACTAATAGACACGTAATTATAGATGGTGAAAAGTTTAAAGTATATTCTAATGAAGGAGCAACAACAAGCGCAAATGTTTTAGGATATTCAACTACAACTGATATTGGTGTATTAACATTTACATCATATGTTGAATATAATGTTGTTCCATTTGCGGATATTGATGATGTAAAACAAGGTGAAAGCTGCTTTGCTATGGGGACACCTTTATACTTACAATATTTTAATACTTTTACAAAAGGTAATGTTTCAGCAATTAGAGATAAAGTAGTACAACATACAGCTGATATTAATTCAGGTAATAGTGGTGGACCACTTGTTAATTTAAATGGTGAATTAATTGGTATAAACGTATCTAAATTATCTAACAACTCACAACAAGTTGATATTGATGGTATGTGTATGGCTATTAGAGTAGATTTAGTAGAAGAAGCAATTAATGAAATTGAAGGTAATAATGATGCAGTTACATCTCCAATATTAGGTATGACTGTAACTGATGTAGAAGATATATTAGTCTTTAATTATGATACATTTGATTTATTCTGGCAAGCCTTAAAAGATGAATTTGTTGCTTATTATACAGCTTTAGGCTATGATGAAGAATTTGTTGAATTAAAATTTGAAGATAATTATGCTAGTAAAAAGAGTGATTATCAAAATAGTTATAATGAAAGACATGCCTTTAATGTTTATATTCCTGATGGAGTTACAAGCGGTATGTTAATTAGAGAAATAGTTAATAATTCAGCTAGTGATAAAGCAGGTTTAGAAATAGGAGATATCGTTATTAAGATTAATGATAAGGATGTTATTAATCAAACATCATTTACTAAAGAATTCTATAAATATGGTATAGGCGATTCCTTTACTATAACAGTAAATAGAAATGGTGAAATTAAAACTATTAATATTACACTATAATAGATAAAGCCTTAACAAAGGCTTTTTCTTATGCTATAATGATTTTAGGATGTGATAAATATGGACTATAAATTCCACTATCATCCAGCAAAAAACTGGATGAATGATCCAAATGGACTAACTTATTTTAATAACAAATTTCATATTTATTATCAATATAATCCACTAGGTAATTCCTGGGGTAATATTGTTTGGGGACATGCAATAACTAGTGATTTTATAAACTATAAAGAAGAGACTATTATCCTAAATACTGATAAAGATTATGATAAGGATGGTTGCTTTTCAGGTAACTCTATAATTATAGATGATACTTTATATATCTATTACACTTCCGTAAAAAATAATAAGCAAACACAAAGTGTTGCTTATTCAAAAGATGGATTTAAATTTGTTAAATATGATAAAAATCCTATAATTGATACTCCTTTTGAAGCAAGAGATCCTTATGTATTTTTATATAATAGTGAATTATATATGCTAATAGGTACTGATAAAAAGGCATTACTTTATAAAGGAAGTAATCCTTTTGAGTTTAATTACGTTTCTGATTTAATAAATATAAATGAATTTATTGAATGCCCAAATTTAATAAAAATAAATGATAAATATTTATTTAAATATTCATCAATGATTGATAGAAAAGATCACTTTTATTTGGGTAGCTTTGATGGATTACATTTTATTAAAGAAAAAGAAGTTATTTTAAATCTTCCTAAAAATTATTATGCAAGTCAAATGTTTAAATATAATGATATGGTTATATTAATAGGTTGGATTTTTAATGATAATTATAAAACAGATAAAGCTTACAATGGAGTTCTATCTATACCTAGAATCATATATCTAGAGAATGAATTAGTTAAAACAAAACCATTTAAAACATTAGAAAAATATCTAGAAAATAATATTATAATTGATAATGATATAGTAGAAGAGTTCAAATAAAAAATCGCTAATTTAAGCGATTTTTATTTGCTATAAGGAATTGCTACAAAGCTTATTAATTCAATACTATCTACGAAATCAGAATGTAGGTTATTATCTGATAAGGCTGTAGATAAATATTTTTTATTATCATCAGCAAATACTGTTAGTGCATTATCATAACCTGACATAACACATCTAAATTTATCAAGCATAAATAATCCTCCTTGTTGCTACAAATTATTATAACACATGATGTGTTATCAAAACAATAAAATAATTGTTGCATAATAAATATATTATGGTATAATATAAGAGCATGAGGTTTTTTCCTCATCCTTGGCACAATAGTGCCCACTAGACCATAAGGAGGTAATAAGAATGAAAAAATACGAAGTAATGTATATCGTTCGTCCAAATCTTGAAGCTGAAGGAACTAAGGCAGTAATTGATTCTATATCAAAATTATTTACTGATATGAAGTGTACTATTGCTGAAACTAAAGAAATTGGACTAAAGGATTTAGCTTACGAAATTGCTGGATTTAAAAAAGGATATTATGTTTGGCAATTAGTTGAAGCAAGCAAAGAAGCAGTTGCTGAATTCAGCCGTATTGCACGTATCAATGAAGATATTATTCGTGATATCGTTGTAGTATGTTAATTGAGGTGATTTTATGAACAAAGTTATACTAGTAGGTAGAATCACTAAAGATCCTGAATTAAGAAACATTCAAAGTGGTAGCTCAGTAGTTAATTTTACACTTGCTGTAAGTAGACCAACTTCTCAAAATTCAGATCAAAATGCAAGTAATGCAGATTTTATTAACTGTGTTATTTGGAATAAACAAGCAGAGAATTTAGCAAAATATGTTAAAAAAGGTTCATTAATTGGTGTTGAAGGAAGAATTCAAACAAGAAATTATGAAGCTAATGGTGTTACAAGATACATCACAGAAGTTCTTTGCGACAATGTACAATTCTTAGAAACTAAAAACGATAGTGCAAGAGCTCAACAAGAAGATGAAGCTGAAGAAGATTCTTTCGCAGGCAAAATCAAGAATGTTGATGATAATGACTTGCCATTCTAAAAGGAGGAAATAAGTATGCAACAACATAAGAAAAGACGTAAGGTATGTTATTACTGCCAAAACAAGTTAGATGCAGTAGACTTCAAGAATACAGAATTATTAAGAAAGTTCGTTTCTGAAAGAGGTAAAATTTTACCTAGAAGAGCTACTGGTGCTTGTGCAAAGCATCAAAGAATGATTGCTATTGCAATTAAGCGTGCTCGTCATATGGCATTACTACCATTCGTAAAAGACTAATAATATTTTTTGTCTTTGTACAGACAACGCTTATAAGTTTTATACAGATTAAAGAGATCCTGAAAAGGGTCTTTTTTTGTTGTTTTAAAAGATTAAATAATAAGGACATAACTGCGTTATATCAATGTCGATATTGCGGGTGTGCGTGGTGCGTGTGCGTTGGAGCTGTAGCAGAAGCGTGCGGACTAAATTGTGCAAAACGTGCCAGAGAGACTTGTGCAACCACAAGGTGATTTGCTTTATATTTGAAAATGCATATGAATATCTATAAAAAGTTGATTATAAAATTGATTAATGTGAATTAACAATTCATTTATAAAAAAAAGAAGAGACTAGTTTTCTCTTCTTTTTTTGTTTGTTCTCCCGATAATATAATCAACTGAAACGTTGTAATAGTCTGCAAGTTTTATTAGTAAATCTAGTGGGATTTGCCTATCTTCAAGCTCGTAGTGGCTATAAGAACGCTGTGATATGTTTAGTATTTTAGCAATGTAAGATTGCGTAAGATCGCTATCTTCCCTTAATTCCTTTAATCTTAACATTATTATCACCGGTTCAATTATAAGACAGAACAAAACGTGCTATTGAATAATAGCCCAAATTGTTCTATAATTATTTTAGAATAATTACTATATAAAATAAAGGTGATAATTAGATAATGAGCAAATGAGAGTGCTTTTATTATGCGATTTTTATTTTTATTAATTTTTTATTTGCCAAAATTACCTTAATTAATGCATTTGTTTTGTGGTAAAGAGGGAGGAAAAAATGGAAGAGAGAAAAACTGACAAGCAAAAAATACGCGATGATTTAGTAGCTATTAGAGCAGGACTTTCATATATAAATGATTTGAATGAAGAAAAAGAAGCAATAGAACGAGATATATCATCAAGAGAAAGAAAAATAGAGGGCTTAGAAGAAGATATTTCTAATCTTGAAAAAGAGTATAAGGAAATGGAAAAAGAAGTTGATGATTTGATTAAAAGGCAAACGACATATGTTGGCAGAAAGAGAAATGTTGAACGAGATTATAACAATTATAAAAATAAGGATGTACCAAAAGAGAGTAAATTGTTTATTATTTCGTTTTCTATTGTTTGCATAATAATTGCGTTAACAGTCATCTTATACGCTATTGTTCAGTATTCTTTGCTTGGTGCTATGTTTAAGTACATCTTTCTTGGAATTGTTATATTAATTGCTATTATTTTCTTTTTTATAGAATTGCATGGTCATAAAGTTAAAAATAAGATGTTAGAATCAAACTATAATAAGGAATTGTCTTATTTACAAAAGGATTTAAGAGATGCTGAAACTGATGTGAATAGAGTACATAAGAGGATTGAAGAATTAAAGGAAAATTTGCCTAATCAAGAAGAAATTAAAGACGAAAAGGTTCAAGAAATTGAATTTGAAATTACTAATGTTGAAGATGAAATAAGTGAATTAGAAGAAGAAGCCAAATTAAAGGTTAAAATTGCAACAGAAACATATAATGCTTTAGTAGCCAACTATGGCGAAACGCTTCATACTAGTGATTGGAAAAATCTTGATAGATTGCTATATTATATTTCAACCAACAGAGCTGATAGTATCAAGGAAGCATTAAATGCGTTGGATATGAAAATTAATAATGAAATGCTTATTGCTGAAATAAGGTCAAATACGAATCTTATTGTTGGAGAAATGAATAGAGCTAATTCGATAATGTTTCAAACGATAACTAGATGTGCTGAAGAGATTAACGATTCTATTGGTTACATGGGAAGAAAAATTTCTTCTTCAATTGAAGCTAGCACAAAAAAATTAGCAAAAAGACTAGACGATTCAATGTCAATAACTTTAAATGCCCAAGCGCAAGTAGTTGAATCTAATAATAGATTAATATCTGCCCAAGATTTAACAAATTCTCTAATTAAAAACGGCAACAAGACAAGCGAAGAATTATTGGAAAAATATAAATTAATGTCAGGATACTATAATTCGCATTGGTAGACAATAGAAGGTGAAAAAATGAAGATAAAAAGAATAATAAAAACTTTTTTAGTGATAATAGTTTTAGGCTTTTTTGTGTTAGTATCAAAAACAGCTTATGCAGCTAGTGAGGAAGAATCAAATAACACTTATTTAGAAGCAAATGAGCTTGTTTTAGATGAAGAAGTAAAAGGCAGTTTAAGTTCAAATAGCGATGTCGATTGGTATAGTATTAAGATTAATAAAAGAGGATGTGTTCATCTTAATTTTGCTCATGACTATATAAATAGTAATAAATCATATTGGATAATAGATGTGTATAAAGATGATGATATTGATAATCGGTTGTTTCATTACATAATGGATGGTGAAACGACAAATAGGATAACAAAAGATTTAGGTTACGATGAAGGAACATATTACTATAAGGTATACAAAGGAGATTATCATTCTACTAAGGACTATTATTTTTCAATCAATTTTGAACAAACTAATTACTGGGAAACAGAAACAACTAATGGTGCAAAAGCTAATGCCGATTTAATAGCATTAAATGAAACATATTATGGTCGTTCAATCAATAATGATGATATTGATTGGTTTAAATTTACAATAACAGAAAGTGGTCATTTTAATGTTACATTTGAACCAGATTTAACTGATACAACTAGTAAAAATTGGAAAATACACCTTTATGATGAAAATGGTATAAATCTTGCATGCGATTCTAAGGGAGTAGAAATATATGATTTAGTTGCTGGCAATGAAAAATTTAAGACTTCAGAATATTCTATGCCTAATGGTACATACTATATTAGAATTGCATCATATATTTATTCATATGAAAGATATGCTTTAAGAGTTAATTTTACGCCTGCAACTGGCTGGGAAACTGAACCAAACAACTCAAGAGAATCAGCTATTTCCATAAAGCCATTTCAAGTTATAGATGGAAATCTTTCGCATGATTGGGATAGGGATATTTATAAAGTTGTTCTAAATAATGAGTCGACAGTTTCAATAGTATTCAATCATGAAGGTACTGATTATTTAGCAAGTAATAAGAGTTATTGGCATATTACAATGTGCCTTAGTGGAAAAACAAGTGGAGTCATTGATTTTAATGTAGATGGAACAACAGGTACAACAACTTCAAAAGAAGTAAAGGTACAAGCTGGAACATATTTTATAGAAGTTAGAAATACGCAATCATTTATGTCTGGCAATCATTCTGGTGAACCTTATTCTTTATACTTGTACAAGAATCATACACATATAGGAGAGCCAGAGCCAACAATAAAACCAACATGTACAGAAAAAGGAAACGGGATAAGAACTTGTACATTATGTGGCACAAAAGAAAATGTCGATATTGATGAGTTAGGCCATAATTATGAGGTAATTGATGAAATCAAATCAAATATATTTAAACAAGGTGAAACGACATATGTTTGTACAAGATGTGGTAAAAAACTTGTAAAAAAAGACAAAGCAAATTCTTGGATTTTCCCAACAATTATTTCAGTAGAACTATTAATTTTTGGGGCATTCATAATAATTAAAAAAATAAAGACCTTGTAAAAAACAAAGCTGAATAAAAAGAAAATGGAGAAAAAAATGATAAGAAAGAAAAATATATTATATACCGCTTTAATCTTTATTCTCACTATTCTATTAATAACAGGTTGTGGGAAAAATAAAAAAAATATAGAATTAGGCATGACCAAACAAGAAGTAATGAATATTTTAGGTGATCCTACAGTAACTGATGAAGATGATTGTCTTTGGTTAGGTAGTGCAGAAAAAAAATATAAAGAAGTTGAAAATCTACTAGAAAAAGCTTTTGAAAATGATGATGAGGCAGCTTTTATTAAGGCTGAAAAAATATATAAAGAATTAGAAGAAATGAGTTTCAGCTTTAGATATTGCTCTTTTGCAAATAATAAATTAGAGGAATACTTTTATGATAAAAATCATAAATTTGACGAAGATAATTATTATATAAGTCAAAAAATGAAGACAATTGAAAAAGTAGATATTAACTTGAAAAACTATGATATTTATATTGATGAAAGAAAAGATTTTGGGGAAAGATTTGTTTTTTTTGAAAGAATATCTTATACGACTACATTTACTGATGGAAGCATTTATAAATCATATTGCAAAAATTACGAATTTCTTGGTTCGACACAATATATTAATGATTATTCGATAGGCATAACATGGAGTGATTATTTTTCACAAAAATATGAATTGAAAGATGGAAAGTATCATTATACTATTATAGGTTGTAATAGTATTGGAGAAATAGATAGTAATGGGAAAGTAAAATTTTGGACAGGAGGTTCAAATTTGATACCAACTAATATCACCGGTTTGTCTGATAATTATTATTATGAATTACCTAATGAAGAACTAACATTGTTTAACAATGGTTATTATTATGGAGATGAAAATAACCCTTATCAATTATTTGTTCGACCTGTTGATAAATCGCTAGGAAATATAACAATTAATGGAAATACCGAGAGAATAATAGATTATGCTTTTTTCGAATGCACGAATTTAGATAACATTGTTATACCTAATAGCGTTAAAAGTATTGGCTGTTGTGCATTTGCTGAATGCTCAAATTTAAAGGATATAACAATATCAAATAATGTTGAATCTATTGGCTATAGTGCTTTTGCTTTATGTTCAAGCTTAGAAAAGATTATTCTACCAAACAAACTTGAAATAATAGGAGATAGTTTATTCTTTGAATGCTCAAAATTAAGAAGTGTAACTATACCAAATAGTGTTAAAACTATAAAATATTATTCGTTTACTGGTTGTATAAATTTAAAAAGTTTAATTATACCTACAAGTGTTACTACTATAGAGATTAGTGCATTTGAAAATTGTGAACAATTAAGTGTTTTTTGCTTAGAAAACAATAATTATTTCTTCCGCGACGACGAAATAGAAGCAACAGTATATTATTATCGTGAATCCCAACCAATGGATTTTGGTAATTATTGGCATTATGATGAAAATAATAATATAGTTATATGGGACTAGGAGGTGTATTTTTATGAAAAAAATAGTATTATTTTTATTATTCTTGACTCTTCTAGTAGGTTGCTCAAAAGCGGAAAACAAGAGCAAAACAAGTAAAAAAAAGAGCGAGGAAATAACTACTAGAAAAAGTCAAACATCAACAATTAAAACAACAACTGAAGAAAAAAAACAGTACTATGTTATTTTTAATGATTACGATGGTACATTCTTATGTAGAGTTAGGGTTGAAGAAGGTGAAATTCCTTCTTATCCTTTAGAAAATCCAACGAGAGAAAGCGATGATGATTACAATTATTATTTTTCTGGTTGGGACCATCCTTTGAGCGAAACAATGGAAAACACTGTTTATTATGCTAAGTATTCTCAAATAGAATTATCAAATATATCTTTTGATTTAGCTGGAGGAGAGACAACAGAATCATTAGAAACTTTCAAAACAGATGTTTTTAGTATTGATTATTTTGATTTTATAGTTAGTAGAGAAGGTTATATTTTTGATGGTTGGAGCTATAATGGAGAAAAAATAATAGATTTAAATATGAATTTAGTTAAAAAACCAAATATGAATAAAAACATGGTGTTTAAAGCTGTTTGGGTTGGAAGAACTGACACACATTATTCTGTTGAACATTATTTGCAAAACATTAATGATGATAAATATCCAACTACTCCTGAACTAGTAGAAGATTGTGTAGGAACAAGTGGAGAATTAACTAATGTAGTTGCAAATGATTATGAGGGATTTACTAATGAAAAAATAACACAAGAAATCATAGACGGAAATGGGACAACAGTTATTAGAATAAATTATAAGCGTAATTACTATAATGTTATTCTTAAAAAAAATCTTCCAAAAGCCGGGGGAACAAGCCTTACAGGAATAATTAAATATGGTGGGCAAGTTACTATCAAAGCAACAATTAATGCAGGATATAAATTTGATGGGTGGTACAAAGATAATGATTTTATTACTTCATCATTATCTTATTCATTAACAATTCCTAGTGAAGAATTAACTTTTGAAGCAAGATATATTCCATATAAGTATAAAATAAACATAATTAATAATGTTGAAGAAGTAACAATTTCAGGAATAACAAATGATGAAGAAATAGATTGTGGATCTTCAAGAACTTTAACTGCGTCAGGGGTTCCATATGATTATTCTATAAAGTGGAGTGTAAGTAATGGAGTTGTTTTAGAAGGAAATAGTGTTATATTTGAAGTTCCAGCAGAAAATGTTACAATTACTACCACTTTGCTTGTTTATGAAAAAATAGGTAGTTCGCTTTATTATGGTTATTACCCTCAAACTCTAGAAAATGATGAATACGTTATTCAAGTCTTAAACGAAAAGGCACAGGATTTACCAACAGAATCTAATTCTGGTCTATGGACTAGTTATGGATATTATATCTTTAATAAAACAAGCAACTTTATGTGGTATATTGATATAGATTTAGATGAAGATGGAAGATACGATTACAGGGGAGTATATTTTATCAAATATAGGCCATCTCAAACTAATGTTGATCCAACGACTGAGGATCTTACTCGTTTTCAAGAATTAAACGGATATTATATCAATAACATATATTGGTTTAAATATGAAAGAATTAAGTGGAAAGTTATTAGCGAAAGTAGTGGTGTTGCCTTTGTTATTGCAGAATTAAGTATCGATAGCCAACCATTTTGCCGTGTATCAGTTGCAAACAGCACAAAAAAATATAGTCATAATGGCGGAACAGGATATGCAAACGATTATGCTTTATCAGACATATCACGTTGGCTTGAATATAATTTTTATAATACAGCATTCAATGAGTATGAGAAAAGTATTGTTAAAAGTCTACCTTCATTATTAACTTTAAAAGATGCTCAGAATAATAGCGCTCTTGTTTTCCAACTAGGATTTGAGTCAACTGATTATGCGAAAGTTCAAGGTGTTGAAGGGTATGAGTGGTATTTGCAATCACCATCAACAAGCATTAGTGATCCATATATCGCAAGTTACACTTATAACGTTTGTAGTGTTTTAGCAACGAATTTTTTTGGCCATACTTCTTATGTTGCAAGTACATGGAAAGGTATTAGGCCTGTAATGGAAATATATCTTTAAAAATATGATGTTAATTATATGGCAAAGATTAATTGTTTATCAAAAATAATAAGATGTGTCTTTGCACAGACAAGATTTATTAGTTTATACAATTTAGACTGATTAAAAATAAGAGATCCTGAAAAGGGTCTTTTTTATTGACTTATTATAAAAACCGTTCTATAATAAAAATAGGTAATATATTACATAATTAAGGAGGGTTAATTATGAAGCTAGAAGAACAACTAAAAGATAACATTCCACCTGAATCATATTTAATAGGATTATTAAGTTCATTTAATAATAGTTTTCAAGCTACTGCTGATTTAATATATAAAGAAATTACTTGGAAACAATTCTTTGCTATTGTTTGTATAAGTATATGTAAAGAAACTCCAACACTAGGAGAAGTAAGCAGTCTTATGGGAAGTAGTCATCAAAATGTTAAACAAATATTATTGAAACTAGGAAAAATAGATTTTATTAAATTTGTAACTGATGATATAGATAAAAGAAAACAAAGAATCTTATTAACTGATAAATGTATAAAGTTTTCTAATGATAATAATGTTGAAGCATTAAAGAAAATGGCTATATTATACAAAAATATAGATAAAAAAGACTTATTAACAACAATTAAAGTAATAAGCCAAATGAGAAATAATCTAATCGAAATGTAGGTGTATATATGAAGATAATTATATATGGAACTGTTTACGGTTCATCTAAAAGATATGCGGAAATATTAAGCAAAAAATATAATATGGAAATGAAAAGTTTTAATGAAATAAAAGACATTAATATATATGATGAAATCATCTATATAGGCTCTTTATATGCTGGTGGAGTATTAGGAATGAAGAAAACTTTAAATAAAATTAAAGATTTAACTAATAAAAAAATTATAATTGCCACATGTGGTGTTGCTGATCCATTAGACGCTGAAAACATAGAAGCAATAAGAAATAATATGAAGAAACAACTAAAAGAAGAAATCTTTAATATTGCTAAAATATATCATATTAGAGGAGCAATAGATTATACAAAATTAAGTGGTAAACATAAATTTATGATGAAACTATTATATAAGAAATGTATAAAAATACCAGAAGAAGAAAGAACTCCTGATATGAGAGGATTAATTGAAACTTATGATAAACAAGTAGATTTTATAAGTGAAGATTACATAAAAGAATTAGAAAAAGAAGTATAAATATAAGACAGACCCATAAAGGGTCTTTTTTTATTATATATTAAAATTATGCATAAAAAATAGGTTGAATTTATCCTATATTTATATTATACTCTTAGTAAGAGGTGATTAATATGAAAATGGATACTAATCAAATCATAACAATGACAGAAGCAAATCAAAACTTCTCTAAAGCAGTAAAAATAACTGATAATTATGGGAAAGCTATTATTTTTAAAAACAATAAACCAAAATACATATTGCTAGATATGAAAGACAATGAATATTTAGATTTAACAGAAGATGAAATAATTGAAATTGTTGCTAAAAGAATACTAAAAAAACATATTAATGCTTTTAAGGAGTTGGCAAAATGATAAAGTTTACAAAAGAAAGAGTATTATTGATATATCAAATGCTAGTTAATGAAACTGGTGGAGAATTTGGAATTAGAAGTGAAGAGTTACTCGAATCAGCAATAGAAGCTCCTTTTCAATCTTTTGATGGTAAGGAACTATTCCCATCAAAAATAGAAAAAGCAGCACGCCTAGGATATGGACTAGTTGCTAATCATCCCTTCCTTGATGGAAATAAAAGAATAGGAGTTCATATTATGATATCATTTCTTGAAGTTAATGGAATTCATTTAGATTTTAGTGATGATATAATAACTGATATTGCACTTGGCATCGCAAGCGGGAAATATAAATATGAAGATGTATTAAGAATAATATCATCATTAAAATATATATAATATGTCTTTGCACAGACAAAGCTTATAAGTTTTATACAGATTAAGAAGATCCTGAAAAGGGTCTTTTTTTCTTAATAAGTTGACAAAATGATAGTTCAAAAGGTAAAATCTTGTTAGAGATAGGTGATATTATGAGATTAGATGGATTTGGATTATTTGTAGAAAATATGGAGAACATGATTAAATTTTATAGAGATGTACTTGGCTTTGAAATAAAAGAAGACTTAGATACATCTAATGTATATTTAAAGAAAGATGGCACATTATTTCTATTATATGGTAGAAAAGATTTTGAAAAGATGACTAATAGAAAATATGAATATGTTAAAGGCTTAAATGGTCACTTTGAACTAGCACTTTATGTAGATAGTTTTGATGAAGTTGATGATACTTATAATAGAATAATAAAACAAGGAGCAAAACCTATACTAGAACCTACTACAGAACCTTGGGGGCAAAGAACATGTTACATAGCTGATCCTGAAGGTAATTTAATTGAAATAGGTTCTTGGAATAAGAAGTTTGAGGAGAAAGATGAATAAAAAAATAATATTTTGGGAACCATATTTTTTCATATTTTTTGGATTGTTTCATCTACATAGAATATGGGGATTAATTAATAAAGAATCTTATACATCATTTTGGCTTGATTTATTACATAATAGAGGACCATTATATTTTATTTTAATGGCAATTCTAACAATTTTATGTATTTTAGGTATAATAACTTTTATAAGAAATATAAAAAATAATTATTGGTGGAGATATGTTTATCTAATAGGAGGAGGATACCTATTATTTGATTTATGCGCAATACTATATAAATTTGATTTTTGGTATAAATTATTAGATTTTATGTTTGATACAAGTTCTAATTGGTATGTAATATTTCTATTAATGTTTATCCTTATTGGAGCATTTTCATTCGGAATAGGAATATCATTAATAATTAAAAATAAAAAGAATAAAAAAGATTAGGATGTGCTTTTTTATATGTTAGTTATAAACCAAGTAATCCTTCATTTGTTAATGGTAGAATTGGTACTGTAATGAACGCATATGTTAAAGAAAATTATAGAAAACAAGGAATAGGTAAAAAAATACTTGAATCACTAATTAATAAAGGAAAAGAATTAGATCTTGAGTATATTGATTTACAAGCAACAGAAGATGGTTATAATTTATACAAAAATATAGGTTTTGTTGAAAATACTAGTAAATATCGTTATATGATATATATATATATATATAATAAATAGACCCTTTTAGAATTTGTCAAACAGATTCGAGACGGGTCCTTTTATTTATTATGGTATAATATGGAAAAGGAGTGATATTATGGATAAGAAATTTTTAGAAAAAACTAAATATGTTGATTATGATGATAAAGATATAAGATCATTAGCTAATATGCTAAAAGATTTTTCAAAAGATGAAATAGATTTAATAAAAATAACTTATGAATATGTTAGAGATAAAATTCGTCATTCTTGGGATTATCAAGATAGAAGAGTAACCATATCAGCTAGTAGTGTATTAAGTGAAGGTGTAGGTATATGCTGGGGTAAAGCAAATTTACTTGCTGCACTTTTAAGAGCAAACAATATACCTGCAGGATTCTCATATCAACGTCTAGCTTTAACTGATAGCCCTGATTCTAGTTTTTGCATACATGCATTAAACACAGTTTATATTCAATCATTAAAAAAGTGGATAAGATTAGATGCTAGAGGAAATAAAGAAGGAGTACATGCTATATTTTCTCTTGATGAAGAACATCTAGCTTTTCCTATAAAAAGAGAAGGAGAAAAAGATTATCATGACAACCATCCATTCCCTGATCCTAATTTAATGAAAACATTAGAAGAAAGTGATGATATGTTAGATTTATACTTACATCACTTACCTGATTATCTATCATATAAATAAAAAAAGGATCTATTGAACCTTTTTTTGTTTTATATTGTTGTTATTAATATATCTTTCATAAGCTTCTAATCTTTCTTCTTTAATAAGTTTATCTCGCTCTTCATAAAGAGTGCCCATTTGTTTTCCATATTCTATTGTAACTTTTTTAATTTTCTTATTTAATATAATAACTATTATTATTTCTAGAATTAATGGAATAAAGGAAACTAATCTTATAGTTAAATTATTTTTATTAATACCTAAGGCTAGTAATAAAACAAATAATACTGATAATAGTATTATAGATAATAATCTAAATAATCTAGGTAATTTAGTTATACTATCTCTTTTACTTGATATAGCATATATCTTATTATTAAATTCTTCTTGATCATCATTTATAGGTAGATCACCTAATCTATAAATTTTAGTACTACCATTAGTACATGCATATAACACAAATGATTTATTTCTAACAGTTACATCTATTGCATACATAGAAACTAAAGTGACAGATAACTTTATAATATCAACTTCTCCGTTATATTCTTCCTTTTTAACTTTATTAACGGGATAAGTTATATTATCTCTATAAGTTATCTCTAAAATGTCATGTTTTAATGAATCTAAGGCAACATCATCAATTCTAAGTGAATTTAATTCTTTATTATCAAGTGGAATAAGAGAAGAACTATCTACATGTTGTTCACTTATAAAATCAATAAACTTAGGATCAATAAACTTCGCATCAGCACAACCTGTAATAGTTCCTAAATCTCTAACCCATTCTGTTTCTGTTTTATAACTTGTTGAATATTGATTACGACTAGTACCATCACTATATCTAGTCGTTTTTTTAGTAGTATAAGCTACTTGCTTATCATAACCAAGTAATCTTGAATAATTAATTATGGCACTACCATGTGCATCAATAATAGGAATATCTATTTTATTTACTTCGCTAAATTTAGCTTCTTCAAAAATATATGGAGGACATAAATATTCATCCCTTAAATATTTTAAACAAGCACTAAAGAATTCTTCCTTTGAATATGAATCATCATAACGATATCCTTCTTGAAAATGTAAGGTATTATCCATTATTATTCCTTCTTTCTCAAACAATATAATTATAATACTTATTTGTTGGAAAACAAATAAAAAAATAAGTTATTATATAAACTTGACACTGTAAAGATTAAATGATATAATAATCTTGCCAATGTCAAGATAGAAGGTGAAACAATGAAAAAAGCTTTAATTATATCAGGTGGGATAGTAGGTTTTATTTTATCTATCATATTAATATTATTACTTACATGGGTTTTAATGAGTCCAGGTAAAATTAGAAAATATAAAGGTGAAAATAGTTTATCAGAAAAGATAAAAGTAGATATAAATGGCGTAAAAAACGGATTTTTCATTAATAGCGTTGATATAAATAATCCTGTATTATTATTAGTTTCTAGTGGTCCTGGAACTGATGATTACTTCTTAACTGAAAAATATAAGAAGATGAATTTAGAAGAATATTATACAGTAGTATACTGGGATTATAGAGGTATGGGTATAGTTTATGATAAAGATATAAATATTAATGAAATAACTTTAGATACATTAATTAATGATACTCATTTAGTCACTAATTATTTAAAGGAAAGATTTAATAAAGATAAAATATTTATTATGGGTTTCTCTGGTGGTAGTATTATAGCTTTAAATACAGTTAAAGAATACCCAACAGATTATTACGCATATATTGGTATGGCGCAAGTAGTAACTGACTCCTTTGAAAGAGATACTTTAATGTATAATTTTATGAAAGATAAATTTAAAAATAGTAAAAAGAATTTAAGGAGATTAGAAAATGCCATAATACATTTAGAAGATGGTAATGTTAAATGTAAAGATTTTGGGGAATTTGTTTATTTAGTTCATGATGCAGGTGGAGGAACAATCTTAAATAAAAATGAACTAAAAGGAATAACTCTTCCTATTATATTATCTAGATGTTATACTATTAAAGAGAAAATAAATTATATTAAGGGTAAGAAATTATATGATAAAACACCTTTAGTATTAAACAATAAGGATTATGATTATAGAACATCAATTAATAATTTAGATGTACCAGTTTATTTTATAAGTGGAGAATCTGATTATAATTGTCCTGTTGATCTAGTTGAAGATTATGCAAATATATTAGGCGCATCATTTTATAAAATAAAGGATGCTGCGCATAGTCCTTTATGGGAAAACCCAGAAGAAGTTATTCCTATATTTGAAAATATAAAGGAGGAATGTTTAAAATGAAAGATACATACCATCATGGAGATTTAAGAAATGCTTTAATTAATGCTGGATTAAAGCTAATTAATGAAAGTGGAGAAGAAAACTTATCTTTAAGAAAAGTCGCTTCCCTTTGTAATGTATCTCATTCCGCTCCTTATGCTCATTTTAAAGATAAGGAAGAATTAATAGAAGCTATTAAAAAAAGTGTTACAGACACTTTTATGGAAGAATTGAATTCTTCTATAAAATGCGCTAAAACAGCCGAAGAATCGATTTTAAATATGGGTAGGAGCTATGTTTTATTCTTTAAGAATAATCCTGATTATTATACCTTCCTTTTTGGAAAACAAAACATAAGCGCTCATATGATGTTTGATAAAGAATATAATAATGATTATCAACCATTTATTCTTCTAAAAAATCAATATTTAAAATATTTAGATGAAAAGAAAATAAATAGAACAAATGAAGAAAAAGAAATTGATTTAATTAAAATATGGTCTACAGTTCAAGGGCTAGCTTCTATTTGTTGTATGAAAAATGTTAATGTCTCATTTAACTGGGAAGAAAAAATAAATAGTGACTTATTACTTAGATAAAAGGGCTAAATAGTCCTTTTTTCTATTGATTATTTAATAAAATGAGAATATAATTTAAAGAAAAAGTAGGGGATGATAAAATGATTAATGATACATTTGATAATTCAAAACCTTTAATAACTCCAAAGGATGCATATGATTCTCATGGTATAAAAAAAATAGAAAAGAAAACTAATACTTGTATTGTGTGTTTCTTTAAAGGTTTAGAAGATGAAATATTAAATAAATATGAACATGAAGTTGTGGCATTTTCAGGTACAGCTAATGGAATAATCAATGTATATTATTTAAAGGATTTAAATGTTTTATTCTATATGTCTCCAGTTTGTGCACCAGCAGCTGTAGCAACTCTAGAAGAAATAGCTTATATTACTGATGCGAAAAACTTTATTGTTTTTGGATCATGTGGATTGTTAGTAGATGCTGCTAAAGATAAATTAATTATTCCCATTAAAGCATATAGAGATGAAGGTACTTCATACCACTATAAGGAAGCAAGTGAATTTATTGATATTAAAAACTGTGATGTAATAGAAAAGGTATGTATAGATAATAATATAGAATATACAAAAGGATTCACTTGGACAACTGATGCAATCTATATGGAAACAAAAAATAAGATAAATGAAAGAAGAGATAAAGGTTGCTTGTGTGTTGAAATGGAAGTCTCAGCTCTAGAAGCTGTATGTGATTTTAGAGGCTATAATTTATATTCTTATCTATTCTCAGGTGATATTTTAGCTGATGAATGGGATAGAGCTGATTTAGGGAAAGAGGCAGAACATAAAAAGCAATTATCAAGCTTTGATGTAGCTATTATGTTATTAAAGGAATTAAAATAGAAGGTTTTAAACCTTCTTTTTTCATTTTTTTGACATTATATTCATAAAGATAGTTAAAACATATATTTATATAATATATAATAAAAGTGTATTACAACGATTTTAGGAGGGGATTTTATGAATATTTTTAAGAAAATATTAATACCTGTTTTATTATTTTCATCTATCTTTACTATCGCAGGATGCGGTAAAAAGAAAGATAAAAAGAAAACAAATGAAATCATTACTCATGAAGCAGCAAAAGGTAAAATAGGTAAAGATGGTGGACAGTTAAGCGATAAAGACAATAACGTTAGTCTAAACATCCCTAAAGATGCTTTAGATAAGGATACTGAAATCTCTATGAAATATGTTAGTTGTGATGAAGAAATAAGTGATTCACCTAGCTTAAGTTTTCTAGGTGCAGTAGAATATGGTCCATCTGGAACTAAGTTTAATAAAGAAGTAGAGGCTAAAGTAAAATTGACTAAAGCCCCAACTAATTCAACTATTTCAGTTTATTGTTATGATGAAGAAAATGATATTTGGGATTACGTTACTAGTGCAACAGTTTCAAATGGCTATGCAACTTGTAAAATAACTCACTTTTCTAAATACGAATATTTAGATATAACTCCTACGATGCATAATAAATATGAAACATTAGTTAGACAAGCAATCTCTGAAGGTAAGTCTGATGAATGGATTACTTTAACTTATTATGATTATTTAGTAGATGAATGTCATGTATTAGATTATTATCCAAATTATGATGGATATTACTATTACGGATGTGGTTTAAAAATTAATGGAAATTATCAAGTTGGAGAAAAGAAGGGCAATGCCGAAGAATTAAGTTATATTTGGGGTGACTCTAATAAAGTAGGAAACACTTATGGAAAATCAAGTGTTTCAGGTAGCACAACTTCATATGAAGATTATAAGAAAGCTACTGAAGGAGAATCAAGTAATGTTGATGCGATTACTGTAACAGTAATTGTTGAATATAAGATAATAACTCCTCAATTTACAATGAGTGCTACAAAGACAGAACTAAAGAAGGGTGAATCAGCTGATGTAACAGTATATTGTCATTATTATGATGCAGCAAATACTCTTCATCAAGATTTTCCACTAGATGATTATTATTTAACATTAAACTGTTCATCAAGTAACTTTAGCCTTGATAAAACAAGTGTAACTACTGATGCTAGTGGTAAAGCAAAGTTTAAAGTAACATGTAACAAAGACGGTGAAAAAGCGATAATTAAAGCTATTTTCGACGTTTCTGGCGACTTTGGAACTCATGCTGAAGGTTCAATACACTTTGGTAGTGAAGGTGGATACACTATAAGTGGACATATAACAGAAACTTTAAGCTTTATTTATCATGTTGATCCAACATTTGTGGATGGATGCTCAATAACTAGTAATGGTACATTTAGATTAACAATCGAATATGATATTGAAGGAACATTAAAAGATGAAAATGGAAATATAGGCGGAACAATTAACTTTACAAATATTGATGCAACATATTCTTCTTCAAAAAACGGATTAATAATAGTAGAAGATGGAGAGACAAGCGTAGGAGCTTATGATATATTTGGCGCAAAAGAGAATAGTGAAAAAACTGGAACTCCATCATATAGTGTAAGTATTTCATCTAAAGGAATTGAAGTTGAAGACTTTGAAACAATAACAACACTTTATGGAAGTGGTATTTCATATGGACATACTCCTGCAGGCGATATAGATTATTCATATCCAAGTGTGATTGCTATTAAGAATAAATCTAGTCTACTATTACCTTTTACTTTTGAAGAAGGAACAAGTACAAATTCATCAACATCGTTAAAGGATAACATTGAAATTCTATTTGATTTTGAAGGCTATACTACGGCGCTTGAAAACTGGACAGGAATAATTGTTGAGTCAAAAACTGAATCAACAACTCAAACAATTACAATTACTTCTGGATCAGGAAATTAAGAGGAGGCATATAGATGAAAGTTTTTAAGAAATTATTAATACCTATCTTATTATTCTCTAGTATTTTTAGAATAGCTGGTTGTAGTAAGAAAAAAGATAAGAAAAAAACTGATGAAATAGTAACTCATGAACAAGCTAAAGGTAAAATAGGTAAAGATGGTGGAAAGTTAAGCGATAAAGGAAATAATGTTTCACTAAACATTCCTAAAGATGCTTTAGATAAAGATACTGAGATTACAGTAAAATATGTTAGTATTGATGAAGAAATAAATGATGCACCTACTGTTAATTTCTTAGGTGCTGTTGAATATGGCCCATCAGGAACTAAATTCAACAAAGAAGTAGAGGCTAGAGTAAAACTTACTAGAGTCCCAACTAATTCTACAATTTCAGTTTATTGTTATGATGAAGAAAATGATATTTGGGATTATGTAACAAGCGCAACAGTTTCAAATGGCTATGCGACTTGTAAAATAACACATTTTTCTAGATATGAATATTTAGATATAACTCCTGAAATGCATGATCATTATGAAACTTTAGTTAGACAAGCAATTTCTGAAGGAAAATCAGATTCATGGATTACTCAATCATATTTTGATTATTTAGTAGATGAATGTCATGTATTTGATTTTTATCCTAATTTTGATGGTTATTATTACCGTGGTAGTGGTTTAAAAATCTTTGGAAATTACCAAATAGGAAATAATAAAGGTGATGCTGAAGAATTAAGCTTAGTTTGGGGAGAATCAAATTCAATAGGTAATACTTATGGTAAATCAACTGTATCAGGCAGTACTACAACAAATAGTGAATATAAAACAGCCACTGCATCTTCAAATGTAGAAGGTGTAAGTGTTACTGTAGTCGTTGAATATAAAATGATTACCCCACAATTCTCTATTTCAGCTTCAAAAACAATTATGAAAAAAGGAGAGACAGCGGATGTAAGCTTATATTGCCATTATTATGATGCAGCTAATACAATTCATCAAGATTTTCCACTTGATGGTTATTATCTATCATTAACTAGTTCATCATCTGATTTTTCCGTTGATAGATCAAGTGTAACAACTAATGGTAACGGTATGGCTACATTCAAGGTTACTTGTAATAAAAATAACGCAAAGGCCGTAGTAAAGGCAATATTTGATGTTCAGGGTGATTTTGGAACACATGCTGAAGGAATGATTCACTTCAGTAGTGAAGAAGGATATCAAATTAGTGGTAGTGTTAAAGTAGAATATAGTTTTATCTTCAAAAATAATCCTGAAGTAATGGCACAAGGGACAGTTTTATCTGATACAAATGGATCATTTAAATTTACATTAACTTATGATGCAGAGGGAATCTTTACAGTTGATGAAGATAATAATATTAATGGTACTTTAGAATATAAGAATATTGATTATTCACTTAGTAACTCTAAAGCAAGTATTTCATCAATGGATAGTGATGGATATGTTGGAACAGTTGATACAAAATTCCTTGTTGCTGATGATAAATATGACTTTGAAATTCCTAAAGCCACTTTAATAGGAAAAGCAGTTGATGGCAATTTTAATATTACTTGTGACACAGAGTGCTCATTATTAATATTAATGGGATCTTTTATGTTTGATCTTACAGTTGATGGTAAAAAAACTGACGATGAGTTTCCAAATGCAGCATACTATTCAATTTGCTGTCCAGCTGCTCTTTTAGATGGATTTACTGCAGAAACAGAGGATCTAGAATATAACTCACAAGATATAGATGGAACGCTAAAATTTTCCATGATAGAAGCTGGAATGGAAGGATTAATTATTATCAGTTCAGAAACAAAAACAACAACAGAAACATTTAAAATCACAAAATAAAAAGTAAAATTAGAAGGCAGTTAAGCCTTCTTTTTTATTATGATAATTTATCATATTAAGTGCAACACATAAATAAAAAGGTACATAATACTATCTTTATGTTAAAATTTAAGTGACCAAACAAAAATTTAACGGAGGATAATATTATGTACTATAATCATATTACCATAAATGAGCGTGCT
>JAGCWW010000047.1 GCA_017961685.1 Acholeplasmatales bacterium | reverse complement strand
ATAGCCTATTTTTCTATTTAAAAAATCTGAAAAAGATTTAATTTTATCTTCGATATATATCTTCATTTCAGTGTCTACATAAACAGTTTTGCCTCCTCTGGTAACAGTAGTAATATCTTCAGCTAAAACATCATCATAAGGAACTGTATTTATATTCTTATGAGTTATTTTTCCATCTGTATGTATAGTAAGCTGGCCAATGTTATTCAATTTGGTTCCAGTTTGAGCTATAATTACATTTTTCCTATTTTTATCAGGAGTAGTTTGACTATAAACTAAATGTGTATGTCCATCTATAAGAGCATCAACATTTTTGAGATTTCTTATAAGACCTGCACTGGTGTTTTCTTCTAAAGCATCTCCTCCTATTCCTAAATGTGCTAAAATTATTACATAATCAACTCCTTGACTTCTTACATCATCTATTTGGGCTTGTACTCTATCAAAGAGTTCTTTACTATGATTTTCGGTTAAAAAGTCATAAACTAAGTTTCCATTTTCATCTTTTATTGTTATCAAACCTGTTTTAGATAAAGTCTGAGGAGTTGCAACTCCTATAAAAGCGATTTTTTTGTCACCTTTTTCTATTATTTTATAAGCAGGATATATAGCTTGTTTATTTCTATGATAGCAATAGTTCGTTGAAATATATTTACAGTTCAACATAGCTTCACATTTTTCTAATTGTTCAACGCCATAATCAAATTCATGATTACCTAAAGTAGCAACATCATATCCTACCTTATTCATTATTTCAATAATGGCTTCTCCATTAGTGATTAAACCTAAAGTTCCTCCTTGAATATGATCACCTGCATCTGCTATTATGACATGATTATATTGTTGCAAAAGAATTTTTTTATAAAGCATAAGTCCATCATATCCAATTGAATCTTGAACTCCACAATGGACATCGTTTGTATGAAGAATTACTATATCATTACTTTTACTTTTTGCTTTGGTTTTAATAATTCTACCTTCGACTTGTTTATATTTCTCAGGAACAACTCCATTTAATGTTTCGTTAATATATCTTAATAAAACTTCATTATCAACACCTATTGATAATTTGTATATTTCTTTATGTTTGGCAAACATTGAATAACCATCCCCTCCTTCGATAATGAAGGAATTTGTGGCAAGAGTATATTCTTTTTCGAGATCTAATGGTTCGCCATTCACCATAACATCGAAAACCCTCCTTTCTCCATCTACTCTAACAAAAACTTCATCTTTATCAACAACTACAGAACTTGGTATACCCATGTCAATTTTATAAGTAATTCCTGATACTTGAGGGAATCTTGAAGTAGATTCTGGTAAAGTTCTAACTCCAAATTCGAGTGCATCTAATATATCTTGCCCAGTTATTACCTTAACTAGAACATCATTTGAGAAAGGCATTGTATTTATAACTTCCTGATAAGTAATATCTCCTTCTAATATATCTTCACGAACTGAACCAGCATTCATTATTGTTACATCTGCATCTCCGAAATATCTAATAGCATCTGTAACTAGATTACAAAGAATATTTTCCCCTGTTCTACTTAATTGATCATGAGATTGCTTATATTCAGTTCCTAGTTTATATACATTCAAAGGAAAAGCAACTCTACCTATTACTTGATTTAGCACATCAGAAAAGGAATTTAATTTAGCCTGAATATAATTATACATATCATTATCAACCCACATTTCTTTTTTATTTCGAGTGAAATTCAAAGATGATGGTTCAAAAATTGTATCTAATTTAACTTGGTCAACAAATTCATGAGTTATTGAACCATCACTTGCATGAATTGTAAATACTCCAATATTTGATAGTTTTGTTCCTGTTTGAGCATACACAACATCATTATTATCCAAATCTTTTGTTGTTTCAAAATAAACTAAATGAGTATGACCATCAATTAGCGCATTTACTCCTTTAAGATTATTCAAAAGTCCTCTACTTGTATTTTCTTCTAAAGCATCTCCACCTATTCCTAAATGTGCCACTATAATTACATAATCAACTTTATCTGTATTTCTGACTTTATCAATATGTTTTTGTACTGTTTCATAAAGTTCTTTACTATTTCTCTCAGTCAAAAAGTCATAAACAGGTTTACCATTTTGGTCTACAATAGTTATTAAACTAGTTTTTGATAATGTTTGAGGAGTAGCAACTCCTATAAAAGCTATTTTTTTGCCACCTATTTCTATTATTTTATAAGGATCATAAATACTACCAGCAGTTGTCTTATTTGCATTAAAACAATAATTACAAGAAATATATTTACATTCTAATTGTTTATAACATTCTTCTAATTGAGCCACTCCATAATCAAATTCATGATTACCTAAGGTAACAACATCATACCCTAATTTATTCATTATGTCAATAATAGCAATACCATTCGAAATTAAACCTAAAGTTCCTCCTTGAATATGATCTCCGGCATCAACTAATAAAACATTTTTATATTTTGTCAATAGTTGTTTTTTATAAAGCATAAGACCATCATATCCTATAGTATCT
>JAGCWW010000046.1 GCA_017961685.1 Acholeplasmatales bacterium | reverse complement strand
TATTGCTGGTATATTCCAAGGCGATGGCTGGAAAAATCTCTTAATGATTATCCTTGCCTTGGTAATTATATTTGTCGCAATATTTAAAGATGCTGAACCTTATTTACTTATTCCAATCGGTGTTGGTATGTTACTTGCTAATATGTCAATGCTATCTAGTAATATTGGCGACTGGATATTCAATCATCAAGCTGCAGTTTTAAACGAAGCTGGTGAAGTTGTTACCCCTGAATCTTATTCAGGATTGCTCGGATACTTGTATATGGGAGTTAAAACAGGTATATATCCTTGTTTAATCTTCTTAGGTATTGGAGCTACAACAGACTTTGGACCACTAATTGCTAATCCAAAGACTATGATTTTAGGAGCTGCTGCTCAAATTGGTATTTTCTTAACATTCCTAGGTGCCTTAGCACTTGGATTTGCTCCAAATGTTGCATCTAGTATTGGTATTATAGGTGGAGCTGATGGACCTACGGCTATATTAGTTACTAAGTCACTTGCCCCTGAATATTTAGCAAGTATAAGCGTTGCTGCATATTCATACATGGCACTAGTACCATTCATTCAACCACCAATTATTAGACTTCTTACAACTAAGAAAGAGCGTCAAATTAAGATGCAAGAATTAAAACCAGTTAGTAAGAAGAAAAAGATTTTATTCCCTGTTATAACAATGTTTGTTTGTATTATATTAATTCCTAGCTGTGCACCACTAATTGGATGCTTAATGTTAGGTAACTTAATTAAGGAAAGTGGCGTAGTTCCTAAATTAACTGAAGCTGCTGGAAATACAATTTTATACACTGTAACTATTCTACTAGGATTATGCGTAGGTGCAACAGCTACAGGTGATAACTTCTTAACTGTTGATACACTTAAGATCTTCGCATTAGGTATTTGTGCATTTGCTATTGCTACAGCTGCTGGTGTATTATTCGGAAAGCTAATGAGCTTAATCGATCATGGAAAGACAAACCCAATGATTGGTGCTGCTGGTGTTTCTGCCGTACCAATGGCTGCAAGAGTAGTACATAAAGAAGGATTAAAAGAAGATCCTGAAAACTTCTTATTAATGCATGCAATGGGACCTAACGTTGCTGGTGTAATTGGTAGTGCTGTTGCCGCAGGATTACTATTATTACTATTCTTATAAAACTAAGGCTGATGATTATTCATCAGCTTTTTTTATTGCTTGAATTAGGCTTCTGCAATATAATTATATTGAAAGGGGCAATTATTATGATTATTGAACTTGATGTTATTGATTCAACAAATAATTACATAAGAAAAAATTTGGATAAGTTAGATAATTATTCCTTAGTTATGGCGAAGCATCAGACAAAAGGCAAAGGAAGAATTACTAGAAGCTGGTATGATGATAGAAATAGTTTAACCTCATCAATGCTAATTAAAGATGTAAAAGGTGATCCAAAACACTTAAGCTTAGTTGCTTCATATGCTATTTTTAAGGCACTAAAAGAGTATGATCTAGATGTAAAAATCAAATGGCCGAATGATATATTTTTAAACGATAAAAAGCTTTGTGGAATCTTAATAGAAACAATCATTACAGATAAAGTTGATGCGATTATTGGATTTGGCATAAATACCAATACTAAGACATTTCCAGAGTCTATCGTAGCAACATCAATACTTCTAGAAAAGGGTATTGAAATAGATAATGTCAAGTTATCAAAAAGAGTATGTGAACTTATTGTTGAAGCGTATGAAAAAATAGACTTTTCAGAAGTGATAAAGATAAATAAAGAAAACTCATATTTGATGGGTAAAAAGGTAAGGCTAAATTATTATGGTGATGGAATAGAAGGAGTCGTTAAAGACTTAGATGAAAACGGCAACATCATCATTGATACGGGAATTGCGACAGTTGGCGTTTTTTCCGGAGAATTAACACTCATAAAGGACTAAAATAGAGGTGGAAACGCTTCTATTTTTTCGTAAATTTCCCTTTTATAAATGAAAATAAAGGGTTTACAAATAAATAAGTGTATGTTATGATAGAAACGTAGCAACACAAAAATTTTTGAAAAAGAGGTAAAAAAAGCTATGGCAAATTTAAGTATGAAACACATTTACAAAGTTTACCAAGGTGGCGTAAAAGCTGTAAATGACTTTACAATGGAAATCGAAGACAAAGAATTTATCGTTTTCGTAGGACCATCTGGTTGTGGAAAATCTACAACACTAAGAATGATTGCTGGTCTTGAAGATATCACAGCTGGCGAATTAAAAATTGATGAAGATGTAGTTAACGATTACTTACCAAAAGATAGAAATATCGCAATGGTTTTCCAAAACTATGCGCTATATCCTCATATGACAGTATTCGATAACATCGCTTACTCATTAAAGATTGCAAAATATCCAAAAGAAGAAATTAAGCAAAGAGTACAAACTGCTGCTTACATTCTAGAAATTGAAGAATACCTAGATAGAAAACCAAAAGCTCTATCAGGTGGTCAACGTCAAAGAGTTGCTTTAGGACGTGCTATCGTTCGTGAACCAAAAGTATTCTTACTAGACGAACCTCTATCAAACCTAGATGCAAAATTAAGAGCATCCATGCGTACTGAAATTTCTAACCTACATAAGAAGTTACAAACAACTTTCATTTATGTAACACATGACCAAGTTGAAGCCATGACAATGGGTACTAGAATCGTAGTTATGAAGAGCGGATATATTCAACAAATCGATACTCCTAGAAACCTTTTCAACTATCCAGGAAATAAATTCGTTGCTGGATTCATCGGAACTCCACAAATGAACTTCTTTGATGGTACAGTTCTAAAGACTGGATCATCAGTTACATTCACATTAGATTGTGGTGTAAAAATCAATATGCCTTATGCATTAGCTAATAGAATTCCTATTAGATATATGAATGGTAATAAACCTGTAACTGTAGGTATCAGACCTGAAAACGTAACTGTTTACAATGAAAAGAAGATGAGCTTAGAAGATTACGAAATCGTTGACGTATATGTTAACTTAGTAGAAACTCTTGGCTCTGAAACTCTAATTTATGGTTATTTCGGAGATGGTACTGTACAAGATAATGAATCTAAGGTTACAGTTAAGACTCTAGAAGATGTTGATATTCACATGGGTGATATCATTAAAGCAGCTATCGAAAAGAAAAAGGTACACGTATTTGATGCTATTACAGAAGAAAGAATCAAAGAAAGAGTACCAAAGAACGTTACATTCCAAGGAACTGTTGCTGGAAGTCAATTAACAGTTGTTGGTAACGCAATTGATCTACCAGGCGCAATCAGCGAATATGTTGAAGATGGTAAAGTAGATGTTATTATCCCAACTAAGGCTGTTTCAATTGGAAAAGGAAACATTAAGGCTAAAGTTGTCTTAAGAGAAGACGTTGATGATTGTATCCTATACGAATTAAATGTTAACGGAAATGTTATGTTCGCTACAACTGAACATGGTGTTGATGTTGATGATGATACAACTATCGATATCGATTTAAAGCAAATCATGCTTGATGCTGAAGCTTACGAAATCGCACCACTTGATATGGATGTTACATTCAGTGGATCTATCATGAGAGATAAGGCTTCTAAGGTAGCTAACCAATGTAGATTCTTCATTGAAGGATATAACTGCATTGCTCCAGATTTCATGGTTAGAAAGATTTATAAGTCTAAGGGTAAACAATCTTGGACTACTTCATTAGACTTCAAGGTATCTATTTACCAAGTATTTGAAGCTGAAGAAGGTATCGCTTGTAAAGTTGATACAGTTCTAGATTATGGTAAAGAAAGATTCGTTAAAGTTATTGTAAACGGAAAAGAATATATCATTCCATCACAAGATAGACAAGTTGGAGATGAATTCTACATCCAAATTAACTTTGAAGAAACTCAAGTTATCGACTCTGGACTTGACATTATCTTAGTATAATTTCAAAAATTTAAAAGGCTATCCAAACGGATGGCCTTTTTTCTTGTTCTTTTTACTCAAAATTAGCGTTTTAAGCATTTTATGATAAATTAATCATATTTAATATAAAACTTTAAATTTAACCTCTTTTTATTAAAATAAAAAGCCTCCTACAAAAGTAGGAAGCTTATATTTTTTTATCCTAATGTAACGATAACTTCATGAGTTCCAGCAGGAAGAACAGGAATTACATTTCCAATAACTTCTTTGCCATCAACCTTCATATCAACTACACCCTTGCATACATGCTTAGGATTGTTGATTGTGATGTTATAAGTTGCACCTCTAAATTGTCTAGTAGCCTTGAATCCATTCCATTCAGCTGGAATTGAAGGGTCAACCTTTAATCCATCGAAGTCTGGTTGGATACCTAAAATGTATTGGCTAATAGCAACCATATTCCAAGCAGCAGTACCAGTTAACCAAGAGTTCTTACCTTGACCGAAGTTCTTGCCTGTTTGACCAACATCGCTACCTGCATCCTTACCACCGATCATTTGTCCATATACATATGGTTCAGTCTTGTGGATATCAGATGTTTCTTCTGTGAATGCTGGAGCAATCTTAGAATAGTATTCGAATGCCTTATCTCCTCTACCTGCATAAGCTTCAGCACAGATTATCCATGCATTGTTATGAGTGAAGATACCTGCATTTTCTTTATATCCGCCTGGATATGTAGAAATTTCACCATATTGAATGTAATACTTAGTGAAGCATGGGTTATTTAATACTAAACCAAACTTAGTATTTAAGTATTTATCAATAGAATTTAATGTCTTAATGTCAGCACCAACATTCTTACCGATTTCTGACATAACAGCAAATCCTTGTGGTTCAATGAAGATCTTACCTTCTTCACATTCTTTAGAACCCATCTTAGCACCAGTAGCATCATAAGCTCTTAAGAACCAATCACCATCAAAGGCATACTTCATAACATTATCTTTCATCTTATCGATTTCAGCTTGAGCTTTAGCAGCTTCAACGTCTTTTCCTAAATGTTTTAGAATAGCAACATAGTTAGGTCCTGTATAAGTGAATAGAGTTGCTACGAATGCTGATTCAGCAATCTTAGAATATCCGCCTTCATTCTTAAACTTAGGGTTAGTATATGTTTGGAATGATTCACCTGGAGTGTCTGAATAACATGATAAGTTAATACAATCGTTCCAGTCAGCACGCATTGCTAGTGGAAGACCATGAGGTCCTAGGTTGTTTACGATATGATAGAATGATACATCTAAGTGCTTTAACATAGTTTCAGCAACACTCATATCATTATCATATGGAACCATTTCATCTAGAATAGACCAATCTCCTGTTTCTTTGATGTATGCAGAAACAGATAAAATCATCCATAGTGGGTCATCTGAGAAGTCTCCACCGATATCAGCATTACCTTTCTTAGTAAGTGGTTGATATTGATGGTAGCATCCGCCATCCTTAAGTTGTGTAGATGCGATGTCAATAATTCTTTCTCTTGCTCTATCAGGAATTTGATGAACAAATCCTAAAATATCTTGGTTAGAATCTCTAAATCCCATACCACGTCCGATACCTGATTCGAAGTAAGAAGCAGAACGTGATAAGTTAAATGTTACCATACATTGATATTGGTTCCAGATGTTAACCATTCTATCAACTTTGTCATTTGGAGTTGTAACATTTAAGATTCCAAGTAATTTATCCCAAGCAGCCTTTAATTCAGCTAAGCCTTGAGCAACCTTTGCAGGTGTATTGTATTTTTCAATCATATCAAGAGCTTTAACTTTGTTGATTGTCTTTCCATCAGCTTCAAATTTTTCATCATGAGGCATTTCAACATAACCTAAGATGAATACTAAAGTCTTAGATTCACCAGCATTTAATGTGATTTCCTTATAATGAGAAGCGATTGGAGACCAACCATCAGCAAATGAATTAGTAGCTTTACCGTTTAATACAGCTTCTGGATTATGGAATCCATTGTATAAACCGATAAATGCATCTCTATCTGTATCATATCCATCAATAGTATCATTTACTGAATAGAAAGCATAGTGATTTCTTCTGTCTCTATATTCAGTTTTATGATAGATTACAGAATCCTTAACTTCAACTCTACCAGTTGAGAAGTTTCTTTGGAAGTTTGTGCAGTCATCTTGAGCATCCCATAAGCACCATTCAGCAAATGAGAATAACTTAAATGTCTTTTTAGTACTTGATTCATTTGTAAGTATAACTTGTTGAACTTCACCATTGTAATCTTGTGGTACAAAGAATGTAACTTCAGCTTTTAATCCATTCTTTTTACCTGTAATGATAGTGTAACCCATACCATGACGGCACTCGTAACCATCAAGTTCAGTCTTAACAGGAGACCATCCTGGGTTCCAAACTGTTCCATTATCATTAATATAGAAATAACGTCCACCCATATCAATTGGAACGTTGTTATAACGATAACGAGTAATTCTACGTAGACGTGCATCTTTGTAGAAGCAATAACCTCCAGCTGTGTTAGAGATTAGAGAGAAGAACCCTTGTGTTCCTAGATAGTTGATCCATGGATAAGGTGTTCTAGGGGTAGTGATAACGTATTCACGATTGTTATCATCAAAATAACCAAATTTCATAATTTAACCTCTCTTATTCATAAATATTTGACTTAATGTCTAATTGAAATTATAATCTAAAATAGAAGTAAAAGCAATATTATTAATGAAATTAATACAGATTAAACATAAAAAGTATTAAATGAAAAGAATTTACAAAAAAAATCTAAAGAAAATGTAAAATTATTGTCAAAAAACATTGACTTATAGAAAAAAAGTTGCTATAATGTGTTTGACAAGGCGTTAAAAGCGCTTTCGTTAAAACTAAAACTAATATAAAATGAAAAGGAGATTGAAAAAAAATGAAAAAAACTATTAGTGGTGTTTTATTAGCTTTAACAGCTGTATTTGCTTTAGTAGCTTGTGGTAAGAAAAAAGATAAGACTACAAAAGGTACTGATACAACTAAAGGTGGTACACAAACAACAACAGCTGCTGGTACAACTACAAAAGCTATCCCAGCTGGTAACGGTAGAACAATTTCTTTCTACTGCTGGAACGATGAATTCCAATCTAGATTAAGAAAGTATTATAAGGAAGGCGATAAGAAAGTTGAAAACATTACTTCAACTATCGATTTACTTCCAGATGGAACAAAAATTAAATGGACATTAGTTGCTAACGAAGGTTCTCAATATCAAGATGCTCTTGATGAAGCATTAAAGGCTAGTACAGTTGATATGTTCTGTTTCGAAGCTGACTACGCTAAGAAATATGTTACAGGTGCTATGTCTGCATATGTAACTGATATGGAAACTTTAGGTGTAAATCAAGATAAACAATATCAATATACAGTTGATGCTGTAACTAATGCTGCTGATGAAAAACTTGGTTCTTCATGGCAAGCTTGTCCAGGTGCTATCGCTTACAATAACAACGTTATGGAAGCTGTATTTGGTGAAACAACTCTTGCTGAAGCTGGAGCAAAATTAAATACTCAAGAAGCATTCTGGGATACAGCTGCAGATCTAGAATATGAACATACTAAGTATGCTATGATGATTGGACCTGCTGACTGGTATAGAGCTTATGGAAACATGATTTCTGGACCAATGTATGATGCAACTGAAAAGACTATCACAGTTGATGAAAACATCTTCAACTATGCAGTTGATACTAAAGAATTCAATGAAGCTGGTTACTTACTAGGTGACTCTGCTGCTTACGGTCTATGGGGTGCTTCTTGGAACGCTTCAATGAACGCTGACTCAAACGCATTAACAATGTTCGTTTGTCCATGGTTCACAGACTTCTGTATGGCTGGAAACTGTCCTGCTGAAAAGGATAAAGATGGTAATGTTATTCCTGAATCACAACCTTGGAGAGTAGTTAAAGGTTATGCTGACTGGTTCTGGGGTGGAACTTGGTTAACAGCTACTAAGAGTGGTATCGCTGATGCTGATAAGAAGACTACTATTTCTAACATCATCAAGACTATGACTACTGATACAACTACTTTAAGAGCAATTTCTGATGGTGAATTAGACTTCACTAACGATGAAGATGCTATGAACGCTAAAGCTGAAGATACAACAGTTAAGAACGATTTCTTCGGTGGACAAAACGTTTACGCTATTTATGCAGTATCTGTACAAAACGCTTCATTAGCTAACGCTTCTGATTACGATCAACAAATTACAGAAAACTTCCAAAGCGCATTCTTACCTTATATCCAAGGTGCTAAGAAGGGTGGAGCTGCTAAAGATTGTTGGAAAACATTCGTTGATGCTATTGCTAAAGTTAATAAGGACTTAACAGTTAGTGCTGCATCTTCAGTTGATGTTTCTGGTGACGAAATCGTTATCGCTTAATTAGTTCATTATTAAAATTAACTAAATAACTAAAAATTTATAGGGGAAGTGTAACAGCTTCCTCTATAAAAATATATAAAAAAAATAAAGAGGTATAATATGGCAGGTAGAATTAAAAAAAGAAAAACATTAAGTTATGCTAAATGGGGTTATATCTTTATTTTACCTTTCTTCATCATATATGCTATATTTCAACTTTATCCATTAATTACAACATTTGTTTACGCTTTCCAAGACGTTAACTCTCAAGGTATCATCGTAAACAATGGATGGAATAATTTTGATAACTTCAGATATCTATTTGTACAAACTCATAACGAATGGCTAAAAACATTCGGTAGAACTATGATTATGCAATTTATGGGATTCATACCTCAGTTAATTGTTTCATTAGTTCTTGCAGTTTGGTTTACAGATAGTAGATTAAAATTAAAAGGTGCTACATTCTTCAAGGCTATTATTTACATGCCTAACTTAATAATGGCTACAGCAATGGCATCTATGTTCCAATCAATGTTCAACCAAGGTGGACCTTTCTATACATGGTATGCTAATGGACATGGTGGAATGACAATATTCGACTCAATCTGGGATATTAAGTGGTTAGTCGGATTCATTAACTTTACAATGTGGTTTGGAAATACTACAATACTTCTAATGGCTGGTGTTATGGGAATCGATGACTCTATCTTCGAAGCAGCTACAATCGATGGTGCTGGTCCAATTAGAACATTCAAAGATATTACAATGCCTTTATTAATGCCAATTTTCGTATATGTTTTCTTAACATCTTTAATTGGTGGTATTCAAATGTTCGATATTCCTGCGAACCTTATTCCAAAGGATGGAGGAAGAGGAGGAAACAGAAGTCAAATTTGTACAATTATCATGTACTTAAACCAACACTTATCTTCAGGTAATAAACAATTTGGTGTTGCCGGTGCAATTTCAATTATGTTATTCTTAGTTACTGCAGTATTAAGTTTTGTTGTTTACAAAGTTACAGCTACTGATATGTCAGCAGCTAAGGCTAAAAAGAGAGCTAGAGCCGCAAAGAAGGTGAATGCATAATGTATAGAGACGAGAATAGAAATATCTTCTGGAGTAAATTCTTTATGAAGGCTAGAACAGTATTTATTTACTTCGTTCTAATCGTACTTTCATTATTATGTATTTTTACTCTTTACGTTTTAGTTATCAACAGTACAAGAGATCACTTTGCATTACAAAGAGGCTTCAATCCAGCAATTGGTACACATATAGCACATAACTATTCTTTAGTTTTCGCTAAGAGTGGTAAAGGTGCTGCTGGTCCAATGTTAAACATTGATAGTGCATTCATTGTACTAAAGAATAGCTTTATAATCGCATTATTTGCAACTTTCTGTTCAGTTTATTTCTCAACAATCGTTGCATATGGTATTCATATGTATAGATTTAAACTAAGAAATGCTGCATTTACATTTATATTAGTAATCATGATGATTCCAACTCAAGTATCAACAACTGGTTTCGTTTCTATTTGTTATCAAAACGGTTGGATCAACAACTTCCTATTACTAATTATTCCATCAATCGCAAGCCCAGTTACATTCTTCTATATTAAACAATATATGGAATCTGTATTACCATTCGAAATGGTAGAAGCTGCCCGTGTTGATGGTGCTGGTGAAATTAGAATTTTCCATCAAATCGTTTTACCAGTTATGAAACCAGCTCTTGCTGTTCAAATTATATTTGCGTTCGTTACAAGTTGGAACAACTACTTCGTACCACAATTACTATTAACTGGTTCAGAAAATACAACAGTTCCAATCATGATTCACAAATTATATTCTGCATCAGATGGTTCAAAAGATTTTGGTGTAATTAATGCCGTAATGGTAATATCTGTATTACCACTTATCGTTGTATACTTCATTTTCTCAAGATATATTATGAAGGGTTTAACTTTAGGTGCCGTAAAAGGATAGAATTAAAAATAAGATACAGGATGCCACTTGTATCTTTTTTTATGCCTGTAAAAAGAATAAAAGACATACTCCCTATATGTCTTTATTCTTTATCAATTAATTCAATTGATTTGGTCAATACATCACGATAATTGAATGTTACAAGTTTATTTTTAAGCCTTGTATTACTTAGTTCGACGATAAAGAGGTTATCATATACCTCTTTTATTTTCCCCTCGTACTGAACTGGAATAGTTCTGTGAGATATTTTTTGCTTTACGACAATTCCCTTATCAATTCTCTCAGTGATATATTCTTTAATTTCTAAGAGATTCACTTTATCACCTTTCTAGACATTTGAAGTAAAACAACATCTTGTGAATTTCTCGCCTATAATTATTATACCACAAATTTAAACTTTTTTCTAATGCTTTTTTATGGGGAAAAAAATAGACGATTTATAAATCGTCTATAATCTCTTAAAATTCTTTAATATAAGCATATTATTGATTGTATAAGTTCCACTTTTTTTAATAGTTTCAATATCATCAATATCTTCATATAACCAAGCACCTGACTCTAATCTAGATTCAAGCAAATTATCAAGTTTTTCATTAATAATAGGTTCTAATTCATTATTAACGAATAATGGACTATTAATTAATTCTAGAGGGTTTATATCAAGGTTTGTTGTGATATTGTATAAATCCTTTTTGATTTTCTCTATTGTTTCATTATCAAGAGTAGCACTTGCATATAAAATATAGCTTTTGAAAGTATCAAGATCTTTTGATGAATAATTCTTTCTAACTTCATTAACTAAATCTAAGCATTTCTTATAATTAGTTTTATTCTTATCTAAAAGTTTTATTCCAGCTCCTACAATTCCAGCAAAATAAGGAGTAGATTGGAAATTATTTTTAAATAAATAATCAAATGCATTTTCTAATATATCATCATCGTCAGATAAATCAAAATTACAATCAATTAATATTTTTAAAGCATAATATGTTTCAAAAACAGTAGAACCAACCTTATTGTAATATAGTTGATTACCAAATCCACCATCTTCACTTAAATATAATGTAAGACTTGTTAGTAAATCTTCCTTATCATTTAAGAAGATGGCATTAAACATTGTGATTTCTAAATCTCTACCTTTTGAATAAATCCAATTCTTACACTTTTCCATAGAATCACCTATTTTACAAAGTGATTATAGATTGTGTTAATTGTCTTTTCAAAATCACTATTTAATACACCAACAATGATTGTTAATTCTCTTGCTCCTTGAGCAATCATCTTAATGTTGATTCCGTTTTCTCCTAAAACACCGAAGATTTGTCCAGAAATACCTGGCTTACTAGCCATATTTCTACCTACTACAGCGATTAAGGCAATTCCATCATCAATTTCAACTGTTGAACCTTTAATTCTTTCATTTAAATCATGAATTAAATCATACATACATTTTTCAACATCAGCAGTAGCTACAACAACAGAGAAGTTATCAATTCCTGTAGGTACGTGTTCAATTGAAATGTTGTATTTAGCAAATACATCTAGAGCATCTCTAACAATACCAACTTGATCAGAAATATGATCTCTATGAATTGTAAATGATGTGAAATCTTTCTTACCAGCTATACCTGTAATGATTTGAGTTTTATCAGTACAGTTTTCCATGATAATAGTACCTGGATCATCAGCTTTATTAGTATTTAGAATATTAATTGGAATATTTGCTTGTTGAACAGGGAATACTGTTTCTTGATGTAGTACGCTAGCACCCATGTAAGATAATTCTCTAAGTTCACTATAAGTGATTTGGTTAATTCCCTTAGGATTCTTAACGATTCTAGGGTCAGCCATTAATACACCACTAACATCTGTCCAGTTTTCATATTTAGCAGCATCAACAGCAGCAGCTAATAATGAACCAGTTATATCAGATCCACCACGTGAAAGTAATTTAATATTTCCATCAGGAAGTGATCCATAGAATCCTGGAACAATAATCTTACCATACTTTTGATAAGCTTCTTTAGTAGCTTCTTTAATCTTAGCAAAGTTGAATGAACCATCATAGTTAAAGAAGATTAAATCTTTAGCATCTACGAATGTATATCCTAGATATTCACTCATTAATTTAGCTGTGATATACTCACCACGGCTTACTAAGAAATCTTGATTTGTATTCTTGTTTAATTTAGATTTTAAATCATTTAATTCTCCTTCTAAATCAAACTTTAAGTTTAGTTCCTTCTTAATGTCAAAGAATCTGTTTTCAATCATATTCATAACATTAGAGTAAGAAACTTGATATTTTAAATGTGCATGTAATAAGAATAAAAGGTCAGTTAGCTTTGTATCTTCACTATTACGCTTACCAGCAGCAGATACAACAACAATCTTTCTATCCTCATTTGCATTAACAATTTTCTTTACTTTTTCGAATTGGCCAGCATTAGCCATGCTTGAACCACCGAATTTTACAACAACAACCATTTTATTGCACCTTCCTTACTAACATAGTTAGTATAACATTTTTACGATAAAATAGAAAGTATTTTTTTTACTTATTTAAAACTTATTCATAAATTGATATAATATATTTGGTGAATTTCATGAAATACGTAGAATATGTAGCAAAAAATAGAATAGTTAATGATGAATTACTAAATAAGATTTTAGATTATAATAATATTTTAAATCTTGATTTACTTAATAAATCAACTTATCCATATGATTATGAGTATATTAGTGAATTCATCAAAAAAATAGATATGCATAAAAATATTTCCATTATAGGTGATTATGATTGTGATGGTATATGCGCAACTTCGATTATGTATTTATTCTTGAAGCGTTTAGGAAAAGAAGTATATTACATTATTGGTAATAGAATGATTGATGGTTATGGAATGAATGAAAACTTAATAAATCAAGCAATAAATAATAAATCAAGTTTAATCATAACTGTTGATAATGGAATAAACGCTAAAGAAGAAGTAGATTATGCAAAAAGTAAGAATATTGATGTAATTGTAACAGATCATCACTTATCAAGTGGAAGTTTCCCTGATTGTTTATGTTTTAACCCTCATTATGAGGATAATATAAGCTTTAAAGATGTTTGTGGAGCATTTGTTGCATTCTCTTTAGTTCACGCTTATTTTCGCTTTAAAAACTCAATTGATAAGACTTTTATCAAGAACTTATATGAATTATCAGCTTTAGCAACAATTGCGGATGTTATGCCTTTATATGATATAAATAGAGTTATTGTAAATAACTTAGTTAAATCAATAAACTATAAGAAAATAGAGAATAAAGGTATTAAATTATTATGTGAATATTTTGGTTTTCTAAAGGTTCAAGCAATTAGTGCTATTGATATATCTTATACAATAATTCCTGTAATAAATGCATCAGGTAGACTTGATGATGCTAGTATTGTTGTTGATCTATTCACAGGTAATGAATCAACTACATTAATTGATGAAATAATTAAGATTAATGAAAAAAGAAAATCTTTAACTAATGATGCATATTCTAATATTAGAATAGATTCAAATGAAAACATTCAAATATGTTATTTAGATGATGTAAGTGAAGGACTTTTAGGAATCTTAAGTGGAAAAATATTAAACCAAACTAAAAAACCAACATTTGTTTTTACCAAATCAAATGATTTAGTTAAGGGTTCGGGAAGATCATTAGAAAACTTTGACCTACATCAAGCTATATCAAATATGGATATAACTTATAATTCCTTTGGTGGACATAAAAGAGCGGTAGGTATAAGCTTTAGTAATATGGATGATTTTTATATCTTCAAAAAAGAAGTACAAAACTTTGTTGTACCGGAAGCTATATTCTATTATTTCACTTATAACTATAATTCATTCTATGATGTATATAAAACAATTAGTAGTTTAGAACCCCTAGGAGAAGGAATAAAAATACCTTACTTTTTAGTAAGTGGTGAGATTAAAGATATTAAAGTAATTAATGGAAAACATACATCTTTTAGAATGGAAATTAATAAAAAGATGGAGAAGTTTATAATTTTCAATAGCGTCTTAGATAGTGGTAAATATAACATATTATTTGAGATAAAAAAGACTAATTTTGGTATGCAAGGACAAGTTTATAAAATAGAAAAAGATATAGAATTCTAATCTATATCTTTTTTAATAAATCTCTTTAATTAGCGATTATTCAAAGTCAATATATATTAAATCAACCTTGTTTAATTCTATTTGTTTAATGATTTCGTTATTATAAGTGTAGATTGCTCCACCTGATGGAACATTCTTATAATATTTATTTAAAATAAATGTCTTTTTATTAGGTAAGATATCTATACCTGATAAATTAATTACATATTCTCCGTCATTATTATTTAAAGAGAATAAGTAGTCTTTATTTTTAAATTTATCAATTACAAAATGATCACTATTATATTTACCTAGATAATCAACATTAAAGTATGAATTAACTATTTTTTCTCCATCAAAATAATCATAACCAAATATAACATTAATAGAATAATCTTTTGCAAGATTAATTAATTCCTTTTGATATTCCTTATATTTTTCAAATTGAATTATATCATCTTTAATTATACCTGTTAGTTTATTTGTTGGGGCATGATTAGGAAAAACTATGACATCAGAATCATTTAGAGATGCTTCAATTATTTTTTCTCCTAAATATGAATAATTAAGTTCAGAATCATTTAAATCATCATTTATACATAAACATACTCTCATTATTTCACTTCCTCAATTACTTGATCAATTATTGAATATAGATAACCCTTAATAGTTTTAGAATTATTTGTTAAATTCTTTAAAGCTGACATATAAGCTTTAACTTGTCTCTTATAGCCATCTTTATCAATATTCTTTGTCTTATAATCTATTATAATATATTCACTCTTAGTTTCAATAATTAAGTCAATAGCACCTATAGTATAATCACAATATAATTCGTGTTCCTTATAGAATTTAACTATTTCATCCTTAACTATTGATTTGTTTTTAATGACGTTATCTATAAAAGAAGTAATTCTCTTTTTATCAGATTCACTTATACCTTTAAAGTTTGGATTATTAAAGTCGATATAATGTAATAATTCATGAATATGAGTACCATAATCTATATTATCTTTTTCTTCTTTAGAAAGAATATTAGATGTGGAAATAGACGGTCTAGCGCCATTATTCACATCTTTAAAAGGTTTAATTGATTTAAATGTAATAGACTTAGGCCTATCATCTTTATTATCATTATTATCACTATTTTCATATTTTTTTAGTGGCTTAATTGATGTAGGATTAACAGTTTGAAGAACTGATTTAATGATATCATTATATGATTTATAATTATATTTTATTTCTTTATCAATACTTAAATTATAAATATTTGAATCACCTTCATCTAAATCATAACCAAATATTATAACCTTATGCATAGCACGAGTTACACATACATAGAATAATCTAAAATCTTCATATAGAGTTTCTAATATACTTTTATTACTTACTAATTTATAGAAGATGTTTAAATCATTATTAGTATTTAAAACTAATCCATATTCATCATCTAGTAAGAATGTTAGATTATCACTCTTACCAACAATAGTATCAGTTTCAATAAAATAGATATATGGATATTCTAAGCCCTTAGATTTATGAATAGTCATTAAGGAAATAGAATTTTCATTTCTAATTTCATTAGTTTGGAAATCAGCAATATCTAATTCCTTATTTTTAACTGTTTGATTTAACTTATCTAAATAAATAATAAATTCATCAAAAGTCATGCCTGTAGTGGCACTGTTTTTCGCAAGAGTTAACATGTATAATAATCTCTTTTCAGCACCCATAGGATCATTTAGCTTGCTTAAGTTTTGATAGAAGTTAAATGTATCATATATTTTAGATAATAAATCATAAATATTAACACTATTTTTAATTAGTCTTAAGCTATCTAATTTCTCTGATAAATCCTTATCAGGTTCATTATTTATTTCTAAATCTAAGATATAATCATCATTTGCTTCATAGATGAAGCTTCTAAGAATAGAATAATAAGATAATTTATCACTAGGTTTATCAATTTGTATTAAAATATCTCTTAATGTAGCCATTTCATCATTTCTAACAAATGCTTCATTAGCTTCACTTATAATAGGAATATTTAAGCTTTTACATATATCGTTATAGTCTTTATAATTGTTTTTATTACGTGTTAGAATCGCAAAATCTTTAAACTCAGGTTTCCTTTCCCCGTCCTTAGTAATAATCATTTCATTTTCCATACGATATAATATATCGGCTAATACATTTTTAAATTCATTTAATTGATTTTCTTTTTTGCCTATTTCAGGATCTTTAGTAATATTATAAAATTCTATACCTTCACCTATTGTTTTAGAATCTTTATTACCTATTTTAAATTTATGACTAGCTTCATAATCAATACCACCAAAATCAAGAGTCATAAGTGGAGAGAAGAATTTATTAATATCATTAATTACTTTATCAGTAGATCTAAAGTTTTCTAATAAATCGATTCTAACACCTTTAGTATTATCTTTACCATATAAATCAAATTTATATCTAAAAATATCAGGGTTAGCATCTCTAAAACGATATATTGATTGCTTAATATCTCCAACCATAAAACAGTTATTATTTGATATTAAGCTTATTAATTCTTCTTGAATATTAGATGTATCTTGATACTCATCAACTAATATTTCTTTAGTATTATCTTTAATCTCTTGTAAGACATTTTTATTAGTTTTAAGTATTTCTAAAACTAGTTTAGCAATATCATTATAAGTAAATGAATTGAATTCTCTAATGTATGAATCATATTCATCCATGAATCTTTCTAAAATATCAAATATAACGCTTACTAAAGCCTTATTTTGCATATATAAATCTTTTATATCATCTAGAGAATCAATGTTTACTGGAATTAAATCATCCATTCTTTCTTTAATAGCTTTAATATTATCTATGGCTAGACAAGCGCCTTCATCTTCCTTAATTAATTTAGAACGTTTAGTCACAGATTTATATTCTTTATTAGCGCTAATATATTCACTAATACTATTTGTATTTAGAAGTGGATCAATAGATGCTTTAATCATATCATAAGCTGCTTGAGATGGATTTGCTTCATCTAAAGCTTTAAGAAGAAGTGGTAAGTTGTTTTTATAATTTTCTTCCATTAAATTAATAAACTTATCATAATTAGCATCATAATTACTTAAATACTTTTTAAATTTATCAATTGGATTAATTGTGTTACTTACCTTTCTTAAATATAAAGATAATATTGGACTAAGTAATTCATCTCTAGAACGTATTGTATAAGTTTTTTCTAGCTCAATAAATCTAGGGTCATCACTAAACTGGTTAAAAACAACATTTAATATATCTAAATATAAGAATTCAGAAGCATTCTTTTCTCTTATGTTTATTTCACCACTCATATTTATAGTATAAGCATATTTAGTAAATAATCTTGCCATGAAAGAATCAAAGGTAGAAATGTTTGCTTGATCAATATAGTCAGCTTCATTTTTAAAGTTGATATCTTTAGTTTCTTCATATTTTTCAAGTAATGCTTTTTTAATCTTTTTACGCATATTATTACTTGCGGCATTAGTGAAGGTTAATATAATTAGGTTTTCTAATCTTTCACCCTTTAATTCTTTTTGAATTATTCTTTCTGTTAAAACAGTAGTTTTACCACTACCAGCACCAGCTGAAACTAAGATGTTTTTAGTAGATGGTTCATAGATTGCTCGTTTTTGATCAATAGTATATTTACTCATCTACATCATCCCCTTTCTTACCTTTATGGCATAAGTTTTTATATATACAATACTTACATGCTCCATCAATTGGTTTAACTTGAAAATCACCTTTTAAAGCCTTTTCTCTAAATTCATTAATTAACTTTATAACATTATCCTTACATAAATCATATTGCTCTTTAGATATAGCTGTACCACTTGAGAAATTTAGAGTAGGATTCTCATTTTTAAAGCCATCTGGCTTATAAAAATTCTTCTTAGCTATATCAGCTTTTGATTTAGGGAAGATATATTGATAATATACTCCTTCAAAATCTTCATAGCTTAAATTAAGTAATATAGCATAAGTGTATAACTGATTACGCTTAATATCACTTTCAGTTAATTCTGTACTAGCATTTCTAGGATTAAGTGTAATATTATCAGTTGATTTATAATCAACAATAATAGTTTTACCATTCTTATTAATTACCTTATCAATTACACCTTCAAGCATAATAGGAGTAGAACCGTCAATCTTATAATTTTTAATCTTATGTTCAGTTAAAATATCTTTATTCTCTAAATTTAATAATTCTTTTTCAGTATCTAACTCTAATATTAATTTAGATAAATATTCATTATATTTTTCATAATATACACTATCTAATTTAAATTCGATGTAATCATCAGGATGCATTAATTTTTCGTTATCATTATATTCATTAATCGCATCTTTTAATGTATATTTATCATTTTTAATATATTCTTCTAGGAATTTATGAATAATTGTTCCAATAGATGCAGGAGCTGGATTATATCTATTGGCTTTTAAAATATTTTTAGCGTAATACTTAAATGGACATTCTAAAAATGATTGTAGTTTAGAATAAGACATATAAATATTACCATCTTTAATTAATCTTCTATGTAGATTATCTAAATCTTTAATCTCAAATGCTGGATTATATATATTAATATTTCCAAATATAGATTTATATGTATCTAAATTAGGATCATCTTCATTAAATAATCTATTTAATTCTAAAACTTTTGAATAGACGAAATGACATCTTTTTTCTGAATAAGTATAAGATGGTTCTTTAGGTATAAAATTAATTTTTAAATAATCTAATAAATCAGTTTTATTATAAGTAGAAGATATTCCATTTATTGCGTAAGATATAACTAAATTATCGCAAGCTTTAGCCGTTTTATAGAAATATTCTTTTTCATATAAATTCTCTTTAAAGCTATCTCTTAAACCTAAATCTTGATATACCTTATCACTATAATAAAGCATATCTTTATTTATCGCAGGTATAATTGAATAAGCACAACCAATAATGAATTGGTTTTTAATCATATTATTAAAATATTCATATGGTAATACCTTTATACCTACCATCTTAGTACTAATTTTATAGTTCTTTAAATAATCAATATCATCTTCAAATGTAGGATTAAAATTAGTAAAATAATTAATCATTTCAATTAAAGCATCTCTAATAACAGGAGTATTTAGATGTTCAAAATCATCTTCAAAAATTGCTTTACTTACGGCAGGGATACTTAATAAATCAATTTCATTATCTAATCTAAAGCTTAAATTATAAAAAGGGAAAACATCTTTAATAACTTCTAGATATATTGGATCATTATAATATACGGCTATATCCATTTCGCCTTTATCTATTAGTTCACATATATTATTAGCTAAATCTTCAACCTCACCTATAATAGATTTATATTCATATGCCTTAATATTATTTTTAACTTCCCTATCATAATATATTACTTTTTGACCATTTCTTTCTAATTCTTTTAATTTATTATCTAATAGAGAAGTAGTTTTACCAATAACGATAATTCTATCTTTAATTTCTTTAGGCTCATGATAATATTTTTTAAGAATCTCTTTTAAGTCCTTTAAATCATTTAGCTCATTTGATATAATTAAAGAGTCATAGATTTTCTTGGCGCGGTCATATTTGATATCATAATAATGCTTAATTTCAAATATAGCTATATCATCATAATAGCCAAGTAGATCGTTAGTTAAAGACTTATCAGTTTTAAATTCTACATCAATTAATTCATGTATATTTAATATGATATTTTCTTTAACATATTCATTACAACAGACAATAGATTTTTCTTCTTTAAGTAGTTTAATTAGGTTATCCATATTATCACCTCAAATATACTATAACACAAGATTTTTAAGAAGAAAATAGGCAATTTTTTATTAGATATAATAAGCTTATTATATCTAATATAATTTTAGGAGATGAAAGAATGAAGCTAAATATAGTATTATATCAACCAGAAATACCTGAAAATACCGCAAATATTATGCGTACATGTGCAGCGGCTAATTTTAAATTACACTTAATTGAACCACTTGGATTTGCTTTAAGTAGTTCTAAGTTTAAAAGATCAAGCGCAAATAATCTAGATAACGTTAATTATGAAAGATATATTAACTGGCAAGATTTCTTATCTAAAAATGATGGTGAATTATTTTATATGACTAGATATGGTAAGATTAGTCCATCACAAGTAGACTATACAAAAATAGATAAAGATATTTATTTAGTTTTTGGTAGAGAATCTACAGGTATTCCTTATGAACTTTTAGCTGAAAACCTAGATCATTGTTTTAGATTGCCTATGAATAGTAATGTTAGAGCGCTTAATGTGAGTAACTGTGTTGCGATATGTGCGTATGAGGTTTTAAGACAATTAGATTATCCTGGCTTATCTAAAGTAGAACCAGAGAACTTCAAAGGTGAGAATTTCCTTGATAATTTTAAAAAATAATTATTGACAAGCACGTATTATTAGTGTATTATAATATGTGTTGCGGGCGTAGTTTAATGGTAGAACCTCAGCCCTCCAAGCTGATTGTGTGAGTTCGATTCTCATCGCCCGCTCCATTTTAAAGATAAGATCGCAAAAGCGATTTTTTTTATTTTATTCATAAAATCTTTTAATATATTAAAAAATGATATAAAATATATTTAGGAGGTATTTTTTATGAAAAAAATATTATCGATATTTACTATTTTTGTTTTATGCTTAATGCTTAGTGCGTGTGGTGGTGAAGGTGGTGGAGCACCTTTTGATTATGATTCTTATGAAGCAAGAAATAAAATTAAAGATTTAGCTAGTACTTCAGGATTTTTAGTAGAATATGAATATTTAATGGATTCTCCTCGTCTATATATGAGTGATTATAATAGTGGAGATTCTTTTGAAGAAATTGGGGCAATAACTATTACTATTGCGATGAATAAAGAATATACTTATATTTCTACAAGTCAAGCAGAAATGTATTTTGATTTTTCAAATGAATCAAAACTAACAATTATTTCAGGTTATGATGATAGTGGAACAGGCTCCTTTTCTTATACTAAAGAAGAAATAATGTATTCTGGAGCTCAAAATAGAGATTATTATGAAGATTCATATGTTTCTCTATATAATTATTTAGCTCCATATGACATGCTTAACGGTGAACCTGTAACTAGTCAATCATATGATTATGTATATGGTAGAATGTGTGAAAAATATGTTATAGCAGATGAAGATGCTACAGCAACAATTTGTATTGATCAAGAATCAGGCATGTGTTTAAAAATGACTATGACTTATAGTGAAGATGGTTATTCTTATACAACTGGTTTACAATGTGTTAGATTTGAAACTAATCCAACTATTATGTTACCTTTCGTATAATAATTAATGGTTTACGAATAACTCGTAAACCTTTTTTATTGTAAAAGTTAAAATTTATTATATAATAATAATTGGGGTGAATGTTATGAAGAAAATACTTTTGGGGGTATTAAGTTTAGGCTTATCATTTATGCTAATTGGATGTTCAAGTAAGACAAAAGAAATTGATGAATATAAAATTAAAACAAGTGATGAAGTTCGTGCAGGCTTAAAGCAAATAAAGGATGATAAAGGCTTTTTCCTTGATTCTGTTCATAAGAGTATTAGTTATAAAGAAAACCCTGATGGAACTGATCGTATTACTGAGTATAGTACAATTTATGGTGCTAAAAATGATTACTATTATTTTGTTGTAGATGGTATTACTTCATACTATGATTTAACAAATGATGATTATTATGTTAACTATACATACTCTGATAATACTTGGTATAAGAGCATTACTTATTATAGTCTCTTAGGATATGATAAAGCTGAACAAGAAGATCGATTGTTAGGAAGGATTGTTCATTCGTTTAATAATGTTAGATTAGGTAACTATAACTGGAAATACTATGAAACAACTAAATATGATAGAAATGTTATTAAAGGTGTTGCTAAAGGGACAATAAAAGAAGCTGATTATGAAGTAGAATATGATGATTGTTTTTATATAGATGAGACAGGTTTAATCTTATCATATGAACATGAAGTATTACTTGATGGCACACAATTCTTTAATAGCTCTACAGGATTTAATGAAATGTTAATCTTAAATAGCTTTTTAACTGAATATGAAATAGAACTTCCTAATGTATAAATAATTTAAGCGATTTGCTAATATGCAGATTGCTTTTTTTATTGTTAATATTGACATATTAAATAATAGGTGTATAATCTAATTTGGAAATGATTTCCATTTTAGAGGTGATTATATGAGAACTAATCAGTACAATACAAAAGGAAAAGAGTTAATAAATAGCGCTATTAAAGAATTTTCTAATGGTTTTACTATTAAAGAATTAAAAGATTATTTAAATAAAAATAATCAAACAGTTGGTCAAACAACAATATATCGTATAATAGAAAACCTAGAAAATAAGAACATCATAAAGAAGTATTATGATGAAAATAATGTAGCGCATTATAAGTATGTTAAAGATTGTAGTAGTGATAATCATTTCTATTTAAAGTGCATTAAATGTAGTAAAATAGTGCATGTTGATTGTAACTGCATTAATGAATTAAGTGCACATATTCATAAGCAACATAAATTCCTTCTTGATACAAAAAATATAATACTTGAAGGTTTATGTAGTAATTGTAATAAATTTTTCTAAGGGGCGTATTTATGAAGAGGTTAATGAGTTTATTGCTATTTACAATTTGTTCTTTAATGTTGGTAGGTTGTACTAACAAAGAAAAGTATGATGTAGTTTCAACAAATTTTATTGGCTATGATATTTCTAAATATCTATGTGCTGATGCTAAATGTACAATGTTATTAAAGCCAGGAGAAGAATTACATGATTATTCTCCAACGGTAAATGATATTGAAAAAGTTATTAATTCTAAAATATTTATTTATATTGGTGGAGAATCAGATAAAGAATTTGTTGAAAATGATATTTTAAAAGAAATTAATCCTAATAAAACAGAAGTTATTAATTTAATGGAAGTTGTTAAAACAAAATATGAAGAAGAAGATCCTGAATCATATATTGGTGATGATGGTGAAGAAGAGGAAGAAGAATATGATGAACATATTTGGACATCTATTGAAAATGTTAAAACTATTGCTAGTAAGTTACGTGGTGCATTAGAAAGAGCAACAGGTAAAATCTTATTTGTACCGCATGAAAGATTAATTTGTAATGAATTACCTAATTTACAAAAAGAAATTCAACAAATAGTAGATGAATCAAGCAAGAAACCACTTATATTTGCGGATAGATTCCCTCTATTATATTTTGTTAAAGAATTTAACTTAAAATATGATGCCGCATTTAAAGGATGCGAAAGTAGTAAAGAAGCTAATCCAAAGACAATAGAAAAGCTAACTAAAAAGATTATAGATAATGATGTTAATACTATTTTTGTTATTGAATTATCAGAAGCGAAAATCGCTAATACTATAGTAGAAAATTGTAAGAAACAAGGTAAAAATGTCTCTGTTAGAACATTTTACACAATGCACAATATAAGTAAGGAAGACTATGAAAAGGGGATGACTTACTTAGATTTCATGAGATTAAATGTAGAAAGTTTAAGAATAGCTCTAAATTAAGAATGGGAGGTGTTAAAATGCTTTTTGAAGTAAAGAATTTAACACTCGGATACGAAAATGAAAAGATAATTAAAGACATTTCATTTGTTGTAAGTGATAAAGATTTCATCATTATAACAGGTAAAAATGGTGCTGGTAAATCTACTTTGATTAAAGGCATACTAGGACTTATTAAACCTATGGGTGGTGAAATAATTTTTGATGAATCATTAAATAGAAAACTAATAGGCTATATGCCTCAAGAAACAAAAGTAGATTCATCATTTCCAGCAAGTGTATTTGAAATAGTTTTATCAGGCTCTATTAATAAAATGGGATTACGTCCTTTTTATAGTAAGGAGCAAAAAAATAAAGCTATTGATGCTTTAAAAATCTTAAATATTTTAAAAATTAAAAATAAAAGCTTCCAAGATTTATCTGGTGGACAACGTCAAAAGACATTACTTGCTAGAAGCTTATGTGCAACAGATAAATTATTAATACTTGATGAACCGAGTAATAACTTGGATCAAGCATCAAGAGAAGAATTTTATTTACTTTTAATGAAACTAAATAAAGAACTAGGTATAACAATCATCATGATAAGTCACGATCAAGATATAGATAAGGTATTAGGCACAAAACAATTAATCATAAGAGATAATGGTTATGAATTTAAAGATATCGAGGTAGAAGAAGATGATTTATAGTTTGTTTGATATTTTATCTCGTACATATATTCAATATGCCTTTATCGTTGGTGTTATGATGTCACTTGCTGGTGCTTTACTTGGTGTATCTTTAGTTCTTAAAAAGCATTCTATGATAGGTGATGGCCTATCTCATGTAGGCTTTGGAACAGTTGCTATTGCATGCTGTATTGGTGTTGCTCCACTAGCTTTTGCTATACCTTTAGTTATACTTTCATCATTCTTAATTTTATTCTTATCAAATAGAAGTAAAATTTTTGGAGATAGCGCCATTGCGCTATTTTCAACCCTTGCCCTAGCTGTTGGATATGCGGCAATTGAGATGGGTGATGGTGTTAATTTTAATGTTAGTAGTTACTTATATGGTTCCCTTTTAGGTGTAACTAAAACAGAAGTAATTTTAAGTATTGTTGTAGCTGTAGTAGTTGTTATAACTTATGTGTTCTTATACAACAGAATATTCTCAATTACATTTGATGAAACATTCTCTAAATCAACAGGAATGAAGACAACTTTGATTAATGTTATTTTATCAATTTTGATTTCTTTAACAGTTGTTATAGGTATGAAAGTAATGGGGGCGTTATTAATTACAGCACTTATTATTTTCCCAACACTATCAAGTAGACAAATATTTAAAACATTCAAGATGGTTACAATATTTTCTGTAATATCAAGTGTTGTATGCTTTATAATTGGACTTTTACTAGCATGTATCATAAATAACTTACCAATTGGATCATCAATCGTTTTTGTTAATTTTATATGTTGTGTAATATGTTTTGTAATTGGTAGGATTTTAAAGTATAAACAAAATAAGGCTGAAGATTAACTTCAGTCTTTTTTTCTATTGACTAGATTATAAAAGCGTGCTATAATCAAAAATGCTTGAATATGTCGCAGTAGTTTAATGGTAAAACAGCTGCTTGCCATGCAGCTGTTGGGGGTTCGATTCCCCTCTGTGGCTCCATTTAATAATTAACTAGTCGAAAGGCTAGTTTTTTTTGTTTTTTGTCAAATTGTTAGAAAAATACTAGTTTTGTAGGCAAAATAGCTATTCTTATGTGAAAATTATGTGAAAATTACGTGAAATCTATTGTGAAATACTTGCAACCCTACTATATTTTATATAAAATATATGTAAATAAGAGGCGTATTATGCGCACAAGTATATGTTTGATTATTACGATTACTCGAAAGGAGTGGTGAAATATGAAATTTTTCAAGACACTAAAAAGAAAGGCTGGTAATGCTCTATTACCTGTATTAGGAACAATCCTTGGATTAACTATCCTAGCAGGATCAGTTGTAGGCGTTGCATTACAATCGTCAAAAATTGTATATAGAGATAAGAAACTTCAAAATCAAAATGATGCTAGACAAATTCTTTATATAGCAGCTAAGTATTTCTGTACTGAAATCAACAATGGTAAAACACCTGCTGAAATTCGTGCAGAATTACAAGAAATCTTTGGTCCAGGATTAAAGATTACTCAAGATACTGTAGATCCTGAAAAATACTATATTTGGTATCCAAACAGTTTCGTGAATGGTTCACAAACTGAATATGATCCAAGTCAAGATGAAAATCAAGTAAAAGAATGGCTAAAGGCTACTATAACAAAGTCAGAACAAGCAGATGATGATGGAGACTATGGTGATAGTGGTATCAACAACACTTTATTTAGTGAAACTGCAAAACTAGATGAAAAATTTGCTGTTGGTAACATGATGACTGTATATCTAACAGATGAACACTTACTTCCTGGTAGACGTTATTCTATAAATGAAATTTCTCTAGTTGAGTCTGATATCGATACATTCGATGAAGCATTCACTTATATGAATAATACAGGTGTACTTGAAATTGATGATATCGGTGTTGCTTTATATCGTTATGGCCAAGTTCAAGCTGGAAACCAAGTAAGCTATGTTGATACACCAGAGAGTGCAAGTGAACCTTACACAATCGTTTATAAGACTGGTAACTTAGGTGGTAACTACTATTGGTCTGATGGAAGTAATAGTAAGACTACATGGTTATATCGTCAAGAATATGATATCGATATGCTTTATGATATGATGTTATATTACGATTCATCATTTAGCGTAAGTAAATCTGATTTAAAGTATAGATTTGATGATGCAACAGATTCTCATACACTATATGCTACAGATTTCACTTTAGTATATTCTTCAACTCAAAGATTTGCTGAAGCAATCGCTGATTATGTATTCTGGCAAAATCTACCAAGATTATGTATGAATGTTGATGAATTCAAGACTAAGATTGAACAATTAGTTAAGAATCAAGTTGATAATAGAGTAGCTTATAAAGATTATTGGGGACGTAATGTTCTTAATAAGGATGACTATTACTATCAAGCTTCAAGCAGCCCATGGAAATATACTTATGAATGGAAGAATGAAGGCTTAACAGTTTATCCATATTATAGAAATAGTGAAGGTAACTGGTATTCAGAATATGATTATACAACTACTGAAATTGAAAATATTTTCTGTAATAATCTAACTGGCTATAAAGGCTCTGATGGAAAACTTGATTATAATAAGTTATATGAAAAATTAACTACTAAGTATACATCAATTGCTAAAGCTGATTCTAACTTCGTTGATATTTTAGAAAGAGCAACTACTTATTATGACCCAACTCATACAAACAACAATAATAAACTAGATGAGTTACACAATGGTGGAGTTATTAGTTATACAGATACAACTCTTCAAACTACAGAAATGTATCAAAACTATGAAGTTAAGGGCGATAATGGTAATACATCAGATAATTATACATTAGCCAACTTTGTTTACACAAACAATGATGGTTCATATGTTAAGAAAAAATTTGGTAGTGATAAAGACAAAGATAGTTGGGTTTATTTCTATAATAAGCATCAATATAGTGATGAATTCGACTTCAGTTATTTCTACAAAGAAGATAGATCATCTCAAGTTTCAGTTTGGGGTAACAATGGACATGAAACCAAGTATTATCCAAATTACTTCAACCCTAACTTCTATGAAAAATCAACATTAGGTTCATTTAATTATACATTAAGTACAGGTAATAATACTCTTACTCAGCAAATTATTGATTACTTAAATGAACAATTCATGAAGAAGTATGTTGATGGAAATTCTAAGTTAAACTCAAGCGAAATTCAATCAGGTTATTCATTTGATTCGTTCGCTGGTGATGAAGAAAATGGAAAGATGATTTGCCAACCTCAATGGTATAAGAAAGACGGAAAAATGCATATTTTATTCCATTACAATGTAATAGTTAAGTATGCTGCAAATACTTTCGTTAGAAATGTTGGTAAAAATAGTAATAAATGTTTTGTTGAAAAATATAGATATGAAATCAAAAACTGGTGTAGTGAAAACAGTGGCGATTCAATTGATATGACTTATACAGAATTCTTTGAAAAGTTTGCTGATGGTATCGCTGAAATTTATGCAGATAAGCATATGACAGAACAAGAAATCTCACAAATCACACATCAAGATAGTATTGAAACATTAACAAGAAATTATTTAAAGAATTTAATGGTTGATCCAATTCGTTATCAATATCTACCTACAAGTAATTTCAGCGAAATCGTAGGATACAATACAACTGGTAAACCTGGTATGAAGCAATTAGCTATTACTAATAAGTTAGTTAAGTACTATCTAGAAAATGCTGAAGATGAATTAAAGGCTTCTATAGGTAATGCTGATTATGAAATCAATATTAAGAATTCTTATTATAACGACAATTTAAGCGGTACTTATAAGGATTACTTAAATTACATTGTTGAATTTGAAATCAAGCTTGATAAAGATAATAATGGTACATTTGAACAAACTGAAAATAGAAAGATAAGCTTTATTATCCAATATGTAACATATAGTGCACAAAATAATGCTTTATATGATAGCAGTACAAATACTTATACAGATTCATTCAACAGAAATGTTACATCAGCTCTTGATACTGATGGACAATACAAGAATTTCTTCTCACCAGTAGTTATTAAGGATAGCGAAGGTAAAGCTACATCTGTAACTAAACTTCAAAGTGGTGAAGTTAAGGCAGTTTTATCTAACGTTCCTTATACTGAAAGAATTAACTCTACACAAGTTCCTTATGGTGATCATAAGATTACAATTGATGGAAGAGATTATAAGGTTGCTACAAGCTTGGCTGAATTAACAAATGTTACTGAAAATACATTATATCCAACAAGCATTGAAAACTTAGGTAGCTCATCATTTACAATTAATGTTGCTGCTGGAGTATCACTATTCATCAATGGTGACTTACACTTAATGGATAGTCAAAAACTTAACTTAGGTAGAAATGCACTATTATTCGTAAATGGTAATATGCAAATTGAATATAGACAAACTATATTAATGGATAAGACAAGTAGTGGTGCATGGCATGCTAGACAATTAACTCAATCTAACATCAACTCATTTAGATCTTATGGTGTAGATGTTACAGCTGGTGCAGATGCTAAGTTAATGATTAATGGTGACTTAGATTACCGTGGATTCAAAGCTAAATACGCTACAAGTAGTAGTGGATGGTTCAGAATCAATAACGTTGATGGTACATATGAAGATGTTCAATTAGATGTAATCTATGAACAATATGTATTAAACAGCAATAACAATAACATTTCTGAAAGCATTAGATGTAAGACTAATCAAGATGGCACTCACACTCATTATCAAAATGAATGTAGAGGAAAACTTGAAGGTATTTACATTGTTAATGGTGATGTAAGATTCCATGCTTGGGATGAAAAGAATACAACAAATAACTCTTACAGTAACACAGTTGCAATGTATAGAAATATGTATTCTAACCCAATAATTAATGGTACATTCTATGTTGATGGTTCATTCGATATGAAGGGCTTATTCACATCAGGATTATATGATCCATGTAGAGCTAACTTCGTATTTGCTAAATCTATAGTAGAACCATTAGTAGCATTAAATACAATCCTATGTGCTGGAAAAGACACTCAATATGGTGCTTGGGCAGATAGTGATGGATATCTATTCATGATTTGTGAAGAAGCAATTGACTTCTCTAAAGTAAACTTCGCATGTGTTAACTTATTTACTCCATTCCAAGAATTAGTAAATGCAATTAACGCTAATAAGCAAAGTTCTACAAACTTCTCAGAATTCATTGAAAAATCTGTATTTACAGCAATGTATCCAAATAAAGATGTAATCGATGAATGGGGCTTACCATCAATCTTAAGAAGTGGATTAAAAGAATTATATGCTCCTGGTGATATTGGTGCAATCACACCAGAAGACCACATCTATGGTAATGAAGTTTAAAATTTAATAAATTAGCGGCAAGGTTATTCCTAGCCGCTTTTTTATTATTTAATAATCTATATATAATATATATAATATAATATAATCTTTAAATAGATTTGTTTTAATGATAAAATTAATTTAGAGGTAATGTATATGAAGAGAAGAAAAAGAAACGTCGTAAGAGAGTTTTATTACTCTCATCCGTATTTAGTTATTTTTAATATTTTAATTATCTATAATATCGCTATTATTTTATTATTTTCTCTATTATTAGCGTATTTAAAGGATGGATTCATTGATGGTAAAAATTATGTAGAAGCAATTCAATATTGTGCCATTTATACAATGAACTCAGGAGACATTTGGAGTGAAGCACCTACAAGTGTTGTAATTTTAAAAATAGTTATAAATACAACGCAAATGATTACTTTCTCTGGTGCTTTAATAGGTTTAGCAACATCCATGCTTCAAAACTTATTTAATAGAAGAGTTCATAATGTAGGTAAGTTAAAGTTAAAAAATCATTATGTTATTTTAAACTGGTCACCTATTGGAGCTAATCTTATTAAAGAATTATCCTTTATGGAAGGTAAAAAGACAATTGTTATTTTATCTAATGTAAATAGAGAAGTAGTACAAGAAGAAATAGATAACTTATTTATAGAATCAGGTATTGAAAGAAAACATATAAGAATATTTGTTAAAAATGGTAATCCTTCAAGTAGAAAAGCATTAAAAGAAATATCTTTAGAAAAATGTATTTCAATTGCCTTACTTTCAAATGCAAGTTGGATAGAAACTAATGCTTTAACTGATGCGGATGCCTTTAAGATTTTAATGTCTATTTTAAGCATTAATAAAAAGGCAAATATTGTTATTGAAGCTAACAATAATGCCTTCTCTAAACAAATAAATGACCTTATGAAGGCAAGTAATGAATTAAGAAATGCAAATATTTCTATCTTCTCTAGAAATACAATTGTAGGTCATGCCTTAGGTAGAGCAGCTATTAACACATCATTTGCAGATTTATATTATTATTTATTATCGTTTGAAGGTGGAAGCTTCTATTCACTAGATAAAAAATATGATGTAAGTGAAGCTTTAAAATATTATAATAAAGCAATTCCAATTGTAAGATATAAAGAAAATGATGGTGAAAAATTATATGTTTATGCTGATTATGAATCTAACACTAAAAAGAGTTTAACTAAAAAAGAAGTAGATAAAACACTTGAATTTAATAAACGTATTTTACCTAATAATTTCACTTTATTTATTATTGGCGAAAATGATAAAGCTAATGCGATTATTGATGTTTGTGAAACACACAATAAAGCAAATAATGGCAGTATTAAAACAAAAATTTATCCTATAGATGTCGATATAGATTTACTAGCAAATGATATTAGTGAAACACAAGGTAGAAAAAAGATTTTAATCTTCTCAGATGAAAAATCAAGTCTAGAAGAACAAGATAATAATGTATTCTTAACATTAATAAAACTTAAAACAAATGATAAGATTACTAATGATGTTGAAATGTATGCTGAAATATTTGACCCATCATCTAGATTCTCACTAAATAGTTTAAATGTTGATGGTATGATTATTTCTAATGAAATGGTTGCTTTATACATTGCTCAAGTATTAACACATCCAACAAGTCATAAGTTCTATGAAGATTTATTGATTAAGAACTTTGAATCTGAAGATATTCTTATTGACTTTGACGTTAGACGTGCAACTGAATTAATTGATATAAAAGAAGATTTAGTATTTAATTCTAAATTAGAATTTATTAATGCTTTATATGAAGCAAGTAATCATGAATATTTACCAATTGGTTTTGTAGGTAGAGATATCAAAAAAACAGGACTTATTTCGAGTGTAACTAATGTGATAGATAGTGCTATAAATGTTACTGATAAATTACTTTCAACTATTAGTAATGCGATATCTTTGAGCGATTCGCCTACAGATTCACCTATTGATAAATCAAATATTGATATTATGAATTATAACATTAGAAAAAAGGAAAATATCACAATTAATAGAGACACTATTTTAATAGTTGTACATTATCATAAATAAAGAAATTAAGACATTTAGAAAATGTCTTTTTTTCTTATAAAAATAGTATTAATTTTTTTAATACATAAATTGACAAACAAATATATTCATTATATAATAATGACGGAATGAATTTTTATATATTAATTATAAAAAAACATTATAAATCAATAGGAGGGTAAATATGAAAAAAATTGATTTAACAAAGTATGGTATTACTAACGTAACTGAAGTTATTTATAACCCAAGTTATGAAGATTTATTCAAAGATGAAATGGATCCTAAACTAGAAGGATATGAAAAAGGACAATTAACAGAATTAGATACTGTTAACGTTATGACTGGTATTTATACAGGACGTTCACCTAAGGACAAATTCATCGTTATGGATGAAAATTCAAAAGATACAGTTTGGTGGACATCTGATGAATATAAAAACGATAACCATCCAGCTAGCCAAGAAGCTTGGAAGGCTGTAAAAGAAATCGCTCAAAAAGAATTATCTGGTAAAAAATTATATGTAGTTGATGCTTTCTGTGGAGCTAACAAAGACACTAGAATGGCTGTTAGATTCATTATGGAAGTTGCTTGGCAAGCTCATTTCGTTAAGAACATGTTCATTAAGCCAACTGCTGCTGAATTAGAAACTTTCGAACCAGATTTCATCGTTTATAACGCAAGTAAGGCAAAAGTTACTAACTATAAAGAACTAGGCTTAAACTCAGAAACAGCAGTAGTATTCAACATTACAAGTAGAGAACAAGTTATCATCAACACTTGGTATGGTGGAGAAATGAAGAAAGGTATGTTCTCAATGATGAACTACTATCTACCACTAAAGGGTATGGCTTCAATGCACTGTTCAGCTAACACTGATATGAACGGACAAAATACAGCTATTTTCTTCGGTCTATCAGGAACAGGTAAAACAACACTTTCAACTGATCCAAAACGTCTATTAATTGGTGATGATGAACACGGATGGGATGACAATGGAGTATTCAACTTTGAAGGTGGATGCTACGCTAAAGTTATCAACCTAGATAAGGATTCAGAACCTGATATCTATAATGCAATTAAGAGAAATGCATTACTTGAAAATGTTACTGTAGATAAGAATGGTAAGATTGATTTCGCTGATAAGAGTGTAACTGAAAATACACGTGTAAGCTATCCAATTGATCATATCAAGAATATCGTTAGACCTATCTCAAGTGCTCCAGCAGCTAAGAATGTTATCTTCTTATCAGCTGATGCATTCGGAGTATTACCTCCAGTATCAATTTTAACTCCTGAACAAACTCAATATTATTTCTTATCAGGATTTACTGCTAAATTAGCTGGTACTGAAAGAGGAATTACTGAACCAACTCCAACATTCTCTGCATGCTTCGGACAAGCATTCCTTGAATTACATCCAACAAAATATGCTGAAGAATTAGTTAAGAAAATGGAAGCTAATGGAGCTAAAGCATACTTAGTTAACACTGGATGGAATGGAACTGGTAAACGTATCTCTATTAAAGATACAAGAGGAATTATTGATGCTATTCTAAATGGAGCTATCAATAAAGCACCTACAAAGACTATCCCATATTTCAACTTCGAAGTTCCAACAGAACTAGAAGGTGTAGCTACTAACATTCTAGATCCTAGAGATACTTATGCTAACGCTAAGGACTGGGAAGTTAAAGCTATCGATTTAGCTAATAGATTTACTAAGAACTTCGCTAAATACGAAGGAAATGCTAAGGGTAAGTCTCTAGTTAAGGCTGGACCACAAGTAAAATAAGTAAATTAAGGACATCTTTCTAAGATGTTCTTTTTTTGCGTGTCGCTTTCATAATATACATTTATTTAAAAAGTGCATAAATGATGTTATAATATGGCAAGGAGATGATGTAAGATGAGACTAAATGATTTAGATTTTAGTATTAGTGATTACGTAGTGAAGAAGACAGCAAATTATATCAATTTAAGAAATGAGTCTTTTGAGAATCTAGATGATAATTACTATAATACTCTAAAAGATTATGTAGATACACTTGCTACAGGTGAAGTGTATTGTGTAGTTGGTTATGATTTTCCAAATAGTAAAATGGAAAAGGCATATGATAATGGGGAAATTAATGATAGACAAATTTTAAGAGACAATTCGGTAGTTAAGAATTATAATTGTTATAGAGTAAAGCATCTACAAGATAGTTATAGAGGTTATTATTATCCAATATTTACTAATAAAGATGATTTATGTAGATATATTGAAGAATTACAAGGAAATGAAGAATTAGAGTATTATACAATCTTAAAAAGAAGTATTAAAGACATTTATAATGAATACGTTAAGGGTAAAATATATGGTGCTGATGAACTTAAGGTTAAAGGTGTTGTCTTAAATTTATATACAGACAGAATATTCTTACACGGAACATTATGCAGATACATTGATAGTAATTTAAACAAAAATATTTGGAATGAATATTTATTTAAAGTCGGTCACTACAAAATCGAAAAAAAGAAAAAAGAAGAAAAACATAATTAAGCACATTCAAGCAATGTGCTTTTTTATTAATAAAAAATAAAGTATAATTAAATTGGTGATATTATGTATGATATTAAAATAACTATAAAAAAGATTGTTAATAATGAAGAATTAAGTAAAATATATGAGAACGAAGAATTCGTTAAAAATCCGCTTAATTTATGTCCTGTGAAAGTAGGAATGACATTCATTTCAAAAAACGGTTTAAAGCCAAAAAACTTTGTTTGTGATAGTGCTTGGTATGATTTATTACCTTATATTGAAAAACTATCTAATGGAATCTTTAATTTATATGATGGTTGGATGAAAGATCCAAAAAGTGCCATGGTAAGTTGTTCTGATGGATTTAGACCAGTTATATATTACCTAGAGGTGATAGAATGAAAAAATTAGTAGATGTTTTAACAATGAGAAATTCAGACTCTAAAAAAATAGAAGAAGTAGGATCTACAAATTTAATGTTTGAAGCTGGTAAAAAGTTATTTGAATCATACGATTATAAAGGTAATATAGGAATAGTATGTGGATCAGGGAATAATGCAGGAGATGGATATGTACTTGCTCACTTTTTACCTAATGCAAAAATACTTAGAATTACAGAAAAAATAAGTAATGATGCGTTATTCTTTTTTAAAGATTTAAAAAATGAAGTAATATTTATTGATGAAAAATATGATTTTTCTAATTATGATATTATAGTTGATTGTATATTTGGTACTGGCTTTAATAAAAAAGTAGATGAACCATATAAATCAATAATTAAAAACATTAATAAATCAAAAGCATTTAAGATTAGTTGTGATATACCAAGTGGATTAAATGGTAATACTGGTTTAGCTAGTATTGTTTTAAAAGCTGACTTAACAGTATCAATTGGTTTCTTAAAATATGGTTTATTTTTAAATGATGCGAAGAATTACACAGGTAAAATCATAAATAATAATATTGGAATTAATTTATTTGGTGATTGTGGATATTTAATAGAATCAAATGATATTAAAGAAATATTTAAAAAGCGTAATGAAAACTCTAATAAAAAGAGTTTTGGTTATACCGCTATTATTGGTGGAAGTTTAGAATATAGTGGTGCTATTAAATTATCTAATTTAAGTTATTCAGCTTTAAGAAGCGGTTGTGGAATAGCTAAACTTTATGTTCCAAAATCAATAACAGATTCATTAAAACCATATATGCTTGAATCAATTTTAGTTGGAATTGATGATACAAACGGCTATATGAACTATACAGATGATTTTAAAAACTTAACTAATATGGATAGTATTTGTATAGGCATGGGATGGGGTTATAGTGATAGTTATAAAGATATTTTAAACTTCATTTTAACTAACTATAAATGTCCTATAATAATTGATGCGGATGGATTAAATACATTAAACAAAATGGACCAATCCATATTAGGAGAAAATGTCGTAATTACGCCACATTTGAAGGAATTTTCTAGACTTATAAATAAAGAAATTTCTGATATAAAAGAACACTTAGTTGAATATAGTTTTAACTATGCTAAAGAACATAATAACTGTACAGTTTTACTAAAAGGTCCATCAACAATAATTACTAATGGGAAAGTAATTTATGTAGTCGATAAAGGTACTGTTGGAATGTCTACAGCAGGTAGTGGTGATGTCTTATCAGGAATACTTTCAGGAATTTTAGCTTATAGTAATCTTGATTTACCATTAAGTGTTGCTGCAGGTGCATTTGTTAATGGTTTAGCTGGAGAATTAGGCTTAGAAGATGTTACTGAAATATCTTTAATGGCTAGAGATACCATTATAAACATACCAAAAGCCATAAAATCTATTAAAGAGAGTTAAACCTCTCTTTTTTTCACAAAAAATTGAAATATTTTCTTTATATACAAACCGTATTATGTTATTATTAAAAATGGAGGGATTTGAAAATGTCAAAAGGAATAAGATATTTAAGTGGTATACTTGCTTTAGCCGCAACATTTATGTTATGTTCTTGCCAACCAGGAGGAAAGACAACAAAGGCAACAACTAAGGGTAGTGATGTAACTACAAGCAGTAAAACTACTACAAGTAAACAAACAACACAAAAACAAACAACAACTAAGAGAACTACAACAAAAGGTACAACAACAAGAAGAACTACAACTGAAAGAAAAACTACAACTGAAAGAATTACAACACAAGCTATTACAACACAACAACAAATTGATAATGGTAAAGTAGTAAACGTTCTTTTATGGAACGATGAATTCCAACAAAGAGTAAGAAATTATTATAGGGATAATGGTGAGGAAATAGAAGTTCTTAGTCCAAATATTTATTTACTTCCTGATGGAACAAAAATCAAATGGACAATGGTAGCTAACGAAGGTTCAGCTTATCAAAATGCCCTTGATGATAGTTTAAAAGATGGCGATGTAGATATTTTTGCGTTTGAGCCTGATTATTCATACAAATACATTAATGGTGCATATTCATCATATGTTGCTAGTATGGCAGATATTAATCTAGATCAATCTCAACAATATCAATACATAAAAGATGTTTTAAAAGATAAAAATGGTGTATCAAAAGGTACTTCTTGGCAAGTTTGCCCAGGTATGTATGCTGTTAATATGAATGCTGTTTCAGACGTATTTGGTGATTCATTTGCAACTGTTGCTACTATGAAAGACCGTTTAAGTAGTGAATCTAAATTCTCAGGTCTAGGAATAGATATGGAAATGTTTGATGCTAGGTATTCTCTTTTAGTAGGACCAGGAGAATTATTCTATTACCATTTATGTCAAATAGGTTCTGAAATGTATGATAGAACTACTAAGACTATTACTGTTGATGAAGCTTTATTTAGATACGCTGATATGGCATTAGAATATGCACAAGAAGGTTTCTTACAAGGAACAGGTAATGAGTATTATTCATGGAGTACAAAATGGAATGAAGCTGATTTAGCAAATTCAAAAGTAATTGCAAAATTTTGTCCAATTTGGTATGCTGATTGGGTATTGCCAACAACATGTGAAGCAAAATATGATGATGATGGTGATTTAATTGCTTCATCTGCACCATGGAGATTAGTTTCAGGATTTGATAACTCATTCTGGGGTGGAACATGTTTAGGTATAACTGAAGTTGGAATTGAAGATGATGTTAAGAAAGCATCTATCGCTTCAATTTTAACAAAAATGACTGCAGATAAAACTACAATGAGAGCTTTATCTGATGGAGAACGTGATTTAACTAATAATATGAGCGCAATGCAAGAAAAAGCCGAAGATACAACTGTATCTGATCCATTCTACGGTGGACAAAATACATTTGCTGTTTCTCATGAAGCAGCTTTAGCAGCTAATGCACCAGTTTATTGTAATTATTATTTAGATATTGTTGAAAACTTCCAAAGATCATTCATGGACTATATTTCACAATCTGGTACAGCTTCATCATGCTGGGCAGATTTCATTAGCAATCTAAAACACGTAAATAGTGAATTAACAATTCAAGCTGATCCAAATGTTATAATTGATAATTATATTACTTTCAAAAGTGAAATAAAATAAGAGAGTTTAATACTCTCTTTTTTTTCAATTTTTTGTTATTAAATTAAATAAATTAATAAAAATTTCATTTTATAATATATAATAATAAGTGCAATAACGATATATTAGGAGGTGTGGATATGGTTGATAAAGGAAGAGATAATTCGGATAGAGTTGTTTTAAGGCCAAAATATGATGTAAATATGGAATCTAATCAAAGGGGTAATATTGATTTAGATGATCCATTTGAAGCTGCTTTATCAAAAAAATATAGAAACAATGAGGAATTAAAACCATCAAGTAAAAAATCTATTTTTATAATAATTGCCATACTAATATTGTTAATAAGTGCAATAATTGCTATAGTAATAGTATATTTATCAAATAATAATAATAAAGATAAAGAAAAAAATAAAACAACAGAACCTGTTGTAACACAAAAACAAAAAATAGATTTTGCTAGTACCATTGTCTCTCCTGCATCATATTTTGAAAATTTATATAGTGATACAGTTACTTTTGTATCAGCCTTTACACCAAATGGAGAATATTATTATTACAGAATAGTTAAAACAGATTTGGGATGGCTATGTGATGATTGTAGATATGGAAGCTGGACTTATGATATATCAAAGGAAGAAGTTAAAATTGTTTATACTGATTTAAGATGCTGGAACAATTCAACTGAACAATGGACTTATTATGTAGTGCAAAATAATACAGATACTATTACTATTAAAGATAAAGATAACATTGGTATTTTAAAAGATAGTAAAAGACAAACAGTTTCTTTAACTCATGATATTGTTTTTGCATCAGAAAAGTTTAATTATTTATATTCATAAAATATAGGCAATATATAAGAGAGTTTAATACTCTCTTTTTTCAATTTTTTGACATAACAATTTATTAAGAAATAATTTTTAAAACATAATATGCTATAATCAAATTGTAAAAGCGGTATAAAGGGGGAATAAATATGCAAAGAAAGTTTACACCTAAAACAGGAAAAGAAAGAGGATTCCAAATCGCTGGAGTTGTATTAATCTTTATAGCAATTCCACATGTTATAATGACCGCAATTCCTGTTGCGTTAATTTTTAATTTTATTATGGCAATTCTTATTGGTGGACTTGGTTTTACATTCTTAATGATAAGTATGTCTATGATTAAAAAAAGAATGGCAGCTGAGGAAAATGGAACTAATAAACCACAGGTAAAAGAGATTAAAGAACCTGAAAAAAAGACAGTTGATTTATCTAAGAGTGAATCACCAAAACCTAATGCAACAGATAATCCAAGTTTAGTTTTAAAGCCTACTAATGAAGTGGTAGATGAACAAGTAATAAAAGGCGATGTTAAGCCAAATAATGATATTGAAGAAGACCCATTTGAAGCTTCTTTAAAAAGAAGTTCACCTAAAACTGAAGTAGCAACTGAAACAAAAGGAAGTAAGAAATTACTTGCCATAATTCTACCTATTATTATATTATTATGTATAGCAGTAATTGCTGTTACAATAATACTTGTTACAAAGAACAAGAATAATAGTGATGATAATGGTGGTGGAGGTTCATCTGATAAGGGTGGAGGAAGTAAGGCTACATTTAATATTAGTCAAAACACATATTTTGAAGAATATCCTTATGATGGTAGAGTAGATGGCTATTTATTTAAACCTAATAAAGAATATATCCAATATCGTTTTGAACAACAAAGTGATGATGATCCTACATTATATGTAACATGGGTTGAATATGGTACATGGACATATGATTCAACTACTCAAATGGTACATGCTGTTTGTACAACATATGAAACTTATGATAGTTATTTTGATAAATGGGATACTAATACTTATCCTGAAGGTGCAACTAATTCAATAAAAGATTTTAAAGTTATATCAGATAAAATGTTATATTGGAATGGAAATAGTAAATTTAAAGTTGAAAAAGTAACTAAATTCACATGGCCATTAACTAAATATCACGGATAAATTTAAATCTCAGTTTTTCTGAGATTTTTATTTTTATATATATAAAATAAAATGATTATGTGATAAAATAAAAAGTGGATAAATATTAGTGGAGGTATTGATATGGCTAATTTCGATTTAAATGATTTACTAAAAAAGGCTGAAGCAAATGATAGTAATGCTATGATTACTCTTGCAGAAGCTTATAAAAAGGGGAAAAATGTAGAAAAAAATGTTAGACAAGCAGTATATTGGTATACAAGAGCTGCTATGCTTGATAATATTGAGGCTCAAAAGAATCTTGGAAAGGCATATTTTTTAGGTAATGGTATTGCTCAAGATTACTCAAAAGCTATTATATGGTTAACTAAAGCAAGTGAAAAAGGAGATTTAGAAAGTAAAAACTTCCTAGGTATTTGCTATAGAGATGGTTATGGTGTATTAGTTGATTTAATTTTCGCATATAGATGCTTTAAAGAAGCAGCTGAAAAGAATTATGCACCTGCTCAAAATAACTTAGGATTATGCTATGACTATGGTTATGGTGTAGAAAAGAATCCAGAAGAAGCTACTAAATGGTATAAGCTTGCTGCTGAACAAGATTATGCACCAGCAGAATATAACTTAGCTATTTGCTGTGAAACAGGTAATGGTGTTGATTATGATTATGATGCAGCTGTTGCTTGGTATAGAAAAGCTGCAGATCAAGGATATGCTAAAGCACAATGTTCACTAGCTAACAGTTATTATTATGGAATTGGTGTTAAGCAAGATTATGAAGAAGCATTTAAATATTATAAATTAGCCGCTGATCAAGGATATGCTCCAGCACAAAATAACGTTGGATATTGCTTTAAACATGGTGAAGGAATTAAAAAGGATTATAAACAAGCTGCATCATGGTTTAAATTAGCATCATATCAAAATAATGCCTCAGCATTAAAGAATTTAGGCTTATGCTATGAATTCGGTCAAGGTGTAGAAAAAGACTTAGAAAAGGCAAAAGAATACTATATGATGGCTTATAACTATGGTAGTGATGAAGCTAAAGAGTATTTAGATAAGCTAAACGGTGTTGAAACAAAGTCTGAATGGGGCGAAATTTAATTAAGGTAAAAACATTTTAATAATGTTTAAATAAATAAAATTTAGGAGGAATATAAAATGAGTAAGAGCTCAAAGAATAATTTATTAGAAGTATTTGCTTATGTCGCAATCGTCGTAAGTGCTATTGCATGGTTATTAGTAGGTTTAAATAACGCTATTGACCAAATCAATTTCGGTGGAAAGTTAATTGGTGCACTTCAATTAGTAGCAACTGTATTAACATTCGTCGTTGTTGCTGTAGTTGCATATGGATTTACTAAGGGTAGAGGTACTGCAGTAAAAGTTATTTACTGGGTAATCGTTATTGTCTTCTTAGTATGTGTATTCTTCGGTAACTTAAGCTTTAAATAAGAGGTAAATATAATGAAGTTTGGTATTATAGGCGCTGGTAAGATGGGTAGTGCCATTGGTTTTGGCGTAATTAGAAGTAACTTATTTAGTAAAGATGATGTCATCTTTGCTGATAGTTATGCTCCAAGAATAGAAGAATTAAATAATAGTGGCTATAAGACTACAACTAATGTAAAACTATATCAAAGTGCTGATATAGTTTTACTTGCTGTTAAGCCACAACAAATTAATGAAATTTTAGAAGAATTATCTAAAGTAGATAATCATGCTAAAACAATTATTACAATTGCTGCTGGTATTTCTATTAGCCACATTAAAGAATACTTAAAAGATGTTAACGTAGCTAGAGTTATGCCTAATACACCAGCATTAATTAATAGCGGAACAAGCGCTATCTGTTTTGATGGTGAAAAAAACGATGTAGTAGTAAAAATCTTTGAAAGTGTTGGTTCTGTAACTATTATTACTGAGGATATGATGAATGAAGTTATCCCTTTAAATGGTTCTTTTCCAGCATATGGATATTACTTTGCACTTGGCTTCATAAAAGCAGGTATGAAGGCTGGATTCACTTATGAACAATGTAAGGAATTAGTATGCGGATCTATGATTGGTTCTGCTAAAATGATTTTAGAAAATGATAAACCTATTGAACAATTAATTAAAGATGTTTGTTCACCAGGTGGAACAACAATTGAAGGCGTTAAAGTCTTTGATGAAGCAAATTTAGATAAAATAGTCGAAGACTGTTTTAATGCTTGCGTTAAAAGAGCATATGAATTAGGTAAGAAGAAGTAGGAGTGATTTTTATGGCATTAACTGCCGGAATTGTAGGTTTACCTAACGTAGGTAAATCAACATTATTTAATGCAATTACAAAAACAAAGGTTTTAGCTGCAAATTATCCTTTTGCAACAATTGATCCAAATGTAGGTGTTGTAGAAGTACCTGATAAGAGAGTAGATGTCTTAACAGAAATGGCTAAACCTAAAAGAACAATCTATGCTACAGTTGAATTTACTGATATAGCAGGTTTAGTTAAAGGTGCATCAAAAGGTGAAGGACTTGGAAACCAATTTTTAAGTAATATTAGAAATTGTGATGCTATTGTAGAAGTTGTTAGATGCTTTGAAGATGGTAATATCGTTCACGTTGATGGTTCTGTTAATCCTAAAAGAGATGTTGAAGTAATTGATTTAGAATTAATATTTGCTGATTTAGATATTGTTGAAAAAAGAATAGATAAAATAGCTAAAAAAGCACAAGCAAATGAAGAAGGTGCTCGTGATGAATTAGCTCTAATGAAAAAGCTTAAAGAAGGGCTTCTTGAAGGGATTTCTATTAGAGATATGAACTTAACTGATGATGAAAAGAAGAACTTATCATCATTCTGTTTCTTAAGTTTAAAGCCAATCATCTATATTGCTAATTTAAGTATAAATGCTAATGGTGATGGTATTGATTATAACGAACACTATGAAGAATTAAAAAAAGCTGTTAATGGTAAAAAGGTAATACCTATTGTTGCTGAATTCGAATCTGAACTTGCTGATTTAACAGATGAAGAAAAACTAGAATTCTTACAAGGTTATGGCTTAGAAGAATCTGGATTAGATAACTTAATTAAAGAAACTTATGATTTATTAGGTTTAGCAACATATTTTACTGAAGGACCTGATGAGGTTAGAGCATGGACATTCAAGAAAGGTATGAAAGCACCTGAATGCGCAGGTATTATTCATACTGATTTCCAAAAAGGATTTATTAGAGCTGAAGTTATTAGCTATGATGATTTTGTTAATCTAGGTGGTAACTTACAAGCTAGAGATGCCGGAAAGATGCGTAGTGAAGGAAAAGAATACGTAGTTCAAGATGGCGATATAATGTTATTTAGGTTTAATAGATAATGTTAATAGATAATTTAAAACAAATAGATCCTAAAGGAAGTACAATAGTTTGTGCTAGTAAATATGTTGGTAGTGAATCTATAAGAAAAATGTATAATCTAGGTATTAAGAATATGGGTGAAAATAGAGTTCAAGCATTTCTTAAAAAGTATGATGATTTAACTGATCTAGATATTACATGGCATTTTATAGGGCACCTACAAACTAATAAAGTAAAAGATGTAATAAACAAAATAGAATACTTACATTCACTAGATAGTATAAAGTTAGCTAATGAAATAGAAAAATATGCAAATAAAGAAATTAAATGTTTTATTGAAATTAATAGTGGTGAAGAATCAAAATCAGGTATTAGTTATGATGAGGCATTAAACTTCTTTAATGAACTAAAAAAATATGATAAAATTAAAGTAGTAGGATTTATGACTATGGCTCCAAATACAGATGATAAGGATGTAATAAAAGGCGTCTTTATGCGATTAAAGAACTTTAGAGATTCAATTGACTCTAACCTATATTTATCTATGGGTATGAGTAATGATTATGAAATTGCCCTAGAGTGTGGAGCAACACATATAAGACTTGGTAGTATACTTTGGAAAGGAGAATATTAATATGGGATTATTCGGAAAGAAAAAAGAAGTAACACCTGTTGATAATACACCAGCAGCAAAGAAAATGATTATGAAAAATTTAGTTGACCCTAATGAAGCAACTAACTTAGCTGATAGTTTAATTAAAGGTATTCCTCTATGCTTAGGCTTCGGTGAATTAGATATCGATGAGGCTAATAAAATTATTGCTTTCCTATCTGGTGTTATTTATTCTTTGGACGGAGTAGCTAAACAATTAAATGATAATGCCTTCTTATTCGCAAGAAAAGAAGAGTTTTTAGATGGATCACTTAATGAATTTTTAAAGAATTTTAAATAAATACTTTAATTTATTTTAAATTATGATATAATACATTAGGAATATTAAAATGATGAAAAGAACACGTTCTAATATATAATATTATAGAGAGCTTATGTTGGTGGAAATTAAGCATCACTTATTTATTAGAATATCATCTTGGAGTGTTTAAATGAATTAAGTAGTTTAAACCGTTACTCGCGTTAAGAGTTTAAGTGCTAGAGTATCTCTAGAACTAAGGTGGTACCACGTTAATTAAAGCGTCCTTAGATGGATGCTTTTTTATTTTTGAAAGGAGTTAATATTATGGCTATTGATTACAAAGACACATTAGCTATGCCTAAAACAGCATTTGAAATGCGTGGAAATTTAGGTGTAAGAGAACCATTATTCCAAAAGAAATGGTATGACATGAACTTATATGAAGAAGTTCTAAAGAAAAACGAAGGACATCCATTCTTCGTATTGCATGATGGACCTCCATATGCAAATGGAAATATTCATATTGGTCATGCACTAAATAAAATCTTAAAGGACTTTGTTCTAAGATATAAAACTATGAAAGGTTTCTATACTCCATATGTTCCAGGTTGGGATACACACGGACTTCCTATTGAAGTTGCTATTACTAAATCTGGAGTAAATAGAAAAGAAATAAGTGTAGCTGATTTTAGAAAAAAGTGTGAAGAATATGCATATCAACAAGTTGCTAAGCAAAAAGAAAACTTTAAGCGTTTAGGTGTACTTGGTAATTTCGATGATCCATATATTACACTTCAACACTACTTTGAAGCTGAACAAATTAGAGTATTCGAGAAAATGGCTTTAGATGGACTTATCTTTAAAGGCTTAAAACCAGTTTACTGGTCACCATCTAGTGAATCAGCATTAGCTGAAGCTGAAATTGAATACCAAGATATTACTTCAAAATCTATCTATTTCAAATTCCCTATCGTTAATGGTGAAGGTGATTATAAAGATGCAAGCTTCCTAGTTTGGACAACTACACCTTGGACACTTCCAGGTAACCTTGCAGTTTGTGCTGGACCACTAATTGAATATGTATTATTTGATTCAAATAAGGGTAAGATGATTTGCGCAGAAGAATTATTAAGTTCATTAAGCAAAGAATTAGAATTAGAAGATGTAAAAATCTTAGATAGAAAATTTGGTAAAGATTTAACAAATTTAAAATATAAACATCCATTATATGATAGAGTTAGCCCAACTATTAATGCTGACTATGTAACAACAACAGATGGTTCTGGTTTCGTACATATCGCTCCAGGTTATGGTGAAGAAGACTTTATCGCAGGTAAAGAATATGGACTTGATATTTTAGTATGTGTTAACGATAAAGGTTATCAAACAGAAGAAGCTGGTAAATATGCTGGACTATTCTATGATGCAAGTGAAGATCCAATCATTGAAGATTTAAAGGCTTGTGGATCTCTACTTAAACTTAAACCTATAACACATAGTTACCCACATGATTGGCGTACTAAAAAGCCAGTAATCTTTAGAGCAACTAGCCAATGGTTCGCATCAATTGATAAATTAAAAGAAACTCTACTTTCTGAAATTAAGAATGCAAACTGGATTCCAAAGTGGGGAGAGTTAAGAATTTCTAATATGATTAAAGATAGAAAAGATTGGTGTATCTCACGTCAAAGAGTATGGGGAGTACCTATTCCTATTTTCTACTGTGAAGATGGTGAGGCAGTTGTAGAAAAGAAAGTATTTGATCATATTGCTGATTTATTTGAACAATATGGATCAGATATTTGGTTTATGAAAACTGCTAAAGAATTACTTCCTGAAGGTTATACAAATAGCCATTCACCTAATGGAGTTTTCACAAAAGAAACAGACATCATGGATGTATGGTTTGACTCAGGTTCATCTAGCCAAGCAGTATTAAAACATTATAATCTTCCATACCCTGCAGATTTATATCTTGAAGGTTCTGACCAATATAGAGGTTGGTTTAACTCTAGTCTTATTGTTGGTGTTGCTACTACAGGAAAAGCACCATATAAAGCCGTTTTATCACACGGATTCACTCTTGATGGTCTAGGAAGAAAGATGAGTAAATCACTAGGAAATACTATTGATCCACAAAAGGTAGTTAACCAATATGGTGCAGATATTCTTCGTATGTGGGTTGCAAGTTGTGAATATACAGCTGACCAAAGAATAAGTGATGATATCATTAAACAAGTTTCAGAAGTTTATAGAAAGATTAGAAATACATTCAAGTTCTTACTTGCTAATATTTCTGATTTAGATAAATTAACTAAGTTTGAAGATTTAAATAATGTTGATAAATACATGATGATTAAATTAAATGATTTAGTTAAAGATGTAGTTGCAGCATATGAAGCATATGAATTCAATGAAGTTTATAGATTAGTTAATGCATATATTGCTACATTACTTTCTCCATTCTATCTAGACTTTACAAAAGATATTCTATATATCGAAAAGTGCGATTCAGCTGCTAGACGTGGAGTTCAAACTGTATTATACAATACAGCAAAGACTTTAATCTTATTATTAACTCCAATCATTCCTCATACAGCTACTGAAGCTTATGATGAATTGCCATTTGGAAAAGAAAAAGATGCATACCTAGATGTTATGCCTGAGGCTAAAGATTATAGTGCTTATGATGGACTTAAGAATAACTTTGATAAGTTCCTAGAATTTAGAAACGATATTCTAAAAGCACTAGAAGATGCTAGAAATGAAAAAGTAATTGGTAAGTCATTCAATGCTAAACTTACTATTACTCCAACAAAAGAAATTAAAGAATTATTAGATAAACTAGATTCTAACATTGGACAAATGTGTATTGTAAGTCAATTTGAATTAAAGGATGTTGCTGATGAAGTTAAAATTGAAGTAACTCCTGCACAAGGATTTACTTGTAGTAGATGTTGGCAAATCGTTCCATCAATTGATAGTGGCGAATTATGTCCAAGATGTAGAAAGATTGTTGATTTAATTAGAAAATAAGAAAAAATGCTAGTAGATTTCTACTGGCATTTTTCTTTTACTAAAATATTTATATTTTATAAGTTTAATATTTTACTTTAGTGTGGTAAAATATATTTAGAGGTGTTCGATATGATTTTTAAAATGTATTTCTTACTTGATAGAACTAAATCAATCATGCCAAAAGATTTTATTGATATGGCACTAACCATACCTGGATTTAGTTTTGAAGTAATAGATGATAATGATGTTGTTTTAAACTATCACGATAATAACATCATTTTTGATGCTAAAATTTTTATTAAAGCTAAATCTATTATTCCAAACATTCATTTGCTTAATGCTCAATATAAAAACATTAACATGCATATTGAATTACCTTTTACATATCCAGATTATAAGGTTAGTCTTTTTATTGATAAGATTACTTTATTAATAAAACAATTTAATCTAGCAATCTACTGTGAATGCTTTGATGATGTCTTACCATTTAAGAAGGATGATGTAATGTATGCTTATTCGACTTTAAAGAAAGCGTATATGGAAAAGAATAATGAAGAATTCGTTAAATTCTATAAAGTTGATAAGATGAAATTAACTGATTTTTTAACTTATGAAAATGAATACATACACGCTATAAAGCATTATTCAAATATTGGAATAACTGTTCCTAAACTACTTTATTATGTAGATGAAATCAGCGGAAATGTTAGTGCTACAATAGAATGGGATGGAATGACAAATATCTTAATTCCGCCATTTATTGATTATATCTACTATAAGGGAGAAAACGAAAATAGAATAATTCTTGCCAAAGAATTTGTAAGCCAACTTAAAAAATATATTGATAATCTTCAAAGCTTTTTACCAGGTACTAAAGTAGTATCTGAAAAGAAGATTACAAAATGTCAAAAGGCTATTAAAAAGGCTAAATTTACAATGGTATTAAAGAAGTTCTTGGTTGTTAGCCAAACAGCTTTAATTGATTAGGAGGATAATATGAAAAAAAGCAAATATATTGATCATACGCTTCTAAAAGCTTACGCTAAAGAACAAGATATATATTATTTATGCGAAGAAGCAAAAGAATTTGATTTCAAAAGTGTTTGCGTAAATCCTTGTTATGTTAGTTATGCTAAAGAATGCTTAAAAAATAGTGATGTTTTAGTTTGTACTGTTATTGGTTTTCCTCTAGGTGCAAACACTACTAAAACAAAAGTTTTTGAGGCAGTTGATGCTATAAATAATGGTGCAGATGAAATAGATATGGTAATAAATATATCAAAAGCTAAAGATGGTGATTTTGATTATATTTATAGAGAAATAAAAGAAATAAAAGAGGCTATTAAAGATCATACTTTAAAAGTAATTATTGAAACATGTTATTTAACAGCTGAAGAAATTAAGGAAGTTAGTCTTTGTGTTAAAAAAGCTAATGCAAATTTTGTTAAAACATCTACAGGCTTCGGTACCGCTGGAGCAACAGTAGAAAATGTTAAATTAATAAAAGAAGTAGTTGGTAATTTTGACATTAAAGCTAGTGGCGGTATAAAAACAAAAGAAGATTTTGAAAAAATGATAGAAGCTGGTGCAACAAGAATTGGCACTAGTAACGGTAAAAATTTATTATAGGGAGGAATAATTATGGCTACTGTACACATTGATGCGAAAAGCAAGAGTATGATTGCTGATACTGTATTAATGCCGGGTGATCCACTTAGAGCAAAATACATAGCAGATACATACTTATCAGATGTAATTAAAGTTAATCAAGCAAGAAATATGCTTGGCTTTACAGGTTATTATAAGGGGAAGAGAATAACTGTAATGGGTTCAGGAATGGGTATGCCTTCTATGGGTATTTACTCATATGAATTATTTAAATTTTTTGATGTTAAAACAATTATTAGAATAGGTACAGCAGGTGCTTATTCAAAGGATTTAAACTTATTTGATGTATTACTTGCTAAGGATGCTTATAGTGAATCTACCTTCGCATCTGCTATGGGTTTATCTGATAGTAATATTCTTGCAGGTTCAACTGAACTTAATGATTTAATAAAAGAAGTAGGTAAGGAATTAGAAATAGATGTTAATGAATGTAGAATTCATTCATCAGATGTATTCTATAGTTTAAGACCAGATTATTATAAAGAAGTTAGAGATAACTTTGGTTGTAAGGCAGTTGAAATGGAAACATTTGCATTATATGCTAATGCAATGTCTCTAAACAAAAAAGCAGCTACAATTCTAACAGTTAGTAACTCATTAGAGACTAATGAAGAGATGTCAAGTTTGGAAAGACAAAACTCATTAAATGAAATGATGATATTGGCTTTAGAAGTAGCAATTAGATGTTAAAAAATAATGAAAGTAAACTCAAAAAAATAGTAGTTATAATAGATTATGGCTATATATAAGGTTTTTAAGCAGTGAAAGTCGTTTTCACTGCTTTTTTATGTCATTTTCACTCATTTTTTTAACAAAAATATTTTTTAAAAATTTTTATTTTTTTTCTTTAGCGGAAAACCTTTTATTAACGCAAAATATATTATTGTCCACAAACTTATCCACTTTTCCACATTTTAAGAAATATCGCTATATTGTGCGATAAAACAATAGTTTTCCACATAGTTTTATAAACTATTTGCCAATTTGACAAGAAAACTAAATCTAATATATAATGTTATTACATTTCGCTTAGAATAAAATGAATAAATGAATAATTAAAGGAGAGAAAAATAATGGTTTCAGAAATTATTAAAAGAGATGGTAGAACAGTTCCATTTAATGAAACTAAAATCGCCAGTGCCATCTTTAAAGCTATGAACTCTTGTGGTTTATCTGATTTCCAAAAAGCAGAAGATTTAGCTGCCAAAGTTTGCGCTACTTTTGATGGAAAAAACATTAAGAGTCCAACAGTAGAAATGGTTCAAGATGAAGTTGAACGCGTATTAATGAACTCAGGTTTAACTGATGTTGCAAAGTCTTATATTCTTTATAGATCTGAAAGAAGTAAAGTAAGAGAAAGAAATACAAGACTTATGAAGACTTATTATGATATTACATTTAAGTCTGCATTCGAAAATGATATTAAAAGAGAAAATGCAAATATCGATGGTGATACAGCCATGGGTACAATGCTTAAGTATGGTTCAGAAGGAGCTAAGGAATTTTATCTAAATCAAGTTTTACTTCCAGAACATGCTAAAGCTCATAGAGTTGGAGATATTCATATTCATGACTTAGATTTCTTAACTCTAACACTTACTTGCTGCCAAATCGATATCTTAGAATTATTTAAAGGTGGATTCTCTACAGGACATGGCTTCTTAAGAGAACCAAATAGTGTATTATCTTATGCATCACTAGCTTGTATTGCTATTCAAGCTAACCAAAACGATCAACACGGTGGTCAAAGTATTCCTAACTTCGACTATGGTATTGCTCCAGGTGTTATGAAGACATATAGAAAAATGTATGTTTCAAACATGGGTAAAGTATTATCAATCTTCGGTGTTGAAAATGCTGATGAAGCAGCTAAAAACATTTATAATAAAATAATGGAAAACGATAAAGTATGGCCAATTATTGATGATAATAACGGTTATAAAGAAATTGAAGCATCTTACCTTGCTGATATTATTGATGCTGAACAAATCGCTGTTGCTCAAAGCTTTGCAAAGCGTGAAGCTTATAAAGAAACAGAAAAGCAAACATATCAAGCAATGGAAGCTTTAATTCATAACCTTAATACAATGCATTCAAGAGCAGGTGCTCAAGTTCCTTTTTCATCAATTAACTATGGTACAGATACATCAAGTGAAGGTAGAATGGTTATGAAACAATTACTACTAGCTACTGAAGCTGGTTTAGGTAATGGAGAAACTCCAATCTTCCCAATTCAAATCTTAAAGATTAAAGAAGGCGTAGACTACAATCCAGGAGATCCAAACTATGATATCTTCAAATTAGCTTGTAGAGTATCAGCTAAACGTTTATTCCCTAACTTCTCATTTATAGATGCTCCATATAACATCCAATACTATAAGAAGGGTGATTATAAAACAGAAGTTGCTTACATGGGATGCCGTACAAGAGTTATTGGTAACGTATATGATCCATCTAGAGAAATCGTTACAGGTAGAGGTAACTTAAGTTTCACATCTATTAACTTACCTAGAATTGCTATTGAAGCAAATCATGATATAAAGAAATTCTACATGATGTTAGATGAAAAGATGCAATTAGTTATTGATCAATTACTTGCAAGATTTAGAATTCAACAATCTAAGAAAGTATACAACTTCCCATTCTTAATGGGTCAAGGTGTATGGCTAGACTCTGAAAAATTAGGTAGAGATGATTCAGTTGCTGAAGTTATTAAGCATGGTACTTTATCATGTGGTTTCATTGGACTTGCTGAATGTTTAATCGCTTTAATCGGTAAACATCATGGTGAATCTGAAGAAGCTCAAAAGCTTGGCTTAGAAATCGTTTCTTACATGAGAAAACGTCTTGACCTTGAAAGTCAAAGAACTGGTCTAAACTTCTCATTACTTGCTACACCAGCTGAAGGCTTATCAGGAAGATTCGTTAAACTTGATAAAGAAAGATATGGTATCTTACCAGGTATAACTGATAAAGATTACTATACAAACAGCTTCCATGTTCCTGTATATTATCATATTTCAGCGTTCAATAAGATTAGTATTGAATCTAAATACCATCCACTAACAAATGCTGGACATATTAGTTATGTAGAACTTGATGGTTCTCCAACTAAGAACTTAGAAGCATTTGAAAAGATCGTAAGACACATGAAAGAATGTGGAATTGGTTATGGTTCAATTAACCATCCACTTGATAGAGACCCAGAATGCGGATATTCAGGTGTAATCAATGATGTATGTCCTGGATGCGGAAGAAATGAAGATGACGTTAAATTTGAACGTATTAGAAGAATCACAGGTTATCTAGTTGGAACTCTTGATCGTTTCAATAATGCTAAGCGTAAAGAAGTAGAAGATAGAGTTAAACATGGAGTCGAATAAAATTAGAATCGCTGGATTAACTGATGATTCAATTGTTGATGGTAAAGGATTTAGATTTGTAATATTTACACAAGGATGCCTTCACCATTGTAAAGGATGCCATAATCCTGAAACATGGGCTATGGATGCTGGAACTTTAATGGATATAACTGATATCGAAAAGAAAATTGAAAGTAATGGACTACTTGATGGTATCACATTCAGTGGGGGAGATCCATTCTATCAACCTAAACCATGCGCAGAGATTGCTAAATGGGCTAAAAACAGAGGTTTAAACATTTGGGCTTATACAGGCTTCTTATATGAAGAACTCCTAAATATGCCTGAAGTAAAAGAATTTCTAGATTTAGTAGATGTCTTAATAGATGGACCATTCATTTTAGAAGAGAAATCATTGTTATTAAACTTTAGAGGCTCTAAAAATCAAAGAGTTATTGATTTAAACGAAACTAGAAAACAAAATAAAATTGTTTTACTTGAAGTAGACGATACAGATAAATAGGAGATTAGTTCTCCTATTATTTTTGTATTTATGATATAATTAATTTTGGAGGGATATAAGTATGAAAAAAGTATTGGTTTTTTTATTGATGATTTGTTCTATTTTAGTTATTTCTTCATGTGGTAAGAAGAAAGTATTAACTAAAAGAACTATGGAAGATTTTCCAGCAGATTTTAGCTTTGGAGATGATGAAAAAGGACAATATTATTATGAGAAATTTATTGACTTTTCAAAAACAACTAAATCAGTAGCTACTGAACTTAGTCAACATTCTGATTATAGATGGTCTAGTTTTATGTGTTATCCAACAAAAAAGATAAAGTTAGAAAAGATTAGTTTTACTTGTTATAATAAGTCTGAAACTGAGACAATTGCATTATTAGAACTAGAAAGTGGCAGTGTAGAAGAAACATATAATGGAGATTTATATTATCCTACAGGTAGTCCATCACAGAAAGCAATTGAATTAGCTCCAAAACAAGAATTAAATGTAAGTTTAACTTTTGAAGATTATATAATAAAAAAAGATAAATGTGTAAATCTTTTCTATCTTCAAACTGACTATACAATGGATACTAGGAATACAATTGATAATATTGGTATTTATAACTTCAAAGTTGAATATTCAGCATATATTTAAAATATTGAATATAAAAAAATAATATTATATAATATAAGTGTTATAGGAGGAATATAAAAAATGAAAAAAATTGAATTAAACGCACCATTAAGATTTGTTTTAATCATTCTTACATGGTTACTTACTTTCACAGTTGTAAGTATGACAGCTACTCTAAGTAACGGAGGATCTGGATTAATTGGAACACTTGTTATTTATGGTGCAATGCTTTTCTTATCATTCTGCTACTTTGATGACTGCGCTTTAAAGAAAGCTAGCAAAACTTCTTTATTAGTAGTAGTAATTATTGCTATTTGTTATTTAATTGTACAATGTTATGGATATGCATTAGTTGCATTTAAGATTCATAATGCTGATGCTGTTAACTTCCAAACTCAATTAAATAACATCTTCAATATTGCTCGTAACATTGTTATGGCAGTATTCCTAATCATTGCTTTAGTACAAGCTGCTAATGGTACTTGCGATTGCAACAAGGAAGCTTGCTGCAAAGAAGACAAAAAAGAAGTAGAAGCTCCAAAAGAAGAAGCTAAAGAAGAAGCTGAAGAAACTAAGGAAGCTGAATAATTCATATAATAGAGCAGTCCATTAAGGACTGTTTTATTTTTATCAAAAAATTAGCACTCACGTATTGACAGTGCTAAAAATAGTGATATAATATAATTGGCAGTGGATAGAAGAGACTGCTAAAAGAGGTGAATACTATGCAACAAGAAATGAATTATAACAACGATCCAGATGTATTAAAGAAGTTTGGACGAATCATAAATGAAGAGGTTGAAAAAGGTAAAATTGACCCCGTAATTGGTCGTGATGAAGAGATTAGAAACATCATAAAGATTTTATCAAGAAAGACTAAAAATAACCCTGTATTAATCGGTGAACCAGGTGTTGGTAAAACAGCAATTATTGAAGGCTTAGCACGTCGTATAATTAAAAACGATGTACCACTAGGATTAAAGGGTAAAAAGATCTATGAACTAGATATGGGTGCCTTAGTTGCCGGTGCAAAATATCGTGGTGAATTTGAGGAAAGATTAAAAGCTGTACTTAATAAAGTTAAGGAATCTGAAGGCGAAATCATCATGTTTATTGATGAAATTCACTTAATAGTTGGTGCAGGTAGAAGTGATGGTGCACTAGATGCATCTAATATGCTAAAGCCTATGCTAGCACGTGGAGAATTACACTGTATAGGTGCAACAACACTAAAAGAATATCGCAAGTACATAGAAACAGATATGGCTTTGGAAAGACGTTTTCAAAAGGTTTTTGTAAGTGAGCCAACTGTTGAAGATACTATAAGTATTCTACGTGGTTTAAAGGAAAGATTTGAAAGTTTCCATGGTGTAAAAATTACTGATAATGCGATTGTTTCAGCTGCTACTTTATCTAATAGATATATCACTGATAGATTCTTACCAGATAAAGCAATTGATTTAATTGATGAAGCGTGTGCATCTATTCGTATTCAACTAGATTCAGTCCCAACTGAAATTGATGAACTAGAACGTAAGATTACACAACTTGAAATTGAAAAATCAGTACTTAAAAAAGAAACTGATGAACTATCTAAAGAACGTCTTCAAGTAATTGAAAATGATCTTGAAAAATTTAAAGCACAAGAAAAAGATTTAAGAGAAAAATGGAATAAAGAGAAGGCTTCAATCGAAACTAAAAAGCAAGCAAAACTTGAAATTGAAAAATACAAGAATGAGCTTGATAATGCCTTAGCTAGTGGAAATTATAATAGAGTAGGTGAAATACAATATTCTATTATTCCAAAGTTAGAAAAGAAGTTAAATGAGAATAACGATAACGACATGCTTAAAGAAGAAGTAACTGAAGAAATGGTATGCCAAGTAATATCTAAATGGACTAGAATACCTGTAGCTAAACTTCTTAAGGGTGATAGAGAAAAGTTATTAACATTAAATGAAACTTTAAAGAAAAGAGTAATTGGTCAAGATGAAGCAATTGAACTTGTAAGTGATTGTATTATACGTCAACGTGCAGGTATCAAAGATCAAAATAGACCAATTGGTTCATTCTTATTCCTAGGACCTACTGGTGTAGGTAAAACAGAAGTAGCTAGAAGTCTAGCTGAAGCACTATTTGATAGTGAAACTCATATGGTAAGAATTGATATGTCTGAGTACATGGAAAAATTCTCATCATCTAGACTAATAGGTGCACCTCCAGGATATGTAGGTTATGATGAAGGTGGTCAATTAACTGAGGCAGTAAGACGTAATCCATACTCTATCGTCTTATTTGATGAAATTGAAAAAGCTGATAGTGAAGTATTTAACTTATTACTTCAAATCCTTGATGATGGTAGAATTACTGATTCACAAGGTAGAACAGTTGACTTTAAAAACACAATCATCATAATGACTTCTAATTTAGGTAGTGAAGAATTATTAAATGGTAATAAAGAATATGTAAAAGAATTACTACACAAGACATTTAAACCTGAATTCTTAAACCGTATTGATGAAATAGTTATGTTTAATCCATTAAGTGAAAATGTTGCTATTAAGATTGTTGAAAAGTTATTAACAGAACTTGAAAAACGTCTAATGGAAAATAAGATTCAAATTGAATTTACAGATGATTTAAAGAAATACATTTGTAAAGAATCTTATAGCTTTGAATTTGGTGCAAGACCAATCAAAAGATTTATCCAAAAGAACATCGAAACAGTTGTTGCCAAAGCGATAATTAAAGAGGAAATTAAGCCAAACTCCAAAGTTGTTATGGACTATAAAAATGGTGTAATTTTAGAGAAAATCTAGAATGAAAAAGTTTTCATAAGCAAATGAAAAAGTTTTCATTACCAATATTATTGAATAAATATAAAAAATATAATATATTTATAAGTGAAGGAGATGATTAAAATGGCTGCTTGTAAAAAGACAACAACTGCTGCAAAGGCTGAAGATAAAGTAACTGTAAAATTTGAAATTAATCTAGAAGGAGCAATCGCTGATGAAGCTATCTATTTAGTAGGTAACACTAAAGAAATCGGTAACTGGGATGTTACAAAAGCTAAAGCTTTAAAGAAGAACAAGGCTGGAATTTATGCTTCTACTGGAATTAAATTTGAAAAGGGAACTGTAGTTGAATTCAAGATTTGTAAGGCTCAAAGCTGGGATACAGTTGAAAAGACTGTTGAAGGTACAGAACTTACTAACCATACATTCACTGCTTGCTGCGATCAAACAGTTACAATCGATGTATATCGTTTTAACTAATTAAAACTTAACTAAAAAAGAGGCTTTACCATAGTGTAAAGCTTTTTTTTGCAAAAAAATTAAAAAAATTCCCCAATAATTATATTATTGTGGTATAATAATAGTGTTATGCTTTATTTAAATCTATTTTAGATATAAATAAACTATTGGAGGTAATTATTGATGAAGATTAACATGGAACAATTAGTAGCTTATTGTAAGCAACAAGGCTTTGTTTATCAAGGAAGCGAAATTTATGGAGGTTTAGCAAATGCATGGGATTTTGGACCTCTTGGAGTAGAACTTAAAAACAATATCAAAAAAGCATGGTGGAAGAGATTCGTACAAGAAAATCCATACAATGTTGGATTAGATTCTGCCATTTTAATGAATAAAGAAGTTTGGGTTGCATCGGGTCACGTTGGAGGATTTTCTGATCCATTAATTGACTGTAAGAGTTGTAACACAAGATATAGAGCAGATAAATTAATTGAAGAATTTACTAACGGAAAAGAAACTGGTGATAACTGGCCAAATGAAAAGTTAGTTAAATTTATTTATGACAATAACATCGTTTGTCCTAAGTGTGGCAAATTAAATTACACTGAAATTAGAAAGTTTAACTTAATGTTTAAAACTAGTCAAGGTGTAATTGATGATCCTGAAAGTGCTGAAAAGAACACAGTATACTTAAGACCTGAAACAGCACAAGGAATTTTCGTACAATTTAAAAACGTACAAAGAACAAGTAGAAGAAAAGTACCATTTGGAATTTGCCAAGTAGGTAAATCATTTAGAAATGAAATTACTCCAGGTAACTTCATCTTTAGAGTAAGAGAATTCGAACAAATGGAACTTGAATTCTTCTGTAAGCCAGGAACTGAACTTGATTGGTTCAATTACTGGAGAAAGTATTGCTTAGATTTCTTAAAGGATCTAGGAATTAAAGAAGATGAATTACAACTTAGAGATCATGCTAAAGAAGAATTGGCATTCTACTCTAATGGAACAACAGATATCGAATACAAATTCCCTTGGGGCTTTGGTGAATTATGGGGTATCGCAAGTCGTACAAACTATGACTTAACTCAACATCAAAATCACTCAGGTGAAAAATTAGATTATGTAGACCCTGATGATAATTCAAGATACATTCCATATGTAGTTGAACCATCAGTAGGTGTTGAAAGATTATTCTTAACTGTATTATTCTCAGGTTACGATAAGGAAACATTAGAAAATGGAGAAGAGCGTGAAGTTCTTCACTTAAATCCATTCCTAGCACCATATAAAATTGCTGTATTCCCATTAATGAAAAAATTCCATCAAGAAAAAGCTATGGAAGTTTATAAATTATTAAGCAAAGAATACATGACAATCTATGATGATGCCGCAAATATCGGTAAACGTTATAGAAGAATGGATGCTATCGGTACTCCTTATTGTGTAACTATTGATGAAAATACATTAAATGATGATGTTGTAACTGTAAGAAACAGAGATACAATGGCTCAAGAAAGTGTAAAAATTAGTGAATTAGTTAACTACTTTAGAGATAAATTAACATTCTAAATTAAAGGAGGTTTAATATGAGCGCTACAAACATAATAGATGAAATATTAGAAAAAGCTGACATTGTGCAAATTGTTAGCGATTATATTAAACTAGAAAAAGCAGGTTCAAGTTATAAAGGCTTATGTCCATTCCATAATGACTCTAATCCATCATTCTTTGTATCCCCAAATAAAAAGGTAGCTAAATGCATGGTTTGTGGAACTGGTGGTAATGCCATAACTATTTTAGAAAAGCTTGCTAAAATAAGCACTAAAGAAGCTATTAGAAGATTAGCTGAAAGATATAATATCAAATATGAGGTAAGAGAAGATAAAAAGACTATTAGTAAAAAAGGCTTATTTCAAATTACTAAATATGCCGCTAATTTCTATAATTATTATCTTAAAAACTCTTTGCCTGGAAAAGAAGCTTTAAAATATTTATACAGTAGAGATATAACTGATGAAATAATTGAAAAGTTTAAAATTGGTTTAGCTCCAGCTGGAAAGAATAATTTATATTTAACTCTTCAAGATCAAGGATATTCTGATATTGATATGTCTAGAGCAGGTGTAATTACTGCTGGAGATTATGTTCATGATACATTCACTAATAGAATAATGTATCCAATAACTGATGAAGAAAATAACATCATCGGTTTTAGTGGAAGAATTTATTATGAAAGTAATGAGGCAAAATATTTTAACAGCTTTGAAAATGAATTATTTAAAAAAGGAACAGTTATTTATAACTTATTTAATGCACTTGATGCGATAAGAAAAAATAAAAGAATAATCATCATGGAAGGATTCATGGATGTTATCGCAAGTTATCGTGCTGAACTTTATGAATGCGTATGCTTAATGGGTACAGCTATGACTAAAGAACATGTTGAAAAAATAAAACAATATAACTGTGATGTTATAATGTGCCTTGATGGTGATAATGCTGGTATAGAAGCAACTATGAAAGCACTAGATATCTTACAAAAAAATGGAATTAATGCCTATTCTGTATTACTTCCTGATAATTTAGACCCTGATGAATATATTAAAAAATATGGTAAGGAACAATTTAGAGATATCTTTGAAAAAGAATTAGTTGATTCTTATACTTTTAGATATGAATATTTAAAACGTGCTCAAAGCTTATTCGATGTAATAGGTGCTGAAGCCTTTGAGACTAACGTTTTTGAAATGATTAGAAAAACAAGAAATCAAGTTATAATTGAAAAGTTTTTAGTTAGATTATCTCTTGATTTAAATACTGATATTAAAAATATCAATCAAGATTTTGAAAACTATTTAAAATCTAAAAAGATGCAGTTAACACAAACGCAAACTAAAAAACAAACACCAAATATAACTAATGGAGCTTTAAAAGCTTATGAGATTTTAATTAGATATATGATGTTTAGTAGAAATGATTTAAATAGAATTAATAGTATGATTGATCAAATATCAGCTCAACAAGTAAAATATATTCCAAACTGTAATCCTACACAAATCATATGCTTAATATATAAATATTACAATATGAATCCAAGCGATAAATATTTTGATTTATATTTAGAGTTTGTAAGTAAGATTCAAGTATATTTTAAGAGTAATGAAATAATGGATATTGATAAATTCTTAGCTCCACTTACAGCTAATTTAAAGGAATTCTATGAAGATAGAATCAAAAATATCATTGTGACTAATGAAAAGAAAAAACAAATTGAATTAAATGATTGTTATAACAAATTAACAAAATTTATCATTGAATATGCTATGAGAAAATATGATGATCTTATTATCGACAATCCTGCCGATAAAGGACATTATATATCACAAAAAATTGCACTTAAAAAAGAATTAACATCCATAAGCAAGGGGTGAGATTATGGACTTAAAGCCTGAGTTAAAAGATTTATTTAACTCAAGTAAGGAGAAGGGATATACTTCAGAAAGTGAAGTTAGAAATATACTATCTGATGAAGAAAATGAAACTTTATTTGATGAAGTATTTAACTATTTTAAGGATAACGGAATAGATATCATTAGTGATGATGAGTATGTCGATTTTAACGGTGAAGAAGCTGAAGAAATGGACATGCCAAAGGATTATGAAGATAATGAAAAATTAATGTCATTTGATGATATTGAAAAACAAATTAAAACTGATGATCCTGTTAAGATGTATTTAATGGAAATAGGTAAATTCCCCCTACTTACAGCTAAAGAAGAAAAAGATTTAGCTTTAAAGGTTGCTAAGGCTAATAAAGCTAAAGAATTATTAGCTAATGATGATTCACTAACTGATATAGAAAAAGAAAAACTTAATAAAGATATTTCAAATGGCGAATTTGCCAAAGAAAAATTAATTAATTCAAATCTAAAATTAGTTGTATCTATTGCTAAAAACTATGAAGGTAAGGGAATGCAATTTTTAGATTTGATACAAGAAGGTAGTATGGGCTTAATGAAAGCCGTAGAAAAATTTGTTCCTGAAATGGGTAATAAATTCTCAACATATGCAACATGGTGGATTAGACAAGCAATAACTAGAGCAGTTGCTGATCAAGGTAGAACAATAAGAATACCAGTACATATGGTTGAAACAATTAATAAACTTCTTAGGGAACAAAGACGATTAGTTCAGGAATTATCTAGAGATCCTAGTGTTGAAGAATTAGCGGAAGCACTAAATATCACTTCTGAAAAGGTCCAAATGATTTTAAAAACAGCACAAGAACCTATATCATTAGAAAAACCAGTAGGTGAAGAAGATGATTCATCTTTAGGAGATTTTGTAGCTGATCCAAATGGGTTAGACCCATATGAATATACTTCTAATGAAATGCTTAAAAGAGAATTAGAAGATATTTTAAATGAACTTCAAGAACGTGAAAGAAAGGTAATTAAATTACGTTTTGGTCTTGAAGATGGAAGATGTCATACCTTAGAAGAGGTAGGATTAGAATTTGGTATTACAAGAGAAAGAATTAGACAAATAGAATCAAAAGCAATAAAAAAATTAAAACAACCAAGTAGAAGTAAAAGATTACTTGGTTTCATCGGAAAAGATGAAGATTAACGGAGGTACTAATGGAACTATCAAATGAATTAAAAGCCTTATTAGAGGAATCAAGAGAAAAGGGTTATATTTCTATTACAGAATTAAAGAAACTAATTAACGATGAAGAAGATTTAGATGATGTTGAATTAATGTTTGACAGTGAAGGTGTAAAAGTATACACTGATGAAGAAATTGCGGATTTAGATAATGATCTAGAAGATGATGATGAAAACGCAATTGACTTCCCAGGAAACATTGAAATTGAAGAAGTTCAATTAATTAACTTAGATTCTATCGTTAATAGTGTAAGAACAGATGACCCTGTTAGAATGTATTTAAAGGATATTGGAAATATCCCTCTACTTGATATTGATGAAGAAACAGAATTAGCTAATTTAGTTGTTAAGGGTAGAGAAGCAATCGAAAAGATTAATGACTTTGATAATGGCTTAATCGATTTAACTGACAAAGAAGAAAAGAAGTATAGAAAATTGGCTGATGATGCGCTTTATGCTAAAAACAAGTTAGTTGATTCTAACCTTCGTTTAGTTGTATCTATTGCTAAAAGATATACTGGTAGAAACTTACCATTCCTAGATTTAATCCAAGAAGGAAATATGGGATTAATGAAGGCTGTAGATAAGTTTGAACCAGATAAAGGTTATAAATTCTCAACATATGCTACATGGTGGGTAAGACAAGCAATCACTAGAGCTGTAGCTGATCAAGCTAGAACTATAAGAATACCAGTACATATGGTTGAAACAATTAATAAATTACTTAGAGAGCAAAGAAAATTAGTTCAAGAATTATCTAGAGAACCAAATGTTGAAGAACTTGCTGAAAGAATGAAAATGTCTCCTGAAAAGATTCAAATGATTCAAAAAATTGCTCAAGAACCAATTTCACTAGAAAAACCAGTAGGTGAAGAAGATGATTCATCACTAGCTGATTTCGTAAGTGATCCTAATGGAATTAGTCCATATGAATATACATCAAATGAAATGCTAAAAAAAGAAATTGATGCTCTACTTCATACACTAAGTCCAAGAGAAGAAATGGTGCTTAGACTTAGATTTGGTCTAGATGATGGTAAGCAATATACTCTTGAAGAAGTTGGAGATAGATTCCAAGTAACAAGAGAACGTGTAAGACAAATTGAAAAGAAAGCTCTATATAAATTATCTAATAAGAGGAAGAAATTAGAAGGATTTATTAACAAAGATTGATTTCAAATAGATTAAAATCTATTGCGAAATATACAAATGGATTTGATATATTACTTGATGTAGGAAGTGATCATGGATTACTTCCTATTTATGCAATAGAAAACCATTTTGTAAAGGATGCCATCGCATCTGATATAAATGAAACTCCTCTTATAAAAGCTAAAGAGAATTTTAGTAAACATAATTTAGATATTAAAACAATTATTTTTGATGGGATTCCAGAATCTAATTCAGATGTAATAGTTATTGCTGGAATGGGCTCAGAATTAATTATTAAGATATTAGATAAAACGCTTAATAACGCCATAAACTTAAAAAGATTAATACTTTGCCCTAATACTGATTATTATCTACTTAGAAGCTATTTAAATAATAAATTTATAATAGTTGATGAAGAAGTAATTTATGATAAAAATCACTTCTATGAAGTATTAATTCTAGAAAAAGGTAATAGTAATTATACTGATAAAGAATTATATTTTGGACCAATACTACTTAAAAATAAAAGTGAATTATTTATTAAAAAATATAAGAAAATATTAGATAGTTATAAATCAATTGTTGATGGTATAACTGATAAATTTAAACAAGATGAAATTAGAAACGAAATAAAGATGATTGAGGAAGTAATTTATGCCTAGATATTTTGTAGAAGAATATAATATTTCTAATTTAATAATTGATAATGATAATTTTCATCATCTAAAAACAGTCAATAGAGTCAAAATAGGCGAAGAAGTTGAACTCTTTTTTAATGATGTAACTTATAAGGTTAAAATTACTAAGATCAATAAGGATAACTTAATCTTTGAAATAATTGATCAGTTTTATTATGATACAGAATTTAATTTCAAAGTTACAATTATGCAAGGCTATCCTAAAGGTGATAAATTAGAAGAAATTATAAAGCATTCTACAGAACTTGGTGTTTATGAAATAATTCCCGTAATTATGGATAGAACAATTGTTAAAATTGATGATTCTAAAAAACAAGCAAAAATTAATAGATTAAATACTATTGCTAAAGAAGCAGCTAAACAATCAAGAAGAAACTACATACCTAAAATTAATGATATTAAAAAAATAACTGAAATTGATTCTAATTTATATAATGTTAAGATTTTTGCCTATGAAGCTGAATGCACTAATAGTGATAAAAAGTTCTTAAATATTATAAATTCAATTAAAGAAAATGATAATGTAATTATAGCCATTGGTCCTGAAGGAGGATTCTCTAATGAAGAAGCAAAATATCTTATAGATAAGGGATTTATTCCTGTATCACTTGGTAAGAGAATCTTACGTACAGAAACTGCTGGACTATACTGCTTATCAGCTATAGGAGCAATAAAAGAATGAGAGCAGCTTTCTATAATTTAGGTTGTAAAGTTAATTCTTATGAATTAGCATCTGTTGAGTTTATGTTTAAACAAAACAATTTTGATATCGTTAGTTTTGATAGTATATCTGATGTATATGTTATTAATACTTGTAGCGTTACTAATCAAAGTGATGTTAAAAGTAGAAAATATATTCGTGCTGCTAAAAGAAGAAATCCTAATGCTTGCATTGCGGTTATGGGATGCTTCTCACAACTAAATCCTGATAAGTGTGCTGAAATAGGTGCAGATGTTGTAATAGGTACTAATAATAGAAAAGAATTATTTAATCTAGTAATGGATTACTTAAACAAAAAAGAAAATATTACTTTAGTTAATCCAGCTAAAGATATAAAAGAATATGAAAGATTAGAAGCAACAGAATTTGAACATACTAGAGCATTTTTAAAAATACAAGATGGATGTAATAATTTCTGTAGCTATTGCATTATACCTTATGCTAGAGGTAGAATGCGAAGTAAACCAGTAACTGATGTAATAGAAGAATCTAAAAAAATAGTTAGTAAAGGCTATAAAGAAATAGTATTATCTGGTATTCATACGGGTGGATATGGTGTAGATATAAATTATCCTTTCTCTAAATTAATTGAAAAGATTTTAAATGAAGTTAAAGGATTAGAACGTCTTAGAATTTCAAGTATTGAAATTAATCAAATTGATGATTTATTACTTGATTTAATGAAAAGTAATAAAGTAATGTGTCATCACTTACATTTACCTGTTCAATCATGCTCTAACAGAGTATTAAAAGATATGAATAGACATTATACTATTGAAGAGTTTATCAAAAAAATAGAACATATTAGATCAATTATTCCTGATATTTCTATTACTACTGATATTATTATAGGTTATCCAATTGAAACTGATGAAGATTTTAATGAAACACTAGATAATGTTAAAAAAATTAATTTCTCATTTATGCATATTTTCCCATTCTCTAAGAGAAGTGGAACAAAATGCGATAAATATACTGAAATTAATGGACTTATTATGAAGAGTAGATATAATAGAATAAATGCAGTTAATTTAGAACTTGCTAATAATTATGCAAAACAATTTGAAAATTCTATTCTAGACTTTATTCCTGAAGAATATATTGATGGCTATTTATTTGGCCATACAAATAATTTTTTAAAGGTAAAAGTTACTGGAAAAGATGGCGATATAGGTAAAATGTTACAAATAAAAGTTGAAAAAGGTGCATATCCTATATGTGAAGGAAAAATAATTTAAAAAATGTCTTTACAATGCAAAAAAACTTTTGTATAATAAATAAGGAATTAGATTTTGGAAGGAGGGCAGAAAATGCCTAAAACAGTTGTTCGTGAAAACGAAAAAATTGATGACGCTTTAAGACGTTTTAAAAGAGACGTTGTAAGAAGTGGAACTCTTCAAGAAGCTAGAAAACGCGAATATTATCAAAAACCAAGCGTTACAAGAAAGCTTAAGCGTCAAGCAAATAGAGCTAAGAAGTACTAGTCCTTCCAATAAATAATAAAACTAGATGAATAATGATTAAGTATATCTTAATCATTTTTTGTTTATATGATATAATATATTAGAGGTGGTTTAAGTGATCCTAGATACAAAGCTTTATAATAATGAAGATATCTTAAATATTGCGGGTGGAAATGAAGCAAAACTAAAAATAATTTCAAGTTTCTATAATACTAATATTACTATTAGTGGTAATGATATTATTTGTGGTAATGTTAGTATGGAAGTTAAAGAAGAATTAGAAAATATCTTCACCTTTTTACTTGATATTTCTAAACACGCCCAAATATCAATACAAGATATCACTTATATTTTAAAGATGAAAGATAATCTAGAAGAACTTAAAAACCTATACTTAAATAGGAAACCTATTATAAGTAATTACTTTGGTAAACCAATTTATCCAAAGACTTTAAATCAAATTAATTACATAAATCTTATTAATGATAATGATATTATTTTCTCAACAGGTAAAGCTGGTAGTGGTAAGACTTTTCTTGCAATCGTTTTAGCCGTAAAAATGCTTAAGGAAGGGAAAATCAAAAGAATTATTTTAACTCGTCCAGCGGTTGAAGCCGGTGAATCTTTAGGATTTTTACCAGGTGATTTAAAAGAAAAAATAGATCCTTACCTTAGACCTTTATATGATGGCTTATATGAATGCTTAGGAAAAGAAATAGTATCAGAATTAATAATTAAAAATACTATTGAAATAGCACCTCTAGCATATATGAGGGGTAGAACATTAGATAATTCATTTATCATTTTAGATGAAGCACAAAATACAACAAAAATGCAAATGAAAATGATCTTATCTAGACTTGGTTATAATTCTAAATTAATTATTACTGGTGATATCACACAAATAGATTTACCAACTAAAATTGATTCAGGATTAAAACATGCTATATCAATACTTAAAAATATTAAAGGAATTGGTTTAATAGAATTTGAAGGAATAGATGTTATAAGACATCCACTTGTAAATGAAATCTTAAAGAGATATGATGAGGAATAATTATGAAAATTAATTTTATTAATGAAACTAAAGAAGTAGTTACTGATTATAAAAAGTTAATAAGAGATATTTTTAAATTTGATAAATCAAAAACGATAATGAATATTATCTTTGTAACAGATGAAGAAATACAAAGAATAAATAGAGAATACCGTAATATTGATAGAATAACAGATGTTATAAGTTTTGCTTTAAATGATGAAAAAGAGTTTTTAATTAAAACAGAAGAATTAGGAGACATCTTTATTTGTCTTGATCAAGCAAAACGCCAAGCAAATGAATATAATCATTCACTTGACAGAGAAATAGGTTTCTTATCAGTTCATGGATATCTTCATTTACATGGATATGATCATCAAACTAAAGAAGATGAAGAAGTAATGTTTAAAAAGCAAGATGAAATCTTAAATAATGCTAATTTAAGGAGAGGGTAAAATGATTAGATCAGCAATAGAAGCAATGCACAATGCATATTGTCCATATTCAAATTTCAAAGTAGGAGCATCAGCTCTTTTAAAGGATGGTACTATAGTAGTAGGTACAAATATTGAAAATGCAAGTTATGGACTATCTATGTGCGCAGAAAGAGCATGCTTATATAATGTATATTCCAAAGGATATCGTAAAAATGATATCATTAGTTTTTGCGTTGCCGCAAAGAAAATAGTTACACCTTGTGGAGCTTGTAGACAAGTAATGATAGAATTAATGAATCCAGATACACTAGTTGTTTTAACTGATTCCTTAGGGCATTCTAAAGAATATCAAGTTAAAGATTTATTACCTGATAGTTTTAAATTGGAGGTGTAATATGAAAAGTGGTTTTATCACATTAATTGGTAAACCTAATGTCGGTAAATCAAGTTTGCTTAATGAGATAATTGGTGAAAAAATCGCTATAATGAGCCCAAAACCACAAACAACAAGAAATAATATTTTGGGTATATACACCAATGACTTAATGCAAGCAATCTTTATAGATACACCTGGACTACATAATCCTAAAAGTGAATTAAACAAGAAAATGGTTGATGAAACTTATAAATCACTTAAAGGTGTAGATATATGTATTTTAATGATGGATATTAGTAAACCTATTAGTGATTATGAATTAAAAATAATTGATAGAATTAAAAATTATACTATACCAGTATTCTTAGTTTTAAATAAAATTGACTTAGTTTCTAAATTAGATTTAATTAAGAGATTAGAAGAAGTTAATAAATTAATGAGCTTTAAGGAAATATTTCCTTTAAGTGTTAAAAATAAAGATAATATTGATACACTTCTAAATAAGGTATATGAATACCTACCAGAAGGACCAATGTATTATCCAAATGATCAAATCACAGATGTCCCTGAAAAATTTGTTGTTTCAGAATTAATTAGAGAAAAAGTATTATTACTTACTAATGAAGAAATTCCACATAGTGTTGCGGTAATAGATGTACTATATAGAGAAAATAATACAATTAGCGCAACAATCGTAGTTGAAAGAGAATCACAAAAAAAGATTATCATTGGGCATAACGGTGAAATGATAAAAGAAATAGGTAAAAGAGCTAGAATTGATATAAATAATTTACTTAAAAAACGAATTAATCTTGAACTTTGGGTTAAGGTAAAAGATAATTGGCGTAATAGATTAGTAGATGTAAAACAATACGGTAACTATCATGACTAAAGAACTTGATGGTTTAATTGTTAGAGTTATTGATTATAAAGAATCAAGCTTAATAATACATCTACTTACTAATAATAAAATAGAATCAATCATCGCAAGAGGAGTTAAAAAACTTAATTCTAAATTAAAAGGTTATATTTTAAGTTTTAATTATGTAAAATGTTTTATTAGTGATTCAAAAATCCCTATTTTAACCGATATTTTAGTAATTGATGAATATAAAAATATTCAAAATAATATTAGAAAAAATATGTATGCTGGAAGCTTAATTAATATCCTTTATAAGGAACAATATGAAAATATGAAGGTTTATGAATTAGCTTTAAAATCAATTAAATTTATAAATGATTTTGATGAAGAATATTATTATAATTTATTCCTATTAAAAAACCTACATTTTATGGGTTTAGGATTAAATGTAGAAGTTAATAATTTAAAGGATATAATTGGTTTTAATATAACTGAATCAAAAGTATGTTATAAAAATGATTCAACAAGTATTGATTTAAATAAAGAAGATACCATAAAATTAATTGAAGCTTATTATTCTAAATTAGAAGAAAAAGTAGACATTGATTTAAAAAAGTTACATGATTTTTTAGTAAGTTATTACTTAATACACGCATCTATTAAAATATAGATGCTTTTTATTTTTTTAAAAAAAGTGTTTTCTTATAATAATAATCTATGATATAATTATTATTGGGTAGTAAAACGTTTTCAAAGAACAAGAGGAGGAAAAATTTTATGTATAATTCAGACAAAATTAGAAACGTTTGTGTATTAGGACACTTAGGAAGTGGAAAGACAACTTTAGTAGAAGCTTGCTATTCAGTAACTAACGGTATTAAAGCAAGTGCAAAGGCTACAGTTGAAAAGAAAAATACAATTAGTGATTTTATGGTTGAAGAACAACAAAGATTAAGTTCAATTAGTAATGCTGTTGTTCCTGTATTCCATGGTGATTATAAAATCAATTTTATTGACGTTCCAGGAAATGATGATTTTATTGGTGAAGTAGTTGCTGCTACAAATGTTGTAAAAGGTGCTATTATCGTTATTGATGCAGCAAGTGGTATCGAAGTTGGTACAGTTAAACACTGGAACATGCTAAGAAAAAGAAACATTCCTACTTTCTTATTCATTAATAAGTTAGACAAGGAAAATGTTAACTTAACTAAGTTATTAGCTGAGTTAAGAGATAAATTTGGTAAAACTGTAGTTCCATTTGAATATCCAATTATCAATGGTGGACATTTTGATGGTTATATCGATATAGTTGAAATGATTGGTAGAAAGTTCAACGGTGAAGAAGTAGTTGACTTTGAATTAAAAGATTCAGATATTTCTCCAGAAGTTGAAGAATTAAGAAATAACATTATGGAAGCTGTTGCTGAAACAAGCGAAGAATTAATGGAAAAATACTTTGGTGGTGAAGAAATCACTATTGAAGAAATTAGAACAGCTTTAAGACAAGCAGTATTAAATAGTGAAACATTCCCAGTATTACTTGGATGCGCTAATATTTCTATTGGTGTTAAATCATTACTTACAATGCTTGAAAGCTTCTTACCAGCTCCAAATGATCTAAATCCAATCGTAGCTCATACAGAAGATGATAAAGAAGTAGTATTAAAGACATTAAATAATGAACCATTTGCCGCTTTAGTATTTAAGACAATGGTTGACCAATATTCAGGTGTAACTAATATCTTTAAAGTATATTCAGGTACAATTAAAGTTGGTGATGATATTTATTGCCCTCAAACAGGTAAAACTGAAAAAGTTGCTCAACTTACTATTCCATGTGGAAAGAAGCAAATTGAAGTTCAAGAATTAGCGGCTGGAGATATCGGAAGTATTTCTAAACTTACAGGTGTTTTAACAAATATGACTATTTGTAGTCCAAAGTCAATTGTAACATTTGATAAGATTCCATTCCCAACAGCAGTATTATATCGTGCATTTAAACCAAAGAATAAGGCTGATGAAGATAAGATTGGTCAAGCATTAAATAGAATTATTTCTGAAGACCCAACAATCTTCACTACAAGAAATGCTGAAACTCGTCAACAATTACTTGGTGGACAAGGTACAGGACACTTAAATTATGTATTTGATAGATTAAAGAATGCCTTCAAGGTTGATGTTGAAACTGAAGCTCCAAAAATCGTTTATAGAGAAACTATTAAAGGTTCAGTTGAAACTGAAGGTAGATATAAGAAACAATCTGGTGGATCAGGACACTTTGGTGTTGTTAAAATTAGATGGGAAAAATCAGGATCTGATGAAAACATCTTCGCTGAAGAAGTATTTGGTGGAGCAGTTCCTAGAAACTTCTTCCCAGCTGTAGAAAAAGGTGTTAATAAGTCATTAGAATCAGGCTTACTTGCTGGATTCCCAGTTATCGGTGTTAAAGCTACATTACTTGATGGTGCATACCACCCAGTAGATTCAGATGAAATTTCATTCGTTAACGCAGCTATTTTATCTTATAAAGAAGCTTACGAAGTAAATAAAGATGGTAGAACTGGTAATAAATTCTTACTAAAACCTACAATCTTAGAACCAATTGTTAAATTAACAATTACTGCAAACTCTATCTATACTGGTGATATTCTATCAGATATCAACACAAGAAGAGCAAGAGTATTATCTATGGAAGAAACTAATGGTGAACAAGTATTAGTTGCTGCTGTTCCAGAAGCTGAAATTCTAGAATATGCAAATACTTTAAAATCTATCACTAAATCAAGTGGTATGTTCACAAGAGAATTCATGGCATATGAAGAAGTTCCTTCATTCTTAATTGATAAGGTTATTGCTGATAACAAGATCACAAGAGAAGAAAAACAATAATAAAAATTGGCACTATTTTAGTGCCTTTTTTGTAGGAGGCATTAATTATGAAAGAAATAAGTAAATACACGAAATTAGCCCTAAAAGCAATGGATGATAAGAACTTTACTGATGCAATTACTTTATTAGAAGAAGCTTTAAGTAATAATGACTTTGATGCCTCTAGCTATTTAGCTATGATTTATCTAACAGGCTTAAATGGTGAAGTTGATGAAAAAAAAGGTATGAAGTATTTATTAGAAGGTGCCGCAAATGATGATCCTAAATCTTTAGCTGCCTTAGGAGATGTTTATTATACTGGTAAAAATGTCGAAAAAGATTTAAATCAAGCAAAAGAATACTACCTTGAAGCATCTAAATATGATGAAGCACATTCTATTGGAATGCTAGGATTGTTTGAATATAATGAAGAAAATTATGAAAAAGCTGTAGAATACTTTAAGAAAAGTGCCACATACCTTGATCAAAATGCCATGTATTATTTAGCACTATGTGCATATAATGGACAAGGTATGGAGAAAAACTATGAACTAAGCTTTATGTTATTTGATAAATTATATGAGTTAAATGAAAATAATAGAATAGTTATCAAATATCTTGCGGATATGTATTTTAATGGCTATGGAATTGATAAAGATTTAGATGAAGCTAAAAAGTTATATGAAAAATTAGATGATGATGAATCAATCTTTAATCTAGCCTTAATTTATAAAAATTATCTAAAAGAATATGAAAAAGCACTACCTTTATTTAAAAGAGTAAAAAGTGTTGAATCACAATTTGAGCAAGGTATAATGCTTTATAATGGTTTAGGTATTGATGAAAATAAAAATGAAGCATATTTTAAGTTTTATGCCTGCGCAATGAGTAAATATATTTATTCATATCCTTTTGTTGGAGATTGTTATTATTATGGCTATGGCGTGAAGAAGAACTATGAAGAAGCAATCAAATGGTATGAATTTTCAATTAATGAGAATCTTCCTAATCAATATTTAAATATAGCTTTTGCTTATATGAAACTTAAAAAATATGATGAAGCTATTAAATGTTTAGAGTTAGAAAAAAATACAGTCAATAAATATAAAGCTCTAGCAGAAGTATATTTAAAACTTAAAAAATATAGTGATGCATATAATGCATATTTAGAAGCTGCTAATCTAAATGATTCATATTCTACATATGAAGTATCTAAGATGCTTAAAAAAGGAAAAGGTATTAAAAAGGATAAAGAATTAGCCTCAAAATATTATTTTAAATATCTAGAATTAATAGCTTTAGAAGATAATGAAAATAAGTGAAAAAACTCTTTACAAAGCATACTAATTATTATATAATAATAAATGCATGGAAAATGTTCCGGTAGCTCAGCTGGATAGAGCAACGGCCTTCTAAGCCGTGGGTCGCAGGTTCGAATCCTGTCCGGAACGCCATGCTTTTTTAATACCAAAAATGCCTAGGAATAGGCATTTATTTTTTTTAGGTCGATTACTAGGACAACGCCTTCACCCACCAAAATTTTACCGTTATTTTACCAAGGTCGATGAAAAAGGTCGAAGGTAGGGGGTGAGTCCGTCGGCTTTTTCTCTAAAATTGCAAAAATTGCTTCATAAAAAACAGGTCGAAAATTTCGACCCAAAACTGCAAGTAAAGACCTAAAAAAACGGACACTTTTAACCTTATTTTAAAAACTAGATGTATGAGACATTTTAGCAAGTCTAATTTAAAATGTCGACTTTTTTATTCTTATAGTCTAAATATGAGAGTGCAAATAT
>JAGCWW010000045.1 GCA_017961685.1 Acholeplasmatales bacterium | reverse complement strand
TTGTCCTTCAAATTGTGGATCAGGATGCTTTACGGAAATAATAGCAGTTAAACCTTCAATTAAATCACTACCCTTAAATCCTTCATCTTTTTTAAACATGTTATGATCTTTTGCATATCTAGTTAAAACTCTCATTAAGGCCATCTTAAATCCATCTTCATGGTAACCACCTTCATGAGTTTTAATGTTATTTGTAAATGAATAAATGCATGTATTATATTCTGTTGTATATTGCATAGCAATTTCAACACCAATAATTTGTTCTACATCAACTAATTCATCACCTTGAGGCTTTTTAACTATTACTTTTTCAGCTCTATCGAAATATAAGATTTCTTCTGAAAGAGGTGTTTTATTATCATCAATGTATTGAACATATTCTTTTAAACCACCTTCATAGCAGTAAGTCTTTTCAACTCTTTCTTCACCACGATCATCAACAATAGTTATTTTTAAACCTTTGTTCAAGAAAGCTAATTCTCTAACTCTTGTATCAAGTGTTTCAAAGTTATAAATTGTTGTTTCAGTGAATATTTCATCATCAGCTTTAAATTCAATTACAGTTCCGTGTTTATCAGTCTCACCTAAACAAGCTATATCACTAATAGCTTTACCTCTATGGAATTCTTGGAAGTATTTTTTACCGTTTTTATATACTGTAGCTTTTAACCATTCAGATAACGCATTAACAACAGAAGAACCTACACCATGTAAACCTCCTGATACTTTATATGCAGAATTATCGAACTTACCACCAGCATGTAATACTGTTAAAACTGTTTCTAGTGTTGATTTACCTGTTTTTGGATGGATATCAACAGGGATACCTCTACCATTATCAGTAACTCTAATAATTTCACCTTTTAATACTTCAACTAAAATTTCATTACAAAAACCAGCCAAAGCTTCATCAATAGAGTTATCAACTATTTCCCATACTAAATGATGTAAACCACGTTCACTAGTACTACCAATATACATACCAGGACGTTTTCTAACAGCCTCTAAACCTTCTAAGACCTGTATTTCACTTGAATCGTAATTATCAACCATTTTAAAGCCTCCTTTTTCTAAATAATTTTTTTATATTTTATTAAAATAAAAAATTATTCCCTTTTTCCACATATTTATTATATCATAATAAATAAGTAAATGCACCTATTTTTTAGCGAAAATTTTAAGTTTTTTTTACTTTATAGTATATTTATAGGATATATGTCTAAAAAGCCTTAAAAATTAAAATAAATTGTCTTAAAATTAAGTTTTGAATTTAGATAAAAATAAAAAAATCATACACCAAATGGTATATGACTTTACTTATTCTTTAACTAATTTTATGATTTGAGCTTTTTCTAATAAATCACTTCTAATATTTGTTAGTTCAGTAGTACTTATAAATATTTGATAATCATCATTTAACATTAAAAATAATTTATTTTTTCTTTCATCATCAAGCTCTGATAAAACATCATCAAGTAAAATAATTGGTTTATTTTTTTTATATTTTTTTATTATCTCAATTAATGTTAATTTTAGTGATAAAACAATTGATCTAACCTGTCCTTGAGATGCATAATTTGACTTATTAGAATCTATTATAAATTTAATATCATCTCTATGTGGACCTTTATTAGTTAATTTATTGAAAATGTCTAAATCTAGGCTTTTTTTAAAGTCTTCTTCAATGTTTTTATAACTAGAAGAAGGAGTATATTCTATTACTATTTTTTCTTTACTTATATTAACTAAATTATCATTTAATTCTTTAACAAATTCATATCTAAATTTAATAATTTCTTTAGCAATTTTTATTAAATTTTTTGTTGTAACTTCAAGTAAAACTTTATCTATATTTTCACTTTTTAAAATATCATTTCTTAGTTTTAAAACCTTTTTATATTCATTTAAATTGTTTAAATAATTTTTAGAAATTTGACATATATTTATATCTAAAAAATGTCTTCTAACTGAAGGTGAACCATATACTAAATCTAGATCATTTGGACTAAACATTACAACGTTATTTAAACCTATGTAATCTTTGAAATTTTTAACTTCTTTATTATCTATATATAATTTCTTATCAGTAGATAAAACAATCTTATATTCCTTATTTTTTTTAACCTTAATAATTCCATAATCATTATTAAAACTAATAAGATCACTATCATTATTTGTTTTAGGTGATTTTAACATACATGAAAAATAAATTGATTCAAGTAGTGTTGTTTTACCTATAGCATTCATACCTATAAATATGACAATATTTTTATTAAAATTAAAACTTATATCTTTAAAAATTCTAATGTTTTTAAGTTCAATACTTTTAATCATTCTATAATATATTCTTTTCCTTTTATTATAATATGATATCCTTTATATAATTTTCTTCCTCTACGGTTATCTTCTATACCATTTACTAATACTTTGTTTTCACTTAAAAAGAACTTAGCTTCACCGCCAGAAGAAATTATATTAGCTATTTTTAATAATTGTCCTAATGTAATAAATTCAGTATAAATACATATTTTTTCCATATAAATCACCTATAATAATTATAACAAAAAAAATACCAGTAATAAACTGGTATTAATTTAATTTAACTGGAAGAATTACATGTAGTAAATCTGGATATTCATTTGAACAAACTACAAATGGTTTAATTTCTCCTGTAAATTTAATTGTTACATCACTTGATGGAAGACTTCTAATAGCATCAGTTAAGTATTTTGAGTTAAAACCAATTTTTAACACTGGTCCTTCAATATTATCAATTGGAATTATTTCTTCTGTAGCATCACCGATTTCTTGATTTGAAGAGGATATTTCAATTGTTCTATTATTTGTAACACTTAATTTTACAATACTATAATTTCTTTCTTTATCTTGTGGTGATAAAAGAGATACTCTATCAATTGCTTGCATTAGTTCATCTCTATTAAATTTAATGAATAATCCAAAATCACTTGGAATGATTCTAGATGTATCAGGATAATTACCTTCTAGTAATCTTGTTTCAAAATATGTACTACCTATTTCAAATAATACTTTATTATTGTCAATATAACATTTAATATTTCCTTCAAAATCTTCTAAGATATTTAATAATTCTTTTAAAGACTTAGCCGGAATTACCATTTTAAAATCACTTGCACCATTAAAATCTGTTTCTTTCTTACTTAATCTATAACCATCAGTTGCAGTATAAGTAAGTTTATTGTTTTCATATTTAAATAATACACCTGTTAAAATAGGTCTCTTTTCATTTAAAGCAGTAGCAAAAACTATTTCTTTTACACTTGTTCTAAATGGATATGATTCTATTTCAATTGGTTCTAATGATTTATTTTTTTCATTGACAAATTTGATATCAGGATAATCTTCATAAGTCATAACATTTAATTTAAATTCAGATCTTTCTGATTTTATAATTAATAGTTTATTTTCATAAACAAACATTTCAACTTTTTTACTGTTTATCTTTCTAATGATATCAATTAAGAATTTACCTTGTACTAAACATCTACCAGTTTCGTTAACTTCTAAAGCTTCACCACTTATTTTAGATTGGATTGTGATATCTCCATTACATGTTGTTAAATTCATGTAATCTTTATATACATCAATCTTAATTCCCATTAATACTGGCATGCTTGTTTTAGAAGGAAGAGCTTTTTGAATAATGTTTAGTTTGTTTAGTAATTCGTCACAATTAATTTTAAAATTCATTATTAAAACCTCACTATCTTTATTATTAAATGTTTATAAGTGGAAAAGTATGAATAATGACTTAACACCACATTTTTATTATACCATAAATATGTTTAAAATGATATTAAATATTCAACTTTTTCTTTATGTTATCCACAGCCATTTTTAACTCATTATCAGTTTTTAAATCATTTTCTATTTTTTCACATGCACTCATAACAGTAGTATGATCTCTACCTCCAAAAAGTGAACCAATCTTTTTATAAGGTAAATCATATATTTCTTTTATTAAATACATAGAAATATGTCTTGGAAGTGTTATTTTAGCACTTCGTTTTGAACTAATTAAATCACTGACAGAAATGTTATAGTATGCACTAACAACACTTTGGATATTTTCATAGCTTTGTGTATTATTAGCGTATCTATTCGCATTTTTTTGAGATTTTAGTAAAGAATTTAGGGCTTCTTTTGTTAGATCTAGTGTTATAGGGGAATCATTAAATACCGAATAATAAATGACTCTTTTTAATGCTCCTTCAAGTTCTCTAATATTAGATGTAAAAGAAGAAGCTATAAAGTTTAATACATCATCAGGAATATCACTCTTATTTGATAATGTTTTAATCTTTTTCTTTAAAATATCAATTCTAAGTTCTAATTCTGGTTTATCAATATCTACAGCTAAACCTTGGTCAAATCTTGACTTTAATCTATCAGCCATACCATCTAAGGCATTTGCTGGTCTATCACAAGTTATAACAATTTGTTTATTTCTATCAACTAAAAAATTAAATAAGGTAAAAAATTCTTCTTGAGTCTTATCTTTTCCACATAAAATTTGAATATCATCAACTAATAAAACATCGATATCTCTGTATCTGTTATGGAATTCATCGATTTTCTTTTGTTTTTCTTGTTGAGAATAATTACATGCATGAATATAATCATCACAGAATTCTTTGGCTTCTACATATAATACTTTCTTATGGATATCTTTATCTAACATATAGTTACCAATAGCTTGCATTAAATGTGTTTTACCAATACCTACACCCCCGAAAATATATAATGGGTTAAAGTTTTTCCCCGGGTTTTCAGCAGTTTGCATAGCGAATGTGTAAGCAAATTTATTACTTTTACCTACAACGAAATTTGTAAATGTGTATGTAGCATCAACATTACCAGGTCTATATTTTGAATCTAGATCTCTTTCAACAGAAGTTGGCGTTACTTCCTCGTTGTTATTTAAGCTACTCATTTCGTCAGCGCTTACAAACTTAATTAAAACTACCTCATCAGTATACTTTCTAATAAAATCGTTGATACGTTTGATGTAGAACTTATTGATTTTTGATAATGAAAATTCATCATCGGCGACTACATAAATGTAGCCGTTTAAAAATTTAGATATTTTTTTGTTTTCTACAGATAATTCTTCAAAGGATTCTTCCTCAATTGTTTGTTTTAAATCCCTGATGACTTTATCATATAGCTTTTGACACTCATCAATCGTCATGTTAAATTCACCCTCTATATTGTAGTCTAAGCAATTAAAATAATAACATAAAAATTCTAAAAAAAAACAAAAAGTTATCAACAAAAAAAGTGGATAACTGTGAAACATTGTATTAAATTTACTTTATAAAATGTGGAAAACTTTTGGCAAAAAAATAGGAAATAAAAGCGTTTTTACAACTTTTAAACTACCCACAATGTTAATAAAAAGTTAAAAAAATGTTTATAAAAAACTATGAAACATTACAAATATTTTACAATTACAAAAATGAGACACTTTTCCTAATATATATATAAATATATTAAATAATAGGCTCTTTATTAAATTTTTTCATTTTTTGCTTGACATTATATATTTTAACATTTATAATATAAGAGCGTGGTTTCTAAAAAGAAAGGTGGTAATTAGTTATGGCAATGAAAAGAACATTCCAACCAAATAAAAGAAAAAGACAAAAAGCTCATGGATTCCGTGAAAGAATGTCAACAGTTGGTGGCCGTAAGGTAATCGCAAGACGTCGTTCAAAAGGAAGAAAAGTTTTATCAGCTTAATTTTATAATAAATACTTGTACTACTTGAAACAATTTTTGATTTAAGTAGTATTTTTATTTTGTAAGGGAGTGATTCCTATAAACAAACTATATAGTATTAAAAAAAATCAAGAGATAGAGAAAATAATTAAAATGAGGAATTCTGTTGGAAATAAATATTTTGTTATTTATAAAATGGAAAACGTAGAAACCCCTCATTTTAGATTTGCTTTATCAATTGGAAGAAAATATGGTATTGCAGTTCTAAGAAATAAGATGAAAAGAAGAGTTAGGGAAATAATAAAGAAAAACATAAATCTAATTAAGAATATGGATTATGTATTTGTTATTAAACCAGCTTCTATTGAACTTAGTTTCGAGGAAATAGAAAAGAATATTATATATTTATTAAAGAAAGAGGAAAACAAATGAAGAAGAAACACATAATATTGATTGTATTAGTTTTTGTTATGCTTATAACATTAACAGGATGTAGTGGAGCTGATAAGTCAATGCTACCTATTTCTAATCCAAATGCTGCTGACAAATGGAATAGAGATGGATGGTTTGTTTGGCTATTAGTTAGACCTATTGCTTTCTTTATTGATAGATTTTCTTTTGGTGGGTTCTTAGCACTTGGTATTATATTTACAACAATAATGGTAAGAACACTTGCTTGGCCAGTTTATGCTAAAACAAATGATATGTCACTTAAGATGACTATGGCACAACCTGAAATGACAAGAATTCAAGCAAAGTATGCTAATAGAAAAGATCCTATCTCTCAACAAAAGATGCAAAGAGAAATGATGGCTATTTGGAAGAAGTATAAAATTAATCCACTTGGATGTTTAGTTGCTCCTTTAATTCAGTTCCCATTATTCATGGCTATGTATAATGCCGTTCAAAGATATCCTAATGGTGCATATGAATATCCAGAAGGACATAAGTACTTTGGACATACTAAGCTTGTATGTGATTGGTTCAAACACAAAAATAACAGTCTTGATGGTGGAGACTTAAAGACAAAATTCTGTGGTATTGATTTATCTAAGGGTTTAACTAATATTACTGATTTAGGTAAATTAAGTAACTGGGTTTATGTAATACTTCCAATTTTAGTAGGTATTACAATGGTTCTATGTCAATTAGTAGCTCAAAGAAAACCTAAGTATGCTAAGAAGGCTTATCCAAATCAAAATAACCCTCAAGCAGATCAAACAAAGAAGATGATGATGTTTATGATGATCTTCATGACTGCCATGATGGTTTTAATGTCATTTAGAAGTGGTACACTTGCCTTATACTGGGTTGTTGGTAACATTTATACAATTGGTCAAACTATTATTAATAGAAAGATGAATGAACGTAAGTGGGAAAGAAACGAAGCTAATAACACAATTACTGGTGTAAAGGTTAAAGTTGAAAAGCCTAATAAGAAGAAAAAAGAAGAAAAAGTTAACACTGTAGAAGAAGAAAAGCCAGTTAAGGAAAAGAAGTTAAAGCCTACAATGGCGCCAAAATCTAAAAGAGTAGTTAATTTAGATGATGATAATGAAGAAGTAATTGATACTAAGAAAGATGAAATAATTGATGCTGAATTTGAAGAAATAAATTCAGATGATAATAATTCAAATGATTAGGAGTAAGGAATATGCTAAGAGAAATTAAATTTGAAGCTAAAACTGATGAAGAAGCATTAGAGTATGCTTGTAATGAATTAAAAATAGAAAAAGATAAGATTAATTTAGAAGTATTAGAAGAAACTAAAGGATTCCTTGGAATCGGTAGAAAAGCTTTATATAAGGCTAGTTATGAAATTGATATCGTTGCTTATGCTAAAGAATATATTGATAATATCCTATCAGGTATGGGAATTGATTATCAATTAGAAATTAGAAGCAATGAAGATGAATTAAATATTGCTATTGAATCAAGTGATAATCCATTATTAATTGGTAAAGATGGAAAGTGCTTAGATGCTTTACTAACTTTACTTAAGGTATATATTTCTAGATTAACTAATGATTCTATGATGGTTGGCTTAGATATTGGTGGATATAGAGCTAATAGAAAAAGACAACTTGAAGTATTAGCAACTAAAACAGCAAAAGAAGTTGCTAAAACTAAGATTGAGGTTAAATTAAAGCCAATGAACGCTTATGAAAGAAAGATTATCCATGAGAAATTAGCTGATTGGAGAGACGTTTATACAGAATCTGAAGGTGAAGGTTCTGATAGAGCTTTAGTTATTAAACCTAAGAAATAATGAACATAAAAATTAAATTTCATTTTACGAGATACTTTATTCTTTTTATAGTTGTCATTTTTGTTATGAATGGCATTGTTGAAAATATTTTAATTAAGAGAAAAATTAATAATTTTACTAAGAGTGCAACCTTGGTTAGCTATGATGTGGAAAATGGCATAAAGTATTATTGTGTTTCACGTGAAACATCATACTCTTCCTTAAATGTAATAGATGGTAAAACCTATATAGGAAGTGAAGGAGATATATTAGTTAGACAAGCATCCCCTTATCCTGAAATACCCGTTTTCCATCAATTAGTATCGTTTTTTATTGGAGGACACGCTGCTTATGTTGTTAATGGTAAAGAAACTATTGAAATAAATGGTAAGACAAAAGATAATTCTGTTCACTATTATAATAATGACTGGTTTAGTAAAAAAGAATGTATTGGAGTAAGACTAAAAAATAAAGAAATTATTAGTGATGTCACTAAAAATATAGAGAGTAAAATTGGAGAGAAATATAATTATACATTTGTAATAGACAATGGTTATTATTGTACTGACCTTATGAGTAAATCAGTATATGAGGTAAGTAAAAAAGATAATATTAATGATATTATGGTTACTACTGTAAATGATATAATCACAAGTAGTAATGTTGAAATATGTTATTATCATTATACAGATCCATCTGGTATAAAGCATGTATATTATATTAATTAGGAGATGAAAATATGGTTGAAGTAGTTAAAAGATTATATAAGGAAAAAGAATTATTTGACAATAAAGAAATTAGCCTTGTAGGTTGGGTTAGAAGTAATAGAGCACAAAAAGAATTTGGCTTTATTATGCTAAATGATGGTTCTTTCTTTGAATCAGTTCAAGTTGTTTATGAATCTAACTTAGATAACTTTAAAGATATTCAAAGGATTCGTAATGGAGCAAGCATTTTTGTTAAAGGTATCTTAGTTTTAACACCAAGTGCTAAACAACCATTTGAAATTAAAGCTAAAGAAGTTAAATTACTTGGAGATTCATTAGAAGATTATCCAATTCAACCTAAAAAACATACAAGAGAATTCTTAAGAGATGTAGCTCATTTACGTAGTAGAACAAACTTATTTAGTGCTGTATTTAGAGTAAGAAGCGTTACAGCTTATGCAATTCATAATTTCTTTCAAGAAAGAGGATTTGTATATGTACATACTCCACTAATCACAGCAAGTGACTGTGAAGGTGCTGGACAAATGTTCCAAGTTACAACACTAGATTTAAATAACATTCCAAGAAATGAAGATGGATCAATTGATTATTCTAAAGATTTCTTTGGTAAGCAAGCAAACCTAACAGTTTCAGGACAACTAGAAGCTGAAACATATGCTATGGCATTTAGAAATGTATATACATTTGGTCCTACATTTAGAGCTGAAAACTCAAATACACAACGTCATGCATCAGAATTCTGGATGATTGAACCTGAAATGGCATTTGCCGATTTAAATGATGATATGAATATTATGGAAGATATGGTTAAATACATTATTAAATATGTACTTGAAACTCTTCCAGAAGAAATGAATTTCTTTGATTCATTTGTTGAAAAAGGATTAATCGAAAGATTAAAACATGTATTAAATTCAAGCTTCGCAAAAGTAACTCATGAAGAAGCAATTACAATCTTAAGAAATAGTGGAGTTAAGTTTGAAAATGAAGCTAAATATGGTGAAGATTTAGCAACTGAACATGAAAAGTATTTAACAGAAGTTCATTTCAAATCACCAGTATTTGTAACTAACTGGCCAAAGGAAATTAAAGCCTTCTATATGAGAGCTAATGATGATAATAAGACAGTTGCGGCTGTTGACTTATTAGTACCTGGTTCAGGTGAATTATGCGGTGGTTCTCAAAGAGAAGAAAGAATTGATGTATTACTAAATAAGATGAAGGATTTTGGTATTGAACCTAAATCAATGGATTGGTATTTAGATACAAGAAGATACGGTGGATGTATCCATTCAGGGTTTGGTATGGGATTTGAAAGAATGATCATGTATTTAACAGGTGTTGAAAATATTAGAGATGTTATTCCATATCCAAGAACACCAAAGAACTGTGAATTCTAAAATATGGCTTAATAAAAAGAAAAAACAGGACTTGTTCCTGTTTTTATTTTTGATATAAAATTGACAATAAATACTTATATATGATATACTTAATCTTGGGGTATGGAGGAGATAAAGTGAGAAAGATTATTATTACGCTATCTATAATTATAGTTTTATTTGGAACATTTATTGGTGTAGGATTAATTATTAATTATAATAGATTCCATCATAATTTAAAATTTAAAAACGGAAAAGGCAAAACAATTATTGAACTAGGAAATTATAAAGCTAGTAAATACAGTGAATCTAAAAAAACTGGTTGGAAATGTGATTTTGGTATTGATAATCACGATGATTTTTTTAGCTTTATAAAGTCAAGTAGTTATTATGATGAAACATTATGTTTTGATTGTAAAAATAGATGGGATACAGTAGATGAAAATGGTAATATTATTAAAACTACTTATTCTTTACACACTATTGGTTACATTGCTAAAGACGGATATTTATTCTGTTATGAAATAGATGAATATTTTGCAAGATTAGAACTTGTTGTTTCACCTTTCTGGTCATATTTATCAGATGATTATGAAGTAATTAATGAAGAACCATATTTTGTATGTGATAAGAAAATGTATTATTATGGTACGATTGATGATGCATCAGTATCTAAACCTTGTTGGAATGGTAGAATTTCATTTGAAAACATTTTAAAGATTTATGAAAAAGTACCTAATATGGTAGTAGATGTTAGCGAAGCTGAAAGATCTATAACTGTATATACAGTTGATAAAAAAACATATGAAATAAACAAAAACGAAAAAATTAAAATGGTCTTTGATGAGAATTCGTTTATTAATTATCAAATAGTAGAGTAAATGGCTTAATTAAAAGATTTATTAAAATAAAACTCGAGGTTTATTTTTCCTCGAGCTTTTTATTTATTTGTTCTATCTTTTTATCAAAATAATAGTTAATTACAATACCTATTACAATACCCTTACTTATTAAATACATCCATAATAAGAATAATAGTAAAGTTGATAAGCTTCCATATAAAACATTGAAGTTCGCAAATAATGCTAAGTATATACTAAATAGGATTGAAGCTATTGCTGTATAACCTAAAGTAACGAATGCACCACGGTATACATGCTTTTTCATACTTAAAGTTGGTGTAGCTGTTTTATCAATAACTACAATTAGTAAGAAGAATACTCCACTAATTAACATAATAGTAAGTATTTGAATTAATATTGGAGGCATATAATCAGAGAAATGATTTGCTAAACTCATTAAAAGTAGGCCTACAATTAATACTAAAATAAATACTATAGATATCGCAACTGATGCAATCTTTAATTTAATTGAGTTAACTTGTTCTTTAACACCATAAATAATATCTCCAATTTTCTTTATTTGAACAAAGAATTTAGTTGTTGAATAAATTGTCGCAAATATAAAGAAGATAGATACACCAACATTTAAATCAAATGTTATATAATCTTTTAACCAATCAGGAATCGCAAGTTCTAAGTTCATCGCATTAGCGATTTTACCATAGAAGAATAATGTAATATATAAAATTGGTACACAAGTTAGTAAGAAGAAGAATGTTAAACTTCCAGCTAGTGTATCATATTTTTTCTTACTCATTGTCTTGAAAAAACCAATGATATATCTAAATATTTTTTTAAATATCATACTCATCACCAATTTCATTATATCACTATATAATAATAATTATCAAATCATTATTATATCTAATTTAAAAGTGCTATAATGTTTATGGTGATAGAATGATAAGATGTTGTTATTTACCTAAACATGAAGATATAAAAATATATCAAGATGATGAATTATTTAAGATTAATACTGATACAGAAGTACTTGGAGAATTTCTTAATATTTATAAAGAAGATACTGTTTTAGATATGGGTACTAATACAGGCGCATTACTTTTATATGCGAATTTATTTCATCCAAAAAAATTAATAGGTTTAGAAATAAATAAGAAAGCTTTAGAATTATGTAAGAAAAACTTAGATTATAATAACGTAACTAATTATGAATTAATTAATGATGATATTATTACTTACACTAATGATTTAGTTGATGTTATTATATGTAATCCACCGTATTTTAAAACAAAATTAGATAACTTATCTAATGACAAATATAAGAATCTTGCTAAACATGAAACTAGTTTAACACTAGAATTATTAGTTAAATCAATCTCAAGAAACTTAAAAGATAATGGTACTTTATTTTTCTTATATCTATCATCAAGATTAGATGAAGTAGTATTAGAATTTAAGAAAAATAATCTAGTAATTAAAGAATTAAAATTTGTTTATGATACTAATAAGGAATACTCAAATGTCTTCTTAGTTAGGGCTGTTAAAAATGGTATTCAGGGATTAGTAGTAGAAAAACCAATAATCATAAAAAGGGATAAGTAAGACATTTTTAGGAGGTGTAATGATGTATTCAAAGTATTTAAGTAAGAAAAAAGATATATGTAAAAGATTACTTGATAAATTACTTTTAAAATACAAATATGTTTCTATTTTAGGCAAAGAAATTAAAGGTACATCTATTAGAGTTTCAACATTTGTTACACGTATAGGTGATACATTTGAAAGCCAATGTGGATTTGTTTGTAGAGTATATAATAATAAGTCTTTTTCTGAATATGCCTTCTCTGATATTAATGATGAGAACTTTGATTTTATTTATGAAGAGATTATTAATAAAACAAAACTATCAGAAAACTTATTAAATGATCAAGTAAAAGCAAGCATTCCAGAAGAAGAAATAATTAAACAAGATTTTGAAAGAAAATTAGATGGTAAAAAATTATCTAATGAAACAATCATTAATAGATTTAATACTTTAAAAGAAAGAACTCATAAATATAGTGACAAAATAGTTAATGTAATATTTGGTTTAGAATATTATAATGTTAGTTCAATGTTTCTATCAAAGAATAAAGAATTGACACAAGATTTTAGTTGGGTTTTAGGTATTGTTAATATTGTAGCTAGAGATAAAGAAAATATTAAAAACGTCTATAACTGTTATGCACATAATAGTATAGAAGAATGCTTAAGAGATTTATCTAATAATCTAAAAGATTTATGTGAAACATCTATTAAATTATTAGATTCTACATTAATTGAACCAGGAGTATATGATATTATAACTACTCCAGCAATTACAGGTTTAATTGCTCATGAAGCATTTGGTCATGGTGTAGAATTAGATATGTTTGTTAAAAATAGAGCAAAGGCAAAACATTATGTAAATAAATATGTCGCATCTCCATTAATCACAATGCATGATGGGGCTTCATCATGCCTTTCTCAAGCATCATACTTCTTTGATGATGATGGTGTATTAGCGCATGATACAGTCATTATCGAGAAGGGAGTCTTGAAAAGAGGTATATCAGATTTAGTTAGCGCAATGCAATTAAAACAAGAACCTACAGGTAATGGTAGACGTCAAAACCCATTCCATAAATCTTATTCAAGAATGACTAATACATTCTTTGAAGCGGGTAATGATAATGTAGATGATATGATTAAATCTATTAAACATGGATATATGTTATGTCAAATGGACAATGGTATGGAAGATCCTAAGAACTGGAATATACAATGTACTTGTGCATACGCTAAAGAAATAATTGATGGTAAGTTTAGTGGTAAAATTGTAGCGCCTGTAGTAATGAGTGGTAATGTTTTAGATTTATTAAAGTCAATTACAGCTGTATCTAAAGAATTTGAAATACATGGTTCTGGACATTGTGGTAAAGGACATAAAGAATGGGTACCAGTAAGTGATGGTGGACCATACTTGAAAGCAAGGTGTAAATTAGGATAATGAAAAAGTATATTGAATTACTTGATAGTTCCAATTTATTTGGTTGGAAGATAATTGAAATTAAGAAAAAATCAACAGAACTATATTATATTTTAGATAAGCTTGAAACTAATAGATCTACATATGAAACATTATACAGTGTTACAGTTTATGTACTTAATGATAATAAGGTTGGCGCATCAACTTTTGAAATATATCCTTATATGGATAATGCGGAAATAAAGCGAAAAATTGAACTTAATAAAGAGAATGCAGGATTTGCTTTAAATGAATATTATGAACTGCCTAGATATGAAGATTTTACTGAGAAAAAGGTTGAATCTAATTTAAGCGGAAATCCAATAAAAGTATTAGAAAAAGTAAAGGATGCAATCTTTAAAGTTAAAAGTGATGCATACTTATCTGCCACAGAATTTTTCTTAACAGAACTTGATGAAAGATTAATTAATTCTAATGGAATTGATGTAAAACAAAAGAGTTATAAATTAAACATTGAACTAATCCCAACATATAAAGATGTTGAAACTTATAAGATGTTAGAATTAGGTAATGTAAATATAACTGAGATTAAAAAAGAAGTAAAAGAATTACTAAATTTAGCTATCAAGAGATATGAAGCTAAAGAATTAGAAGAAAAAGAAAATATTAATATCATTTTAGAAAATGATGAAGTAGCACAACTATTATCATTCTTTACAGATGATTTAAGTTATGGAGCAAAATATCAACATATTAATATTAATGAACTTAATGATTCTGTACAAGGAAAAATTAAGGGTGATAAATTAAATATTAAAATGGTTCCAAATTATGAAGGATGTATTGGTTCAAGAGATTTTGATTTAGATGGTGTTATATTAAAAGAAGTTTCTTTAATTGAAAAAGGTATTGCTAAAAATAGATATGGATCATTTAGATTTGGATATTACCTAAATGAAAAACCTACAGGAATCTTACCTATTACTTTAGTTAAAGAAGGAAGAAAAACATTAGAAGATTTTAAACAAAATAAATATATTAGATGCGCAAGATTTTCTAATATGCAGCTAGATAGTAATACAGGATTCTTTGGTGGAGAGGTAAGACTAGGTTTTTACTTTGATGGTAAAAAAGAAATACCTGTTACAGGTTTTTCTATATCAGGTAATATTAATGAACTTAAAAAAGAATTATATTTATCTAAGGAAGTAGTTAGTCTACCTAACTATCATGGACCTAAATATATTCTAATTAAAGGTATGAAGATTGCATAAATAAAACGGCTTAACTAGCCGTTTTTCTTTATATATTCTAAGAAACGTTTTGAAGCGTTACTTAGGTTTCTATCATAACATAATGTAATATATCTTGTATCTAATTTTTCAGGAATATTTATTATTTTTAATTCTTTATTTTTTAACTCTTCTTGGATGTATTCTTCAGCAATACAAGTTATACCCATATTCTTTTTAGAGAATTCTACTAATAAATCTAGGGAAGCTAATTCAAAGTTAGGTTTTAACACTACACCATATTTAAGTAGGTTATTATCTAACATTTTTCTTGAGCTACTTGCTTCTTCAAGTAGGATAACTTGATGATTTACTAAATCAGATAAATGATTTATTTTACTTACATCATAATCATATGCACAAACAAATACATCATGTAGTGCTAGACAGTTTAGTGTTTGTACATCTTCATAAATTGGTGAGTGGACAAATACTAAATCTACATCTCCATTTTTAAGTAATTTCATCGATTCACTTGTTGTACAGTTAGTAACTTTAAATCTAATTTTAGGGAAAATTTGTTCAAAATCTTTTAATTTATCAATTAAATAATATTTACAAATAGTATCACTTGCACCAATATATAGTGTACCTGTATCTAAACTAGATAGGTTAGTTATTGTTTGATTAAGCATATCAATTTGCTTAAATATTGTTTTACAATAATCATATATTTCTAAACCCTCTTGAGTTAATTTAACACCTTTTTTTGCTCTTACGAATAATTGGAATCCTACACTATCTTCTAATGCTTTAATATTTTGAGATACTGCTGGTTGCGAAATAAAGAGCTTTTCACTGGCTTTTGAGAAACTTTCTTCATTAGCAACTACATAGAAAACATGTAGTAAATTTAGATCACTTAACATAACATAAGTCCTCCTTATCTTATATATAATAATTATATATTTTACTTATACCATAATATTTGTTAAAATAAAAGAGCGAGGTGAATTTAATATGAAATATAGTGGAACTATATCAAGAGGAGTTAGAACTCCAATTATTAAGAAAGGTGACGATTTAGCATCAATTGTTGTTGATTCTGTTTGTAAGGCTGTAGAAGAAGCTAAAATTGAAATCAATGATAGAGATGTTGTAGCTATTACAGAAGCCGTTGTTGGTATTTCTCAAGGAAACTATGCTACAGCTGATCAAATCGCAAAAGATGTTAAAAATAAATTTGGAGATGCTACAGTTGGTTTAATCTTCCCAATTATGAGTAGAAATAGATTCTCTATGTTATTAAAGGGTATTTCTAGAGGAGTTAAGAAACTAATTGTTATGTTAAGCTATCCAGGAGATGAAGTTGGTAATAAGTTAATTAGTCCAGATTTATTACTTGATACTGACATTAATCCATATAAGGATGTATTTACTGAAGCTGAATTTAGAAAATACTTCCCTAATACAGTACATGAATTTACAGGTGTAGATTACATTAAGTATTATAAGGAAGCTTGTGAATGCGAATGTGAAATCATTTTAGCAAATGACCCAAGAGCTATTCTAAACTATACTGATAATGTAATTATCGCATCAATTCATGAAAGAAAGAGAAATAAAAAAATCTTAGAAAAAGCAGGAGTTAAAAAGTGCTACTGCTTAGATGAATTATTAACTTCAAGTGTTGATGGTTCAGGATACAATGATAAGTATGGTCTTTTAGGATCAAACTTAGCAACTGATAACTCAGTTAAATTATTCCCTAGAGATTGCCAAGCTCTAGTAGAAGATGTACAAGCTAGACTTAAGAAGATTTACAACAAAAATGTTGAAGTTATGGTTTATGGTGATGGAGCATTCAAAGATCCTCAAGGAGGAATTTGGGAATTAGCTGACCCAGTAGTATCACCAGGATTTACTAGTGGATTAGTTGGTACTCCAAACGAATTAAAGTTAAAATATTTATCAGATAATGAATTTAAAGGATTATCTGGTGAAGAATTAAGACAAGCTATGATTAAGCGTATTAAAGAAAAAGATTCTAACTTAGTTGGTAGAATGGAAACTCAAGGTACAACACCTAGACAATTAACTGATTTACTAGGTAGTTTATCAGATTTAACAAGTGGTTCAGGAGATAAAGGTACACCAGTTATTCTTATCCAAAACTACTTCTCAAATTATTCTCATCAATAATTTAATATAAATTCAATATAAAAATAATCATTTGAAAAAGGGCTAGAAATAAGCATTTCTAGTTCTTTTTTTGTTGCTTACCGATAAAACTCTATTATATATTTTTTTACAAATTCTTTACAATTACTTTACAAAAAAAATATATATGTTATAATGAAGTTAATTAAGGGGGATATCTATATGAAAAAAATAATTGGGGTAATTTTATTTTTATGTTTTGCAGTACTATTAGTTGGATGTAAGAAAAAGAATAAATATCATGCAACTGTTTATACTAATTCAAATGATGTTTTATCTGAGGATTTCTTATTTAACAACAAAATTAAAAAGGTTGAATATCATTTAAAAAACGAAGATGGTACTTATCAGATAGATGAAGAAGGATATTACAAGACTGTAATGGATGAAGATGCTCCAGAAGAGCGTACATATATTGTTAAAGATAATGACACATTAAGCACAATGATTAATAGTAATAAAGTAACTGTTGATTTTGATACACAAATAGTTGTTGTTAATCTATTTTATTCTACTTATTCAAGAGATTTATTTATTTCTAGCATAAAATATGAAGACGGAAATGCTAAATTCAAATTATATGATAAGCATAAAAAAGGCTTAAAAGATAGTTCTGGACCACATTGTAGATATGCATTTATCATAATGGATAAGCTTGATATTAAAACAGCAACATTCTCATATAGTACAAAAGAAGTATTGTAATAAAAACGGGCTATAAGCCCTTTTTTGTTGAATAAATAATATATTTATTATAAAATATATAGAGGAGGTGATTTTTGTGAAACTTTTAGGAATTAAAGTAAAACAAGAAATAAATGAAGCTTTAACAAATAGTATTCATAGCCAAACAAGTGTTTCACAAGAATATATTGTACCTCCTGTAATAGGTAGAGTTAAAAACGCTCCAAGCTATGCTTCTTTTATTAATAACAAACTTAATTTGATGAACATAAAAGAAGAGCGAATCATCATTAACTTTAATGGTGAAATTATTAAAGTAGCTAAAGATGAACCAGCAAGCTTCTATGATGAACAAAGAGTAGAAGTTCAAAAGGGAATCTATAAAGATATAAAAACTGTTGTTTATTTTGAACTTGTTTATGAAGAAGAAGTTAAGGAAGTTAAGAATGAAGAAGTTCAAGAAGAAAAACCAAAAACAATATATGATGTTAGAGTAGAAATGTATGATGAAGGAAGGTATTCTGAGTGTAGAGAAATCACTAAAAGAGTACTTGATATGGCTTTATCAGATAAGAACTATAAAGACGTAATTGACTTTAGATTAGACCTACTTGAACTTAATGCAAGACTTGATGAAGGATACTTAAATAGAGAAGTTTTATTACAGTTAGAAAATGATTTAAAGAGTAGTGAAATTAGCGAAACTGATAAGCTAGAATTATATAGAACTGTTGGTAAAAACTTCATGAATTTAAATGATTATGAAAGTGCCGAAAAGTGCTATAGAAAGGCATTATCACTAACTGATAGAGAAGATAAAATTAATGCAATTTTAAAAGAAATTTATATGATCGCACAACGTAGAATGTATGATACTGAATGCTTCATGTTAAGCTATTGTATGAAGAGAAAAGATAAGCTTATGGAGCTTGAAAAAGATGTTGTCTTACCTATTGATTATGTAGCTCATGATCCTATTGAAAACACACAAGAATTCCAAGAAGTAATAGCTGATGCAATGAGAAAAGTTGATGGCATTTTAAAGAATAGTAAGGGTAGAAGTGATTACTATCAAATGTATTATAGAAAGCTTACAGATATTCTTAAAGAAGAGTATGGAATTGACTGGAAGAGCCCAGATAAACTAAGCTTGAAAAAGTTATTTTAATATTAAAAATTATATTTTTAAAAGCAATAACGCTTTCATTTTGGTTGTTGCTTTTTTTTCTTTTTTATTAGTGTATAATAAAAGTATAGACAACCCTAAGGAGGAATATTATGTCATTATTATTAGGAAAAAAAGTAAAATTATTTGCACTTAGTTCAAACCAACATTTAGCTGAAGAAATTTCTGAAGCTTTAGGTGTACCACTAGCAGATTGTGTTGTTAAAAGATTTGCTGATGGTGAAGTAAACATTAATATAAATGAGACAGTAAGAGGACATCATGTATTTGTTGTTCAACCTACTAACAATCCAGTTAATGAAAATCTTATGGAATTATTAGTTATGATTGATGCCTTAAAGAGAGCATCTGCTCAAACTATTAACGTAATTGTTCCATATTATGGATATTCAAGACAAGATAGAAAGGCTGCACCTAGACAAGCAATCTCTGCTAAGTTAGTTGCTAACCTTATCCAAGTTGCTGGAGCTTCTAGAATTCTAATCATGGATTTACATGCTGCTCAAATTCAAGGATTCTTTGATATTCCAGTAGATCATTTCGAAGCACTACCAATCTTCGCTGATTATTTCAAGAAAAAAGATTTAACAGACGTTGTAGTAGTTTCACCAGACCATGGTGGAGTTACTCGTGCTAGAAACTTAGCTAGAGCATTAGATAATAAGCCAATCGCTATTATTGATAAGCGTAGACCAGAACCTAACAAGGCTGAAGTTATGAATATCATCGGTGATATCCAAGGTAAAACTTGTATCATGATTGATGATATGATCGATACAGCAGGTTCAATTTGTGCTGGTGCACAAGCTTTAATTGATAGTGGAGCAAAAGAAGTATATGCATGTGCTACACATCCAATCTTCTCAGGTCCAGCTATTGAAAGATTAACAAATTCTCCAATCAAGGAAGTTGTCGTTACAAATACAATCGCATTAACTGAAGATAAGAAAGCTCCAAAAATTAAACAATTATCAGTTGGACAATTATTTGGTGAAGGTATAATGCGTATTATTGATGATAGAACATTATCAGAGTTATTTAGAAAATAATGAAATTAATTGTTGGCTTAGGTAACCCTGGTAAGGAGTATGAGCAAACAAGACATAATACTGGTTATATGACTTTGGATTATTATGCTAATAAATATAACTTCACATTTAAGTTAGATACTAAATTAGAAGGTTTAATATCTACTGGCATAATAAATGGTAAAAAAGTAATCTTACTTAAACCAGTAACATATATGAATTTAAGTGGTAACTCAATTAGTAAAGTTTTAAACTATTATAAAATTGATGTTAAAGATATGCTTGTAATTCATGATGACCTAGATTTACATACAGGCGCTATTAGATTTAGAAGTAAAGGTAGTGCTGGAGGACATAATGGACTTAAAAGTATCATCAGCCATGTTGGTGAAAACTTTAATAGATGTAAAATAGGTATAGATAAAAGTAATGATACAATTGCTCATGTTCTTTCTAAATTTGGTAAAGATGAATTAATATCTATCAATAATGCAATAGAAAAAGTCAGTGATGCAATAGATGATTTCATTAATGATAAAACATTTGATGAAATAATGAATAAATATAATTTAAAGGAAAAAGTAGAGGCTTAATGACATTTAAGCTTCTTTTTGCCTTACTAAAAAGGAGGTGTTTTTTATGATTTTAGAGCTTGAAAATGTGGAAAAGTATACTAAAAATAGTGGTTTTACATTATGTAATTTAACTACTAATTTTGAAGTATTTTTAATCGCAAGTAAATTCCAAAAAGAAAATAAAACAATTTTTGTCATATTAGACACCTTATATGAAGCCCAAAAATATTATGATAAATTAATTAATATGCTTGGCGTAGATGATGTATTATTCTATCCATCTGATGAGCTTATAACATCTGAATTATTAGTATCATCTATTGAATTTAAACTAGAAAGAAATTTAACAATTAAAAACATTTTAGATGGAAAGAAGCATATTGTTATAACTAACCTTACAGGTGTAATTAGAAAACAAATGCCAAAGGAAAAATGGCTTAAATCAAGCATTACCTTTAAAATTGGTGATGATGTAAATATTAAAGAATTAGAAAGCTATTTAATTAATTCAGGTTATAATAGAAGTTATTTAGTTAGTAAGGTTGGAGAGTTCTCAATTAGAGGTAGTATTATTGATTTATTTCCACTTAATAGAGAAAATCCAATTAGATTAGATTTATTTGATACGGAAATAGAAAAAATAAAAGAATTTGATATAAACACTCAAAGATCTATTAATAGTATTAATGAAATTGAAATCATTCCATTAAATGAAATGTTTTATGATGATAATGAATTAAATATTATTAAAGATTATATAAATTCAAAAGTAGAAGTTAATGATAAGGAAAGAGAAATTTTAAATAATGATTTAGATAATCTAGAAAATAGAACAAACATAAGTCTACTTAGAAAATATATTGGTTTAATTAGTAGTGAAACTATATTAGATTTTGTTGATAAAAAAAGTATTTATTTTATAAATGAGTCTAGATTAAATCAAGCATATATTAAAACACTAGATGATATATATGAATATAATTCTAATATAGGTAATGCATTTAAAGATTTAAATTATTTTTATGATTTAAATGAAATAAAAAATAAATATAAAATTAATTATCTTGAAGAATTTAAAGTACCTAGAGGTAAGGTAATCGATGTAAGAGATCCTGAAAGATTCTTTGGCAATCTAGAAGCTTTATTTGATTACTTAAAGAATGTAGATAAAAAAGTTATTATATGCTTTAAATCAAAAGAAAGAATGAAGCTATTAAAAGAAGAATTGCTTGAAAGAAAAATAAACTATGAAATGCTTAGAAATCAGGATTATAACGGCATTTTCTTGACTTTAGATGAATGTAGTTTAGGTGTTGATTTCTATAAGGATAATCTACTTATTTTAACTGAAGAAGAAATATATAAAAGAGTAGAAAATAAAATACGTTATAAATCCGTATTTGGTGAATCTAAACGTATAAAATCTGTTGATGAAATTAATGTGGGAGATTATGTAGTTCACTATGATTATGGTATCGGTAGATACTTAGGAATAGAAGAAAAAACTCTATCAGGAATAACTAGAGATTATATTAAAATAATATTTGCGGGTAATGATTATTTATTTGTGCCACTAGAAAAAATAGATTCTATCATGCACTACACAGGAAATAATACTCCAAAACTAAACAGTTTAAGTGGTACATCTTGGGCTAGAGCAAAAGAGCGTGTTAGAAATAAATTAAAAGATATATCAGATAAATTAATTGACCTTTATAGTAGAAGAGAAAATACAGAAGGTTTTGCCTTTAGTAAAGAAACTAATATGCATCAAGAATTTAAGGATGACTTTGTCTATGAAGAAACAGCTGATCAAGAAAAAGCTATTGAAGATGTAATTAGTGATATGGAAAAAACAAAACCAATGGATAGATTGGTATGTGGTGATGTTGGTTATGGTAAAACAGAAGTAGCAATGCGTGCTGCATTTAAAGCTATTTATGATAATAAACAAGTAGCATTCTTAGCTCCTACAACAGTATTAGTAGGGCAACATTATAATACTTTTGTTGAGCGATTTAATAAGTTTGGAGCAATTATAAAAAAGATATCTAGATTAACTACTAACAAGGAACAAGAAGAAATCTTAAGAGATTTAAAAGAAGGTAAGATAGATATTATAATTGGTACTCATAGATTATTAAGTAAAGATATTGAATTTAAAGACTTAGGATTATTAATAGTAGATGAGGAACAACGTTTTGGTGTTGAACATAAAGAGAGAATTAAAGAATTAAAAATTAATGTTGATTCTATTAGTTTAACAGCAACCCCAATTCCAAGAACTTTACAAATGTCTATGATAGGTATAAAAGATTTATCAGTAATAGAAACACCACCTAAAAATAGATATCCTGTACAAACTTATGTACTAGAATATCATAAAACTATTGTAAAAGAAGCAATAGAACGTGAATTATCGCGTGGTGGCCAAGTTTTCTATTTACATAATAGAGTAAGTGATATTGAAGATGTCGCAAGAAAAATACAAATGCTTATACCTTATTCAAGAGTAAGCTTTGCGCATGGAAGAATGGATAAGAATACTCTAGAAAATAGAATAGAAGATTTCGTATTAAGAAAATCAAATGTTTTAATTTGTACAACAATTATTGAAACTGGTATAGATATACCTAATGCGAATACTTTAATTGTAGATGATGCGACTAGACTTGGTTTATCACAACTATATCAACTTAGAGGGCGTGTTGGTAGAAGTGATAGAATAGCTTATGCATATCTATTTTATGATGAGGATAAGAAATTAACACCTGAGGCGGTAGAGAGACTTCAAGCTATAAGAGACTTTACTGAATTAGGTAGTGGATTTAAAATTGCTAAGCGTGATTTAGCTATACGTGGATCAGGGGATATCTTAGGTGCTGAGCAATCAGGATTTATTGATTCAGTTGGTTATGATATGTATATGCGTATCTTAAAAGAAACAATTGATGAGAAAAATGGAGTTAAGAAAAAAGAAGATACAATTACACCAGTGTTTTCTAATAGACACATTCCAAAAGAATATATTAATGATGATGGTGTAAGAATTGATATTCATAAGAAAATTGATTCCATTAAGAAGATTGCAGATATTATTGTCTTAGAAGAAGAACTAAAGGATAGATTTGGTTCTATTAGTGAAGATATAAAAATATATATGTTTGAAAAAGTAATGGATTCATATTTAGCTAAACTTGAAGCAAACATTACTGAAAAAACTAATGATCATGTAAAAGTGACATTTGGTGAAAATATAAATGGAACTAATGTCTTTAAAGCTTCTATGCAATATACAACTGAAATTAAGATAACTTATACAAGAAATAAATTACACGTTATATTCTATATTAATAAATTAAAAGAAAATTGGATTATGGAAGTATCTAAATTCTTAGAGAGACTAGATAATTTATGATATAATAACTTTAAGGAGATGAGAAAATGATATTTGCATCCGTTTCAGCTCTTTGCAGCTATACAAAAATAGTAATAAATTCCTTTGGCGCAGATAATACTCCAGAATATTTAAAAAGTGATGAATCAATTTTAACCCTACCTACTCCAATAAGAGAAGATGGCGCAAAGTTCTTAGGTTGGTATTATTCACTTAATTTTGATGAGAAATATAAAGCAATTGATCCAACTAATATTAATTATATTGTCCTTAATGCGAAATATGATAAATGTTATTGTTTTACATTAAGAAATGGAGTACTTGGACCATTTGGAAAAGAAACAAGTAGTAGAGGAATACATTATCATCTACCTAAGGGTGAATATAAAGTTTGTATGACTGAATTTTCTAAATGTGATAAAGGAAGTATAAAAGTATATAAAAACCATTCAAAAGAGGAAACATTAGTCTTTGATGAAGTAGGAAAAGAATTCAATTTATCTTTAGATGATAAAGAATATTTAGCAATAAGCGCTAATTCTGTTTTCTTATTTCAAAGAGTAGATGTTAATCCTAAATTTATAAAGTTTAATTTAGAGTAAAAGGGACCAAAAATGGTCTCTTTTTTCTTTGAAAACATTTTCATATAAATAATATTATTATTTAATATTCTCTATGAAAAAATATTATGTTAAAATTATGCTGTCTTATTTTAATAAAAAGGGGTTTTAATTATGAGAATTATAGCAAAAAGATCAGAATCAAAGAAATTATCAAGTAACATTTTAACTATAGCTGCAGAAGCTAGAGAGGCAAAAAAACTAAATCCTAATGTTATCGACGGAACGATTGGAACCCTTTATGACGAAGATGGAAAGATGTTAGAATTCCCATCAATCAAAAAAATAATTGATAGTCTTTCGTATGCTGAAAAGTTTGGTTATGCATCAACTGCAGGAACTGCTAAGTTCAAAGAAGGAATTGCAAGATGGGCATTAATGCAAACATATGATGATGTAACTAAAGACTTTTACTATGGAGTAATTCCTACACCTGGTGGATCTGGTGCAATTGGAAATACAATTGATAATTACGCAAATGAAGGAGATAGTATCCTAGTACCTAATATTTGCTGGGGACCATACAATGCTATGGCAAAAGAAAGAGGTTGCTCTGTAAAGAATTATGAATTATTTAAAGATGGTCAATTCAACACAGAAGATTTTAAGAAAGATGCTTTAGAGCTTGCCGAAAAGCAAGGTAGAGTATTAGCAATAATAAATGACCCATGTCAAAATCCTACAGGTTATGCCTTAGAAGATAAAGACTGGGATGAAATAATTGAATGTATTAATGAAATTTCAAAAGATAAAACATTTGTTCTATTATACGATATGGCTTATATCGACTATTCACATAAGGGATTAAATGAATCAAGAGAAATTTTTAGAAAGTTCAAGCAATTCAATGAAAATGTTATGGTTGTTCTAGCATTCAGCGGTTCAAAGACATTCAGCTTATACGGTTTAAGAATCGGTGCTCAAATGGCTTTAACAAAAGATAAAGAAGAAATTGAATACTTCAATAATGCAAATGAGTTCTCTGCAAGAGCAACATGGTCTAATGCAGCAAAGATGGGTGTTAGCTTAGTTGAAAAGCTAATGTTTAATGATGCACTTAAAAATGAATTCATGAAAGAATTAGAAGATGCATCTAACCTATTATTAGATAGATCAAAGTTATTCTTAAAAGAAGCAAAAGAATGTGGCTTAGAATGCTACACATATAAATCAGGCTTCTTCATCACAATTCCATGTAATGGTGAAAAGGTATTTGATAGATTAAAAGAAAATAATATATTCGTAGTTCCTTTAAAGCAAGGAATTAGAATAAGCCTATCTGCATTAAGCAAGAAGGAGATTGCAAATCTCGCATCTAAGATAAAAGAAGTTCTATAAAAGTGTTTTCATAGAATAGTAAAGATTTATATTATATGATATAATATAAAATAGGGATGGTGATTTGTATGAGTTTTAAAATTAATAATAAAATACATATAGGTCATTGTGCCGTTTTAAGTATGTAAAAAAAATTAAAGAACATTAGCTTGATTGTTAATGTTCTTTTCAATTTTATAAATATAAAATGGAGGATATAAGGATGTACAAAAGTGATTTACAAATCGCACAAGAATGCCAAATGGAAAAAATTACAGAAGTGGCAAAAAAATTAGGTTTAGGAGAAGATGATATTGAATTATACGGAAAGTATAAAGCAAAAATCAATCCATCTGCTCAAAGAGAAATGAATGCTAAGATTATCTTAGTAACAGCTATTAACCCAACTCCAGCTGGAGAAGGAAAATCAACAACTACAGTTGGTCTAGCTGATGCATTAAGTTTAATCGGCAAAAAAACAGTAGTAGCTTTAAGAGAACCAAGCTTTGGACCAGTTTTAGGTATCAAGGGTGGAGCTGCTGGTGGAGGATATGCACAAGCAGTACCAATGGAGGATTTAAACTTACACTTTACAGGAGATATGCATGCAATTACAACAGCTAATAACACAATTAGTGCTATGATTGACAATCATATTCATCAAGGTAACGAACTTAACATTGATCCAACTCGTATTGTTTGGAAGAGATGCTTAGATATGAATGATAGAGCATTAAGACAAGTAGTAGTAGGTTTAGGTGGACATGCAAACGGAAAAGTTAGAGAAGATGGATTCGACATTACAGTTGCCAGTGAAGTAATGGCTATGTTTACTCTAGCTACAGATATGAATGATTTAAAGAAGAGATTAGATAGAACAGTTATTGCTTATACAAATGAAAATAAGCCAGTAACTTTAAAAGATTTAGGTGCTACAGGAGCTTGTGCTTTAATTCTTTCAGAAGCATTAAAGCCAAACTTAATCCAAACACTTGAACATACACCAGTAATCGTACATGGTGGACCATTCGCAAATATTGCTCATGGATGTAACTCGATTATCGCTACAAACATGGCCAGAGGTTTAGGCGATTATGTAGTTACTGAAGCAGGATTCGGTGCTGATTTAGGTGCTGAAAAGTTCTTAGACATTAAAGCAAGAGTTGCAGGCTTTAAGCCAAACGCAGTAGTTATCGTTGCTACTATTAGAGCATTAAAGATGCATGGTGGTGTTGCTAAAACTGATTTAAAGACTGAAAATGTTGATGCTCTACTTAAGGGTATTGAAAATTTAGAGAAGCATATTGAAAATATAAAGAAATACAACTTACCATATGTTGTAGCTATAAACAAGTTTGTAACTGATACAGATAAAGAAGTTAAAGCTTTAATGGATTGGTGTACAGCTAATGGTCATAAGATGAGCTTAAGTGAAGTTTGGGAATTTGGAGGCAAAGGAGCTATTGATTTAGCTAACAAAGTAGTAGAAGCAATAGATGAAAATCCAAATCCTGATTTCAAATTCATTTATGATTTAAACGATCCAATTGAAACTAAGATTGAAAAGATTTGTAAAGAAATTTATGGTGCTGATGGAGTTGATTTCTCAAGCGCTGCTAAAGCTAAGATTAAAACATTTAATGAAAATGGTTGGGATAAACTTCCAATTTGTATGGCTAAAACACAATATTCATTAAGTGATGATCAAAATAAAAAAGGTAGACCAAGAAACTTCAGAATTACAGTTAGAGATATGAAGCCTTCAATTGGTGCTGGATTCCTAGTTTGTTTAACAGGAGATATTATGACTATGCCAGGCTTACCTAAGCATCCTGCAGCACTTGATATGGATGTATTAGAAGATGGTAAAGCAGTTGGCCTATTCTAGGAGGTAATTATGAAAGTAATTATTTTAATGGGTTCTAAAAGTGATTTAGAAATTATGAAAAAAGCAAGCGCTGTACTTGATGAATTTGAAGTTCCATATGAAATGAAAGTAATTAGCGCTCATAGAACACCAGATTTAATGTTTGATTTTGCGAAAAACGCAAAAAATAATGGAATAGATGTAATTATTGCCGGAGCAGGAGGAGCTGCTCATGTTCCTGGCATGATTGCTGCTATTACACCAGTACCAGTTATTGGTGTACCTATTTGGAGTAAAGATTTTAACGGAACTGATGCACTACTTTCAATTGTACAAATGCCTTCAGGAATTCCTGTAGCAACAGTTGGAATTGATAGAGCAGCAAATGCCGCTTTACTAGCAATCAGAATGCTTGCTATGAATAATAGTGAGTTATATCAAAAATTACTTGATTATCAAGAGAAGATGAAGGAAAAAGTAGTAAACACAACATTATAGGAGGCCTCTTTATGAATTGTAGAATTTTTGTTGAAAAGAAAAAAGGCTATCAAACAGAAGCTCTAAGCTTATTAGACAACTTCAAAACAAACTTAAAAGCTGATATCAAATCTTTAAGATTAATAAATGTTTATGATGTTTTTAATATTAAGGAAGAAGTATTAGAAAAAGCAAAGTACTCTATTTTTGGTGAAATAGTTACTGATGATGTATTCATGGATATCGATTTATCTAATAAATTATATTTTGCGGTTGAATACTTACCAGGACAATTTGATCAAAGAGCTGATAGTGCTATGCAATGTATTAGATTATTAAATCCTGCAAGCCAAGCAATTGTTAAAAGTGCCAGATTAATTATTCTAGAAGGAAATATCAAAGATTTAACACCATTAAAGAAATATTACATCAATGAAGTAGAATCACGTGAAAAAGATATGTCTAAACTAGAATTACCTAAACTTTTACACAATGAAGAAAAATATGAAGTAGAAGGATTTAATGATTTTAGTATTGATGAATTAAAAGTATATTTAGATAAGTTAGGATTAGCTATGTCTATTAAAGATTTAGCCTTTGTTCAAGAATATTTCAAAAATGAAGAAAAGAGAAATCCTACTATTACAGAAATAAGAATGCTTGATACTTATTGGTCAGATCACTGTAGACATACTACATTTGAAACTGAATTAAAAGAAGTAAAAGCAAATGATGATTTCATTAATTTAGCTTATGAAGCGTATCTAGATATGAGAAAGTACTTAGGAAGAAGTAATAAACCTATTACTTTAATGGATATGGCAACAGTTAATGCTAGATATGAATCAAAAAGAGGCAATCTAGAAGATCAAGAAAAATCAGAAGAAAATAACGCTTGTAGCGTTTATGTAGATGTTTTAGTTGATGGAAAGAAAGAAAAATGGTTAATGATGTTTAAGAACGAAACTCATAACCACCCAACTGAAATTGAACCATTTGGTGGAGCATCAACTTGTATTGGTGGAGCAATTAGAGACCCACTATCAGGTAGAAGTTATGTTTATCAAGCTATGCGTGTAACTGGCGCAGGTGATATCACTAGACCAATCGAAGAAACACTAGCTAATAAACTTCCACAAAAGAATATCAGTAAAACAGCAGCTGCAGGTTATTCATCATATGGTAACCAAATTGGCTTAGCTACAACACATGTTAGAGAAATATATCACCCTGGATATGTTGCTAAACGTCTAGAGGTTGGTGCTGTAGTTGGTGCTATTAAAGCTGATATGATTCGTAGAGAAAGTCCAAAACCTGGAGATATCATCATTATGTTTGGTGGTAGAACTGGGCGTGATGGAATTGGTGGAGCAACAGGTTCTTCAAAAGAACATACAGAAAAATCTCTTGAACTTTGTTCATCAGAAGTTCAAAAGGGTAACGCTCCAGAAGAAAGAAAAATTCAAAGATTATTTAGAAATCCTGAAGTAGTTAAGATGATTAAAAAATCAAATGACTTTGGTGCTGGTGGTGTATCAGTTGCTATTGGTGAATTAGCTGATGGTTTAATTATTGATCTAGACAAAGTTAAAGTTAAATACGAAGGATTAAACGCTACTGAACTTGCTATTAGCGAATCACAAGAAAGAATGAGCGTAGTAGTAGAAGAAAAAGATGTTGAAAAATTCATTGAATGTGCAAAGAAAGAAAACATTGAATGTACTATTATTGCTAAAGTTACTGATAACAATAGATTAGTTATGAAATATAAGGGACAAGATGTTGTAAACATCTCAAGAGATTTCATTAATACTAACGGTGTTAGACAAGAATCTAAGGCTGTAGTAGACAAAATTGATTTTAACAAAAATCCATTTAAGAGAAATGTTTGCGATTTTATGTCTAACTTAAAAGACTTAAATGTAACAATGCAAAAAGGTTTAATTGAAATGTTTGATGCCACAATCGGTGCAACAACAGTTCTAATGCCTTTTGGTGGAAAATATCAATTAACTGAAACTCAAGTTTCAGCTCAAAAGTTCCCTGTACTTGAAGGTGAAACAACTACAACTAGTGTTATGGCCTTTGGTTATAACCCATACATCATGAGCTGGTCTCCATATCATGGTGCAAATTATAGCGTTGTTGAAGCGTTAACAAAATTAACATGTGCATCAATTGATTATAGAAATGTAAGATTTAGTTTCCAAGAATATTTTGAAAAACTTGGAGCTAATCCAAATAAATGGGGTAAAGTAACAAGTGCAATGCTTGGTTCAATTGATATATTAAAACAATTTGAATTAGCATCAATTGGTGGAAAGGATTCTATGAGCGGAACATTTAAAGATTTAAATGTACCACCAACATTAATTGCCTTTGGTATTGCAACAACAGATAGTTCAAATATCATTTCCCCAGAATTTAAGAAAAATGGAAACAAATTATATTTAATCAAACATAATCCACTTTCTAATTACTTACCAAATGTAAGTGAATTAAAGAAGAACTTTGATTATGTTAGAGAAAATATTTTAAATAAGACAATAGTTAGTGCCTTTGCTATTACAAACGGTGGTTTAGCTGAAGCACTTGCTAAATGTAGTTTTGGTAATAAATTAGGATGTAATGTTAAAACTAATTTAGATTTATATGCATATGATTATGGTTCAATCTTAGTTGAATCAACAAAAGAATTAGATGGTATTTATTTAGGTGAAGTAGTTGATAATGGTTATATTACAATTAATGATAATAAATATAATATCGAAGATGCTATTAAAGCTAACTTAGAAACATTTGAACCTATTTATCCAACAGTAAGTCCAAATACAAATTATGATTTATCAATTTGTAAAGAAACAAATGGAACTTATGAAAAATTAGATAAAACATATAAAGATGTCAAAGTTATTATTCCTGCTTTCCCAGGAACTAACTGTGATTATGATACATATAGAGCCTTTAAGAAGGCTGGTGGAAATCCTGAAATATTCGTCTTTAGAAATACAACAGAAACTGATGTATTAGATTCTATTAATGAATTAAAGGAAAAGATTAAGAATTCACAAATCTTAGTAATAAGTGGTGGATTCTCTGCTGGTGATGAACCAGATGGATCAGGTAAGTTCATAAGTAATGTATTATGTAATGAAACAATTAAAGCAGAAGTTAAAGCACTACTTAAGAGAAAAGGTTTAGTCTTAGGTATTTGTAATGGATTCCAAGCTTTAATTAAATCAGGTATATTCTTCAATTATGAACTAGATGAAAATAGTCCAACATTATTTAGAAATGATATTAATAGACATATCTCACACATTGCTCATACAAAAGTAGTAACAAATAAATCACCTTGGTTAAGTAGCTTTAAACCAGGAGAAGTTTATGAAGTAGCCATGAGCCATGGTGAAGGTAAGTTTGTTATAAATAAAGATTACGCTAAATATTTATTCGACAATGGAATGGTTGCTTTCCAATATGTTGATGATTTAGGTAATCCAACTAATGATACATTATATAATGTCAATGGTTCAAATTATGCCATTGAAGGTATTATCTCAAAAGATGGCTTAGTTTTAGGTAAAATGGGTCATAGTGAAAGAAAAGGTATTGATGTATTCAAGAATATTTATGGAAATAAAGATGAAGATATATTCAAGAATGCAATAAATTATTTTAAAGGAAAGTAGGAAATAGAAATGAGTGAATCTTATTCAAAGTCTGGAGTTAATCTAGAAGCAGGTTATGAAGTAGTTAGAAGAATTAAAAAGCATATTTCTACTACTAATAGATTAGGAACAATGGGTAACATTGGTTCATTTGGTGGTATGTTTGATTTATCGCTACTTAAATATAAAGAACCAGTACTAGTAAGTGGTACTGATGGTGTAGGAACAAAATTAGTTATCGCTCAAACTTTAGATAAGCATGACACAATCGGACAAGATGTTGTTGCTATGTGTGTTAATGACTGCTTAGCTCAAGGGGCTGAACCAATTTTCTTCTTAGATTATGTAGCTGTTGGTAAAAACCATCCAGCTCAAATCGAACAAATCGTTAAAGGTGTAGCTGATGGTTGTATTTTAGCTGGTTGTGCCCTAATTGGTGGTGAAACAGCTGAAATGCCTGGAATGTATGCTGAAGATGAATATGACATCGCAGGTTTCTCTGTAGGTGTAGTTGAAAAAGAAAAATTAATTGATGGATCAAAGGTAGAAGTTGGAGATACAATCGTAGGTATTGCTTCAAGTGGTGTTCACTCTAATGGTTTCTCATTAGTTAGAAGAATTATCACTGAAAGTATGGATAACTATGATACACCATTTGAAGGTTCAACAATTGGTGAAACTCTACTTACTCCAACAAAGATTTATATCAAACCAGTTTTAGAAGTAATTAAGAATGTTGATGTTCATGCAATATGTCATATTACAGGTGGAGGATTTGATGAAAATATTCCACGTGTAGTACATGATGATCAAGGTATTCTAATTAATGAAGGAACTTGGCCAATTCTACCAATCTTCAAATACTTAGAAAAAACAGGAAATATTCCTCATAGAGAAATGTTTAATGTATTCAACATGGGTATTGGTATGATGATTATCGTTAAACCAGCTGATGCTGATAAAGTAATCAAAATCCTAGAAGAAAACGGAGAAAAAGCTTATAAGATTGGTGAAATCACTAATCAAAAGGGAGTAGTAATTAAGTAATGAAAAGAATTGCTATTTTCGCTAGTGGTTCAGGAACTAATTTTGAAGCATTAGTTAATGAAAAATATAAAAACGGAAAAATAGTATTACTTGTTTGTGATAAACCAGAAGCTTATGTAATTGAACGTGCCAAAAATCACAATATTCCATATGCCGTTTTTGAACTTAAAAAATTAGGAAATAAAGTAGCTTATGAACAAGCAATTGTAGATAAGCTAAAGGAAGAAAAAATAGATCTAATCTTACTTGCAGGCTATATGAAGATAGTAGATGAAACTCTACTTAACGCCTACGAAGGAAGAATCATAAATATACACCCAGCTTTATTACCATCCTTTAAAGGAGCTCATGGTATAGCTGATGCGTATAATTATGGGGTTAAAATAATGGGTGTAACAATCCATTATGTAAATAAAGAAGTAGATGGAGGAAAAATTATTGCTCAAGATTGTTTCCACCTAAACGGTGAAACTCTAGATGAAGCAGAGGCCAAAATTCATCAAATTGAGCATAAATTATTCCCAAAAACACTAAAAAAAATATTGGAGGAAAAGTAAAAGAATGAAAAGAGCATTAATTAGTGTTAGTAACAAAACAGGTGTAGTTGATTTTGCTAAAGAATTAGTTAATCTTGGCTATGAAATCATTTCTACAGGTGGAACTAGAAAAGCATTAGAAGCTGCTGGATTAAAGCCAATGGACATTTCTGATGTAACTGGATTCCCAGAAATCTTAGATGGTAGAGTTAAGACTCTTCATCCAAACGTTCATGGTGCATTACTTGCTATTAGAGATAACGAAAAGCATGTAAACACAGTAAAAGAACACAATATCGAATATATCGATATCGTTTGCGTTAACCTATATCCATTCAAGGAAACAATTTCTAGAGGTGCTGAATTCGCCGAATGCGTTGAAAACATCGATATCGGTGGACCTTCTATGTTAAGAAGTGCTTCAAAGAACCATAAGTTCGTTACAGTAGTTTGCGATAATGAAGATTATGCACAAATTATTGAAGAAATTAAGGCTAATGGAGATACTACTTATGAAACAAGATTAAAGTTAGCTGCTAAAGCATTCAGCCACACAGCTTGCTACGATGCATTAATTTCTAAATATATGAATGAAAAAGCAGGAATTAAGACTCCAAAAGAATTCGCTATGGGGTTCAACTTAAAGCAAGAATTAAGATATGGAGAAAACCCACATCAAACTGCTACATTCTATGCTGGAGATAAATGTGATTACTCCCTAGCTTATGCTAATCAATTACATGGTAAAGAATTATCTTATAACAATATCCAAGATGCTAACGCAACACTAGATATCTTAAGAGAATTTGATGAACCAGCTGTTATCGCTTGTAAGCATATGAATCCATGTGGAGTTGGTATTGGCGCTAATATCAATGAAGCTTGGGATAAAGCTTATGCTGCTGATGATAAGTCAATCTTTGGTGGAATCATCGCTACTAACCAAAAGGTTAATAAGTATGTAGCTGAAAAGATGAGCCAAATCTTCTTAGAGTTAGTTATCGCTCCTGAATTTGATCAAGATGCATTTGATATTCTAGCTGCTAAGAAAAACATTAGATTAATGACTTGTGCTATGAACACTATTCCATCAGGAAAGAAGTTCGTTAGCGTAAATGGTGGTATTCTAATTCAAGATGCAGATAATGAATTATATGCAGATTTACAATGTGTAACTGATAAGAAGCCAACTGATGAACAATTAAATGATTTAATCTTTGGATATAAAGTTGTTAAGCATGTTAAATCTAACGCTATCGTTTTAGTAAAAGACGGTATGACTGTTGGTGTAGGTGCTGGACAAATGAACAGAAGCGGTGCTGCTGAAATCGCTATGAAGTGGGCTAAATCTAATGGTAGAGCAGAAGGATCTGTTTTAGCATCTGATGCATTCTTCCCATTTGCAGATACAGTAGAACTTGCACATGAATATGGCATTACAGCTATTATTCAACCAGGAGGATCAATTAAGGATCAAGATTCAATCGATGCTTGTAACAAGTATGGAATTGCTATGATCTTCACTGGAATGAGACATTTCAAACATTAATTAATTTTGAAAGGAGAATAAACACATGGGTTTTTCGCCCATGTGTTTAAACATAAACTATGAAAATACTAGTTATCGGAAGTGGCGGTAGAGAACATGCTATTTGCCATCAATTATCATTAAGTAAACATAAACCTGAAATTTTTGCTGCTCCAGGTAACGCTGGTATGAACGCTACATGCGTAAATATCAAAGTTACTGATAAAGAAGAATTACTTAAGTTTGCTTTAGAAAACAAAATCGATTTAACAGTTGTTGGTCCTGAAGCAAGTTTAGCTACCGGTATAGTTGATTTATTCATGGAAAATGGATTAAAAATCTTTGGACCTAAAAAGAATGCAGCTATTATCGAAGGTAGTAAAGAATTTGCGAAAGATTTAATGAAAAAATATAATATTCCAACAGCTGGATATGAAACATTCTCAGATTTTGATAAGGCAAAAGAATATGTCCTAAAAAAAGGCGCGCCTATTGTAATTAAATATGATGGGCTTGCTGCTGGTAAGGGTGTAGTAGTTGCACTAACAATTGAAGATGCAATTAAAGCTTTAGAGGATATGTTATTAGATAAGACTTTTGGCGATGCTAGTGTTGTAATAGAAGATTATCTTGAAGGCCCAGAATTCTCATTAATGGCCTTTGTTAACGGAAATAAAGTGTTTCCAATGGTAATCGCTCAAGACCATAAAAGAGCGTATGACAATGATTTAGGACCTAATACTGGTGGTATGGGTGCATATTCACCAGTACCTATCATAAGTGATTCTGAAGTAAAATATGCCATTAAAGAAATTATGCAAAAAACAGCTGATGCAATGGTTAATGAGGGCAGAAGTTTCTTAGGCGTATTATACGGAGGATTAATGAAGACTAAAGATGGTATTAAAGTAATTGAATTTAATGCTAGATTTGGTGATCCTGAAACTGAAGTAGTACTACCTAGATTAAATAGTGATTTCGTTGATGTAATTTTTGATTTAATTGATGGAAAAGACTTAAACTTAGACTGGGATAAAAATCCTAGGCTTGGTGTAGTTATGGCATCTAAGGGATACCCTGGAAGCTATAATAAAGGCTTTGAAATAAAAGGTTTAGAAAATACTGATTTAGTTTTCCATATGGGAACTAAAAAACAAGATGGAAAATACTATACAGATGGTGGTAGAGTATTACTTGTAGTTGGTAAGGGTAAAACTTTAAAAGAAGCTCAAAAAGATGCTTATAAAAACGTAAGTAAAATCGAATGTGAAAACTTATTCTATAGAAAAGATATAGGATATCAAGTATGTAATATTGCTAATATCGTTAGTGGCACTGAATTATCAAAAGATTTAAGATGCCAAATGAAAGAAAAAGTATTAGGATATGCTAAACAAGGACTTAGACTTCCTCATTTAGTAGTTATTCTAGTAGGAAATAATCCAGCAAGTAAATCTTATGTAGCTGGAAAAGAAAAAGCTTGTAATGAAATAGGTATTAAATCATCAATTATTAGACTTGATGAAAATATTAGTGAAGATGAATTATTAAAGAAAATTGATGAAATCAATAATGATAAGGAAATTGATGGATTATTAGTCCAATTACCACTTCCTAAGCATATTGATGAAAATAAGGTTATAAATAGAATTTCTATTGATAAGGATGTAGATGGATTCCATCCACTAAATGTTGCAAAGCTTCATTTAGGTGAAAAATGCATCTTACCTTGTACACCTAAAGGTATAATTACAATGCTAAAGAGCGCTGATGTTGAGATTAAAGGCAAGAAGGCTGTAGTTGTAGGTAGAAGTAATATTGTTGGTAAACCAATTGCCCAGTTACTTCTAGATAACAATGCAACAGTTACTATTTGTCACTCTAAAACAGCTGATTTAAAGAAAGAAATCCTAGAAGCTGATATTGTTATTGCGGCTATTGGAAAACCTAAATTTATTACAGCCGATATGATTAAAGAAGGTGCTGTAGTAATTGATGTTGGTGTAAATAGATTAGATAATGGTAAGCTTTGTGGTGATACTGATTATGACAACATTTTAAAGAAAGCAAGTGTTATTACACCAGTACCTGGTGGAGTTGGACCTATGACTATCACAAGTTTAATGGAAAACACACTTGAAATATTTGAATCAAAAATATATAATAAAAACTAATATATCTAAAGGAGGTAATCTTAAGATGAAAGAATTTATGGAAGGCTTAACTTATGATGATGTACTTTTAGTACCTCAAGCAAGTGATGTACTACCTGCGGATGTTAATTTAAAGACTAAATTAACTCCATCAATTGAAATGAATATCCCAATTGTTTCAGCAGCTATGGATACAGTTACTGAAAGCAAAATGGCTATTGCTTTAGCTAGACAAGGTGGAATTGGTTTCATTCACAAAAATATGTCAATTGAAGAACAAGCAACAGAAGTTGATATTGTTAAACGTAGTGAATCTGGTATGATTTATAGACCAGTTATTCTAAATGTTAATTCAACTTTAAAGCAAGTTGAAGAAATCTTATCTAAATACAAGGTAAGTGGACTTCCTGTTGTTGATGATAATGGAAAACTACTTGGTATTATCACTAATAGAGATTTAAAATATCTTGAATTAGACGATACTATGGTTAGTGAAGTAATGACAAAGGAAAACTTAGTTACAGCTAAAGAAGGAACATCTTTAGATGAAGCTAAGAAAATCCTACAAAAGCATAAGATTGAAAAATTACCTATCGTTGATGATAACTTCATGCTTAAGGGATTAATCACAAGTAAGGATATTGATAATGTTGGTAAATATCCACAAGCTTGTAAGGATGAAAAAGGTAGACTTAGAGTAGGTGCTGCTGTAGGGGTTGCTGCAAATATGATGGAGCGTGTAGATGCATTAGTAGAAGCTGGAGTAGATGTTATCACACTAGATTCTGCTCATGGACACTCTAAAGGTATTATTCAAGCAGTTAAAGATATTAGAACAAAATATCCTAACTTACAAATTGTTGCTGGTAACATTGTAACAAAAGAAGCTGCAGCTGCTTTACTTGATGCTGGTGCTAACACAGTTAAGGTTGGTATTGGACCTGGTTCAATTTGTACAACAAGAGTTGTTGCCGGTGTAGGTGTACCTCAATTAACTGCTGTTATGGAAGTTGCTGAATATTGTAAATCTAGAGGCGCTTGCTGTATTGCTGATGGTGGTATCAAATATAGTGGAGATATCGCAAAAGCTTTAGCTGCTGGTGCTGATTCTGTAATGCTTGGATCAATCTTTGCTGGATGCGCTGAATCTCCAGGTGAAGAAGTAGTATATCAAGGTAGAAGATTTAAAACATATGTAGGTATGGGATCACTTGCTGCTATGAAGAGAGGATCTGCTGATAGATACTTCCAAGGTGGCTTAAAAGGAGGCCCTGCTAAAAAGTTAGTTCCAGAAGGAATTGAAGCAAGAGTTCCTTATAAAGGTGAAGTTGCTGATACAATCTACCAATTATGTGGTGGGGTAAGAAGTGGTATGGGTTATTGTGGAGCAAAAGATATCCCAGCACTACAACAAAGAGCAAAATTTGTTAAGATTACAAATGCTGGTTTAAGAGAATCTCATCCACATGATGTAGATATCACTGTTGAAGCTCCAAACTATACAAAGTAGAGGTATAAATATGTTTGATGAAATAATCGTTTTAGACTTTGGAAGTCAATATAACCAATTAATCGCAAGACGTATTAGAGAAATGGGTGTTTATTCTGAATTAGTAAGTAATGAAATTACTGCTGAACAAATTAAGAATAGACCTTATAACATTAAAGGTATAATATTCAGTGGAAGTCCTAATTCAGTTTATGAAGAAGGATCATTTAAATGCGATAAAGAAATCTTTAATTTAGGATTACCTATTTTAGGTATCTGCTATGGCTTACATTTAATGTGCTACCAATTAGGTGGTAAAATTGAAGGTAGTGATAAGAAAGAATATGGTGGACAAACAATTGATTGTGATACTAATTCTAAATTATTTAGTGGTTTATCAAATAAAGAAGATGTATGGATGAGTCATGGAGATAAAGTAGTACAAATCCCAGAAGGATTTAGAGTTATTGCTAAAACTAATACTTGTCCTTATGCAGCTATTGAAAATGTAGATAAGAATTTCTATGCAGTTCAATTCCATCCAGAAGTAAGAAACTCAGTTCATGGTTTAGATATGATTAATAACTTCGTATTTAAAGTATGTGGAGCACAAGCTAACTGGAAAATGGAAAATTATATCGATGAACAAGTAAAGAAGATTAGAGAAATAGTAGGTAATAAGCGCGTACTTTGCGGATTATCAGGTGGTGTAGATTCAAGTGTTACTGCTGTATTAATCCATAAAGCTATTGGTAATCAATTAACTTGTATGTTTGTTGATAACGGCTTACTTCGTAAAAACGAAGGCGATGAAGTTATGGATGTTTTCACTAAAACATTCCATATGGATATTAGAAGAATCAATGCTGGAGATAGATTCCTAGAAAAACTTAAAGGTGTTACTGAACCAGAAAAGAAAAGAAAAATCATTGGTTCAGAATTCATCTATGTATTTGATGATGAATCAAAGAAGTTAGGCGAATTTGATTTCCTAGCTCAAGGAACTTTATACACTGATGTTATTGAATCAGGAACAAAAACAGCTCAAACTATTAAGTCACATCATAACGTAGGTGGTCTACCTAAAGATATGAAGTTTAAATTAATTGAACCACTTAATAGATTATTCAAAGATGAAGCTAGAGCTCTAGGTGAAGCACTAGGTATTCCACATGATCTTGTATGGCGTCAACCATTCCCAGGCCCAGGACTAGGAATTAGAGTATTAGGTGAAATCACTGAAGAAAAGCTTGAAATCGTAAGAGAGTCAGATGCTATTTTAAGAGAAGAAATTAAAAATGCAGGACTTCAAGAAAAGATTTGGCAATACTTCACTATTCTACCTAACATGAAGAGCGTAGGTGTAATGGGTGATCAAAGAACATATTCTTACTGTGTAATCGTTAGAGGTGTAACATCTATTGATGGTATGACAGGAGACTGGGCAAAGATTCCTTATGAAGTATTAGACAAGATTAGTAGAAGAATAGTTAATGAAGTTAAAGGTGTAAATAGAGTAGCTTACGATATTACATCTAAACCACCAGCAACTATTGAATGGGAATAGAAGAAAAGAGCCTAAAATGGCTCTTTTTTGTATGTTTATTGCACAATATTATTAATTGATATATAATAATATTGTATTATTATCGATTTAAAACGAGGGGGAGTTTTATGAGATTAGCAAAAATAAGTTTAGCAGTTTTATTATCATTATCTTTATTTTCATGTAAGAAAAAAACAATTGATAAAACAACTAGTAACAATACTACAACAAGAAATAACGTTACAACTAATAATGTAACAACTAAAAAGAATACAACAACTAAATCTAAAACAACAACAAAGCAAAATGTTACAACAAATAGTGTAGAGGAAAAGCTTTATAAAAGAGAAGGTAATACTATTTATTTTGGGTCTTATCCTCAAATGCTAGAAAAAGATGAATCTATAATTGAAGAATTGAATTCTTTAACTGGAACACTTCCAACAATGACAAGCAATGGTGATTGGAAAGATTATTTCTATTATACTGGGGGACAAAATGGCATTTATGAAATTTCACCAGGGTGTTTTAAAAAATCAGATTACTCTTATGCTCAAATGTGGTATAAAGATATAGATTATGATAATGATTCAAGATATGATTATAGAGGAGTGTATTTTTTACAATATAGATCAGTTTCTACACAAGGTAGTTCTTCAGGTAGTGCACCTCAGTATAATCAATATAAGAACGGCTATTCTATTGACAATGTTTATTGGTTTAAGTATGAACCAATTAAATGGAATATACTTGAAGAAAAAAATGGAAAAGCTATGTTAATAAGTGATTTAATTATAGATAGTCAACAATATTATGCTACTGAAATGGATGATGAAACTGGTCTTGCCGTTCAGCCTGGTATAATCTATGAGAACAATTACGAATTATCTGATATAAGAAAATGGCTTAATGACGATTTTTATAACACAGTTTTTATTGATTTAGAAAGAGAAATAATAGAAACGACTACAGTTGATAACAGTGCTAACACATTTCAGAATTATTATAAGGATTTAGAGTGTAATAATACAGATGATAAAGTTTTCCTATTATCTTATCAAGAAGCTGTATCATATTACCAAGAAAATGAAGATAGAATTACACTTGGTACTGATTATGCATTGTCTCAAGGTTTAACTCAAGGAGTAAACTCTCAAGGAATAGAAGGCGCATTTTGGTTTCTTCGTTCTCCATATGCACCTTATCGTTATGCTGTTTCAATGGTTTATTACAATGGCGCTATTATGAAGGATGCTGTAATTTTTACTTTTTATGGAATTAGACCAGCTCTTTGGATTAAATTATAAAAAAGAGGAGGTAACTATATGCATAAAATTAGCAAGATTTTATTAACGTTATCTCTTGGTTTATCACTAACTGCTTGTAAGAAAAAAAATATTAAAGATAGAACTACAGATGTTATAACTACATCTAAAAAAGATAAAACAAAATCAAATAAAACAACTAGTAAAAAAACTAATACAATTAAACCTACTACAAGTAAAAAAGATTATAGCGAAGACTATGAAAAAGTAGGAAGTACTGTTTATTTTGGATACTACCCACAAAAACTTGAAACTGATTCATCTAAGATTAGGTCTATTGAAGAATTAATAACTCCATTTAGTGGCCCAGCCGATGCAGCTAGCAAAGAATGGATTAAACAAGTTGATTATGCAGGTAATTCAACAAGAGAAGCTTACTATTATAAAGATATCGATTTAGATGAAGATGGAATTAATGATTATCGAGCAATTCACATCTATAAATATAAAAACTATAATACAAGCCAAACATATGACCCAAGCTCTGTTTGGTGGCATGATAAAGAAGCATTCCATGAAGGATCTACTTATTATTTTAAATACGAAAAGATTAAATGGGACGTATTAGAAGAGATTGACGGTAAGGCTTATTTATTTACTAGCCTAGCACTAGATGCAATGATGAAGATTGTACTAATGATAAAACTACTGAATATAGCCATAATGGTGGAAATGGTTATGCCAATAACTATGAGTTATCTGAAATAAGAAAATGGTTAAACGAGACTTTCTATAATCTAGCATTTAGTACTAAAGATAAGACAATAATTAATCAAGTATCAGTAAAAAATGGCTTATCTTCGACACTAGATACAGCTAATGATTATGTATGTAATAGTACAGATGATTATGTATATTTATTATCTGAAAAAGAAATGACTACATATTATCCTACAACTGAGAATAGAACATATACTAAATCTATTTTAAGTGATTATGCAAAAATTCAAGATGCTGATTATCAAAAAGTATTACTTCGTAGCCCTAATAAAGATAGAGCATATGATATCAAATACATTGCTAATGAGTCTGCAAGTTCATATGGAATTGTTGCATATGGAAGTGCAAATTATGCATTATATGCTATTAGACCAGTAATAGTAATAACATTATAAAGACTATCATTTGATAGTTTTTATTTTATAATTTATCGGCAAAAACTTATGAAAAATAAGTATGTTTTATTGATAATTTTGCCGATAAATAGTATAATATAATTGGTGATGTGTATGAAATATTTAACTTCAAAAGAAATCGCAATTAAATGGAATACATCAGAAAGAAGTGTTAGAAACTATTGTGCAACTAATAGAGTTAATGGCGCTTATTTAGAAGGTAAAACATGGATGATACCTGAAGATGCTGCTAAGCCAACAAGAAAAAATGGCGCTAAAAGGACATTATACAATGTTTTAACTTCTGAAATGAAGAATAAAATAAAAGGTGGAATATACCATAGATTACAAATTGATATGACTTATAATTCAAATCATATTGAAGGTAGTACTTTAACTATAGATCAAACAAGATTTATTTTTGAAACAAAAACTATCGGCAAAAATAGTGATAATGTTAATATTGATGATGTAATAGAGACAAAGAATCATTTTAGATGTATTGATTATGTTATAAGCAATGCTAAAAATAAATTATCTGAATCTTTTATTAAAGAATTACATTATCTTTTAAAAAACGGAACAAGTGATTCTTATATTGATTGGTTTAAGGTCGGAGAATATAAAGCATATGATAACGAAGTCGGTGGAAATAAGACAACTAAAAAAGAAGATGTAAGTAAGGAAATGAAATTATTAATTGATAGTTATAATAAAAAGGAAGTAGTTACAATTAATGATATAATTGATTTCCATTATAAATTTGAATCAATTCATCCATTTCAAGATGGAAACGGAAGAGTTGGTAGACTCATTATGTTTAAAGAATGCTTAAAATATGATATCGTACCTATTTTAATTACAGATGAATATAAATATTTTTATTACAGAGGTTTAAAGGAATATAATGATGAAAAAGGTTATTTAATTGATACTTGTTTAAATGGACAAGATATTTTAAAGAAACAATTAGACTATTTTGAAATAGTTTATAAGGAAAATAAGTAGGTGATATCATGAAAAAGAAAACAAAAATATTACTTACAATTATATTACCTTTCTCTTTAATAATGTTCTTTTTTATAATTCCTTTAACTATTGCTGAAATAATTAATTCAGTTATATTTGGAAAACGTTGTAATGTAAAAGAACCATTCATATTAGATGTAAGTGATTATCCTAATTTAAAATGTGAAGAAGTAGAATTTAAATCTAGTGGTAATAAACTACAAGGTTACCTATATTCAAGTGATACCTTAACTCCTAAGGGAGTAGTAGTATATGCGCATGGTTTTGATTGTGGTGGAAGTAATTCTACTATGATGTTTGCGGATTATTTTGTATCTAATGACTATTATTATTTTACATATGATGCTACAGCTAATGGTAAGTCTAAAGGTGATGATCAAAAAGGATTAATACAAGGTGTAAAAGACCTTAATAAAGCCATTTCTTATGTTAAAGATAATGATAAATTAAAAGATTATCCTATTATGTTACTAGGACATTCTTGGGGTGCTTATAGCGTATGTTCTGCACTTAAGATGCATCCAGATGTTAAATGCATTGTAAGTATGTCAGGCTTTGATAATGCAAATGACTTAATGATCAATAGTGCTACTAAATATGTAGGAAGCTTCCTTGCAACTTTAAGTGCACCATATTTAAAACTATATGAAAGAATGATCTTTGGTAGCGATACAGCTTTAAGCTCGACTAAAGGCTTAGAAAATAGTGAGTGTAAGGCATTCATAATCCACAGTAGTGATGATAAAACTATTGATATCAATTTTGGATATAATAGATACTATGATAAATTTAAAGATGATGCACGTTTTAAGTTTAAACTTTATAACAATAGAGGACATGGATATATCTTCTTAAAAGATGAAGCAAGAATTATGATAGAAAACTATTTAGAAAATAAAGGAGAGTTTAATAAAGACTTATATATTAACGGTCTAGATTTAGACTTATTTAATGAAATACTAGAAATGTTTAATAATTCTTTATAAATTATTAAATTATGATATAATGATATTGTTAAGAAAAAAGGTGATAATAATGATTAATGAAAAAATGTTAAAACTTGGAACTAAACGTTCTATTATTAGAGAAATATTTGAATATGGAAAACAAAGAAAAGCTGAAATAGGAGAAGAAAATGTATTTGACTTTACTTTAGGTAATCCATCTATTCCTGCACCTAAAGAAATAAATGAAGCTGTTATTAAAAATTTAGAAAGAAAAGACGCTCATGGATACACTTCAGCTGTAGGTGATAATAAGTTTAGAGAAGCTATCGCAAATGACTTAAATAAGAGATTTAATACTAATTTTAAGTTTAATAATTTCTTTATTACTTATGGCGCTGCTAGTGCTTTATGTTCTACTTTAAGGGCATTACTTAATAAGAATGAAGAAGTAATTACATTTGCTCCATTCTTTACTGAATATACAGTATTTACTGAAGCTCAAGGCGGAAAATTAGTAGTAGTTCCTGCAGATAAGAAATCTTTCCAAATTAATTTTAATGCATTTGTTAAGAAAATTAATAAGAAAACTAAAGCTGTTATTATTAATTCACCAAACAACCCATCAGGAGTTGTTTATAGTGAAGAAACAATTATTAAGCTTACAAATATCTTAAAAGATAAAGAAAAAGAATTTGGTCATGAAATTTATTTAATTTCTGATGAACCATATAGAGAAATTGCTTATGGAGTAACTGTTCCGTTTGTAACTAAGTATTATCATAACGCTATTGTATGTTATTCATATAGTAAGAGCTTAAGCCTACCTGGTGAAAGAATTGGTTATGTCTTAGTACCAGATGAAGTTACTGATAGTAAAAATGTTTATGCTGCTGTTGCTGGTGCTGCTAGAGCACTAGGACATGTTTGTGCACCAAGCTTAATGCAATTTGCTATTGCAGATTGTGCTAATCTAACTAGTGATCTAAAAGCTTATGAAGAAAATAGAAACTTAATTTATAAAGGCTTAAAAAAATTAGGATATAAATGTGTTAAACCTGATGGAGCTTTCTATCTATTTGTTAAAGCATTAGAAAAAGACGCTTATGAATTCTACAAGAAGGCATTGAAGTATGATATTCTTGTTGTACCAAGTGATGACTTTGGCGTAAAAGGATATGTTAGAATTGCTTACTGTGTAAGTAAAGAAACTATTATTAATTCACTTCCTAAGTTTGAATTATTAATGAAAGAATATAAGAAGTAAAAAGGAACACTTGTTTCCTTTTTTACTAAGGAGTATTTATGGATAAAATAAAATTTGATTACAAACTAAGTAAAATTGAAGAGCTATTAAATAATAATAAATATTATGATGCAATAGATTTATGCAAGGAAATAGAAGATGATGAATCTAGCATTGATAAGCATAGCTTTAATAATGGTATTGAGTATTATTTATATTTAGTCACATATAATCTTAATGTCGTAAAAGAGTCACTAGATTATAGAAAATTCTATAATTTATATGGTACTAATTTAATGCTTATTGGTAAATATTTAGAAGCTAGGGAATATTTTAAAAAATCGCTAGAAATAGACCCTTTCGACGCTTTGGTTAGATTTAAATTTACTGAAACTTTTAAATTAACTAATGATTTAGAAGCTTACTTTATCGAATCTAATGATGCCATAAATTATTGTTATAGAGCTATTGATTTCCAACGCTTTTATCGTAATATTAGTGAATATTATTTTAGACATGAAAATTTTGTTGAAGCACTATATATGATGTTATTTGCTAAATATGTTTATGAAGATAACATTGATATAATTTATCCTGAATTAAGTAGAATCTATGATTGCTTAGGTAAGGAACTTGACCCATCAATTGATGCTATTATTAATTTTATGAACAATAAAAATATTTGGTTACCAACTGATCAAATTGATAAATTAAATTATATTTATAACAAGATTTATGAAAGTGATGCTATTACTAGCTATGATATTTTAAAGGTACTTTATGAGTTAACTTATGATCCAAAATACAAAGAAATGCTAGATAGTATCGATAATATCATCGAAAAAGGTAAATAAAGTGTATAAAATTAAAAAAAATAAGTAGATATTTAATATCTACTTTTTAATTTTATGATATAATAATGTTATACCATTTATTATGGAGTTGATTTATTATGGTTATTTTTACAGAAAATGAAATTGAATCAATTGATTTAGGATATAAATTAGGTCTTATTTTAACTAACCCTTCAACTATTTTACTTGAAGGTGATTTAGGTGCGGGTAAAACTACTTTTACTAAAGGTATTGGGAAAGCTTTAGGAGTAGAAAAGACTATTAATTCTCCAACATTTACAATCATGAAATGTTATAAGGGAAAATATCCACTATATCACTTAGATTTGTATAGATTAAATGGTGTAAATCAAGAATTTGATTTAGAAGAATATATTGATAGTGGTATTGCGGTAATTGAATGGCCTCATCAAGCTGATGAATTATTACCAGAAGAATATTTAAGAATAATTATCACTATTGAAAATGATAAAAGAAAATTTGAATTCATACCTGTTGGAAAGAAATATGAAGATCTAATGGAGGTGTTTATGAATGAATAGTTTAATTATAGATACCGCAACATCTAATTTATATGTTGGTTTATACGGAAAAGAAAAAAGAGAATTCTTAGAAAAAGGTAAAAACCATGCACAAGTTTTAATGAAGAAAATTGATGAAGTCTTAAACGGTATAAAAATTGAAGACTTAGATGAAATAATTGTAGGGGTTGGACCTGGAAGTTACACTGGTGTTAGAGTAGGTGTAGTAGTCGCAAAGATGTTTGCGTGGACTAAAAACATTACTCTAAAAAAGGTTTCTAGTTTATTCATCCAGTGTTCAGGATATGAAGGAATTAGAAGCGTAAGCATTGATGCTAGACGTGGTAATGCCTTCTGTGCCATCTATGATAGTGATGATTCATTAATCCTAGATGAAGCTTTAAGACCTAATAATGAATTTACAAAAGCAGGGTTAGATATAACTGAAAATGAATATAAACCTAATATGGAAAAAATAATTGAAAAGGCAGAAGTAGTTAAAGATGTTCATTCTTTAGTTCCTAATTACTTAAGAAAAACAGAAGCTGAAAGGAATAAGCTTCATGAAGATTAGGAAATCTAATCCTTCTGATTTAGATAATATTAAAAAACTTGAAAAAGAAGTTTATGGATATATTCTAACAGAACAGTTAAATAATGATGAATTACATACTCATTTCATATTAGAAGATGAAAATATATTTGGTTATATTTCTATCTGGCATGATGAATTAAAAGCACAAATAGAATCCATCATTATAAATGATAAGAATAAAGGTTATGGACAAATATTATTTAAATATGCCTTAGACTATTTAAAAGGTTATACAATTACCCTAGAGGTTAGAAAGTCTAATAGTATAGCAATCCATATTTATGAAAAATATGGTTTTAAAACAGTAACTATTAGAAAGAATTATTATAGTAATAATGAAGATGCATACCTTATGCTAAAGGAGTGTTAATATGATTGTACTTGGAGTAGAAACTTCTTGTGATGAAACTAGTGTTTCCATTGTTAAAGATGGAAAAGAAATATTATCAAATGTTGTATCTAGCCAGATAGATGTACACAAAGAATATGGTGGAGTAGTACCTGAAATTGCCTCTCGTTGCCATACTGAAGTTGTAACATGTGTATTTGAAAAAGCGCTTAAAGATGCGAATTTAAAGGTCAAAGATATAGATTTAGTAGCTGTAACTGAAGGACCTGGATTAATAGGTGCACTACTTATTGGTATATCAGCTGCTACAGCATTTGCTTATGCAAATAATATACCTATTATTGGTGTTAATCACCTTGCAGGTCATATATATGCAAACAACCTTGAAAATGAACTTAAATTCCCTTGCTTAGCATTAGTTGTTAGTGGAGGCCATACAGAATTAGTTTTAATGGAAAAACATAATTCTTATAAGCAGTTAGGGCAGACACTAGATGATGCTGTAGGAGAATCTTATGATAAAGTAGGTAGAGTTATAGGAGTACCTTATCCTGGTGGACCTATTATTGATAAATTAGCTCATCAGGGTAAAGATGTTTATAACTTCCCAAGAGTATATTTAGATAAAGATGGTTTTGATTTTAGTTTCTCTGGTTTAAAGAGCGCTATAATAAACTTCGTTCATAATAATGAGCAAAGAGGAGTAGAAGTTAATAAAGAAGATGTTTGTGCATCCTTCCAGGAAGCTGTAACTGATGTTTTAGTTTATAAAACACATATGGCAGCTAAAAAATATAATGTTAAACAAATCATTATAGCTGGCGGTGTTGCTGCAAACAAAGGTTTAAGAGAAAAATTATTAAAGGAAATTACAGAATTTGAAATATGTATGCCTAGTATCAAATATTGTACAGATAATGCAGCAATGATTGCTTCCTTAGGTTATTTCTGTGCTAAAGATGGATTTAAGGATAGAAAGTTTGATATTGACGGTATTCCATATTTGGATTTTTAGGAGGTAGATAAAATGGATAATTTTATTAAGACAATTATGCAACAAGATTTAGAAAGTGGTAAACATGATGAAATAATCACAAGATTCCCACCAGAACCAAATGCATACCTACATATCGGTCATGCAAGAGCAATCATCACTAACTTTGAACTTGCTAAAGAATTTAATGGTAAGACAAACCTACGTTTTGATGATACTAACCCAGTTAAGGAAGATGCTGAATATGTAGAAGCTATTAAGGACGATTTAGCTTGGTTAGGTTATACTCCAGCTAATGTATTCTATGGATCTGATTATTTTGAAAAAACTTTTGATAAAGCCATTTTACTAATCAAGAAAGGCTTAGCTTATGTATGTGATTTATCACAAGAAGAAATGTCTAAATATAGAGGAACACTTACTGAACCTGGTAAGAATTCACCATATAGAGATAGAACTGTTGAAGAAAACTTAGATCTATTTATGAGAATGCGTAATGGCGAATTCCCTGATGGAAGTAAGACTTTAAGAGCAAAGATTGATATGGCTAGTCCAAATATCAACATGCGTGATCCAGCTTTATATAGAATTATTCACATTAATCATCATAGACAAGGTACTAAATGGTGTATCTTCCCAATGTATGATTTTGCTCATCCACTTCAAGATTCATTTGAAGGAATTACACATTCACTTTGTTCACTAGAATATGATAACCATAGAGTTTTATATGACTGGGTTATTGAAAACTGTGAATGCGAAAAAGTTCCTCATCAATATGAATTTGGTAGATTAAATATCACTAATACAATTATGAGTAAAAGATATTTAAGAATGCTTGTTGAAAGTGGTAAGGTTAGTGGTTATGATGATCAAAGAATGCCAACTCTTGTAGGTCTACGTAGAAGAGGTTATACTGCTGAAGCTATTAAAAACTTCATTATCTCTACAGGATTATCAAGAGTAAATTCAACTGTTTCATCAGAAATGCTAGATGAATGCTTAAGAGATGACTTAAAGCTTAAAGCTGATAGAAGAATGGCTATTCTTCATCCTTTAAAGGTAACTATTACTAATTATCCTAGTGATAAGATTGAATACTTAGATGTATCAAATAACGTAGAAGTTGAAAATGCAACAACACGTAAGGTTGCTTTCTCTAATACACTATATATCGATACTGAAGACTTCCTTGAAGAAAAACCTAATAAGAAATGGAAGAGATTTGCTAAAGATATAGAGGTAAGATTATTTGGAGCATATTTCATTAAATGTAATGAAGTTATTAAAAACGAAAACGGAGAAATTATTGAATTATTATGTACTTATGATGAGAGAACAAAGAGTGGCACAGGATTCGATGAAAGAAAGCCAAATGGTACAATTCATTATGTAGAAGCTAAAACAGCTAAACCTGCAAAATTCCTTTTATTTGAGCCATTACTACTTGATGAATCAGATGATAAATCATTCTTAGAAAACTTAAATCCAAACTCTATTAAAGAAATAAATGGATTTGTTGAAGAATCACTTGGAGATACTAAACCTGGAGATAAATATCAATTCTTAAGAGTAGGATATTTTGCTACTGATAAATTATCAACAAAGGATAACTTAATATTCAATAGAATTACTCCATTAAAATCATCAATGTAGTTAGGAAGATGTAAATGGATTTGTTTAAAAACTTAAATGAAAATCAAATTAAAGCTGTAAAACAAACATTTGGTCCTGTAATAGTTGTTGCAGGGGCAGGTAGTGGTAAAACAAGAGTATTAACTCATAGACTTTGTTATTTAGTTGAACAAGGTGTAGATCCATCTAACATTTTAGCGGTAACTTTTACAAATAAAGCAGCTAAAGAAATGAAAGATAGAGTAGATACTATGTTAGGTACTAACAATACTTCAACTATTATGACTTTTCACTCATTATGCGCAAGAATCTTAAGAAAAGAAGCTGATCTATTAGGCTATAAAAGAGATTTTGAAATATATGATGATGAAGAATCTAACAAAGTATTAAAAAAAGTATTTGAGGATTTACAATTTAATAATACGGATTATAAAATTAGAGAATTTAGAAGTCTAATTTCCGCAATAAAAAATGGTAAAAGCTTTATGCTTGAACCAAGAAAACAAAAAGATTTTAATTTATGTTATGAAAAATATAATGAAAAGCTAAAATTTGAAAACGCAATGGACTTTGATGATCTATTATTAAATGTTGTACATTTATTTAATAATAATATTGATGTCTTAGATTATTATCAAAGAAAATTCATCTACATTATGATAGATGAGTTTCAAGATACTAACACTATTCAATATGAATTAGTAGAATTACTTGGTAGTAGGTTTAAAAATGTATTCGTTGTAGGTGATGGAGATCAATCTATTTATTCATTTAGAAATGCCAATGTAGGTAATATTAAAGAATTTATTAGAACTTTTAAACCAGTACAAATCATTCTAGATGTAAATTATAGATCTACATCAAATATACTTAATGCCGCAAACTCTTTAATTGCGAAAAACCATGATAGAATTAAAAAGGATTTAAAAGCTGTTAAAGATAGTGGTGAATTAGTAGAACTAAAAGAATGCGATACAGTCCAAAGCGAAATGCTTTATATTAAAAATAAAATACTAGCTCTTCGTAATAATGGTTATAATTATAGCGAAATGGCTGTATTCTATAGAATAAATGCTTTAAGTAGAAATATCGAAGATATGATGCTTAAGTTTGGTATTCCATATAAGATTTTTGGGGGAATGAGTTTCTTCTCAAGAAAAGAAATTAAAGATATAATTGCTTATTTAAAGTTGGTAATTAATATGGAAAATTTATGGGCATTTAAGAGAGTAGTTAATGAACCTAAACGTGGTATAGGCAATATGACTATTGATAAAATTGACCAAATGGTAAATGAGGGATATTCTCTTAAACAAGCCATAAACACCCTTAATAATAAGAAAGTTTTTGACTTCGTTAATTTAATTAATGAACTAAAATTAGAATTCTCAAAAGCTACTTTAGTTGATTATATCGATATACTTGTAAAGAAGCTTAACTTAGAAGAATATTATAAGGATGAACCAGAAAGATTAGAAAACATATATGAATTAAAATCAGTATTAGAAGAAGCTGATGAAGCATATGAAGGAACTGATTTTGAAAAGCTAGAAGAATTAATGTTATACCTAGCTTTAAGAACTGATGAGGAAATGAAAATAGAAGGTAATGAATATGTTAGCTTAATGAGTTTCCATCAAGCAAAAGGTTTAGAGTTCCCAATAGTATTTATGACAGCAATGGAAGAAGGAATCTTCCCTTCTAATCAATCAATCTATAATCCTGCAGACTTAGAAGAAGAAAGAAGAATTGCTTATGTAGGTATTACTAGAGCAAAAGAAAAACTATTTTTAAGTTATGCTAGAAGTAGAATGCTTTATGGTCAAACAGAAAGACAAATGCCATCAAGATTTATTAAAGAAATAGATCCAAAATATATAGATAATCCATCTAATAGATGGAGTAGTTTCAAATCTATGGAAACTAAAAAGGAAGAAAAGAAATTATACACTCAAGCTGATTATTCAAATGATTCTTATGCCTTAGGTGAAAAGGTAAATCATAAATTATTTGGCGATGGTGTAATTGTAGGAATTAATGATAATATCCTTTCTATTGCCTTTAAAGAAGGAATAAAGAAGGTTGTTAAAAATCATCCCACATTATCAAAAATAGAAAAATAGGAGGATAAAATTATGAATAAAGATGTAGAAGTAGTATTAACTGGAATTGACTCAATGAAACAAGAAGAAATTGATGAATATATTAAAAGAGGTAAAGAAGCTGAACCTAAAAAAGAATTAACAAAAATCGAAATCAATGTTGATGGAGAATATGTTGATTTAAAATATCATTATAATGTTCCATTTGAAAGAATTAGAAGAATCACAGGTTATTTAGTAGGTACTACTGATAGATGGAATAATGCTAAAAAAGCTGAATTAAAAGATAGAGTAAAACATAATTAAAAAAGAACTCAACTGAGTTCTTTTTTTTCGCTTTATTTAGCCTTTTTTGACAAGGCTGTTCTTATGCTATCTTGATACTTTTTAGGAGTAACTCCAACAATCTTTTTAAATGATAAAATAAAATAACTTTGGCTACAGAATCCTAATTCTTCAGCTATCTCAATAAAAGATAAATCAGAATAGTCTATCATGTTTTTAGCTGTTTCTATTTTCTTCTTTAAAATATAGTCTTTTAAGTTAATACCTGTTTCTTGTTTAAATAATGTAGATAAATAAAATTGATTTAGATTAATGTAATCAGCAATATCGTTAATTTTAATGTTTTCATATAAATGGTTATTAATATATTCTATAGTTTTAACTATTTGTAATGAATAAATATTTTTTGTTTCTGTTTTCTTCATTTTTTCAGCATAATCCATAACCATTTCATAATAAAGGTCAGTTATTTCTTGATCTGTAGTTGCTAAATCGGCTTTTTGAATGTAGTAATCACTTGTTGTATAGGCATCATCTAAAGGAAGTCCACCTTCAATACAGAATCTAGCTATTAAAGCTGCGGTAATAACGAAATGATATGTAAAGTTACGATGCTTATTTAAAGAAAGAATACCCCAGTCCTTACGAGGTCTAAAAGGATCTTCCTTTAATTTTTTATCAATCCAATCGACTTTACCTACCTTTATTGCTTCATAAATTTCGATGTCGTGGTTATAACTTAATCTTTCAATATCATCATCTAAAGCTATGAAATTTTTGTACTTCCAATCTTTTCTTGTCATAAATATCCCTTCTTTTATATTAATCTTATCATTTTTTTTGTAATTTTTGTATAAAAATTTTACATTTTCTTATAAAATATATTTGAGGTGATAAATTATGAAACTTAAAAAGGGTATAAACTTAGGCGGATGGTTATCACAATGTGAGCCAAGCATCGAACATTATGAGACATTTATTGTTGAGTCTGACTTTAAAAAAATTAAAGATAAGGGATTTGATCATGTAAGAGTCCCAGTTGATTATAATTTAGTTGAAGAAGAGGATGGAACTTACACTGATGGTTTCAAATACATCGATAGAGCAATTTCATGGGCAAAGAAATATGATCTAAATATGATTTTAGATTTACATGAGACTTATGGCTTTGTTTTCGATGATGAAACTAAAGTAGCTTTCTTCAACGATAGAAGCGTTAGAGAAAGATTCTTTAAATTATGGGAAGAATTCTCTAATAGATATGCTAAATATAAAGATATGTTAGTATTTGAATTATTAAACGAAGTTACAAAAGAAGAATTTGGACCAATTTGGAATGAAGCAATTATAGAAGCAATCTCTAGAATTAGAAAGATTGATAAAGATATTTTAATTATCTTTGGTGGAACAAGAAATAATAGTATAACTGATTTAGTTAAATTACCATTAGTAAATGATAAGAATGTAATTTATACATTCCATTGTTATGAACCATTAATCTTTACTCATCAAGGCGCATATTGGATTAAGAATATGCCTCTAGATTTTAGAATTGATTATCCACTTAAAAAAGAAGATGTTGTTAAAGCTAAAAACGGAGTTCTAAAGAAAGTTTATGAACAATGGGGTGGAGAAGAAGGCTTCTACTTTGGTATTGGTGAAGATGCATATATTAGTAGAAATATCTTTGAAGTACTACTTAAAGATACTCTAGAATTCGCTAAGAAAAACAACTTAACTTTATACTGCGGAGAGTATGGAGTTATCAATTTAGCGGATAAAGAAGCTAAGGTTAGATGGTATGAAGATATCCATAAAGTATTAGAAAAATACAACATTGGTAGAGCTCTTTGGAGTTATAAAGAGATGGATTATGGAGTATTCGATCCTGAAAATGCGAGTGTTCTAGATAAAATAGTAGAAAATGCATAAAACGGCTAATTAAAGCCGTTTTTTATTTTTAAAATAAAGTTAAAAAAGCTGTTAAACATTTTTTTACTTTTATATTTTAAATATAAATGTTAAAATATAAGTTGTAGAAGGTGTCATATATGAAAAGAATAATATGTATTGGGGAAACGTTAATAGATTTCAAATATGAGAATAATAGCTTCAAGATGAATGCAGGTGGGGCTCCCGCAAATGTTAGTACTATTATTTCAAAACTTGGTATGGAATCATTATTAATTTCAAAGTTATCTACAGACATTTTTTCTAACTTTTTAGTAGACACTTTAAAAAAATATAATGTGAATACTGATTATATTTCTTACACTGATAAATACAAAACAGGTCTAGCTTTTATTAAAGATGGTGGATATAATTTCTACTTTAATAATTCTAGTAGTGTTTATTTATCTAAAAACGATATAAAAAGATCAATGTTTAAAGATGGAGATATCTTACATTTCTGTTCATTATGTTTAGGTAATTATCCATCACTTGAAGCACATAAAAAGGCTATAAGTTTATCAAAAGGTTTAATAAGTTTTGATGTAAATTTAAGAGAAAACTTATGGAGCGATAAATCTTTAATGATAGAAAGAGTTAAAGAATTTATTAACTATTCTGATATCGTTAAATTTAATGAAGAAGAATTATCTAAAGTAACTAACACTAAAAATGAGTTAGATGCGATTAAGTATTTAAAAGAAAATTATTCTAAATGGAAAATAATAATTGTAACTAAAGGTAGTAATGGTGTAGATACTTACGATAGAAGTTTAAATATAATACATACTAATGCACTAAAGGTAAAAGAAGTTGATTCAACAGGTGCTGGAGATACTTTTATTGGATCATTTCTATATTTTATCCAAAGATTTGATAAAACATTAGAATTAGATAACTTAAAAGATGCTTTAGAATTTGGAGTCAAAGCTAGCGCATATAAGGTAAGTCATAAAGGAACTATGGAAGGAATGCCAAGTTACTATGATTTATTTCATGAACCAATCTTCTTTGAAAGAAATAGAGTATTTAGAATTTATTTAGGTGGTAAAGGATACCATAAATTCTTAGGTGATGAAAATAAAAACAGTTTTTTCCCTGAAGAATGGTTATGTAGTAAAGTAAAAGCAATTAATCCAAAATACTTCACTAAACGTGATGGTGTAAGTATTATTAAAGATACTAATATTTATCTTGATGATTTACTAAAAAATGATACTAGAATTGAAGGAAACAAGAAGTATGATTGTCTAGTTAAATATTTAGATAGCGCAATAAGACTACCTATGCAGGTACATCCAACTAAGGAGTTTTCTAAAAAATACTTTAATAGTAGTTATGGTAAAACAGAAGCTTGGTTAGTAATAGATGTAAAGAAAGATGCGAAATTATATTTTGGATTTAAAAATAAAATCACAAAAGAAGAATTATATAATTTAGAAATTGAATCAAACACAAATAAAAATATAATGGAATCAATTCTATATGAAGTTAAACCAAAAATAGGTGATGTATATTTAATTAAAGGCGGTTTAATTCATGCCATAGGTAAAGGCTGTACAATTATTGAGATACAAGAACCAACTGATTTTACTATACAACCTGAAGGTTATTGTGGAGATTATAAGATAACTGAGGAAGAAAAATATATTGGCTTAGATAAGAATACAGCATTAGACTGCTTTAACTATGAATTAGTTGGAGATAAAGCGTTAGAAATGGCTAAAATAAGCCCTAAAATAGAATTAAGTGAAGAATATTTAAAAGAAAACTTAATTACTTATAAAGATACACCATGCTTTAAAATGAATAGATATACACTTAGTAAGAGTCCTTTAACTTTAAATGGTGGACCTAGTGTATGGATTGTTTTAAAAGGTAAAGGTATTCTTTATGGAAAGAATTATAAAAAAGAAATAAAACAAGGTGATTATTTCTTATTACCAAATGACTTAGATAATTTATTTAAGATAAAAGGTAGAGTTAAACTAATTGAATGTATAGGAAGTGAGATTAATGAGTAATGAATTAACAGTAAAAACAAATGAAATAAAAAACGATAAGGAACTATACAGTAGATATGGTTTAATTATTAATAACGAAATAACTGATGAAGTTATTGAAAACTTTAAAAATGATATTGAAGCAAGTAAAAAGGTTAGCGATAAAGAAGCTAACGCTCTACTTGGTGAATTATATTATTCAAGAGGAAATTACGTAGAAGCTTTTAACGCTTATACAAAAAGTAAGATTAACACAGATGATGTTAATGGTGATTTCTTTGGTGGCTTATGGGGTAAGCTTAAAGCCGTACTAAAGAAAGGACAAGTAGTATCTAATAAAATGTTTTTAGATGAGGAACAAGCTAAGTTTAATTATTTTGATACTATTTTACGATTAAATGGAAATGATGCGAATGTTATTTGTTTATATGAAAGATCTTTAAAGAAAAGTCCTAAAATGCTTAAGTTTGAAGAAAACTATAAATTAATGTATGAAACAAATAAAGATGAATTTGATATGTGTGTTAAAGTTAAGGTTCAAGCAGCTATGGCTTATTGTAGAAGTAACGATAAGAAAGGCTATGAAAAAGGCTTTAAGCTTTTAAATGAGCTCTTTACTACTATTGAAGATACAAGAGAATATATCACTAATGATGTCGCAAATAAGATGATTTTTTATCTAATGGATAAGAAAGAATCATTCGATAAAATTATAAATACATATTATCGTTATATTGAAATAGATAATCCAAATAACGCAACACTAAATATTCATTTAGGTAAATATTTCTTTGAAAATGGTAGATATGAACTAGCTAAAGAACACTTATCTAGAACTGATGATTTATTATCAAAGGTTTTACTTGCTAGAATCTATTATATGGAAAATAAGAATGATAATATGATTAAAGTTTATGAACTTATTAAAGATAACTTTAAATGCTTCACAACAGTAGAAGATTATTATATGGCTTGTGATGCATACTTATATATTTATTATCATGAACAATCATTAGAACCAATTGATGTAATTAGAGTAATACTTGGTGCTAAAGAATTTATTGAAGGAACTAAAGAAGGAAAGAAAGCACCAAAGATTAATTCTTATTATGAAGGAGAATTAGCTGACTTATATTTCTTTATGAGTGATTTAGTAAATGCTTCAAGCTATGCAAAAGCATATTATGAGCATGTCAAAGATGGTAAAAAACCAGCATCAGAATATGAAGCTAAAGATGATTTAAATAGCTATCATTTACATAGAGGTAGAGGTTTATTCATTGAAAAGAGATTCTATGAAGCATATGAGCATTTATCAAGTTTAGGAAATTATGCTTTAGTTAAAGATGAAATCTTAGATTTAATCACTTTAATCGTTGATTATACTACAACAGATTATGATGATAGATTAACTGATAAATTTGATGATTTTGTTGATATCGTAAAGAAGGTTTTCCCAAAGAAAAGAAAAAAGCGTTACACTTATTTAGGTGCTATATACATGAAAAAGTGTATGCTTGAAATAGATTTTAAAAAGAGTTATAAATTAGGTAAGAAATATTTAGGTAAAAATTTAAGTAACTTATCTAAGAGAAAGAACTTAATTGAATTCTATAAAGAAACAAAAAAGAAAATGAAAGAAAAGAGAAAATAAGGGGGATAAAATTATGTATGTTTACAGAGTAGTAAAATATGATATGAAAACAGGAATTGTGCTTGGTGGAACTAATTTTGAAAAACAAAATACAATTCTTGAAAATTATTTAAACGAACAAGATAATGCTGGTTGGGAATTATTGTCTATCACTTCGTTACCTACTGATGGTAAAAAGTTTGAATACGAATTAGTATTTAGAAGAGAAAAAGATAAATAAAAAAAGCTCAAATGAGCTTTAGATATACTATAGTGGCAGGGGTATCAGGATTCGAACCCGAACCAAAGGTTTTGGAGACCCGTGTGCTACCATTGACACCATACCCCTAACAACAAATAGTATACCACAGCAAAAACTAAAAAACAACAAAAATTTTTGAAAGAAGGTGTTAAATATGATTAGTGGAAGTATGTTAATCTTAGGTGCAGTCGCTATTTTAGCAATATTCATTGGTTTTGGCTTTTTACTAGGCTTCCTAAGAGGATTTAGAAAATCATTATTCTTTACAATCGTATTTATCGTAGTAGTAGTTATAAGCTTTATATTTGCAACTGCTTTAGCAAAGAGCGTATATAGCGGATCAAGCGTCTATGGATTTATAAAAGGAGCATTACCAGATAAGAATGATGCCGCAAGTGCTGGAGTAAATTCACTTAAGGAATATGTAAGATTTTTCATAGAACATAACTTCACAGAAGTCTTAGAAAGTGGTAAGACAGCTGGTGAGTCAATGGTTGCTAATGAAAATGGTATGGCAATTATTGATGGTTTAATTGTTATGATTTTAAAAATCTTTATGCTAATAGGTAGTTACATTATATTAAGTATTCTATTCTACTTAGTATTTGGATTAATTTATCTATTATTCTTAAGACAAAAACCTTACATTGAAACAGAAACTACAACTAATGAAGATGGCGAAGAAGAAGTTACAGAAAAAGAAGTTAAACCTAATAAAAAGCGCTTATCTGGTGGATTTATCGGAGCTGCGAAAGGCTTTATAAAAGCAATGATTATCCTAATACCTATGAGCTTTGCTATAGGTATGGTAGCTCAAGTTGAAATACCTAAAAACAGTAGTTCAACAGATTCAGAATTAAGATATGCTTCAGGTGATTCAAATGAAACTTTAAGAGATATCGTTACAGCATGTAGACAATATGATAACTCAATTGGTAAGATGTATTGTGGATTAGATGATGCTATAATGGATCAAATCATTAGTTATAAGGTTGATGGAAAGAAAATAACTTTAAGAAAAGAAGTTAAAGGATTTATTAATATCTATAACGCTATTGAAAAGAATATCGGTATGGATAATATTAAAGATTATGATTTTAAAGCAAATATCAATTCACCTGAAATGAAAGCTATAGTTGAAGCAGCAACAACTAATATTAGTAAGTCTAATGCTACAACAACTTTCCTTACAGCTGTTGGTCCTGAAGTTATGGCTATATTAAGTGATAAGGCTGATGATAATGATGCTGATTTAGCTTTACTATTTAGTGAAATTAATTTAAAGGATAAAGATAGTGATTGGTGGAAAGATCAAATCGCTCAATTAAATACTATTTATTTAAAATTTGCTGATATGAATTTAAACTTATCCGCAATTGATACAAAAGAATATAACAAAATATTAGATAATACTACTTCAACTTCATTTGATAATTTTGTTGATGCAATATTTGAAAATGAATTACTTGAAATGTTTGTTAATGGTGGATTAAAGTATTCTTGTAAGAAACTTCCTGAAGGTTATGAAGCAGTAGAAGATACTACAAACCAAGTAATCGCTGATGAAAAAGTAAATGAAGAAGTTAAATCATTCTCTAAATTAATAGATATTATTAAACGTGATATCGTCTTTAAAGATGGTTCAGTTGATTTAGACGCAATTAAGCTTCAAACATTAAGTGATGTAGTTGATACTGAAATCTTATTAAATTCAAAGATTACAGGTAAGATTGTTGAATCATTAATTAAGAACACTGTTAAAGATATTACTTATAACGGTGAAAGTGTTGGATTTGATGATTCAGTATTTGATGGCGCAACATTTGTTATTCATAATGAATTAAAGAGTTTAGTTACAGTATTAGCTGATGGCTTTACTTTAGAATATTCATTATCTAATTTAAAGGATTTAGAAGGAACTTCAAAGGTTGGTCAAATTTGTGATATGTTAGATAGTCATGGACTAGAAACATCATTAATTTGTAATGAATTATTCACTAAATTATTACCTAAGGTATTAAAATCTATAACACCTGATGAAACTTATGATGATGTAACATGGCCAGATGAATATAAATCAATTTCTGGTGTATTAGATAGTATTTATGGTAGAGAAGAAAGCTTATCTAACATAAGTTCTCTAAACTTTGATACATTAACATTTAGAAAGTTAGATAATCTAGCTGATAATGATAAAGTATGGAATGGTAAAGTAGTTACAAAACTATTAAATAGCGTAGCTATCCCATTTGTTGAAGATATGATTGTTAATAAAGAAAAGGTTGATATAGATTATTCAAAGCCTGACTTTAAGTGGAGAGTTGAGCTTAAGAATATCGTTAACTTAGGTTTATGGGCAAGTGATACTGATGGAGATATTACTAATGATTATAATAATACAGTAGGTAGCCTTGATGGTTCTCTAACTGATGAATTAGGTGATGGCTTACTTAGATCACTACCTAATAATGTTCCAAATTCTTATATCTTACAAGATATTCTATCTGATTCTTTAGTTACTAATAATCTAATTGGTATGGAAAGTGAAATTACTAATTGGAACTTAGAAATGGAAGGCTTATCTAATGTAGCCGTTACTATGGAAGATGAAGTAACTCATAAATTAAATTTAAATACATTAAATAATATTACAGAAGTTTATAAAGAAACAGTAATAGAACTTGAAACAAATACTCATAAATCAGTTATTTTAATGAATACAATGGCTAGAACATTAGCTGAACCAATGAGTACTCCTGAAATGAAGGATGAAAATGATAGATCAGCTTGGGTAAGTTCTAAGTGGCAAAAAGAAATGCCTCACATTGGTGATGTATTATTAACATTCGCTGGTGATGCTGAAAATGCTAAGATTGTTGTAGCTGATTTAGATATGGATGAAAATTCCGAAATTAAGTTTATAACATTAAAGAGCTTAGAAACAAACATTGCTTATTCAGAAGCTCTAGAAAATATGTTTGCTAAGACTCTAGAAGATTCTATTAAGGATGAAGAAAATACAATTGATTTATATCCTGTTGCTCCTGAGTTTGATGATGAAATAGCTTATTCAGCTTGGTGGGATGCTGAAATTACAGGTTTATCTAATGTAATTTATGCTGAAATGGGTGAAGATACAACAATCGTATTAAATAACTTCACTGATACAGAAACTGTAAAAGCTAAGGTTGTTAAATCATTATATGCAAAAGCAATATTTAGATATGTTGAAGATGGTGTTGAAAAGACCACTCAAAAGGTTAAAGTATATTCTGATACATTTAGTCAAGATACAAATGTTGGTGTATCTGAATACTTACAATACTTATTCAAGCCACAACTAAGAGATGTATCTAGAAGAAGTACAGTAGAAACTGATCCTTTATATAATATTTATTATGATTTCACAGAAACTTATAATTGGGATGAAGAAATGGAACCAATTATGAATATGTTCCTAATCACTAGAATGAAATATAATAGTGAAACAGAAGAACTAGAACACATTGATGATAATACAGAAATCAGATTTGGTGATATTTCATTTGGATTATATGATAACGGAAGTACAATTGAAGTTGATGGAATAGTTCATGTAATGGATGGTAAAGAAGCATCTATTAGAAATAAAGAAAGAATGACAGGAATTAAGAATAATATCGTAGTTGAAGAAATTGGTATTTCTTACTTACAATATATCTTAGTACCTGAAATGGAAAAATTAATGAATGAATCTTATACAGTTGAAAATCATAAGCCAGGTGATTGGAATAATGATGATTGGGAAAGAGAAACAAATGCTTTAGATGAAGTAGCCGCATTATTAATGACAGAAGATAATCCAAAGATGAGTAATCTTGATTTCTATGCAATTACTGATGAACAAATAGATGTTATTTGTGAAAAGACTGCAAAATCATATCTATTACAATCTAAGATGGCTAAATCACTTGTAAATGCTGGAATTAATAGTACTGAAATAACATCAGTAAGCTCATTAACTGGTGAAAAAGATTTAATGACTTACATCTTAGAATTTGAATGGGTAAGCGGAAGAAATGAAGCATACGATGCTATAATGGATTCTTTAAGCTCTAGAAGAACTGAATTAAGAGATATGAAAACTGCTACATATGAAATTGATTACATCAATAACAAGTGCACATTCTCTACTATTGTTGAACCTGTTCATGAGATTGTATCAATTGATGGTGAAGGTAAGATAAGTGCTAATGGAGTAGATTCATTCTTAACTGATAGTATGGATGGTAAGATTAATGCTGTTAAGACTTATGCTGAATATTCTATGATGTATAAATCACTAAAAGAAAACGCAGATAATCATCCAGATGATGAAGTATTACCAATAATGGTTAATAAGGTTGCTGAAAGAGGCTCAGGCTTCGTTTATTCAGAAGATTAAAAATAAAAAGAGAAATGACTAATTTTAGACGTTTCTCTTTTTTTATATAAAAGAAAAAGAGGAATTATTTTTCCTCTTTATTTTCTTCAACTGTATTAGTTTCTTCTTTAGATTCTTCTAAAGCTTTATCTTCCTCAATAGCTTTTTCAAATGTATTTTCTTGATCTAACGAATCAACTATTGCTTTATTAGTAACATCTTCTAAGTTACTATCAGTTCTAACGTTTTTGTATCTGTTTTCTCTTTCTTCTTTTTCTCTTTTATCTCTTGCGATTTTAGCTAAAGCATATTTATTCTTTTCTTCAGTTGTCGCAAAAGTATATTTTTCTCTATCATCATCTTCAGCAGGAACGAATGTCTTTTTAGGCCAGAAGATGAAGATTCCAAGACCAATTAAAATTACTAGAGTAATACTTGTAATAATAATTGTTTGGTTCATTTCTGGGAATGAGAAAGAGAAGTTCTTGTTATATTCTTTTTGGCTAAATGCTGTACCACCTTTACCACTTTCAACAAGGTTAGTCCAATATTCTTCTTCATTATGTTCAACTAATGGAAGATCTACATCAGTATCCATCATAACTGTTTGTGCATCTGGGTTTGAATCAACAATTTTAATGTGTGTAATCTTTGTTGGATAATTTGTTCCATTTTTTAAATCTTCTAATTTATCTGTTGTACTAATAGTGTATAGAATAACTGGTGAACTTTCATATCCATAAGTTGAAAGCACATAAGATTTTGTAGTTCCAATATCAGTTGTTAATGTTAATCTTGTTACGATATCATCATCAGCTACATCATCACTTGGTTCCTCTTCATCAATATGAATAACAGAAGTATTAATATCAGTAATGATTAATAACATACCTGATCTAGTTACTTTATTACCATCATCATCTTTTACATGTTTTGAGAAAACATTGTAAGTATGAATAGTAGTAGTATTTTCATCTTCTGTATAGCTTACTACAGAAACTGGTTCTTTTTCATAATAATCTAAGAATCTACAGAAGAAATCATATTCTCCTCGCTCTATAGCTTCGTTTCCTTTATTAATAACGGCCTTTGAATAAGAGCCTCTCCAAGATAGGTAGAAAATAACAAAACCTAAGATTAGAGATACAAATATATATAAAATCTTTTTAAGCAAATTAATCACCTCATAACCATATTTATATTACTATAAATAAAATAAAAAAACAACGAAAAAAGACAAATTTTCACCAAACATACAAAAACACTTTACTTTTTATATAAATTATGCAATAATAATATATGGCTAAAAAGCCAGGATGGCGCATATGGTGAAGCGGTTAACACGGCGGATTGTGGCTCCGTTATTCGCAGGTTCGATCCCTGTTATGCGCCCCATCTTAAGATTATTAGAACAAATGAAAAAATTTGTTCTTTTTTTTCGAATTTTTTATTAAAAAGGTATTGACATAAATGTAAAAGAATTGTAAAATAAATGTAAGGAATATGAAAAGAACAGCATTTATAGTTCAGCAAGCGTCTATAACGTCTTAATTTAATTAAGGCCGCTTAGGGGTAGTTATAGAGACGACTGAATTGCTTCATCTTTAAATAACTAGAGAGAAATCTCTAGTTTTTTATTTTTTATTTATTCTTATGTTTAATAATATAGTTTAATATTATTAAGTAATTTGATATAATTATTATGAGGTGGTTTACATGCATTTACTATATTTAATGGTATGTAGTACAGTTATTAGTTTCTTTATTGTAGGAATTGTTGTTAATAATTGTATCGTTGAAAAGAAAATTAAATATCAAGCATTTGCTATATCAGCTGTAAACTTATTCATTTGGGTTTTAGGATGTATTTTCTGCGAAAGATTCATTGCTCCAAATGATATATTTAGTTTAGTAGTTTTCTGTATGTCAATTGCCTTATATTTAGTCTTTGGTATAATGCTTTATGTTTCATTTATATCATCAATGCTAAAGAGTAATCATTATCAAATGCTAATTGAAACTATAAAATCCACAAGATTTAATATTTATATCATTTTAGATTCAAGAGATAGAATTAAAGAAATATCAAGTGGAATGTTAATGGAATTAGGATTAGAATATGAAGAAGTAATTGGAAAGAAGTTCTTTGATATCTTTGATAAAGCAACACGTTTCTTAAAGTTTAATAGTGTTGATATGAATAATAAGGAATTAAAAGATTATTATAAATCATATAAACAAACTGCAACTGAAGGTAAAGAAGAAAAACGTGAAATTATATTAACTAATTATAAAAACGAAAAGATCGTTTTAAATGTTATTGAAAAACCAGTATATGTATTCTCTCATTATAGAGGTAGAATGTGGATTGGTGAAAAGAAGAGTGATGAAACACTACTTAAAGCTGAAAAGGAATTAAACGAAAAGAGAGATGAACTTGAAGGTATTAGATATAAATTTATTGGTGCTTTAGAGTTAACTCATGAATTAATGTTCTTTATTGATATTTCTGAAAGATATATTTGGTTAAATGATAATTATAAGAATGAATTAGGTCTAAAAGGTAATACTTTAGGTATAGATGATTTTAGAGCTTTAATGCCTAATGATGATGCTTATAACTATAATAAGAAAATCTCGGAATTAACCCATAATAAGCCATTTTATGAAATTAAATATCGTCTTCAAAAAGATGATAAATATATCTGGGTTAATGAAAGAGGAAAGAGATTATTTGATGATAAATCATCTAGTATAATTATTGGTTTTATTGATGTAGTTAAATCAAATGAATATGAGAAAATAGGTGTTCCTGAGGTTGATAATTGTTTAACAGATAAAGAATTAAAGGAAGATGTAGAACGCTTATATAAGAATAATAGAACATTTGAATTATTAGCAATTAGAATAACTAATCTACCTGAAATAAATGATAAATATGGTAGAAGTATTGGTAATATGGTTTTAGGTGAATATATTAAGAAAATGCTTAATAGTATTAAAACAGAAAGCTCTAATATTTATAGAGTAACTGGTATAGAATTTATTTTAACTATTACTGATACAAGAAAGATGCAAGTATTAGATAAGGCATTTAATGTTGAAGCATATCCACTAAATATAAAGTTTAATTATGGTAGTGAAGAACTTGAAATAAAGGCAACAGCCGGTATTGCGATGTCTAATAGTGATGCGAATAATGCTGAAACTCTAATTAGCTGTGCAAAAAGAGCTCTAAAAGTCGCATCAACTGAAGGATATAGTAGACCATGTTGTTATTATAGAGATGTTAGATAGAAAATATATGATTAACAAAAGGCTAGAATTAAGTAGAGATTTAGTTCTAGCCTATTCCAATAATATAATAGAAAAAATAAAACAATTAGACTTTTATAATAGTAGTAAAATAATTGCTTCATATATGCCAATAAATAATGAAATAGAAATAAAATTAGAAGATAAAACTATATGTTATCCAAAAGTAGAAGGTAAAGAGATGAACTTTTACATTCCTAATTCTTTTACAAAAGGAGTATATGGTATTTTAGAACCTGTAGGTTCACTTGTAAAAAAAGATGATATAGATATTATAATTGTTCCACTATTATACTTTGATAAAGAAAATAATAGAGTAGGTTATGGTGGAGGATATTATGATAGATATTTATCTAACTATAAAGGAATAACTGTAGGTGTTGCTTATGATTTTCAAGAAGTAGAAAAAATAGATGTAAACCCTACTGATATAAAACTTGATTATATTATAAAGGGGGTTATAAAGTGAAAGCTGTAATTTTACTTGCTGGAGGCAAGGGAATTAGATTTAATTTAGGTTATAACAAACTTTTATATGAAATTAATAATAAGCCCATTTATGAATATAGTTTAGATGCCTTTAAGGGTTATAAAATATATTTCGTATCTGATGATATAACTCCACCTGGTGTAGTTCAAGTAAAAGCCGGAGCTACGCGCTTTTTAAGTGTTTATAATGCACTACAATTAGTAGAAGAAGATTATATTTTAATTCATGATTGTGCTAGATATAACATTAAGAAAAATGTAATAGATAAATGTAAAGATTTTGATTTATTTTATGTTGGAGTTAAACCAATAGATACTATTAGATGTGGTAAAACAACACTTAATAGGGATGAGCTAATAGTAGCTCAAACTCCACAGGGTGGTAAAACAAAATTAATTAAAGAAGCATATGATTTAGCATTTAAAGAAGGAAAGACTAACTTTACTGATGATGTATCAGTAGTCTTAAATTATTTTAATATTGAACCTAAAGTTATTTTAGGTGATTATGACAATATTAAAATCACAACAAAAGATGATCTACCTACTGAATATAAAATAGGGCACTCTTTTGATGTGCATAGACTAGTTGAAAATAGACCTTTAATTCTAGGTGGAATAACTATTCCTTATGAAAAAGGACTACTTGGACATTCTGACGGAGATTGCCTATTACATGCTATAAGTGAAGCAATTCTAGGTGCTTTAGCTTTAGGTGATTTAGGTAAGTTTTACCCAGATAATATAAAAGAAACACTTAATATGGATTCAAAAATCATCTTAAAAGAGGTAAGTGAAAAGATGAAGGAATACTCATATGAAGTAAATAATATTGATTGTATGATATATGCTGAAAAGCCTAAAATGGCGCCATTTATTTTAGATATGAGAAAAACAATTTCTAAAATTTTAGGTATTGATCCTGCTTTAGTAAGTATTAAAGCAACTACTTATGAAGGCTTAAGTGAAATTGGTGCAGGTCTAGCTATAGCTAGTGAAGCAACTATTCTTTTAAAAAAGTGTTAAGATTTGTAAAAACGTTTTACTTTTATTTTTTGTATAAAAAATAGAAATATTATGATAAAATAAGTGCGTGGTGATTAAATATGGTAGTTGAAACTAAATTTGGTACCTATGAAATGATAAAAAATGTGAAAGATGCTTTTGATATCGTTAAGTTTGAAGAACGATACATTGAAGAATGCTTTGATCGCTTTGAAGTATTAGTTGGTGATGTATCAAGCGGTATCTTAAGAATTAAAGGCTTTAGTGCAAATGATAAAGAAAATGATGTAAGATTTATTCCTGATTATTTAAGTGAGTCATGTGCATATGGATGTCCTTATTACATTTTACAACGTTTAAAGAAAGGTAAAGATTAATATGAATACAGAAGAACAAGTTATTGATGTTATAAACAGAATAAGACCATATTTGAATAATGATGGCGGCGATATCGAATTTGTTAAATTTGATAACGGTATTGTCTATGTAAGATTAATTGGAGCATGCGCAGGTTGTGCTATGCAAGATGCCACATTAAAAGATGGACTAGAAGCCTTATTACTTGAAGAAGTTCCTGGTGTAATTGAAGTTGTTAACGTTGCAGAAAGCAACGAAGAAATAAAATAATTAAGGAGAATTAATAATGAAAAAGATGACTTTAGATTTAAAGAACATTGAAAAATTCGTAAGTGAAAAAGAATTTAATGCTGAATTAAAGCATGCTGAAGAAGCTTTTAAAGTATTAAATACTAAGAGTGGTGCCGGAAATGATTTCCTTGGTTGGTTAGATTGGCCTCTAACTTATGATAAGGAAGAATTCGAAAGAATTAAGAAGGCTGCAGAAAAGATTAGAAAACAATCACAAGTACTAATCGTTATTGGTATTGGTGGATCATATCTTGGAGCTAGAGCTGCTATTTCTATGTTAGAAAAGGCATTTGGCAAGGATGATTTAGAAATCGTATTCTGCGGAAACAACATTTCAAGCAAATACACTTATGATTTAATCGAATACATTAAGGATAAAGATTTCTCAATTAACGTAATCTCTAAGAGCGGTACAACTACTGAACCAGCTATCGCTTTTAGAATCTTCAAGAAAATTTGCGAAGAAAGATACGGAGAAGGAGCAAAAGATAGAATCTTTGCTACAACAGATAAAGCAAGAGGAGCTTTAAAGAAGCTTGCTACTGAAAAAGGTTATGAAACATTCGTAGTACCTGATGATATCGGTGGAAGATTCTCTGTAACTACAGCTGTAGGTTTACTACCTATCGCTTGTGCAGGTATCTCAATTGATGATTTAATGAAGGGTGCTAATGATGCTTATAAAGATTTCAAAGATTTCTCTAAGGATAACGATGTAGTTAGATATGCATTATCAAGATACCTATTATACAAGAAGGGTTATAAAGTTGAAATGCTTATTAACTATGAACCAGCATTCTTCTATTTCGCAGAATGGTGGAAGCAATTATTCGGTGAATCTGAAGGTAAAGATAACAAGGGTATCCTACCTACAAGTGCATCATTCTCAACAGATTTACACTCACTTGGACAATATATCCAAGAAGGTGAAAGAATGTTATTTGAAACAGTTCTTAACCTTGAAAGTCCATTAAAGGATATTACAATTGAAGCTGATGATGCTAACCTAGATGGTCTAAACTACTTAGCTGGTAAGACTATTAGCTATGTTAACCATAATGCATACGTTGCTACAGTATTAGCACACGTAGATGGAGGAGTTCCAAATATCGCAATTAATGTACCTGAATTATCAGGATATCAATTCGGTTATATTTCATATTTCTTCTTCAAGGCATGTGGAACAAGTGCATACTTAATCGATGTAAATCCATTCAACCAACCTGGCGTTGAAGCTTATAAGAAGAACATGTTCGCTCTACTTGGTAAGCCAGGATACGAAGAATTAAGAAAAGAAATTGACAAGAAATTAAAGTAATAGAAAAAAGCACAATTATGTGCTTTTTCAAGTTTTAGGAGGATTAATTTATGGGTGGTTTTTTTGGTGTAGCATCAAAAAAAGATTGTATATTTGACCTATTCTTTGGTGTTGACTATCATTCACATTTAGGAACTAAACGTGGTGGAATGGCTGTTTATAGTCCTGAAACAGGATTTAATAGACAAATTCATAATATTGAAAATTCACCATTTAGAACAAAGTTCGAAAAAGAAGTTTTAACAATGAAAGGTAATTTTGGTATTGGTTGTATAAGTGATACTGAACCACAACCATTAATTGTTAGAAGTCATCACGGAACTTTTGCGATTACAACAGTTGGTAAAATTAATAATATCGATAAGATTGTTGATAAGATTTTTATTAAGAATCATTCACACTTCTTAGAAACAAGTAGTGGAATTAACGCAACTGAATTAGTTGCAGCTTTAATTAACCAAAAGGATAATTTAATTGAAGGTATTCGTTATGCTCAAAAAGTAATTGATGGATCAATAACAATGCTTTTAATGAATGAAAAGGGAATTTATGCTGCTAGAGATAGATTTGGTAGAACACCACTAGTTGTAGGTAAAAAAGAAGATTCATGTTGTGTAGCATTTGAAGAGTTCTCATATTTAAATTTAGGTTATTCTGACTTAAAGGAACTAGGACCTGGTGAAATTGATATTATTACTCCAGATGGAGCAAAAATGCTTGCTGCTCCAGGAGATAAGCTTAGAATTTGTTCATTCTTATGGGTATATTATGGTTATCCATCAAGTAAATATGAAGGACAAGCTGTTGAAAAAGTAAGATATAATTGTGGTATGCATATCGCTAAGCGTGATAATGTTAAACCTGACATTGTTGCGGGAGTTCCTGATTCAGGTATAGGTCATGCTATAGGTTACTCTAACCAATCACATATTCCATATGCAAGACCATTTGTTAAATATACTCCAACTTGGCCAAGAAGCTTTATGCCAACTATCCAAGAAAAGAGAAACTTAATTGCCAAAATGAAATTAATCCCAATCCGTCAAATTATTGAAGGAAAGAATATTTTATTAATTGATGACTCTATCGTTAGAGGAACTCAAATGAGAGAAACTACTGAATATTTATATTCTGCTGGTGCAAAAGACGTACACGTTAGAAGTGCATGTCCACCTATTCTATATGCATGTAAGTATCTAAACTTCTCTAGATCAACTTCTGATATGGACTTAATCGCTAGACGTGTAATTGCTAAAAAGGAAGGTACTGATAGTCTAGAAGTAGTTAAAGAATACTTAGATCCAGATAGCGTTAAATACAATGAAATGGTTGAAGAAATAAGACAACAACTTAACTTCACAACTTTAAGATACAATAGAATTGATGATCTAATCGAAGCTATTGGTATTGATGAATGTAAGATTTGTACTTATTGTTTTAACGGAAAAGAATAGACTAGATTATTCTAGTCTTTTTTATTTTCTATGATAAAATAATATATGGGAAGTGATTTTATGATTAGTTCAACACAAAATGAAAGAATTAAAGAATATGCTAAACTAAATGAAAAGAAATATAGAGATGAAACTAACCTTTTTATTATAGAAGGTATTCATTTAGTTGAAGAAGCTAAAAAGTATGGTATAATTAAAGAAATCTTAACTACTAATCCAAATATTGAAGGAACATTAGTAAGTGTTGAAGTAATGAAAAAGATTACTAATCAAAAGAGTGTAGTAGAAGTTTGTGCTATATGTGAAAAACTAAACAAAAAAGAAATCACTAATAAAGTATTAATATTAGATAATATACAAGATCCTGGTAATATTGGAACATTAATTAGAACAGCTGTATCATTTAATTTTAATACTATAGTTATGGAAAATTGTGCTGATATTTATTCATCAAAAGTAATAAGAGCAACACAAGGGGCAATATTTAAATTAAATATCATAAATGCTAAGATAGATACTTTTATTTCTAGTTTAGATGGATATAAAATTTATGGTACATCTTTAAAGAATGGAGTACCACTTAAGGAGATTAAAAAATCCGATAAACTAGCCATTATCTTAGGTAATGAAGGTAACGGTGTAAGAGATGAAATATTAGATATGACAGATAAAAATATCTTCATTGAAATAGAAAATATGGAAAGCTTAAATGTTGGAATAGCTGGTGGAATTATAATGTATGAATTGAAATAAATTCATACATTTTTTCATTTTTTTGCGGTAAGTATTAATTTATATAATAATTATAAAGATATTAAGTATATAATAGATATTAGAGGGGGCAACGATATGAATTCAATAGATATTTATAATAGCTTTAAAAAACACAATTTAGATAACATTAATAGTTATATAGGTTTTTACTATGTATCCGTAATAAAAACTATTTCAGATATGGTAGAAAATAAAGCAGCAAGCTTTGAACAACTATGTAGTTTTTTTAACTTTTTAATTATAAGAGCAATCAACACTGTAAGTGAAACATCATATGATGATTATATTGATTTAATTAATGATTTGAGATTAAACTCTTATGGTGAAGAAACTTATGAAGCACTACAGAAAGACGCGCTTGGTATTGAAAGATTTACACAATTAAATGTTGATTCTAAGGTAGTAGAATTCTGTAATTTCTATTTTAACTATTTTAAACAAGCTGGTTTAGAAGAAGAAAGAGCTGATGATTTAGCTGATTTTATCATGGCTTTAATAGTTAAATATGCAGATGGAGATGTAACTAATTACTTAGATAAAAATGATAATATAATTAACGTTATTCTGAGCATTGAAAGTGATATTTTAGAACCATACAATACTAATAAAGTTTTAATTAAAGATCAAACTGATTTAAATAATGCTTTAGAAATTATTAAATCAATGGTTCGTACATTTAAAACTGATGTATGTGGTTTAAAATTATCAAGTTATCATCCATATGAATTAACTACTTTAAGAGGAACAAAAGAATTTGATGGTGAAAAAATATCTCTAATGAACTTAGAAACTTTAGTTAGCGTCATATTTAAACATAACGGTACATTAGCATCAGGTACTCTAACTATTAACTATACTGATGATGCGGACTTTTCTGAAGGAGAAGTATTTAATACAATTGAAAAATGTGTTGCGGATACTTATAAATCACTTATGCATTTAAAATCAGGTGCATATGATAAGGATGAACATAGAGTAATATTCTTCTTAAACGCACTTCAAATTAAATCATTTAAGTATCAATACGATAGAAGAAATAATGTTGAAGCTGAATGGATTAGCCTAGACGGTACTGATAGAGGTACTATTGATGATGGATTCTTCTATAACGATTTAAAGGCGGAAATGGAAAGAGTATTTAACGCAACTAAGCTTGATGGTAAGCTTGCTAAAGAAGATAAAGGTAAATATAAGAAATATGTTAAACAAGGATTTGATGTAATATTTGATATAAATGATGATATCTTAGATTTAGCATATTCTATTTATGGCAAATTAATAAGTAAAAAATAAAAGCGTCTCTTAAGAGACGTTTTGTTTTATCAGTAATTTGTGTTATGATATTATTTGTAAGGAGTGATATTATGTTTAATACTAATATTTATATTGATGCGGATGAAAAAAAGGTTAATGAAATTAATGCTTTTTCAGAAGATTATAAAGCATTTTTAGGTAATGCTAAAATAGAAAGACAAGCTGTAAAAGAAGTAGTAAAACTTGCTAAAGAAAAAGGATTTAAGGATTTAAGTGATGCTACAACTATTAAAGCTGGAGATAAATTATATAAGGTTAATAAGAATAAGAATGTTATTCTATTTGTAGTAGGGAAAAAGCCTATAACTAGCGGTTTAAGGATACTTGGTGCACATATTGATTCACCTAGATTAGACTTAAAAATGCAACCACTTTATGAAGATAATGGATTTACTTTACTAGATACTCATTATTATGGTGGAATTAAAAAATACCAATGGGTAACTACTCCACTATCTATTATTGGAGTTATCTATAAAAAGAATGGTGAAAAACTAGAAGTATCAATAGGTGAGGATGAAAATGATCCAGTATTTGGTATAGGAGATTTATTAATTCACTTAGCTAGTTCACAAATGTCTAAAGAAGCATCTAAAGTTGTTGAAGGTGAAGATTTAGATGTAACATTCTCTTCAAGAAGAAGTAAAGATAAGGATGTTAAAGAATATATTGTTGATTTATTAAAAGAAAAATATGATATTACGCTTGATGATTTTATATCAGCTGAACTTGAAGTAGTACCTTCAATGAAGCCTAGAGATTATGGAATTGATAGATCTATGATTGCTGGATATGGTCATGATGATAAAGTATGTGCATATCCATCTGTTAGAGCAATCCTAGATATGAAGATAGTAGAATATACTTCATGTGTAATACTTACAGATAAAGAAGAAATAGGTTCAGTAGGTGCAACAGGTGCTCATTCGCAATTCTTTGAAAATAGCGTAGCTGAGCTATTAATCAAATCTAATGATAATAACTATTATTCATTAAAGCAAGCTTTAGAAAATTCTAAAATGTTAAGCTGTGATGTAACAGGGGCACTAGATCCACTATATAGTAGTGCTAGTGATAAAAAGAATGCATCATACTTTAATAAAGGTATTTCATTTGAAAAATATACTGGTGCACGTGGTAAGTCACAAGCAAACGATAGTAATGCTGAATACATTTCATTTATTAGAAAGGTAATGGATGAAAATAATATCTATTATCAATTCGCTGAACTTGGAAAAGTTGATAAAGGTGGAGGAGGAACTATCGCCTATATTCTAGCTAAATATAATATGGATGTAATTGATGCAGGTGTACCTGTACTTAATATGCATGCGCCTATGGAAATAATTGCTAAAGCGGATTTATATGAAGCATATTTAGCTTATAAAGCATTCTTAAATAGTTAGGAGATAAAGGGATGAAAAAAAGATTTATAAAGCTAGTCTCATCAACTGTTATAGCAACTTCCTTAACTGTATTATTATGTGGATGTAAAGGAAAAGGATACTTTAAGTATGAAGGAAAAATATATGATGATTCATATAATTATAAAAATGATTATGGCTATAAATATTTAGCACAAACAAATGAGAAAGCAGCTAAATTTTATGAAAATATGTTTTTACAAATGACAGAGTTTAATCATAAAAAGCAAGATGTAAAAGAAGAAGATTGTCATACTCTATTTTATGAACAAAAATTTTCAGAATCTGCTCTTACATTTGATGATTTGTATCAAGGGTATTCTTTTTTAACAGCTTTTCATCCAGAGTATTATTGGATGGGTTATACTCTTGAGGAAGAAAATGATTATTATGCATTAGGTATTTCTAGAAAATATGCAAAAGCAAGTGAAAGAAAAACATTTGATAAGAAACTTAACTCAGAACTAAAAAAGATTGATAAACTTGTTAGTGAAATAGAAGATAAGTATGATTTAATAAAGACTATATCTGATTACATAATGGATAATATGACTTATAGTTTTGATGATGAAGGAAACCCATCACAAGAACACTGGGCACATAGTATCACAGGCTTCTTTGATAGAAAAACTGGTGTATGCGAATCATATGCAAAAGTATTTAAGCTATTATGCGATAGATATGGAATAGGTAATCTTCCTGTCACAAGTGAAGATCATATTTGGAATTTAGTTGAATATGAAAATGAATGGTATGTTTATGATTTAACTTATGATGATGATTATCGTAATTCTTATGTTGGAAAAACAGAAGAAGCTTATAAAGATGCATCTCATGAATATCATAAAGACTTATTTAAACTACCAGAAAACATGGCTAAAACGCCATTATCTTTTGGAAGAATAGATTTAAAAGAAAACAACGAAGTTATATATTCATCTCATAGTATGGATTTAATTTTAGATCATTTAAATAATGGTAATTATGAAATAATTTTAAATAGTATTGAAGGAACAAATACAACATATTTCCATCTAAGCTATATTGATTATGATTATTCAACTCTAACTTTTAAAGGTATTCAAAAAAGTGGGCAATATGTTTCATTAGTTTTAAATGATGATTTAGAATTAACTAAAGATTTAACTCTTTCAAATTTCTTCTTTGAAGGATATATATTTAAAAAAATAACTATTAATGACGATTCAACACTTTATCTAGAAGATATAACAGATACTGGTATATTATTTGTTGGTAATGTAGTTAGAAATGATTAAAAAAAGAACCAGAAGATTAATTTTCTTCTGGTTTTTCATTTTCTTCAAATGATTCTTTTATTTGTTTTGCTTTAATGTAGTTTTTCATGCCTAGAATAAATATAACTAAATATACTATGCCAGATATCATGCATATTATTCCCATGATATTGGCTAAAAAAGTAGTTTTAGGGGCATCATAATAGTGATTAGAAACTATTTTTGCATAGATTATTAATAGTATTCCAAAAAGTGTTTTTGGAATTCCATATGATAAATAACCTTTAAAGAAAGCGTCTTTTGGTTCTGCACCATATTCTTCTTCCATAAAATAAGAAAAACAGTAAGTAAATATTGAACCTAAAACTTCAAGTACTATATAATCAATTCCTGTAAAAAAAATAACTAATGATGGAACACCGCTGTTTTGTTTAAAGAAAAAACTTAGTAAAAGCCATACAGAAAAAAAGCCAAATTTCGAAACTAGATAAAGAAACATAATTGTTTTAAAATATTTAGTTGAAGAGTCTATTACATCTATTAATAAGCTAATATGAAAAAGAAATAAGAAAGCAGTACTTATTTTTTTGTTATCAAATACAAAAAATATTATTCCAGCTGTTATTAATAAAATGAAACTTGATAAACGAATTAATATTGTTTTCATTTTTTTCACCCCCACATTTTTATTATACTATAAAATAAAAAACCTAGAAGATTAATTCTCTTCTGGTTTTTCATTTTCTTCTTCAGCTTCTTCAACAACAGGCTTACAATCAGGAAGCTTATTATACATTTTATCAACATATAATATTCCATCTAAATGATCGTATTCATGTTGGAAAACAATAGAGATATATCCTTCAAGTTTAGTACGGATTTTCTCAAATACTTTTCTCTTATAATTCCATTGTAGGGCTTCAATTCTTACCCATTTCCATCTAGGTGTAAGTCCTGATGTTGGACGTTTAACACTAATGCATCCTTCACCACCATTTAAATATACTTTTTCTTCACTATGTTCTAAGATTTTAGGATTAACTAGTGGAAGAACAAATAATTTATCATTTTCATCATAGCAAACGATGGCAAACATTCTTTTCATAACACCAATTTGAGGAGCCGCAAGTCCTACAGCTGGTCTAACATTATATTTATTTACAAATTCTTCATCTTGAGAGTTAACAACATATTCTAATAAACTTCTTAAAGTATTCGCATCCTCATCACTAATAGGTAATTCAACAGGTTTACATACTTCATGAAGTCTCTTATCGCCCTCATAAACGATATCTTTCATTAAAATCATAATTATCACCAAAGTTATTATATCATAATAAAATAAATAATTCGAACTTTATTGTAAAATGAGACAAAACCGTCCAAAAAAATATATGAATTTACGATTTTTTTACAAATTTTATTGTATTTACTATATTTATGTAATAAAATATATTATGATTTTTATTAATATAAGGAGAGTGAGAAAATGAAAATCAAAAGAATATTTGGTTTAGCATCTATCTGTTCACTTGCAGTATTAATGACAGCATGTGGTAAAAAGAGCGAAAACGAAAATCTTGTTAATAAAGATATTCTAAGTTCTTATTCAACTCCACTTAGTGAATTAAAAGAAAGTTTTAAACCAAAAACTAAAGTTGTAACAGTATTTGAAGATAAGCAAATAGTTAAATCTGAAGGCTATATGGTTATTGCTGAAGATGATGATAAATATTATGTTTACAACTTAAAATTAGAAGACAAATTAGTTTTAACATTAGAGAAAGAAGATATGACAAGCATCAGTATTGAAGATGATTTAATTATCTGCGAATATCCTACAAACGAATTAGGTGATGAAGGATATGCTGCTTATTTCTTAGATGGTACACCAATCTATGAAAAAGCATTCCCAGGATTCTTCAACACTTATGAGGAAGGTAATTATGAAATTCAAACAGATATTTCAAGCTCATATACAGTTTATACTTATAGCTTACGTTATCAAAACTTCCATGACGGCGAGTATGAAGATGTAACAGTTTATTACTATGTTGTTAAAGAAGAAGATTTAAAAGGAATTAAATTTTATTACCTAAAAGATAATGAATTTGAAGAAAAGTATGGAAAATCTAAAGAATACTACTATGATGGTGGTTATGTTGGTCTAGATGGATATACATTAAGAAATTTTGATGGTAAAGTTTATATCTATAAGAAAGGCAAAATTGTTAATGTATTTAAAACTTTAGGTAGTGCCTATGTAATGAGTAATGGATGTGCTCTTTATCAATCTGTTAAGAAGGTTGGTAAGAATGATAGATATGATTTCTTCCTAGATGGAGAATATTATGTTGTAAAGACATATTCATATGATTATCTAACATCAAAAGTAACAGAAGTTAAAAACTTCAAATATTACATTAAGTCTAGTATTATGCCTTATGTTACAGAAAACGAAAATGGCAATATAGTAGTAAGTGGAAGTATTTGTAGTGTATATGATTTTAGTAGTACAAAAGAATTAGATTCAGGATTTAAGAAAGTTGCTTTAATTAAAGGTAATGGTAAAATCAGTATCCATGAAAGACTACAATTCTCTGGAGATAGATTTGTTCAAGATGGAGATAAATATTATGATTATTTCATTGGTGATTTAGGCTCAACTACAACAGTTGAATATAGTAGTAAGGGTGAAATCAAAGATGTTTATTACGGTATTTATTATGATGGTATTACTGTTGAGACAAATAAGGCTGGTTCAGGAAGCTTCAAGGATGCTACTGGTAAAACATTAATGACTATTACTAATATAAATATGGTTAATTTAAGCAAATATACTGGAAAAGATTCAAGAGGTAATAAAGTATTTGTTGAAATCAAAAATGGTGCTATTAGCGTTGTTAATATGAAAGGTTATGAAGTTATTGAAGATGGTGCTTTATATCTTCATAATGAGGAAACAAATATGTATGAACTATATTCATATGATTCAACATTAACTAAGATTGATTTTGAATATGAAGATACTGCGACAGTTCAAAAGTTATATTATGATTCTAATACAGAAATTAACTATTACACAATTACAGATGCTAGCGGAATTGATATGCTAGTATACTTTGAATAGGAGGTAAAGAAAATGAAGAGAAGTTTAATTAAAAAATCTTTAGCTTGTATATTATCTTTATCTTTCTGTGCAATATTAGCTTCATGTACAAAGAAAACTGATAATGGTTCAACAAATTCAACAAATATCTATACAAATAAAGATATTCAAGCTTATGCAAAGAGAAACGCAAATACTAATCTTACATATCCAGAAGTAGTACTACATGATGTATTAAATAATGGAGAAATTAGTATTGGTTATAAGAATAATTATTATGCTTTAATAACTGATTCAGCAAATGGTAAATATTCTATGTACCTAAAGAATCTAGGCGCAACAATTGATATTCCAACTGATGAAAGTGAAAGAGTATCAAATATTAGTCCAATTGGTTTCATAAACAATTATGGCTACATCTTAATTTATTTTAATACAGGAAAGAAAATGGTAATTGATACATTTGGAAATACTGTAATTGAAAAAATGGAAGCATCATCAATTAGTTTAGATGTTACAGATAGAATTATTAATGATTATAGTAGTAGAACTGTAGGAGATGTGTTATTCTATGATTTCTTCTTTGTAACTACTACTGAAGGACAAGAATTATATATCTTTGATACAACAATTGAACTTAAAAAAGGATTAATTACTAAGACTGTAAAGAATAGAGAAAAATTAGCAGATGATGATGATATTGATTATTCTAGAGGTGGAGTAAATAGTAAAGCTTTAAAAGTTACTCCTGTTAAAGATTACAATGTTTATTATGGAGATGATTCTGTAATCGTTAGAGATTTAGATAATAAGGTTATTTCAACTTTATCATTTGATGATGAAGATCTAGAAGAAACATTCGCTCTAGATGATAGAGTATTCTTCCAAACTGAAAAGGCAGTAACAATTAATGATGATTACACTTATTCAGATGGAACAAACTATTATCTATTAAAATCTTATACATTTGATTTAAAGACAGGAACTAAAACAGAAATTAAAGATTACAAATATCTTCTTACTGGATTTGATTATGTTCCTGGATATTCAGAAAAACAAGATAGAGATTATGCAGCTGGTGTTTACGCTACATTAAGACCTATTACAGATAAGAGATTAGAACCAGTTACTATTTCAGCAACACTTGATTCAAAAGGTAATATTTTATCAAGTAGAATTGGTGAAAAAGGTGAATTAGCTTATATTGGCGATGAAAAATATGTTTTATATGATGAAGGTGCTACAATTATAGATTCAAAAGGAAAAGTTATTATTTCTTCTATGAACTATATTAGTATTGCAGGTAAAACAATGTTTGTAAAACAATCAGGTTATTCAACAGAAGGTTACTTCGTAGATTTCGATTTAAAAGCTATTGAAGATGTTACATCAACATATTATGTAATTGGTAGATATAAAAACGAAAACATGATGGTTTTACGTGATGGTGAAGTTTATTTAATGAATACTAAAGATGGAAAAGTAAATATTATTGGTGAAAAATATGATGGTTATTACCAAACAGCTAGTAAAATTAGTGGATTAAAAGAAGGTACTAAATACGCTTTAATAACAAACGCATTAATTAACCGTAATATCTACTTAGTAGAATATGTTGAAGGTGAAGATTACGTAGTTGAAGTTTATTCATACGACGGAACTTTATTAAAGAAATATGAAAAAGTTACTAACTTATCAGAAAGTAATTCTTCAACATGTTATTTCTTAACAATTACAACAGAAGACGGTACTTATTATATCGAAACTTCTACTACATTAAACTAGGAGGTGCCCGAAGATGAAATTATTTAAAAAATCTTTAATCCTAGTTTCTACAGTAGCACTAGGATTTACTCTTGCTGGTTGTAGCAAGAAAAATGCTTTATTAAATGGAGCAGGTATTAATAAACTTAATGGTAGTGACAGTTACGTGCAATATAAGAGTATAACTCAAACAGCACAACTTGAAGTTAAGAGTTATTCAAGAATCTATGGCAGTATTATTAGATATATTTCCCCAGCTGATGAATATGTTATTTATGATGTTAGCTATGGTAAAGAAATCTTTAAGACAACTGAAAAAATATATAATGTAGTAGCATATGGTGAAGGTGAAATCTTATCAATTACTTATGATGATGAAGATAGAACTAGACAAATAATTGGTGCAAATGGTCAAACTATCTTTGAAAGAGGAAAGTATAAGAAATTAAGTACTGAAATTATTAAAATTACAGCTATCGATAAGAATGATGTATATGAAGAAAAGATTGTTAAATTCATTGTTAAGAGTGAAAATGATACAGATAATAGTGTTTTCTATTACAAAGTAACTGTTCCTCAAAAGAAGAATGAAAAAGGCAAAGCTGATGGAAAAGACTATGATAAGACACATTATACTTTCAAGAGTATAAATGAAGAAGAAGCTATTATCGTTAAAAAAGGCGATAAATATGATTTAGGTTCAGGTGGATATAGAGTAAATTATAATAACGATTATTTCTCTGTTACTGATTATAAGACATTAAGTACTATATTTGAAATGACTTATGAAGCAGATGATGTTGAATGCATCAAAACTAATGATAAGGCACTACTTCAAATTATGAATAAAACTACTAGCGAAACTGTTTATGATGTAATTGATTCTAAAGGAAATAAATATGTAGTTGATACATATGAAATTACATTTAAAGATGGATCATATAAGAGATTAGATAATTATGAATATTTCCTAAAAGATATTGATACAATGGAATATGATGATAAAACTATTGTTTTAGGCGCTAGCTTAGTAAAAGGAAATATGGAAATTGAAACAGTTGATTTCATTGTTGATAAAAGTCTAAAAAACATTCAAGATTCAGCAAAATATATTTATAATCAATATTCATACTGGGATTTAGAAAATGGATATTACTTAGAAGATTCTAATAATGGAAATGTATATTTCACAGATAAGAATGGTATCATTAAGAAAACTTATTCTGGATATAGTCAAATCATTGAAAAAGCAAAAGTAATTATTATTGCTGATAATGCACGTAAAAGATTTGCTATCTATGATTTCAAGGGAAATCTAGTTAGAGAAGAAACTTATTCATATAGTAGCTATGAAACTACTTCATTTGGTGGATATAATTTCTTTTATGTTGATGCTAAGACTGGAGATAGTCATTTAATGACTTTCGAAAAAGGTGAATTAGTAAATAACGAAATAGTAGATTATGATTATGCTGATTTTATTAACTATAACAAAACTTATACAGTAGATAATGTTTCTGAATCATATAGATATTATACTCAACGTCGTTATGTTGAAGCTGAATTAATTGATTATGATGCAGACTTTACATATGATGCTTTCACATTCACATTCTACGATTTATTAACAAATGAAGAAATTGGTAAAATAGAAGAAGCTACAAATATTTCAACATATACTCAATATGATGATGGAGTATATAATGTACCATACTTCTACGCAACAACTAATGTAACTGAAGATTCTTATACATTAACAGTTTATAAATTAGTTCAATAAAAATAAAATGCTCGATTTTATCGGGCATTTTTTTATATACTATATAATTTATAATTTTAGATATATTTATTATCTAACTATATTGTTATTAACGTTAATTTATGGTATACTAAAAATGATTTTGAAATCAATATTATTTCAAATTTAAGCAAAAAAAGGAGGCACATTATGGGATTTTTTGATAGTTTGAAAAGATTATTTAAGAGAGAAGCAAAGAATGAAGCTGAAAAAGGCGTAAAGAAAGGTGCTCATTCAGTTAAAAAACAACAAGGAACTGAAAAGTTCACATTCACAACACTACCTACTACTTGTGAAGAATTAAAGCAATTAAGTGAAGCAACACTTGATACTCCATACAAAACTGCAGCTTTAACAGTTCTAGGATTAGTTATTTATACTAAGAACGAAGAAGAAGGAATTAAATGTCTTAACTTCTTAAGAGGACCTAAAGGTGAATTAGTTGAAAGAGAAAAACAATTCTTTAGAGATAGAATTAAAGAAAAGAATGGTGAATTCATTGCTATTTCATATTTCAATGGAGCAACTCCAGAAACTGAATATGTTCCAACTAAACCTTATACACTAGAAATCTTCAGTAACTCTCATTCATATGAACAAGATACATATTGTACATTACACTTAAACTCAGGTGGAGCTGATTCTGAAAGACAAATCACTTTAAGAACAGCTAACGGTAAGTGGTACTTATGGGATCAATTAATCATGGTTAGTATTAAGGTTCCTAAATCACAAAATCCTTGGGGATAGAATAAAAAATAATACGCTGAATTCCAGCGTATTTTTCTATCCATTTTTTCTTCCTTCTAGGTTTTCTTTTAAAAATGAATAGACATTATCTCCTGATTCTACAGGCACACTAACTACATCAAGATTGCCTTTATTATTAAATCTAATAACTATTTTTCTTATATTTGTTTCCCAATAAGTTGTCTTTTTAACGTATTGTCCACCAATTAATACTGTTGTAGTAGATGAATCTCTAGAAAACATACATCTTCTACAATCAATATCTGTTATCTTTAAAAAAGGAATTTCATAAGTTAAATCATATCTTCTAACTAATAATAAATCTCTAGAAGGATCATAACTAATCGCATTATCTCCTTTAGCACCTATTCTTGATAAGTGATTTAGATAATTTATAACTAATAGTAAGATTAAGCCAATTGAAATTAATAAAACAGGTATAAAGATTCTTACAAAACCAAATTGTGGTTTAGTATCATATGCTAAACCTTCTCTCCATAAATATAAGTCATCATTATAAGACCATATTTCAAAAAGAAGAATAAAGAATCCTCCAACAATAAAAGCTAAACCAGGAACGATTCTAGCAACTTTATGGATAGGTCTATCTACAGAATGAGCTACTACAATTAATTCATCTGGGAATTTATAGTTTTTAATACCTTGCATTATATCACCCCAATTTAATTATATAGTATTTATTTTTTTATTTCTTTAAAATAATTCAATTATTTGCGATTAGTTTTTATGTTATAATAAATTAGGTGATTTACTATTATTAATCAAGTGCTAATTTTAGTAAAACACCAAAAACCCCTAATCTAGGGGTAAAAAAATTTAAAATAATCCTGCCGATGATTATTTTAATAAATTGATATCAAAATTAATCTTACAAGTTTCTAAC
>JAGCWW010000044.1 GCA_017961685.1 Acholeplasmatales bacterium | reverse complement strand
TAAATAATAATTTATTATATTATAATTTAATATTCAAATAAAATCTATAAATGTCCCCAATCCCCACTTTATTTCTGAAAATATAGAAAATAATTAATTAATTAAATTCTAAACACTTTATTTCTTTAAATAATTAATTAAATCTAAAATCATAAATTATATTCTTTATTGATTACAGAAATCATGTATAGCATGAGATAAAGCCACAGTCATTTTAGTAGTATAGTCTAAGTTAAGACATTCATTCAAGCAATGAGCATTTGCTCCAGGTCCTAAAATACCAGTAACTAAAATTTCACATTTAGGATATAATTCTCCGAGTTCAGCAATGAAAGGAATAGAACCTCCTTCTCCGCAATTATAATAATCAGCACCGAATAAAAATTTAGAACTTTCTGAGAAACTTTTTTTTAATGATTCATGCATATCTTTAGCAGCCCAACCATTTCCTGAATTGACAACTTTAACAGTAACTTTTGAATTATATGGAGGATCTTTTGATAAAACTTCTGTTACAACTTTTTCTGCTTCTTTGCAATCAAATGTAGGTGGTAATCTTATAGATAATTTTGCTTTAGTTTTATATCTTAAGACATTTCCAGCTCCTTCAGCTGGAGGGAATCCACTCATTCCAATGACAACGACTGTTGGCCTCCAAGTATTATTTAAAATAGCTTCTTTATAATCTTCAGTTAAAGGTTTAACACCATCTCCTAATTTAACTAAATCAGTGACAACTTTTTCTTTTTGATAAGCAGCTAATTTTTCAGCATCTTTAACTCTATATTCTGGAATTTCAACAGTTAAAGGAGCAACGACTTTAGAAGTTTTAGGATCATCTAATCTATTTAAAAGAAGTCTGAGTACAGTGAATGAGTCTGGGGCTACACCACTACCAGTACCAGAGTGAACACTTTCTTTTAAACATTCAACTTCTACTTCAAATGCAGCTACACCTCTTAATGAAGTTGTTAACCATAAAGAATTATAGTCTTTGCAACCACTATCCATACATATCATTAAATCAGGATTACCAATTCTATCTTTTAAAGATTTAAGATAAGGAACTAAATCAGGTGAACCACTTTCTTCTCCACTTTCTATAGTGATGATAATTCTACCATGTTTGCAACCTTGGAGTTGAATTAATTTAACAGATTCTACTATAGTGAATAAAGCATATCCGTCATCACTTGCACCACGACCATAAAGTAATCCATTTCTTATGACGGGTTTGTTAGGGTGGAGGCCCTCTTCCCATTCACCTAGAGGGGGTTGCTTGTCGAAGTGGCCATAGAGTAATACTGTTTTATCTATGCCATTAGCATCGATTTCGATGAAAAGCATGTGAGTTTTTCCTGGTTCTTTGATTAATTCACCTTTTAAACCTTTGACTCCTTGTGCTTTTGCCCAGTTTAATAAATGATTACCTGCTTTTTCGGCTTTTCCATTGGTTTCCCATTCTGGGTCAAAATCAGGACTAAGATTATCAATTCTTATGAATTCTTCTAATCCTGGTAACATGTTTGCCTCGAAATCTTTTTTGGCATCTTCTAAAGTCTTTTCATATTTCATTAGTTTATATAAAATAAATTAAATTTTAATTATTAATATT
>JAGCWW010000043.1 GCA_017961685.1 Acholeplasmatales bacterium | reverse complement strand
TTTATATATATTATAATAGTTTCCAACTAAATATGAAATATGTATACAAGAAATGTTTTCCCTTTAATGGTATTTTCGTTATAAAGATTTCTTATAGTACTAAAACTTTTACTTATAGCATCGAAATACAATTTTCACAGTAGTAATGTGCTACTTTATTTTCATCTATCTTTATTATTGGATATAATAGTCCTGTATGACATATTTCACATTGATCTATATGATCTCTCCATTGTGAACAATAATCATCTTCTTTTATTCTTCCTGCTAGATTTGGCATTATCTAACATGTTTTCTATTGTGGAATATATAACTTACATCCTTGTCCACATTTATTTAATAGTTTATTTTTCATCTTATTTCTTTTATCTTATCTTTATCTTGTTCAATTAACTTTAATGCTAATTCTTTATTTTTTATTTCTCTTATCTTATTATTCTTATATACTATATCTATCTTCTTATTTTTTATTAGGAGTTTCAATGCTTTATTTTTCATATTTTCTTATTCTCCTTATAAGACTAATATAGTTATATAATATAGCTCTTTAGGTAAAATAATATTTTAAATTATTTTTTTATTCATATCTAATATTACATTCTGCTTTAACTGGAATAACTTTACAAGGAGCATTTTGAATTAAAATATTTCCATTTAATAAACTAACAATATATCTATTAGTATCTTTATGATCTACTGCTCTTACTTTCATATAATGATATCCATTTAATTCAAAACATTCTCCAAAATGAATTTCATCTAAGGAAACTGTCGTTCTGTAATTTACATTGAGCTTCATTATATTTTACTCCTTTTTATATCTTACATGAAGTTCTGCCTCTACTGGAATTATCTCAGTGCTGTCGAACATTGTATAAAGTTTATTATCATAGAAGCAAAAACAATTATAATCATCATTTGCAAAATCTATAAACTTATCTATTTTAACGTGGACAAATCCGTCTACTTCAAAACATTCTCCAACTTCCAACTCAGAAAATTTAATTGTTTTTACATGTTCTTCAAAAATTACATTCATAGTTTCTCACTCCACGAACACTTTGTATTTACCAGCTCTGCTACCCATAATTCTCTCTGGTTAGTATCAGCACAACAAGATATCCTAGGCTCTTCTATAAAAATACCCTTTACAGTATATCCATTTTTAATTTCATCTGCAATGGCAACTAGAGCATCATCTACTCCACTTTTAAAATTAAAGATTATTTTCTTTCCTACAATCATTTTACTTCCTCATACTTACTCACATTTATAAGTCACTTTCAGTTCTGTAGAAACTGGAATTACCTTTTCATTCAAATCAAAATAATAATACATATTGTCTCTCGTAATATAACCAAGACGAATTGCGGTTACAACATTGCTATTATCAACAAAACTTGGAACCTTAAGAAAAATAGCTTTATTCCATTCAAAGCATTCTCCATATACAATCTCTTGATACGTACATTCAACGATATTCTGAGTATATGTAATATTCATACTTTATTCCTCTTTACTAACAGGTTTTATATTAATTGTTGCTTGATATGGCATTACTTTGACCTTATCTGTAAATTTATATAGATTTAAATCTCCAAAACAAATAGAATTCACGACAGGATATGGATAATCCTTGCCGCCTTCCATAAGCTGAGGAAGCTTCATATAAAGACCTCCACCATGCTTAAAAAATTCTCCAACTTTTAATCTTTCAAATTCAATGTCTATAGAAAACCAATCTTCAATTATTGTAGTATTTCCATAAGTTACTTGCATATTTTATTCCTCCTTAAAATCCAAAGAATCCAAATTTAGTATGAATAGAACTTTCAATAAAAGAAAGTTCAGACTCAAACTGATAAAGAGAATCAATATCAGTCCAATAATCTCCATCGAGATAAATCAGATAACTACCACTATAAAGATTCTGATAAATAGAAACCTCATGATTACCAGTCCAAGAATAATAACTAACCATAAACTTTTTCATGATAATTACCTCTTTCTTTTATATTATACTTATATTATAATATAAAAAGGATAGGAAATCAACTATTATTTCCTATCCTTTTATTTTTATGCCAAAAACCTTATCAACGTATCTTGATTTTCTTTATGATTTCCAAAAATTTCATAAAAATAATATATGTACCTTATCAAGAAAATTCTTTAAAATAATTACGAAAAACCATGCTAATAAAGGTATTTTTTAATCACATCTACTCCAGCCACAATTCTTGCAAATGTTACAACCACCCTCAAAAGTCAATGGAGATCCGCATACTGGACAATTATCTTCCTCATCTTTATTTGGTTTAACACTGCTGAAATTCATTCCATATTCTGCCATGGTAAATTCTTTATACATATCTGCAAGAGCATTTGCTATTGCCATAGGACAACAAGCACCCATACTAGTATCATGCTTTGTAGCAGATCTTACTGCATAGCTAGGACAACTGCCAGTAGATTTTAATTGATCTATAATATCAGTTATTGATACTCCACCTCTAGCGGACAAACTAATCATTCTAGATAATCCAGTCATAAAATTATTACAACCTCCAGTAGAGCCTTTACTCAAATAAACTTCTCGTAATTCTTTACTTTCGGGATCAAAGAATGCAGTACAATGAAGGGAACCACAACCAGTTACTAATTTTCTTTTAAGGCCAATCAGATTATTAGAAGCTGGAATAATATATCCTCTATTTAATATATTGTCACTTTCTTTATCTTCTTCTTTATTATCTGTGGTTAGCACGGCAACCCTCGCACAACCATCTCTGAATACAGTTATCCCTTTTAGCCCTGCTTTCCATGCTTCCAGATATAAATCATAAACATCTTCAATAGTAGTATCATTTGGCAGATTTACTGTTGAACTAATACTTGCATCTATATACTTTTGCCAAATTGCTTGCATTGCTATTCTATTCTTATATGGAATATCATTCGCGGTAATAAAATATTCAGGAAGTTCTGAATCATCTTCTATATTATTTTTATTCATATATTCCTAAACAATCGGAGTATAAACTTTATAATATACATCCTTACCATGAAGTGATTCAGTTTTTCTAGTATAATAATTAGCAAAAATAGGTTCAATACCACCAGATATTCCAAGCATTGTTGAAAGAGTACCAGTAGGAGCAATAGTTAAAAGCTAACTGTTTCTAAGTCCGTGTTTCTTTACTAATTCATAAGTCACAGAACCTTCAGGAACATAATTTTTGAAAAAATCCGTTTGAACAATTAAATCAGATTTACACATTGGATAAGGACCATCTTCAATAGCTAAAGAACATGATTCCATTGTTGCTGAATGAATAAGTGTTTTTGCGATTTCTTCACAAACCTCAATTGATTTAGAACTACCATAAGTAATGCCCATCTTAATCAACATATCTGCAATACCCATGACTCCAATACCAATCTATCTCCAATTTTTTACAGAAGCTCTTTGTTCTTGAAGAGGATGAAGATCCATACCTTCATCTAAAATCTTATTCTATGCTCTTACTGCAATCTTAACTGCATGAATAAAATCAGGAATATCAAAAATACCTTGTTCATTTACAAAAGCAGAAAGATTTAAAGATGAAAGACTACAGCTACCGCCTGCTGGGAGAGGTTCCTCTCCGCAGGGGTTAGTTCCAGCATATTCAAAATCAGGATCTAGAGCTAATAAATTCCATGTAGTTACTCTATCCCAAAATAGACATCCAGGTTCTCCATAATTCCAATTATTTTCTGCAAACCGCTTAAAGATTTCTGAAGCATCTACTTCTTTAGTAATTTCTTCTCCAGTAGCTTCTCTCTTAAAATTAAGAGTAAATGTTTTCTTTTGCTCTACGGCATTCATGAATTCATTATTTACTTTTAAAGAAATATTTGCTTTATTAACTTTTGTTAAATCTGTTTTGATGTCGATAAATTCAAGAAGATCAGGATGAGTACAATCTAGAGAAATCATTAAAGCTCCTCTACGTCCATTCTGACCTATCTGTTCAGTTACCTATGAATAAGTTTCCATAAATGATACTGCACCACTTGTATATTTAGCAGTATTATTTACTTTTGCTCCTCTTGGAGATAAATTAGAAATATCAATACCACAGCCTCCTCCATAGCTATAAGTTCTAGCTAATTTTCCAGCTGTTTCATAAATACTTTCAATATTATCTTCTGGAGGGCTAACTACATAACAATTAGAAAGCGTTACTTTAATGCCTTTCTTATCAAGACCTCTATTAGAAAGAATTCTTCCTCCAAATAGAAATTTTTTCTTAATAATTAAATCTTTTACGTCCTAATCTCCTGCCGTGACTCTATCTAACCATTCATCAAATGTTTCATCTTCATACTAATATTTTCTGTGCCAAATATCTATACCTAAAGTATTATCTGCTCCAAGCCATTCTTCTACTGTCATTCTATAACTATTAACTCCTTAATCCCATAAGTTATAATAATATTTTTTAAAAAGATCTAAACCTTCATGTAACATCTTTTCTCTATATTCTGATAGTTCTTGTTCTCTTTTACTCCACTTATCAAATTGTGAATTTGTATTAAAAGTAATACTTCCATCTTCATTTTTAATTATATCACATTGATAATCTTTAATTTCATTCTATCTAGAACAAGTATCTTCTCTTGACTCCATAAAACAAAATTTCATATAGCGAAGGATCTCGTCCCACTTTTCTGGAGTATCAGCATCTCCACATCCTGGATATCCACATTGATTATCAATAAGATCTTGCAACATATGAATAATATTACCAGAGAACCAATCGCTAAAATCCCAAACATCAGAATGAGCATAACCATTCTTAGCACGCTACCAAGCGGATCTAATATCATATATTAGGTATTCAAATTTTAATTTGATGTTGTGTGGAAATTTCATTCCTTCAGTATTAATTGACTAAAAGATCTTTCCTTTATAAAATTTCTTTTTTTCCTTCATATCATTTATTAACCTTGTATAATATTTAAGGTCTGAGAAGGTCATTACTGACCTCCCCAAACCCTATTATATCTCTCATTATTAAGAGTGGTAAGCATTACATTCATTGGATCAATCTTTTGCTTGATCTCAACTTTACCGTACTCATTAATAACTTCCTCGTATTCAGTACCTTCAATGACTGCTTTGAACAATGAAGGAGAATATCCACTGACCATGCAGCAATCAGTATCTCCAAATCGCTGCTGGAACATTCCACACTTGGAAGCCCTGACATTCCAATATACAATTGCAGGAATCATATATCCATGTGCTGCATACTTCTGCCGCATGCTATCCATAAAGGTCATATTACTATTAGATTTCATAATACGGCGACCACGAGAATCATATCCATAGCTGTAAGAGTTAGTTGCTGCATCAAACTGCATATCAGAAATGATATACAACTTCGCAGGAATATCAGACTGCTTACAATGATTCTTAATTGCAGTATTCAGAATAAGATCAAAGACCTTTTCCAAATCAGTATTCATACCCCAATCGGAACGCTCCATATGATTAACCTTTTCATAGATGTTAGTACCCTTAATCTCCTGAAGTGCAGGATTTGAACTAAAGGTAATAAACTTTCCATGATACGGTCCACGACACTTATCAGCACAATACATTCCAAGAGAGAGTGCAACTTCTATAGGCTGACCACTCATGCTGCCGCTGGTATCTACAACACAAATACCGCTTTCTGCCTTACCTGCAAAGTAATCAGGAAGTGCATCCCACAAAGCACTCTGGATAATAATATCCTTACCAGAAGGATGATACAGGTCGCTCATGACCTTATGAATAATATCGACTGGGAACAAAGCACCTGCATTGATCTTAGAATCACCAGTAGCAAGACCCTTCAGATACTCAATATAATTCTTCTTAACGTGCTGGAAGAATGCATCAGAGTAAATCATAGAAGCCTTAGACGGAATCTTATTAAAATCAATTTCGTCCCACTGATTTGCAGACATCTTACGCTCCACCACATCGATGTTCTTACGCAGGAACGAAAGCACCTTTCGATATTCCTTACTGGACATACCAAGACCTTTACGAATCTTAGCGGCAAGAGCTCTGGTCTCCTGAGAAGAAGTATTCTCTGAAGGTAGCCACTTAGCCAGCAGACTGCAACTCCGACCCCGACCGAGTTCAAACATATCCTCAGCAATGGTCTGTCGAATAAAATCAATCATGGGCTTCTCGCACTTAGTTCCAAGAAGAACCAGATAATCATCTCCACGACCAAAGAACAAGATGTTATCCATATTATGAATAACATACTCAGGATGGTTCTGAGCAAGATACCGCAGAATAATGCGGAACAGTCTACGCATACCCTGACCACCCCGAACATCACGGAAGTAGAACAGCATACGCATGCTCAAATCCCTATCTTCTTTAAATGCTTTAATGAAAGCTTCCAGAATGGTAGATGCATTGCTATGCATCATACCGCCAAGGCTACCAAAAGCATCAAGCACAGCATTACCAGTGCTACGATAAGCACCAGCACCATTCTCAGTATAAGTAAAATCGTTAACTTCCTTCATCATGTCAAAAAAGTTCATTCAAGATACCTCCATCTTTTTATCTAAATTTATTTTGCTGTCTTATATCTTACTTATATTATAATATATACAAGATGAAAAATCAACTATTAATTAAGAAGCATAAATAAGATTTTCATATTCATCTTCCCATTTAAGTTCATTGTTAAACATTGCTTGAGTTTGATAAAAATCATTTTTTGCACATTCTTTACAAGCATAAAATCCCCAAGTAGATTTATATACTGGTTCTTTTCCACAGAACATACAATACTTAGCTAATTCAGTCTAATATTTTTTAACCAATTCAGTTATTTCAGGAATATCAATATTTCCTTTAAAATTAAATTTGTTCCATAAGGTATGAACAAACCTAACCACAAAATAATCATTTAATAGATTCTTTTTAATTAGAATTTCTTTAACTTCTTCGAGGAACTTTGGTACCCAAGAATTTACCCAACCATCAGGCAAATTATCTAATTCAGTATAATCATAATTATATGGTTCCCATTTTTCTCCAAAATTATCGCTGTTCAAATATCTTGGCCATAAAAATGGATATTTATTTACAAGTTCTATATTCTATTCAACTGTGAGCATATTCGTCTCCTTCATGAATTATGTTTAATGCTTCCCATTTAAATTTATTCTTCGAGAATTGCTTAGTTGTATACTCTCTTTTTTTATCACTCATTTTTTTCATGGAATACGGAAGCATATGATAATTAATATAGAAGATTACCTCTTCAACATTTATCCAACTAGGAAATCTACATTCCGTTAATAGTTTATATGCCCCAACATTTTCATGATTATAATAATGATTACAAGATTTCTCTTCATCCCAAGATGCAGTAAACAACTTACCATAATCATGAAGAAGAGCTGCCATAGCAATTTCAGGAATTACATCAAGAATATCATTTTGCTGCAAGACATAATCCTGACATTTTTCACAATGACGCATCAAATCTAGTGCATGATGTGGATTCTTTTGATCAAATCCCTTCATTGCCATATATGCATCACTATAATCATATTGAGTAGCATAATTCTGAATAATCTTAATTTCATCAAAACCTTCTGCATACGAAGGAATTTCAAAATTAGAGATCATTCTATCAAGAACTTCTGTAGGAACTACTCTTTCTCTATTATTATTATTTTCAATGCAAATATTATAAGGAGTAGCAAATACTATAGCAATCTTTTTTACTTCAGGACATTCCTGATTAATATATGCTAGAATACCTTTTCTGCTTTTTCTATTAATGTTAGTAGCATCATAACATACGCTATTTCCATTTTTTAGATTTTCCAGAGTTCTTTTTCTCATTACATGAAAAACCTGAGCATTATCTTTTTGAAAGTTTACATCATTAAACAATTCCACTCTTAAAGCATCAGAGGATAGAATATTAAACTTATATTCTTCCTTATGCTTTTCAGCCCATGTACTTTTACCACTACCAGGAATACCAACAAGCATATAAAAATTAATCATATTCTATCCTCCATATTTATATTATATTATCTTATTCAAAATAAATCAACTATGCTTAAGCATGTAATCGCGACTCACTGACTTAAAACTTAAATCATTAGTTGGATCTCTAAATACAATACCTTCGCGCATCACATTAGGATTTACTACAGATTTACCATCACTTGCTACTTTAATTTCTTCCATAGTCTTAGGAAGCATGTATTTAGTATCAAGAATGGGTACCCATTTCATATCCCATGCATTGATAATATTCTTTCCTTTAACGGAATCAAGTCTTCCAATATCAGAACGAATAAAATTAAATACATAAAGATCATTTTCTTTAAGTTTCAGAGGATTACCTTGAACATTCCCAACACCCTCACCCTGAATACATACATACTCCAGATCTGGATTATCTTCAAGATACTTTTTCAGTTTATCTTCAATCTTATACTTATTAGCAAGTTCCCAATAAATATTACTTTCATGATAACAATCCTGTTCGGGAGTAAGCTGACGAACATTTCTAGAAGTTACATAAAACTCAAACTTTCCATGCTTCTTTCTTTCAAGAATATAAGTGCATGAAGTTCCATCTAGCTTTTCTGTAGCAATAAGAGGATTTTCATAACCTACAAGATGTGGAAGGTTTTCAATTCTTTCTTCGTCCGTCTTATGAACATAAGGAAAATTAGTAGGAAATGCTTTTGCATTTTTCTGCTTCTTCTGTCCAAAAAAGGCATAGAAAACTTTTCTGAACCACTTATACTTCATTAACTTTTTAATAATTGGCTTCTTTGCAAGTTTCTTATACTTTGCTTTTACAGTAGGAGTTGCAGGTGTGTCAGACTTTCTTACATTATCCTCTTCCACGTAATATTTAATTCCAAGAATATCTGTAACATCTGTATTCTCAGGAATATCTTCGGGAAATTCCTTGAAGGCACTTACGGGCATTACAAGACCCTGACTATATACACCACACATCTTGATTGTCTTAATCTTGTAATGACGCTTTTCCAGAAATGCGAATCGTTCATCTGAAGCAGGACAAAGTGAATCTACCTCAAAATAAACACATTTATCCCCGACTTTGAAATTATCATTCTTGGAAACGATTACTCTCCAACCAAGAACCTCTGCATGTTCAACTCTATCATATCCTTCAATTGGATAAATACCTTTAATTGTAGTAATATAAGCAAGTGCTCTTTTATTGTTAATAATCATTTAATCTGCCTCCACAATTTTAAATTTAATGAGTTTTACATTCATCTGCTCTTCGAATGGATAAATACCATATTCGCATGGAACTGCTCTTCCAGATTTAATCCACTTAGGATTAGTAGCATCTGTTCCAAGCTCTCCGTTTTCAGTTTCATAAACTCTTTGCATGGACCCATCCGCGTCCACAATGTCATTCTCATGAATTTCATGTCCATTGTTATCAAAATACCTAATCTTGTCAGCTTCATAAATGATTTTCATAATTTATTATCCTTTCAACTTTTTTACATTTTCAAGAATTTCAGGAATACAATCTTCCATCATTTCTTTCCAATCATCTTCGTAATCATACGTTAAATATTCTTCATCATAATCATGAATTCTATTTACATATCCATCTAGCATCTTAAAATCTTTTTCATAACAATGAAAAGAATTTGCTCGATGTGTATATGTTCCAACTTTAATTCCTAATTCATTTGCTATCATTTTCTGAATCATAATAAGAGCAAAAGCATTCATAAAAGTTGCTTTACAAGCATCGTTACTTCTAAATAATACTTTCATATGAAGTTTATTATCACGAATAAAGAATTGAATATGTTGTAGACAAGCTGGATCATCACTATACATATCATCCCAATTATCACGAATATCAATTACTGCTCGTCTACTATCCGGATTTCTTTTTAGCTCTTCAATGATGAAATCAAATTGATTTAAACCACATACAAAAGATCTTTTACTTCCGTAACTAGCTATTCTATTATGATATGTATATTTCCAATTACCTTTATCTACTTCAAAATCAAGAATTCCGTCCCTCATTTCCATGATATATTGCTGAAGTTCTTTATACCCACCAATAAATAATTTTGAAATCATTGGTTCTCTAAAAGGATCTTCAACCATCATAGTCATAGAAACTTCTTTTTGATTTGTATTATAATCAGGACAAGGAACAATTTCTCCATCTAACCAAAGACGATATAATGCATTATGATATGCTTCCGGTAACGACTTAGAACTTACAAAACATTCTATCATTAATGTCTTGGCCTCCTTTTATCAATCTGATACCAAATAAAAAGTCCGAGAATGATAACAACAGTAAGAATCGGAGTGATATCCATTTTTATTCTCCTAACTTTAATAAAACATTTGTAAGCAAAATTGCTTTCTTTTCTAATTCGTACATATTACTATTATTCTAAATAACCACAGGAGTAATTCTGGAATAACCTTGGAGAGAAACTTCTGATGCATGAGCTTTCTATTTATCGGTTAAATGATTATCAATATTTCTAATCATCTAAATCCAAGTCACTTGATAACCATTATCTATCCAGTAATCTAATTCGTTTGGAAATCTACAATCTGGAATAATTACATAATCATAATGAATTAATTTATTAGTTAATTCAATTGTATCAGCTATAAATTTAACCCAATGATCTTTATCCTGTGTTCTTACAATATCAGTACCAAAAGTCTATAGTAAAGTTCTACCTGCTTCATCTTTCTATCCATTCCAATTTAAATAATTAGAACAAATATACTTAACTAAATCAGCATAATGAACTTTTAATACTTTTTGTTTATTATTTTCTAATGCCAACTAAATATAATTACCAAAAGTATCTTTTCCTGATTCTGCTTTTCCTGATATACAAATAATTTTTGATTTATTCATTCTTATGTTCCATCTTTTCTTTGATTTTCTCGCTAAGAGATGTTCCTGTAACATCTTCAATGAACGCATTTATTAGATTATAAATACCAATGAGGAAAAGAAAAATAATAAGATTTGCGAAAAGAATACCCATGATTAAAAGAGTAATACCAAGAAATCCCATCTTCTTTTCCTCCATTTATTTCTTTTTACATTTATATTATAATTGATAAATTAAGAAAAATCAACTATATGTTTATTCTTTAGAAAAATATTCGTCAATATCCATACATTCGTCATGAATATCTTTTGCACAATTATTACACCAAGGACTTATCCAACCTAAAGAAATCTTAGTTGCAGGTTGTCCGCACTTTATACAAGTTCTTGCAGATATCTATTCATATTTACTAATGATATCTCCTACTTTGCATTTATCTAAAATCTTATAATGTTCATATTGTGCTTTATTATTTTCTACTCCAAGATATCTGTACCAATCAGTATTTCTATCATGTTCAGGCATCCCATCTTCATATTCTTCTATACCAATTAATTCTAGTTTACCGATTGGATAACCATTATCATACCATCTAAGACTTCCGAATTTTTCTTTGATTTGTGTAATTTCATACTTATCAAGATAATCAAATTTAATTAATTCTTGTTTAAGTTCTTCGCACAACTACATTCCAAAAGCTATCCTCCAACCTTCCGGCATACTATCTAATTCAGTATATTCATAATCATATTCTGGAATAGCTTCAGGATCTCCTGGCCAATAACCTCCGTCTTGTGCTTCCGTTATTCTCATTCCGCTCCATCTATTTCTTGGAATTAGAAATGGATATACTTTACAAAGAAATTCATTCACATCTTTTTTAGGTATTGGTAGATATTCTGCTAACTAATCTTGATATTTAGTCGGCTTCTTTAAATCATCGTCGAAATAACTCATTCTCTATTAATTTTCTTTAACTTTCTCTTATAATATTGAGCTTGAGTGAGTTCTACCCAATCTTTATCTTCTTCATCTGCTTTATAATACTTATTAATATTTATTACTTCTCCATCTTTATTTGCATAAAGAATACCTACAGTATCAAAATCTCCATTCTTTTCATCAGTTAAGAACTCTTCTATAAATACATCAATTTTCTCTCCAGTATATGGGAGCTTAATCGGATAATTCTTATCAAACCATCTATCAGCAAGACTTGAATGATATGAAAAAGTAGTATCCACATCAATGCAATTTATTCTGTTTACATCACTATATTCTACTCGACCATCTGGATATACATCCTTAAATAAACTACTCATTCTTCTACACTGATAAACTTTACATTCATCTTCCCTTATCCCAGCAACCTCATTCCAAACATCAGGTTCATCATAGATTGGAGTAAGCGGATCTGCTCTAAGAAGTCTCTTTAAAATACTTGCAGTAATTCCAAAACTTAATCCACTATGTTCATCATCACAAAGACTCTTATATGCCTTCAATGCACTATCATAGCATTCTCCAACATAATCAAAATCCTCATCTTTCATTGCTGAACTCTTCTTTGCAATTTCTACTTCTCTTTTTGCCCATTCATACATACTCATTTATTATTTTTCTCCTTTATCTATTCATCTAAATATTTATGATAACAATTATCACACATTCCATCTTGATGGAAATATTCACTTATAGTTAAATATACTTTATGACATCGCTAACATTCATACTTCTTTGTGTCAAATAGCTATTCTTTATTCATCTTTATGCTCCTTTAAGAAATTATTAATATAGTTAATCGCTTTTTCGCGATTAAATTTTCCATCTATAGTAAATTTCTTCATCTCTTCATTTATATATCTATTTACAAGATCTATGAATTCTGGAGTAAATTCTCCATTATCATCCATTATTGTAAATTTTGATGTTGCCTCAACCATTTCTTTATTCTCCTCAATAAAAAAAAATATCCTATTATCCAATATATAATATATTATACCGGATAATAGGATAAAAATCAACTATTCTTTACTAAAGAATTATATTTTGGATTCCAGATAAGTCCAGTAACTTGATTACCTTTACTAATTATTCTACCATAAAAATCTCTAGTGACATTAAGTGCTTTATCATAACTCCCAAGAATTTTACCGTAAAAATCTCTTGCTTGTTGATTACCATCTTTATCTGTTTCTATATAACCAATTATTTTTCCACTGAATAATCTAACTGGTTCTTTACTAATAGCTCTCATTCATAACCTCCACTACATTAGTCATTAATTCTAATGCTTCATCTTCATCTTTAAATTGTACTTGTGTTATTAATCTTCTTGGTTCATTTAAAAACTTATCAATTTTCTTTTCTAATTTATATTCAGAATATTCTATTCGTTGAAAAGTATGATTTAGATATTCAGTTATTTTTGTATAATAAAATGGACCATATTCTAATATATATGAAAATCCTAATTTAGTTTTTATTAATAATATCCAATTTTGACCAGCATCATTTGATGCTTGTATACATACATTTCCAATATCTTCAACATCCAGACAATCTTCTGCCGTTGTAGTATAAAAATAATTAAAGCTAGACCGCATAATTCTATACCACTATTTCATGAGCTGTTCTAATTTCAACAACTCCATCTTTATTTGTTTTAGTATATGTTCTAGAATGTAACGAACCTGAAATCAATATCTTATCGCTTATATTTAATTCACTTGCTTTCTTTGCCAAATTACCCCAAAATACTATAGGTATATAATTATTTATTTTAATACTCTAATCCTAAACAAATAAATTATTTGCTAATATAGCATGCAAACAAGTTTTACCTGAATTTAAAGTTTTAATTGGATCAATTTTACAAATACGACCATCAATAGTAACTGCATTTTGAGATAACTATATAGCAGGTTCATCAAAATAAGTAAAAACATAAATAGAAACTTTATTTTTATTTTCATCTATTTTCTAAGAAAAAGACCTTATCGTTCCTGTTAGTGAAATCAAATCGTTTTCTTGAATTGGTCTTATACATTTTTTAAATTTTAAATCAATTATATCATCATTGCCTTTATTGTTTGGAACTATTAAATCAGCTTTATTGTATTCTACATCATTTATTGAATGTGAATATTGTATGTTCTTTATTAGTCCTCTTAATATTATATCATTCATTATTTATCTTATGCTTCTCCGTATTCAATTTTTATATTACCATCATTATATGTATCCGTATATACTGTTATCTTATCTTTAATATTATTGATGACTGTTGTATTCTATGTAACTGCATTATCAAGAGTATTTAATTCAGAAACTACTTCTGCTAAATCTAAATTATCTTTATAGATACCATCTTCTATATGATTCATTTGTTCTGCAATGAGTACCTAACCATCTACAAAATTTTGTTTTTCATAAGGATCCACTGTTATTGTAAGTGCCATTTATGTATTTCCTCCTTATAACAAAGCGATGTATTTATAAGAAACGCCGCTTTTATTAAAATAAGACTTAGAAGAGTCGGTCCAAGTTATAGTTATCGATTTACAATTATTATTTCCCCATTGGAGAGATTGAACTGTGGTTCCCATATAATTAATCGTGGGTTGAAGATCTCCTCTAAGATTATACGTATCAATAACTACGTTAACTCTTCTCGTGGAAGTGTCTTCAGGATAAATCGTTTCTAATATCATTAATAGTTTTGGTACCCAAGAATCAAAATTAATAGTTGTTGAACTACCACCGTTACCTGTATACACTCCCATCCTTCTGCCAAGAAGAATATCTGCTAAGGAACCTCTACATAGATGGATAATACTTGAACCACGACCGTGAGTGTACATTGTAGATGTACCGGTTTCAGTTTGCCAAGCAGCAGAAGCCTACTTGGCACCGCCTGCTGTAATTACAGTACCTGTCGCAGATATATAATACTTAACTACCGTTCCACCAACTGTTCCGCCACCGTATCCAGCAGAAAGTACGGTGTACTGATAAGTTGCACCACCAACTGTAGCTAACGGTGCAAGATCGTATTGCTAACTTCCTTGCGGATAATATGTAGTTTGACCATTATAAGTAATAGCAACTACTGGCATTGTTACCCCCTAACCGCCAACATAAGTTCCACCTACAGTTTGTTCCCGTGTATTAAATCGTTTACTACTTGAACCCGTATAAAATACCTATGACGTAGTATTATATGGATTTGCAGTAGTATTTAATTCAACTAAACAATATCTACCAGCTGGAATGTCAATATGTCCTCCATCTGGCATCGTATAAACCACCGGATTACCAGATAACTATAATGTTGTTGCATTAATTGCTGTACAACTTGTCCACGTACTAATTTTCCAAACTGTTGGATCTATTGAAGAAGAGGTCGAACCAGATGTTTCTGAGGTTATATAATACGTAGTAGAAGATAAAGTATCCCAAACATATGTTGAAGATAACGGACCAAGATTTTCAATATGTATATTATTAATTGCATTATATACTGCACTTGATGTTGGTGGAGTTGATGAAATTGAATCAAGAGAATTTAATGGTACTGTCCATGCAGGAACACTACTACTATTTGACATTAAAATCTAATTTGCTCCTGATGGCGTCAACTACGCTAAGGATGTTGCACTATTAGCATAAAGTATTCCTTTATTAGTCCAACTTGATTTTCCTGTACCACCATTAGCAACATTAAGTATTCCAGTAACGCCAGGAGTAATGTTTGCGGTACCATTAAAGGATGCGGCTGTTGTACTACCAAGATTTGTTTGAATTGTTCTTGCCGTTGTTAATTGATTTGCGGTTAGTGCGCTATTTGCTGCTCCTCCTGCAGATGATGATCCCGCATAATTATGTGTATGGTTTGCGGCAGCAGCACCAACTGAATTATATGATATAGTACGAGCAACTGAACCATTATAAGTGGTACCATTTCCACCACCATTTCCTGCTGTACTGAAAGTTAATGCATTTGCCACGCTATTAGCAGCTCCACCCGCAGATGCGGATCCTGCATAATTGTGTGTATGACTTGAATTTGCTTTTCCTGCTAATGCTGTATATAAACCTCCAGATGTTACCATCTTTGTACTATTTGCTGTTGGCGTGGTATCAACTGCAGTATTACCTGTACCACCCTATGCTACAGGTAGAGTACCAAAACCAGGTTTTGCATCTGCAGCAGTAGCATAAAATGCTCCCGAACTAGTTCTAATAGTTTGAAGAGCACTGGTTGCAGCTGTGCTATTACCAATGACGACTGCATTCTTGTAAGTTGTAGTTGTAAATCCAGTACCTCCGTTGCCAACCGTTAAAGTACCAGAAACTCCAATATTTGATATATTCTATGTACCATCAAATGCAGTTGATGGGGACGTGGAACCAAGATTAACTTGTAAAGTTCTTCCTGTAGTTAATTTAACTGCTGTATTTGCGCTCAATGCGTTTGTAGCAGCTCCACCTGCTGAATTTGAACCTGCATAATTATGAGTATGTGAACTTGAAGCCGCACCTATAGTATTATAAGATATTGTTCTTGCAGCTGAACCATTATATGTACTTCCTGAAGCTACGCCAGAACCTGAATTATTGAACGTTATTGCATTTGCAACACTATTTGCTGCTCCACCAACTGAATTAGATGCTGCGTATTTTATAGAGTTTACATTTGCAACAACCTAATCTATTGCACTTTTAACTCCGCCAGACGTAACCATTCTTGCGCTATTTGCAGTTGGAGTAGTATCAACAGAATTATATCCAGTACCACCGTTTGCCACTTTCAATACTCCTGCTACAGGAATATTTAACTAATCTGCAGACCCATTAAATGTAGCAGCAGTATTTGAATCTAATTTAACCCCTAACTATCTTGCATTTGTTAATGCTGCTGCTGTACTTGTACTTGGTACATTTATTGATGTAATTGGAGTAGGAATACCATCATTCCAATAAATAGGAGTGGTAGCACTACCATAACTATTAGAATTTCCTATATAGACTTTACTCCACCTATTTGTAGATGAGCCTAATGTCTGAGAATTAGATGTCATTGGTGTAAAGCTACCAGAAATCTACTCATTTCCATTCCAATCTAAGGTTCTTGCATTAGATCTTGCATTACTTGCAGTACCTTTACCAACAATTTCAATATATGTTCCTCTATTGGATATATCAGCAGAAGAATTATCTTGAATATTATACTCACCAAATACCATCTATGATCTATTTTTTGCAATATTATTACTACCACTAACGGACGAATAGTTACCACTAGCTATATTAGTTGAACCTTCTGCATGAGAACTATTACCACTGGCCGTATTATTACTTCCTTCGGCATGAGAAGAATTACCTGATGCTGTTGTAGTATTACCTTCCGCATGTGCATTTTGTCCACTTGCTATTGTATTAGCACCTTCTGAATGGGATGCAGACCCTGATGCGGTAGTAGTATCACCTTCGCTATGAGAATTTGTTCCGGTTGGTGATGTATTATTACCTTCTGCCGTCGATTTAGTTCCAGCCGTCACACCGCTTTTTAAACCAGTTCTAATGTATCCAACATTATTTCCAGTTCCACCATAAGCAGTTTCAATTACATCGCCTTGCCAAGTCTTTGCAAATATCTTTGGTAAATTTGCTACATTGGTACTACCATCTCCGATAACAAATTGCTTATCTGCAAAACTGTATAAAGGTTCACCTTCACTAAGTACAACAGAAGATAAACTACTCAACTATGAATTTGTTCTTTTTAATTTTATTAATAGAGCCAAATCTTATTTACTCCTTTTCTATTTGAGTTTCTCCTTTATATACTGACTCCATAAATTTAATACCTTCACTTAATTGTTTTAATTCTTCATTTGATTGAATTTCATCTTCTAATTCTTTTCTTTTTAAATCTAAAGAGTCAAGATAATAATTTATAACTTCCTCTTTTTCTTCATCAGATGCCTTTTCAAAATCATCATCAATTTCTAATCCAATATCACTTAATAATAAACCTTCCAAATGATCTAATTCATGTTGAAATACTATAGCAGATAAACCAACTAACTATCTACTTTCACTTGGTCCACTTGGTTTCTAATAGATTACTGTAATATCATTATTTCTAGGTCTAATAAAAGTTTTACCTGGAATAGATGTACAAATTTCTCGAGAAAGCTATATACCTTTACTTTGTATAATAACAGGATTTATAAATGTTTTAATTTCAGTATCAAATTTAATACAAAATATTCTTTTATCATATCCAATAGCAGGAGCTGATAAAGATACAATGTTATTTAATTCGATAGTATGCTTTAATGCTGAAATAATTTCTCGCATTAATTTATTTTCGGTTTTAATATCAATTTCTATTGCTCTCTAACTTAATTCTATTTCATTTTTATCAATTGTTAGAATATCTTTAGCATCTTGAAATTTCATCTTCATAATACATTTCTCCTTTAGTTTTCTTTAATCGTTAATCTGTATTCATCGTGTTCAAAATCTGCTATTAACTATATTGTAAAATCATCATTAAAAAATTGTACGGAAGAATAATCCATGGTTACCTATGAGCTTTCAGGATCTTCTTCAACTTCTTCGTTTTTATCCAGTAATGAATAAATTTTTCCATATTCATTTGAATTACTAATATCCATTACATAACTTGCATTTGATTTTTGTAAATCTCCTGTTATTCCTAAACTTCTTAAAAATTCTTCCATATTATCCTCTTCGTATATAAATTCTAATTTAATTTAGCTCTTAAATATAAAATTAAAGGACATCATTAAGATGTCCTAATTTCTTTTCTTATTTTATCTATTTGATTATGATTTTCAATTGAAACATCTTCTAATGTTGCTTTATCTTGAATTAATTTTTTATTTTGGTTTTTATATTTTTCTTTTTTAGAATTTCTAGCGGGCATATTTAAAAGATACATGATATAACTAATTCTTTGCCAATTTATTTTAATTGGTTCTATATATTCTTTCATTTGAATTAATTTATCGGGATCTAATAATCCTTTGCTCACTTCTTCTTCCATATCATGTAACGTTTCAATTAATTCATGATAATCTTTACAAATCTAATCAAAATATTTATCTACATCTTTTTTTGCCATTACTTCACATGAAGATCTGAGATATCATTACCATTTAATGTTACGTTAGTGGTAGTGCTTGAATAATCATCTAATGTAACAGTAGAACTTGATGAATTGATATCATTACACCACGTTATAACGGGCTTATTCCACCAATCATCATACCACTTACTTGGAGAATTCCAAATAATACTTCCATTATTCTTTCCATCATTATATCCTTGATTATATACCCTATCAAGTAACTACCTCAAAGAAATTTCTGTAAATTCAATTTTACCTTCTTTATTCTTATAAAAATACTCAGTCATCTTTGTTCTCCTTATTTATGTTTATTTTCTTTTGTTTATCTATTTTCCAACAATTTACTTTACCCGACAATACTGTACATGCATCTAAACAAATAATTCCATCATCAACAAATGGTTCAGTATGCCAATTTTCATTTATATCATCATATGTTTTTGGTATATCAATTCCTTGCTTATGAATAAAACAATGTCCCCAACTAGAATGATAATGTCCACATAAAATTATTTTATCTTTTATTCTAATATTTTTATTCCAACAATCCATTCCATTTAGCCATGATGCTTTATCCCAATTACCCGTTCTCCAATCAGGAAGAGGATCATAATTACTAATCTTTTCTCCAAACATATTAATTCCTTCTTCCCATTGAGTACAAGGAATCCAACCATGAACAAAAACATACTTACCAGTTTCATAATAATCCACACAGTCTTTGATATACTAGTTCCAAGGCTTATTATATTCCATCTTGGTAAGTACCATATTTGCATCAGTGCATGAGATACTATCAGTCAAGATTAATACGGTATCAATTGTTTTATTATGAAAATCATGACTTCTAAATATCTTATCCTGGATACACTGTTCCATTAATCTTTCATGATTTCCTTTAATAAGTATCTTTCTGTTTTTTGGTAATTTATTCACAAACTCTAAGCATTCTTTTGGATTTGGTCCTCTATCTAATAAATCACCTAAAGATACAAAAACATGATTTGGATTATTTATATCAAAACCAGCATTGTCTAATGCTTCCATCATTTCATCGTAAAATGAATGTACATCAGATACACAAAAATATGTTGCCATAATTCACCTCAAGTTATTATATAGCCGGCTATTACGGTGAAGCCCTATGGTGGACTCCGCCTGACTTCCACAAATGATAATCTTACTAAACTAAGTATCTTACCAGTTAAAAAATGGGAAAAACCAGTGGAATAAATCCACATTTGTATCAAAATGTCTACGCATTTCTTTTAATGCTTTATCTCCAGTGTAAGAAATTGTATATGGACCAAACTTCTCATTGAAATTCTGAAGAGCAACAAATTTCTTATCTTGAACAGCTTTTAATTCTTTTTTAGCTTCTACAAGAATTTTTTCGCATTCTTCGTCGCACTTTTTCTTAAGCTGAATAATCTGTTTCTTAGCCTCTTCATATTTGATATATTCTTCTTCAAGAGCTTTGTCTGCTTCCTCAACTAATTTTGCATAGTATTTTCTATCTTTCACATCAGATTTATCAGAAATGGTCGTGTCACACTCTTGATAAGGCATTGAAGGTAATGTAGTTTTATTTAAATACTCCTTCTCTGCATCTTTACATTCTGCTTCGCTATCAAAAAACTTTTCTAATTTTTCGCTATAAAATTTCATAATAATTACTCCTTTTCATTTCTTATTATAGGACTTACTTTTATATTAAGACTTACCAATAATCTTTAAATGACTTTAGTAAGATTATCATCAATTAACTACCAACCTACATAACATATATACAGGATTATTTTCGCTTACAATTATTAAATTCTATGCAGCATAAGAATTCTTTCTCATTTTTTCCGCAAGATCATCAGTTCCCATTAAAGAAGGATTAGAAACCACTAAAGTTTTATTTTCTTCGTCTATAGTCAAATGATGTAAGTGACTAGTTAGAATAACGTCATAATTTTGTCTAGTCATTAAAGATACATTTTTAACCACAGTATTTAATTTATCGAGATCTCCATGAACTCCGGCAAACCTCCATTTAAATACGCTAAACGTCATTATATCTAAACCGTATTTATTATCGCCAATAAATACAGAATCATTATCTTTTAGACGTTCAATGAGATACCAATCAGTTATTCTAGCTAAAGATTCTAGCTAAAGAGCATCTTTTTTATTTGGTTCCAATCTACTATGATTATCAATAACTGAATAATAATCAATAGGAATATAGGTAGAAAGTTCATCAATAAATTCTGCAAGTAATTCAGAAACTTCAATAATCTAGGTAATCACATCAATCCTACTATTAAATCTAATTGTAAGATGTATTCTACCCGCAATCAAATCTCCAAGATTTACAATAATTAATTTCTTAAGGCGCTGTTCGTTAACTATTTTAATTACCTGCATCAATAGATCACTTAATCTATCCTTAGCAATTTGTGGGTTATACTCATTATAATAAGAATCAATATCAATTCCATAATGCCAATCACTTAATTGTAAAATTCCTATATTTCCATCAGATGGAGATGCAATAAACGGAAATCTTTCCACATCCGTTAACAAAGGACAATTTTTACTAATGGTTGCAGCTGCTTCCTTTGCTATTTCCTTAATGGTTTCTTCTCTTGATAATCTACGAATGTTTGCATTAGTCTAAACTAATACATCTGATAATTTCATTCGTTCAGATTTTTCTTCAATATATTCATTAATATTATTTATGCTTTGCATAGCCGCAAATTTTTTTCTATAATAATCTGCGCTTTTATTAATTTCGAATGCAGCATTGATAATTGCTGCAACACATTTCCAAGTGTAACCCGTAATATCTTTTTGAGAGCCCATATACCATATAAACTCTTCAAACGAATATTCTTTATCATTCTCTTTAAATGTTTGCTTCATTAATTACCTCCAGCTAATCATCATTAACTATCTAATTCTCTTTATTAGATTGAGCTATAATCTGTCTAACTGTATTTAAAATTCTTTGACGTTCGTCCTGATTAAATTCAGGCTAAACATTTATATTTAACTAATTCTAAGTAATCTAAACTACTGGTATTTCATCCGCAGATTTATTAGTCTTTGTAATAGTATCCTAAAATGCCTTAAAATAATCAATTAAATCTCTATTACTAAATTCATCTGCATGTCTATTTAGACGTTGTTCTACTTGATCCGTAATTGAATCTTGTAAATCGCTAAGTTTACTTAATCTTAGTAATTCTTTCTTCTTTAAATTTAAATTAAATATATTTAATATCTATTCTATATCTTCCTTATCATTAGCATCTCTTAATTGTAATTGTTGTTCAGCTGATAAAATATCAAAATCATCCATTATAGTAATTCCTTATATGTATTAGTTACTTTTGCTACTAATATATCTTCTGCTTTTGTAACTAATGGACTTTGCTTAGTATTTATTGTGTCAATTAAGGATTGCTCAAATTTATATGAAGGTATGAATTTATATAGAATTTCATCTTCCTAGATAGATATATTTAATTTACCAATGCCAATATCTGCTGTAGTTTCAGTTTCTTTATTAAAATAATTTTCTAATACTCTATGACAAATACATAAAATCATATTAGTACATAATTTCTTTAAACTGAATACAGGAATAGTTGTAATTTTAGCTAAATCATTTATCATTTTTATCAACCCGATTTAATTTCTTTATTACTTTTTTACTATCTTTTCTTGATAGGAAGTCCACACTTTGCTATAATTTTCTATAATATTGAATTAAATTCTAATCCAATCTGTTCTATATATATTTCTACATTAACTGAGTTTTATCATGTTTATAATTCTATAAACAATCTATCATATCACGTATCATTTCTTCATTCATTCTTTGAACCTTTACCAAATGAATAATTGGACAAAACGCTTTGCAACTTCACATAATCTGATTTTATTTTTCGTAATTTTGATGACTTCTAACCAAGTAAATCTATCGCTTTATCATAATCCATATGCTCAATGTCTACATACTAATATAATAATAATGAATATAATATTGACTCTAATTCATCAATTGTTGGAATATGAATTGTGGTACCACCAAAGTATTCACAGAGTTTCAGCAAACTGTCCTTATCAAGAATATATACAAGTTCACTCAATACTAGATAATCTGGAATATCACGAAGTTTAAATAATGCAAATAATATCAGTGAATATATATCTAATTCTTTTACTGATAAAATCTCTTGATTAGTCCTACTCATTCTTCATCCTCCTTCGCTATTCCTTTATCCATTATATCACGTACTAAAACAGACTTCAAAACACTTTCGCTTCCTAATTCATCATTTAAAATCAATGATAAATCATTTGCAATTAAATGCTTGACTTTTTTGGTTAATAAGTAGATATATTTTCTATATTTAGTGTCTAAATGAAATACTATTACATCATCAACCGTAAAACTATCTGACAATAATTCATCAATTTCAACATCTCTATGTGACGCCAATTTTAATTTAGAAATCCTTTCAAGATCAGATGCTTTTGGTGTTATAGAGGATAAAAACGTTAATAAACAACTTAAATATAAATTATTTATGAAAACCTTATCTTCTTTAAAGGGTAAACTATAAATATAAGATTTAATTGTATTAGTCAAATCCTTTAAGCATAATTTAAAATTAACTTTACTTAATTCATCTAATGAATCAATTAATGAATCAGCAAAACTATATCCAATTCCTACATCTGAATTTAATTCGGTATCTTCGGCTCTTGAAAATGTCTAATCATAATGTTCTTGTTCAAAATCAACTTTCTTTGGATATAAAATTGTTTTTATATAATTTAAAATACTCTTTATTCTTTTTAGTTTTGGCTATCCATTTTCATCATATTTAAACTGTCGAGGATTCTTTAATCTTAAATACACTGAGGATGCAACGTATAATGCAAAATCCTCATAATACTAATACTTCTAAAAGAATTTTGCTTTATACGCTAACATTTCTACTAGATGAAATAAATATTCAAAAATTAAATTATTCTATTCGTTTGAGGCATCTTCGTCATATGCATGTTCATCAATGAATATTGCCATCTATGTATACGTAACATTTTTTGGTTTAATATAAATCATAATATGATACTTATTTTATCTTCTCCTTTAATAATGTTAATTTCATTATCGCAAGGAATAGTAAAATCACTTCTATGACTTATTACAAAGACACTGCTAACATCATTCAATTCTGAAGATAATAAATCAATAATTTTATTACTTCCAATATCATCAAGATTATCAAGAATTTCATCTAATATAAGAATATTACAAGAGAAATTCAAATACTTACAAAGCATATCTCTTATAGATAATTGAATAATAATATCAAGTTTTTGTTTTTCTCCACCGCTTAATAATTCGTATTCTTTACCATCATACGAAATAGAAATCTTATTTCCATCAATGATAAATTCTATTAATGAAGTATTAAATACAATATTACAATAATATTTACATCTCATATCAATATATTGAATAACATTCTATAAAAGATAACTTCTAAAATCACGAGTCAAAATTGTATTAATCTACTGCAATATATCATAATGTTTTTCATACTATTCCTTATTATTATTTATATACAGTAAATTTTTATTTATATCTTCTAATTCATTTTGATATTCTTGTATTTGATTTATTAAATTTTGCTTAATGGATTCGTAGGAATCTATTTTAGCTTGAATCTACGAAATCTATTTTTCGATTTCTCTTTGGTCTTTTTTTACCGAATCAATTTTATCCGCATACTAGAAAGATAAATCTTCGTATTCAATAATTTTATTCGTTAAAGAATCATATTCAGGTTTATACTTATCTCTTAAATTATTTTCTTTATTCTATTTTTCAAGAGTATATTTATTTATAAGTTCCTAATTTACATTTAAACTATAAGTTTTCTAATCTATTTCGTCTTCAATATAAGAAGTATCAATCTTATGAACATCAGGTAACTTCTATTTACATGTAGGACAAATATCGCTAATAGAATCCAGCTTTTTCTTTTCTGCTTTTAAGGTTCTAATCTCTGCTTCTAATCCAATAATAGTAATATGCAGAGGAGATAATTTCTAATCATACTATGTTCTTAATTCATCAAGCGCAGTATCGTATTCAAACTATAATTTATCTCTATCTCTATTAATAGTTTGAAACTAATTATAAGCTGAATCATATTTACCTTGATATACAAGAATCATGGTTTCATAATCTTTTTGCTATTGCTTCAGCTAATCAATATCATTCTGCAAGGAATTTAAATCCATCTAATCATAAACATTAAGTTGCTCTTCATTTTTATTTATCATCTAATATAACATATTAGATTTCGTTTGAAGCTCAATGCTTTTATTTTTATGTTCTTCAAGTTTTTCATTTATGGTTGCTTTTCTGTTGGACATTCTTCCTTTTAAATCTTCAATCATGAAATCAGCTTTTGCTAATTGCTCTAAAATTTCTTTTCTGCCTGAAGGAGTATTATTTGAAAATCTTTGGGGTAATCCTTGTCCAAATATAATAACTGAAGTCAATAAAGTACTAGTTAAATCCGGTAATTCTTCTTGCAGAATTTTTTCAGAGTCTCTTAAACCTTTACCAGATATATCTTTATTATTCTTATATATTTTAAGCGTTGATTTATATATTTCATCATCTTTTGTTCTTAAAATTATATATTCATCATCGTCTTTACTAAATTCAATGGTTACTGCTGTTCCACCTTTGGAAAACTTATTTACTACATCTTTACCACCACGAATAGTTTCCCCCGTTAATACCCAAAATATACTATCAAATAATGCACTTTTTCCTGATCCGTTGCTTGAAGATAAATCAGACTTATTATTATTATATCCTTTAACCGTAATATACCCCGGAATATCTAATCTTAATTCCGCATTTTTAAAACTTAAAAAATTCTTAAGCGTAATTTTATGGAAATTTATATTCATTTACATAATTCCTCTAATTCAGTAGTTACTATATCACTTGTCCCCAACTATTCAAGTATATATTTTTTAAATTCCGATAAATGATCTAATGATAATTGCTTTACATTATCTTCAATTGTATTATTTGATAGCTTAGAATGTTCTACGATTATTCTATATGTAACTATTCTATTCTTATATTCTTCTAATGCTTTCTTCCAATCTTCATATTCAGTATCCTTACATTTTATGGTTAATACGGCATTATCTTTTAATCTTGATAATAGATTAATATCATTTATTTTATAAAAATTAAATGCATATGGATTAGATGCGTATTCCATCTTTAATGTTTCAGTATCAAGAATATATATATTATGTCCATATTCAAAAGCATCTTCGCTAAAATTCTATCCCGTTAAATTTCCTGCATTATAAATTTTATATTTTCTTCCTACCCAAGAAGAATTATGTAAATGTCCATTGATAAATAATACACAATTATCATTTATCTCATCTATACTAAATCCATCTTTAGAGGTAAAGTGACCAAGATTCATTCCAGCAATATCATTATGACTAAACACAATTTTTCCTTTGGAAGAATTACCTAGATATTCAACCAATGGTTTTCTATCGCTCTATAAGATATAAGGAAGATATACTATATCATGTTTCTCTGGTGTTACTGTATATAAAGGTTTATCAATAACTGAAATATTATTCCAACCTTCAAACACATGAGCAGAACTGACAACAAGGTCAGATCTTGCCATCTCGTGATTTCCCACTAAGAAATACTTCTACGTTGCATTGAATTCTATATCATTTAAGGCAGTTATCTCTTCTGCTACTATCTTTGACTAATCAAAAAAATCGCCTAAATAAACCTCGAAATCTACTCCACGTTGATGGAAATATTGTTCTGCCCAATTTATAGATTTTATACAATTTTCAATACGCAAAGAATATTTCTTACCACGTAATCTAATTAAAGAAGAATTCATACAGTAATGAATGTCTCCAACAATACCAATTTTCATTTATACACCTCAAAAAGCAAATATAGAAACAATTACATAATCTATAATATTATCTACATCTAATTGTCCTAATTTAACTTGTTTATCTATATCTGTTAATAACTCAAATATTTGAATTAATTGTTTTGTGTTGAACTTATTTAAATTATTATACTTGATTGCATAAAACTTATTCTTTGCAATACCTGTACTTTCTGGAGTAGGTTTAACTCCAAGCTGTATCTTAATAATGTCTTTGATATTTTGATATAGAATACTTACAAACCCCAAAGGATTTACATCCATTCTATCTAATTGAGAATAGATATAAGTTAACTTTGTTATATCCTTCTTTATGATACTACTACAGAAATCAAAAATTGTCGCATCAGACAAATCATTAAATACTCCATCTTTATAAAATTCTTTAAAGATATTCTGTTTTAAAGAATTCGGAAAAATTAACATCTTATCTAATTCTTGAGTTAATCTATAAATATTACTATCGCATAACTCAATTAATTTATCGAGATCGGATTCAGGAATACCATCCCCTACCGAATAAACAAAATCTTTAATTTGCCAATCTTCTAATTTTGGTACAATGATTATATTATCTGCATATATCTTTTTTAATCCTTCATTAATTTTTTTACAAAGAATAATTAAATTCTTTTCGTTTAGGATAGTACCACTATAATCAAATTCATTAATATCATATACCCTAAGAATGTTATCATTCACATCTCCAAACAATGAAATTCCAGTAATAATTTTATCGTCAATTTCATCATTATAACTCAGTTCAAGATTAAAATCTAGAACTAATTTTTCTATATATTGTTTAACAATGAATTTAGTATCGGAATACTGAAAAATAAGTACTTGTCCTGAATACTTTTTATTTTCAATTATGTATTTAACTTCGTCTATTTGCATAATATTCCTTCAATTTCATTAAATAATTTTCAAATAATTGTATCTTATCTATATGTGGAATAGTAAAATTCAATGATAGGATACAAGTTGACATATAAATATCATACCAGGTATTATCAGATGGAGTAATAAATATATGTTTATGTACCAAGTATCTTAATACTCGTACAAACAATTCAATTTCTATATTTAACTTATCAGATTTTAAGGTATCGATTATATTAAATATATTACCATAAGATGCTACCGAAATCTTATCTAAAATTTTATTAGCTAATTCAACCACTTCAGAGAAATTAGATTTATTAAAATTAATAACATCACCCGGAGTCTTAGAAATTTCAATAATTAATGGATTACCGCTTTCATTAAATTTATTTAATATATTATTGTCATAAACGTCTAATTGCCAGATTCTACATCTATTTTCAATAGTTGTTAGATATTGTCCTAATCTTCTTGCAGTTATAATAATAAAAGAATTTCTAGGGGGCTCCTCTAAAAACTTCAATATTTGATTCTGAATTTTAATGCTCATATTATCAAGAACATAAATAATCGGCTCTGTTCTTAAATATATTTCAGTTAAAGAATCAAACGACACATCATTAAGAAATTCTGTTTGCAATCCTAGATGTTCTGCAATAAATTCAATAAGTAAACTTTTACCAGATCCTTGTGGACCTACTATTAAAACAGAATGTGGAAAATCATTTAAAGAAAATCTAGTGATCTCAGTACATAATCTTTCTTGCCCTCTAATCATTGATAACTCCCCATCTGAATAAAATATACATCTACGGTAGATTTAATATCAGTATCATTCTTAATATCATTTTTTAATATTATTAACTTATTCATAATATACTGATAATATTGTAAAGGATTCTCGAAATTAGTTGCTTTCTTAATTTCCTCTAATTGATTACTTGGAAATTTAGTAACGGTTAAATTATTACAAATAATATATTTTGATATATCAAGAATAAATGATAAAAATTGATCTACGAATAATTTTAAATCAATTCCATCATTATATATAGTATTTATAATATTAACGATAGAATCCAGATTACCATCAATTAAACTATTTATTAATTTAAAGTAAACGGTATATGAATACGATCCAAGAACTTTTAATACGTTTTCAATATTAAGATTAATATCATATGCAGCGCATTGCTCTAAAAGAGATATACCATCTCTCATTTGATTTTTACATATTCTACTTATATAATCACAAGCATCTTCATAATTCAGAAATCCTTCTTGTTTACAAATATATTCCAAACGTAATCTTATTAATTCAGAAGGTATTCTATTAAAATTGAATACTTGACATCTATTCTTAATAGTATCTGGAACTTTATTTTTCTCAGTAGTGCAAAAAATGAATACTGTATATTTTGGAGGCTCCTCAATACATTTCAAAAATGCTTGCCAAGCTTGACTGGTTAATGCATGACATTCATCAATTATATAAATTTTATATTCGCTATCTAAACTTCTTTCTGATGCCGATTTAATAATTTGTTTTACATTATCTACGCCATTATTACTAGCAGCATCAATCTCTATTGGATTCCCTTGATGCTTATTTATTTCGTTTGCTAATATCCTGGCGATAGTCGTTTTACCACAACCACTACTACCACAAAATAAATACGAATTTTTAAAAGTATTAGTATCAATTTGTCTAGAAAGAATTCTTATGATTGATGTTTGACTACTTACGTCATTAAATTTTGTAGGTCTATATTTAACGCTTAAACTTATCATATCTACCTCATAATTTTCTAATTATCGTAATACAACTTTTAGGGAGCCAACCTTCCCATAAAGGCGAAAACACTTTAATAAACATATTATTCATATCAAGTAATTCTATATCCAAGTTAGATATATTATTTGGGAATTGCACATCAAAATCAACTAATTTATCATGATTTATAGAAATGGAGTAGCAACTATTCAATTCAAATTCTATCTATTTAGTTTTTGGAATAGCAATTTTTGATACTTCATTTATATTATCTGGAATAGTTGCTACTTTACATTGCTTTAATATTTCGATTATATCTTTATTCACGGCTTTCATCTACGAAAGCACAAAGCATATCTGCTAAATGTAGCATTAATGCTAAAGTGTTTCTTCCATATACTTCTCCAATATTATTCTTTGCACTATCAGAGCTCATACCTGCATGATGATTTAAAATAGCTGCGGATTCTTCTAAAGTTAGAGGTATATACATTCTAGCAATAGCTTCCGAAGTTGCTTCATGATTTCCATAAATAAATCTATCTTTTACGTCTCTTATAATGTACGTTGATACAGATACCCAATCATACTTTCCAAGACTATCGGATTTACTTCCACTTTCACTATAAATCTTTTCATTTCTATAACCAAGTTTATAATAATTAATCTTTGCATAATCATGACATAATGCAACAATTGCCATACTATTATTATCAAGATTAGTTTCCATCATATTATTTAAATCTACTAATCTTTTCCAAACATTTAAACTATGTTCACATAATCCACCTTCATATGAATTATGATAAGATCTACTTGCTGGTGCTTTAAAGAAATCAGTTTCTTCCAACATCTTAATTAATTCTTCTTTATTAAAAGGCCGAGTGATTAAATTAATTGCAGAAATATATTCCTATTTATTTTTTTCTACCTTATCTATAATATTCATCATGATTCTCCTTATTTTTATTCATAATATATTATATAGTATTTTTTGAAAATAATCAACTATTATTTTCTTCTCTTAATTTTTCAATAAGAAATTGCATCAGTTTATCATCAATAATATAATAATCCTTCTTATCTTCAAAATAAAAATTAAAGGCTAGAGAATGATTAGAATATCTCATAGCAAAAGATTCCTAAACCTATTTCTCTAGCCACTCCTTTTTTATTGAAAATGATTCTTTTGGAGTCATAGAAGTTTTACATTCAATCTACATACCAATATCTGGTATAATTACATCTCCCTTTGAAAACTTACCAGCTCCTGAATTTAATTGTACATTACCTTCAAATTTTTTAGCGATTCTTTGTTCTTGTGTTTCTGATGCAAATCTCGTAGATGTCTTATTCTTCGTCATCGGGCAAATCAAACTCTACTGAAAAATGAAGAATATCAGGATCATCATCAGCGATAAACATTGAAATAAATGGCTGAATCAAAACCCAAAGAGGTACATCATATACTGGACCACTATATAATTCTTCCCAATCTTCCTTATCATCATCAATACCCCAAATTACAACTTCTCGATTAATGCAAAGATCTAAGTCCATAAACATTTCAAATAAACTCATTATAATTCCTCCAAATTAGATTCTTCAATATCAATTCCTAATTTATCATTTAAATCTATATTAAGCATTTGTTCGAAGCTAATAATATTATCTTCTTCTTTTTTACTTAATTTCTCATAGCATTTATCATAAATCTATCTCCAAATATCCATATGATCTTTGAAATAGATTCCAACATTTCTTTTACCACGTATCTTAATAGGTTCTCCATTTTCATCACAAATTAATTCTCCTGTATCAGGATCAATCAATTTAAATGAACCCTGAACCGAATTATCAATAAAACCAAGATGAGTAGCTACATCAATAGTATCCTGAATTACATCTACCCCTTTGGTATAATTCAAATGAAGATATCCAAGTTTTCTATCCCATTTACATACTTTAGTTTTTAATACATAAACTTCAATAACATGACCTGCAGGAGATTGAGCTGATTTGGTTAAAGTATTTCCATCTTCATCAAAGAACTCCCCGCGCTTAAACATAAGGCGCATTGAACAAGCATGCTTCCATGAACGTCCACCAGGAGTAGTTAAAGCATCTCCATATCCCGTCATATTATCTCTAACTTGATTAATGGCAACTAAAGTTGCTTTATATTTTCTAAGTAAACCAATAGCCGTATTTGCAAATCTAGTTAGTGCTTTTGCAATACCACCCATCTACTGCTTTTCCATTGATTCGTCAGCAATCTACTGAGGAACAAGAGTAGCAATACTATCAAAAATTAAAAGACCAACTTCTCCGGTTTTAAGCATATTCAACGCCATATCAAAAATTTCTTCCGCTGATTGTGCTTCTGGTCTAATAATTATAGTAGGAACTTCTGCATCTTCGTTCATATTATATCCAAGTTTAGCGGCCCAAACTGGATCGGCAGTACCTTCGTTATCCAATAAAATAATAGATCTTGGACCGTTTCTGATAATTCCAGTATTGTCTGTCCACTCAACTCCGATAGGATGTCTTTCTAATTCCTTACGTTGATAAGAAGCAGCAATTAAAAATGCCGTAGTAGTTTTACCAGAACCTTCCTGACCACTTAATTCAATGATTCTGCCTTCTGGAACTCCTCCATAGACACAAAAATCAAATGATGGAGATCCAAGAGATAATACGCCATCTAATTCTAATGCATCTACCCCAACTTTAACTACAGAATCTCCATACTATTTCTTTATCTTTTTTAATACATCAGTTAAACTATCTGCCATTAGTACTCCTCAACTAATCTTTGTCTTGTTGACCCCATTGTATTATCTTCTTGCATTCTCTTCGAAAGAATTTTACTAAGAGTTGCAATCATTGTCTGTGCTGCTGTAATCTTATTTTTAATAATTGTATATGCTGCTGAATATATATCATTCAATACACTTTCGTATTTTGATTCTGTTTCTGCTATTGCAGTTAATTCTGCAACTGTTTTCTTGTTTCTTTTTTCGCCATCTTTTTCAATATTTTTAGTATACGCATCATTATAAACTTCTTTATAAGCTGCTTTACTCAATGCATCAAATACTCCTACATGCTCGAGATTTTCATAAGTGAAGTATACACAATTAGATAATTCCAAAAATGCTTTTTCTAATGTATCACTGTCTGCAGGAATATCAGGCTGAATAATTGCGTTATATACCCACTTCATTAGGTTATCAAGATCTCCTGCGTACTTTGTTACAATATCATCACATAAAGTATTGAAATATCCTGCTTTTTCTTCTAAATTAATTTGAATATTCTTCACTTCTTTTTTATCATATACATCTAAGAATGTTGCTTTCATTATTCTCCATCCTCCAGATTTAATAATACTGAATAGTCCGAATCTAAAAATGTTCTTTTCTTTACTGAAGGTATTTCAATAATTCTATAATCATTTAAAGATCTAATGCCTACTGATTTTTCTCCATTTTCTTTCATTGTCCTGATTGTGCTTACTGGAATATAAAGCACTTTATCTTTTTCGGTTAACCATAAAATTATTCCACATCTTACTCCAGGTATTCCAACTTTTGGTAATAGCTTTTCATACTAAGTGATATTAACGAATGGAATAGATGCTCCCGCATGCGATTTACATTCTAAATAAAATATACAAGGTTTTGAATAACCTATAAAATCACTTATTTGAGTTATTGCTTTATATCCTGTAACTACGTCATATAATCTATCAATAGTCGAATTTGGAACAGTCTTTAAAAAATCTTCTTTAAATTTAGATTCAAACTACTTTCCTCTATTCTTTGCCATTAATCCATACTTACTTCCGGAATAATATTTTTAATGGATACTCTACTTATTACTAAACATTGCTTATCTCCAAAATTAAAAGTTAAATCAGCTTCAGTACAAGTATCCAATACTGCTTGTAGTTCGTTTAAATCAACGATTAAAATATAATCATCAGTAAAATTAGTCGGAACAGCACTATACTTAATTGTTTCTATATTTTTAGAATCAATATCGGAAACAATAATTCCATCGGAATTAAACGTTAATTTAATATACGGAATTAAAAGTTTAGCTCCTCCTACAAATAATTTAATCCTATTAAGAGCATCATTAAATTGATTAGTATTAACATTAATCGAATAAGTATATTGATTATACGCTCTATTTCTAATTGCTTCTGCTGGAACGGATTTAATCATTCCTTCATCTCCAGAAAGAATAGCAGTCAATTTAATATTATTTGCTTCAAATCTAATTTTAGTTTGAGTAATCTCTTCACTAATTTTAGTACTTCCAATAACTAAATGAGTTTTTATCCCTTTAAATAATTTAAATAATTTAACTAATCTTTGATTAAATAAAAGTTTAACTTTAGAAGGAAGATCAAATTTATTTACGCAAGCTCCTGAAGTAAAAGTAATAGCTCCTTTTTCATCCATATAATACATTTTTTGAACTGGTCTCGAAAGAATACCAGTAGATAACTGCCTAGTATTATATTTTAATATACTAAATAAAATATCTCCTTCAATATCAAATTCAGTATCAATACTTTCAATATTAATTCTAGGAATTTTAAACAACGTATTATTTTCAAAAATTAAAGGTAATTTATAAGAACCATTTCCTTTAATAATCAAGAAATTATCTTTTACATTAATTTCTACTGTATCCGTAGTCGTAGATGAAATTAATTTTAAAAATAAAGTAGCATTTACAGTTGCTTCAAAATCTTCTTCGTAATCAATAGTCATTGCAACATCAAGAAGATATTCTTTATTAGTAACACTAAAATTAAGAATACCGTTTTTAGCAACTAATTCCAATGTTTCTGGCAAGGCAGTTAGATCAGTCGATTCTACTGCAGGAAGAATAGTCTAAGCTAAATTCTTTAAATCTTCTACCTTTAAAATCATAAGTATCTCCTTTTATCTTAAAATAATTCTATTTTTGTTCCAATTTTTTTAGGTGGATTATATTGATTTGCCCATTCCCATAAACTTTTTAAATTAAATAATCTTCTTTTTTTATAGTCTCCTACCAATTCATCTAACGTATAACCATATTTTTTTAATTTATTTTCAAATTCGATTTTTATGGCCGGATTTTTATTAATAATATTATCATTATCAAGTAATCCATGATCGCTAATATATACAGGTTTAGTATCAATAATAATATTACCGTAAGAAGCAGTCATTAACCAAGTAGTCGAGTCGGTTGAAGTAAAATAAAATTGATTTAAATAATCGTATTTAGTCATTCCAAAAGCATGAACTTTAATATTAGGATTAGAACTTTTAGAAATAATATTAAAACATTTCAGTAAAAATCCTTTTAGAACAAAATCAGATTTACCAACCATACCACCTAAACCAAGATATTTAATTGGACCATGCTCATCTGAATACTCTAAAATATTAATTAAATGCTCAAAAGATTCTCCACAATGAAAAGTACAAAGCAGTTTATCTGGATCATCTACTTTAGATCTCATATATAAAAAATTCTACCAAGTTTTATCTGCGGATTCATCCACTTCTTTTTGTGTAGCAGTATTCGATGCTTTTGGTTCTCCCGGAATATTATCTACAGATGCATATACAGTAAAATATTCCTAATACTAATTAATAAAATTAATATAATCATCTACATTAATAGAGACCCCTTTAGTCCAAGCACTAAAGGCTCCACTATCAATAAATAATTTACATTTTACATTTTTACTTTTAATTTTATCTATCCAAGTTAATATATCTTTTCTTTGATTTAACTAAGATAATAGTACGCATCCATTATTATCTAAAAGAAATTCAAATTCTTCATCCAAAGATATTCCAGTAAAATAAAAATCAAAGTTCATATTTTTCTACCTTTACGAACATGTTCTTAGGAACACTATCATCTACATAAGAAGTAATATGAAGATCAGTAGCAGAAGGACATTGTTCCAAAATAATATTTGAAATATTATTAATTACTTCTTCGATAATTAAATCTTGTTTTTCACATCTTTCTTCGATAGCTTTATCCAAATATACATAATCTGGAATTTCAGCTCCAGGTTTAAAACTAATCTCTAGTTGATTAGTATACCAGTCTCCACCTAATCTACAGTAACAATGAATCTTTTTAGTTAATGTAATTTTACTGATTCCATATTTATTCGGAAAACTATATTCTGAATACATTAGCTATTCTCCTTAAAATAATTCTATTTTTTTATATCCTAATGGATTTTGGTAATTCTTTCGAACTCCTTTATATTTTTCTAGTACATCATCTATTAATTCTGGATTCTGATATAATGAATTTAATAAATCCTTATCCTTAATAAATTCATCACAAAGAAGCTTAAATAGATATCCTTTTAACCCTATAATACCATAAGAATAATCAATCGCTTCCTATTTTCCCGAATTAATTATATGATATGATTGTAAATAAGTCAACTATTTATAATTATCAAAACTAGAAAAAATAAAAAATTTCTAGTTCTGCGAAATATCTAATTTAGAAAAATCTATGCTTTTTAAATAATTTAATCCTAAGCATAAAAATATAATATCATATTCCGGTAAAATTTTATTTAAATCTTCGGTAATATGAAGATTTATACTATGATTTTTAATTTCCGTTTCATTCATATCATTAAAAGAAGTATTATATGAATGAATAGGAGTATCAGGTTTAATAATCCCATAACCTGCCGAAATAATAATCATATCTAAATTATCATAAGATTTTAAATAATTTAGATATCCTTCTTTAATTAATAGATGCTATGCCCCTTGATACATTTCTATCGCGGGGCATATTGTTTTATCAGCATATTCATATTTCTTTTTTGCAGTACATGAAGTAATCACTAAAATCTTCATTTTTGATTCCTCAATATAAGTTCCATGGCCTTTTTTTCAAATTCTTCTCTTGCCCCAATATTTTTTCTTAACTCTTTCGTCATGAAAGTAACATTGGTACATCCAGAAGATTTAATTCCTCGAGCACTGACGCAACCATGTTTCATATTTAAATTAACATAAACCTAGGTAGATCCAGTTGCTAAAGAAATACATTCTGCAATATCTGATGCCAACTTTTCTTGCAGCTGCAATCTTTTTGCACATAAATCCACTATACGATAAATTTTACTTAAACCAAGAACTTTGTATGTATCATCCTCATTTTTAATTGGAATGTATCCAATTATTGCAGAACCATCATACATTAAAGCTAAATGATGTTCGCAATGACTAAAAATACCATCCTAATAAATAGTTACAATAGGATCATATCCAACTTCAAAATTTTTATTGAATTTATTAGCAATCTATAAATTAGTGTATTGAGTACCTTCAAGTAATTCTTTCCAATATCCCATGACTCTTCTTGGAGTTTCAATTAATCCAGCTCTATTAACATCTTCCCCAAAAGATTCTAAAAGTAATTTTATTGCTTTTTCGCATTTCTTTTCGTTAAACATTTTATACTCCCTATTTATTTCCCCAAACTAATGTATGAATTTGAGGAAGAACATAAACTTTATTCATAGAAGACTCAACGACTTTATTAATTAACCATTCATAAGACTTTAAAATTCTTTTGGAAATATCTCCATCTTCTTTGGTATTATCATTTCCTACACTTAAATAAAATCTAAAAGTAGGACTTAAACAATCCTAAAATTTATCATAATATTTCTAAGCAAAATTAAAATCTTCATCATTAAAAACTGGAATCTTTAAAGCAATCATAGGAGGCAGCTAACTGGAATAAATATAATTTCTAATGCTATCCATTACATCGGGCTACCCGCTGGAAGGAGCTTTAGGACTAAGCACTAAAGTAGTTACATATTCAAGCCATTCAGGAAAATAACTACCCTATGTCTCAACCCCAACCTAAATATTAGAAAATGATAAATTATATACTATTTTACCAAAATCATATAAACAAGGATTTCCTCCAGTTAAAATTATTGAATCGCAATTTGTCTCTTTACATTTATTTAAAAGAATATCGAGTAATTGCTACTCTTCATATTTAACTGCATTTTTAACGTTCCAAGCAAATTTACTATCGCACCAAGAACAAGCAAAATCGCATCCAGCTACTCTTACAAAAATACTTTTTAATCCTATATCTGGTCCTTCACCCTAAATAGTTGGACCAAATATTTCAGATACTGGAATCATTAATATTCTCCTTCAAAATAGGTAGCAATATTATTTTCAGTCTCTTGTACAGATACCATTACAATATCTACCCATTCATCTATCTTTTTAATTTCATGAAATAGTTCATAGTAAAAAGTCCAAGCCATCCATTCAGCGGTAGGGCTATCAGAAACCACATTTAATTTTTGTTCTGGAGCAAGAGTTTGAATAGCTGATACCAATGGATCAATATCTCTAAGAATTAATGAATGATCATATTTATTTTCTATAGTTTCTTTAATAATCTTCTTAATGTATTTAAAATCAATAACCATCCCGGACTTAGTTGTTTCTGATCTACTTAAATAAACGGTTACTTTATAACTATGACCATGTATGGAATCAGAGCATTCTTTTGAATAAGTATCAATTCCATATAATCTATGAGCAGCTTCAAAAGAAATGGTTGTTTCAATTTGATACATTATTACACCTCATATGGAACAGGATCAATTACCCCATTTTCTAAAAATGCGTTTTTTCTATCAATGCAGGTACCACAGGTCCCACATTGTTTATCACCACCTTCATAACAACTCCAAGTAAGCTCATATGGTACCTTTAATCTAAGACCTTCTTTAACTACTCGAGCTTTAGTCCAATTAATTAAGGGTCTACATACCGTAATATTTCCATAGGTCCCTAATGAAATTGCATGGTTCATAGCTTCTGCAAACTCTGGAGTACAATCAGCATAAGCATTTCCTGCTGCATCATCCGCATGAGCTCCATAGTAAATTTCTACTTTTTCATTAGGAAAAATACTATCAGCATACGCAGCAGCAATACTTAAAAATAAACCATTTCTGAAAGGTACGTAAGTTGCAACTCTACCATTACTAGTATGTTTAATTTGCTCTTCATATGAAGCATGTTCAATGTTTTTTCCACCTTTAACCAGGGTACATACATCACTCGCATATTTCATTACATTAGATATATCTTCCTCAATATGTCTAACGCCATAATAATCAGCTACAGCCTAAGCACATTTCAATTCCTTATCATGTTTTTGTCCATAATAAAGAGATGCTGTAACTACATTTTCTGCTCCATATTTTTCAATAGCCATAGCTAAACAGGTAGTACTATCAAGACCACCACTACTTAATACGAATGCCTTACTCATTAATAATCTCCTTCTTAGTTAATTTAGTTGAAAGATAAAGGAAAGGAGTATCACACAAACCAACTACAATTTCCACCAAGCTAGTGGTAATGGCCATCATTAAAATAGTTTTATTATCATAAATACCGAAAAAGGCTCCAAACATAAAGAAAAAGTTTTCCAAAGTATTACAAATAATAGTTGCTACGTTATTTCTGAGCCACATATGTTTATTATTCATTTTCTTCTTAAGTGCATCATAAATATAAACATCTACCATATTAGCAATAAAATACATAATTACACTAGAAATACTAATTCTAAGGTTTAGAGAAAATAGAGTTTGCATTGAAGGATTTGCATAATCAAAATCGGTTGGTTTATACCAAAGACAAATTTGACTGGCTACAATAAAAGAAAGGGTTCCAACCATTCCAATAATTACACCCTTTTTTGCATCTTCCTTACCAAATCTTTCTGTAATCATATCTGTAGCTAAAAATGTAGATGCAAATAGAATAGTCCCTAAAGTATAACTAATTCCAAATAAATCCGAAGTCTTTGCAGTCATTACATTTGCCAAAATTGAAGCAATCGCAATCCATGCAATAAGACCCTCTTTATTTAAGAACTTATTAATTAGGGTTAAAGCTAAAAAACATACTACCAATTCAATAATAAAAATAATTTCATTAGGCATAATAAATAAATCTCCTTAGTTTTTTTATTAGAGTGAGGGTTGTCGCATTGCCTCACTATTATAGTATACAACAAATTTTTTCTTTAATCAACTATGTTTAAAATCTTTTTCAATTGATTTTCAGTTAATTCTTGATGTTCATTATAAACATCATTAAATGCATCTTTTTCGTTTTTTATTTTTAATAATTTCTAATATTCATTATTTAAAACATCTGAATAATCGGATTCATACCAATGCGTTTCTATAGTAGCATCACATTTAAATGGAACTTGAACTACTGGTTTTGCACTTTCTTTCATTACCGACGTTAAGATTTCTGCTACCTTATCGGCATTTTCTTTTGGACATTCTCCTATTAGTTCATCATGAATTTGTAATAGAATCTTAAACCCTAAAGCTCTTAATTCTTGATTATCAAAAACCTTTCTCATAGCAAGTTTTGACATGGATGCTGCTCCACCCTGAATCCTTGCATTTACACATTGTCTTTGAGCCTATGCAATAAATCCACCATTATCTGTTATATGTACATGATTTTTTTCTGCTTCTTCTTTAATGATATTATAGTCTTTTCTAGATTTAATTGATTCTAATTTTTTCTTATATTCATTTATTATTTTAGAATTTTCCGAAGAGTATTTACCTGTTGAATATAAAAGAGGATTAAAATCTGAAGATTTATTATCAGTTTTAATTGTATATTTTGGAAGTTGAATATCCGGTAATCTTCTTCTACGACCCCATAGATCTTCCACGTATCCATTCTATTTAGCATCTGCTTCTGTTTTATCAGTCCATTCTTTTACTTTTGGAAATCCATTATAAAAATCATCAATAATTTTCTAAGCACCTACTAAATCTGTTCCAATCTATTCTGCAATAGAATTTGCTCCTCTTCCGTACATGATCATATACTCCAATATTTCTATTGGTATAGACTATATCTTCATCCTATCAGGATGCGATGCGCTTCGAATGGTGACTTTTTCCACCCTACTCTTATAGTAAGATAGTCGTTACACTTTATCAAAAGACCATTTATTTAAATATGATCTTTTAATCTTAGCACGGGATTGCCTTTTCATAATTATGAAGTCAGGTTTCCCCGTTAGCAATCTAAATTTAGATTACACCCTCTTGTCATCGAGGTTCACATCGTTATCCTTATATATTACTATATAAGGGGGCATAACATTTCGTTTACCCAATAATAGAGATTTGCAATTACTTCTTCTTTTTTTACCTTCAGGATTTGGAGTTCCATCTTCTAAATGTTCCATATTATCCCAATAGTTATTTTTATATACTCCAGATGCAATAGTTGCATATAGATCTTTTCCTTGCATGTAAGCATCTGTCATATTTTTATCTTGACTGTATTGACATAATAACCTTGGTTCCTATTGGGAGAAATCAGCTCCAACTAAAGTATAACCATCTGCTGCTTTAAATAATAATCTAATTTCCTTATTATGGGATGGAATGTTTTGTAGGTTGGGATCACTACTACTAAACCTTCCTGTACCTGCTCCTAACTGGTTAAAATGTGCATGAAGTCTATTATCTTTTTCATTTATGCATGCAGGTAATTTATCTATATAAGTCCCTATTAATTTTTCTAATCCTCTTTTTTCCAAGATTAGATTACATAAAGGAAGATTAATTTTTTGTAAAATATTTTCTTCGGTTCCTCGTGGATTCTTTTTATCAATTACTCCAACTTTCAATATATCATATAACAATATTGCTAATTGAGTATGACTTGTTATATTGATTGGAATTTGTAATTGTTCGCTTTTTGATTTCTATAAAGTATATTCCCCTCTAATATTAGGTTTCTTAGATAATGGTTTAAAATTAGCTTCCTCAGTTAATCTCCATTTTGCTATCTAATCATCATACTTTTTTAATTCGATTTCAATTTGCTTATCTACACCATTTGCAATATCATGGTACTTTTTACTTAATCTTTCTGCATATTCCTAATCAATACAAATACCAGTTAATTCCATTTCTGCTGCTACTTGAACAACGGGCATTTCCACATTTAACAACAAACTTAATAATTTACTGTTATCAGGAAGCATATATTGTTTTAATTGCCATTCATATAAATCATAAGTCATTTTAGAATCTGTTGCTGCGTATAATGCAAATAATTCCGGACTAAAGATTGCATAAGGTAATCCTTCAAACAGATGTTCAATATCATATTTTTCTTGACTCGAATCTATTTTATCTATATACTGCTCTTTTAATGAAGCTCTTAATTCATTTTCATCGAGAATTTTTGCTGCTATCATTGTATCCCAATATGGAACCAATTCAATATCACAAGTACATTTAATTACCTTATAATCAAATTTACCATTGTGCATTATTACTTTTATATGCGCAGAAATTAAACGTAAAAGCTATTCTTTTATCTCTTCTTCTGTAAGTTGATTATCTAATAAATTGCCTTCTTTATCTATATGATTAACCGGAATATATGCTTGTTTCATTAAGGGGGTATATATACATAAGCCCATTAATTTACAAGTTATTGGATCAAGACTATTATTTGTTTCCGTATCTACTGCTATTGAACCATTTTTAATTGCAATAGATATATAATTTTTAAATGTTTCTAAATCTCGAATTACTAAAGTATTATCTTTATATTTACCTAATATTCTATATACTTCTTCTTCAATAGACGGAATAAAAGAATATGGATCTACTTCTTTATCTTTTTTTGTCTATTTTATTTTTACAGTAGTTTCCGATACTACTTTTTTTGGTTTACTAATCTTATCAAGAATTTTCTTTTTATTTTCTTTTGGTGCTATGTCAAATTCAGTTCCCCATAAAGACATATAAACTCCTTATATAATAAGCATGGATAAATATTTATCCATGCTTATTAATTATAAATTAATAAAAACGCTGAGGTCTAGAGACACTTGAAACGGTATTAGGACTCTGCCATGGTGCCGTATTAGAAGCATTACCTCCAGTAGGAGAAGCAGTATTATTAGCTTCTGTATTATCATCAAAGGATCCATTAAGTAAATAATACTTCATCTCATCCACAGTCTTGGATGCTACAATATTACCAACTACAGAATAATCATCAAACCCACTGGTATCCTTTGGATAAAATTCTTCTTTATAAACATTAGGATTACCAAACATGATACTATAAGTGGTCTGCAGATCACCCTTCGCACCATTTCTACGAACCTTAAATACACAATCACTAAGAGGACCATATTCATCCATTAGATTCTTAATAGTAGTAGCATATTTAGTGCTACGTTCCCAAATTCTAGGAAGAACTACGATATTACCATTTTCATCCTTCTGATACTCAAGAAGATGAATATAGAATCTCTGGCTGGTCTTCATACCCGCATTACAAAACGGACACTTATCAAGAGGATCTCTAAGAGTACGGAGACAATCAATCTTCCTACGCTTATCTCCAATTTGAATTTCATGTGCAGTTACAATATCAAAACTATCTGTCGAATCATGAAGAATCCTAACGATTGCTTCATCACCATCATCTGCCAATGAAAAAAACCCAATACCAGTATTATTGCTATTCGCGCTAGACTGCGCTTCTTCAAAAGAAATTTTTGCCATATTTATACCTCCAAATTTTTATTCATCCATAATTATAATATATTTATTCATCAATGTCAACTAGTTCTTCTGTTTCTTCTGTAATTTCTGCATCTTCAAAATCATTTTCTGATTCATCATCATCAAATTTCATGCAGGACCAAACAATCTTTTCCTGCTTAACTGCATCATCAGTACTCCAATAATTATTAATGGTCTTAACTTCCGTAATGAAAATATCAGTATAATCAAAACTTTCTGCAACACAAATTGCATAACCGATTGCAATTGATTTATCATTAAATCCTGATGCAAACCTACAATCATCATTTAGCTCAATCGCTTCATCCGGAGTACTCTTAACTGCATAAATGCTATATTCTACCGTCTCTTCGTTTAGAACTTTAATACTCATAAATACTTATCCTCCAATTTTTTAAATTCTTCTAAAGTTAAATCATTTATATCTTTTCCTTCAGGTAACTTAATATAATCTACTAATATATCATCATAAATATTATTAATAAATCTACCGCTACCTTTAAAACCGGCTTCATCACCATCTAAACATAAAATAAAATGACGAATACCAGATTTATTCAATTCATTATACTATGTTTTAGTTCCAGTACCAAATAAAGCTATGGCCGGTCTATTCCAACCATATAAAGTTAATGCATTTATCTAACTTTCTACTACATAAACTTTGCTATAATGATTCTTTATAGCATTATTAAGTAAATAAATAGGTTTCTAGATATTATCCGGAATTATAAATCTCTTGGTATCTATGCTCCGTTCAAATATTCCTACTAATTTATTATTACTTGACCATACCGGAAAAGTAATACTTCTGGTACGTGGATTAAAACCTACCTTGAATTTTCTTATAACATCTAAACTTAAATGTCTATTTTCAATAAGATAATTCAAGGCTTCTTCATTATTATATTCAAAAGATTCTAAAATGCTATCATCAATATAATTAAAAGATTTCTTTTCTTCTAATTCAGGTAATAAAATATCCTTCTTACTTAATAATGAACCAAATCTTTGAATTAACCATTCTTTTCCTAATTCATCATCATTTAAGTTTAAACAATGACTAACTACAGAATATAACTATGCTTTCATTCCACAAGTAAAACAATGTAATGTTCCAGCAGTTATATCATCGTTATCTGTTTTTTGATAAATAGAACAAGAAGGATGTGATTCATGTCCATCTTTATGATATGGACATTGTACTCTTAAATATTCTCCTTTATCTTGAATATTTTTAAAGTACTAATTACTTGATTCATATCTAATCTATTTAATTATATTAATTATAGGTTCTAGAATAATCTTATTTCCAAAAATTATATTCATCCTACACAAAGCAAAAAATGAGTACAAATACCAAGACGATTACAAATTACAAAATACGAATTATCATTATAATGAATAGTACTAGATTTAATATCATGCCATACAAATATCTTCATGATATTCTCGAACTTCCAACCAGCATATTTTGCAGTAAGTTTATTTGCTTCATTGATAATATTCATTTTTCTTTCCTCCATATTTTGTTTTTATTGCACTTATATTATATTATAATAAATAAGAAAAATCAACTATTAAAATACATCTTGTTCGTATTCATTTCTTAATTCTTCTGTTCCTTCTCCATTTAAGGCATTATTCTCTTCGGGAATATATTCAAAAATTCCTTTATCTAAATCAATAGCATATCTAATTTTTTTATTTGTTTCTGAATCTCTTGATTTAACTATATTAAGAGTTAATACATCATCTTTCTATTCAAGAAATAACAATAAAGTACTATCCTAAGAAATTCTATCTGTTTGTGCTACTTGACTAGTAGATAGTCCACTTTCTGTTGATGTTCGATTTTGCTGAGACACTGCAATAATTGGAATTTTCTTTAATACTTGTAGATTTTTTAAATCCTTCGATATATTTGATGCTCTATCTATTGGATTTCTTGCTTTTCTATCATCTTCCAATAAAGAATGCTGATCTACAAATAATATATCAAGATTTTCTTTTTCAATAAATGCTCTTAATGCATTTACCCCAGCAGGTCCATCAATCATTGCCGGAGTTAGTACTTTAAAACATCCATCATAACTTTCGGGTAATTTATCAATATATGCCTTATATTCATTTGCTATATCACTAATACCTTTAGTTATACTATAATTTGAAATATGTGAAACAAGAGTATCAAATCTATATCCAACTTTTCTTTCACTCATTTCACCGGAATATAATCCTACTCTAAGATTTTGTTGTAGTGCTGCTACCGCACATTTCAATAGACACCAAGTTTTACCTACGCCAGGTCTTGCAACTATCGTAGCTAGTTCTTCTTGCCTATCCCAACCACCAATTACTTTATCTAATTCATTAAATCCACTTTTAATATAATACTTGGTAAATTCACTACATCTATCTACATAATCATTATATCTTGAAATATCTTTAGTTATATCGACTGTATTTATATGCTTTGCTTTTATAGCCGTTTGAGATCTTAAAGCTAAAAGACTCATAGCTTCTTCTGTTTTATCTTCATTTAATAGTTTTCTAATATCATTAAATGTTTTAGCTAGAAATCTTTTATCCCTATCCTCAAATAAAGCATCAATTAAATAATCTCTGGATTCATTTACTTCAATAATATCAAATTCAGGAAACTTAGAAAGAAATGTAACTTTGTCCGGAATCGTTCCATATTCATTAAGGTGATTTACAATAAAATTATATTCATCTTTATAATCACAAAATAAATCTTCACTGAGATTATTTATAAGAAGTAATGAACTATCTTTAGATTCCAAAAGGGCATTAAGAAATTGTAATTGAATCATTTAATTAACCCCCTCTTATCTTGACCAATAAATTCAATAACCTCCGATAGATTTATAATTCTACTGTATAATCTATCTCCTAAACTTTCGCTTAACTCTTTACCAAAAAGATTACTGGTATAAATATTACTTTTACCGCTATTTAATCTATAATCAATAATACTTAAAAGATTTTCCATTTCATATGTGGTAGCAGTTTTAATAGCTATATCATCCCATACTACTAAATCAACCGTTTGAATATTTTCTTTAATATGATTGATATAATCATCCTGCTGGGATATACTATTCTTTAATGCAATTAAAAATCTTGGAACATTTATAAATAATACTCTACATTTCAAATCTGATTTATACCATATACTTTCAAGATATGCTTGCAATAATCTTATTGCCCAACAAGTTTTTCCATTGCCACATATATGAGAATATAAATATAGATTATTTCCGGAATTTACCCATTGTTCTATATTCTTTTCAATTTCCTTTAATCTAATAAATGCTTCTCTATCTGAACCATCTGAATCAATATATAATGTTTTATGTACCCTCTGTATATCGGATAATAATGAATCTTGATATAGTTTATCTAATTTAAATAATTTACTGCAAAAAATATTTTTATCTTTACATTCACAATCAATAGATGAATTATATTTACCACAATAATCTTTCATCCAACACGAATCACTAAGAATCATAAAACCTCACGCTTTAAAATACTTCATTACTAATACCTACATTATTCTCTGACGTTCTATTTTGAGGAACTCTATATTGAACATTATAGTTACTTTTATATGTATTTACTGCCCAAGTCATATCACGAAAACCTCCAATAGAAGCAATCTCAATTACTTTTAATGCTACATCAAGATTTCTATGAGAAAATTCATCGATAACTTGTTGTGCCGAAACTACCGATTTTTTACTCATCCACCCTTGTTTTGCAAATACTGAATCAATCCAATCAAAATATGCTTCTCTTAATTCTTGATTAGTCGCTGTTACAAAACTTTTCATTTCATCTTTAATTGCTTCTGTTTTGGTTTTCTTTTTTGGTTTTTTATTTTGAGTTACAACTTTTTGAATATCAGAAACTAAACTTTCATTCTCACTCATTATAATAGAAGTTAATTTAGAAACATCAAGATATAAAGCATTTGATTCATCTGCTTCCTACTTCTTTAATATTCCTAAATTTATCAATAAAGTTTCTATTTCTATTTGTTCTTCTACTTCAAATGTAGTTATCGATTGTACATAATTTCTATCAATACAAAAATATTCATCGTTAGTTAATTTTTGTTTATTTATAGCTTTTGAATTAATACTTAGTAAAGTATTAAGATATATTGCGGGATGTAGACCTATAATTTTTGCTAAAGATATATTATAGGAATTATAATTAGCTTGAGAGATTAAATCTATTAACATATTAGAAAATCTCCTTAATTTCGTATATAATTAATTAATTCTTTATCATGTTTTAATAAAAATAAAAGATTTACGATATTTCTAATCATTCTTTCTGGAGGTAAATTTTTTATAAATTTAGTTGCTTCTGCTACATCCTTTTCATCTAAATCATAAAGATTAGAAAAAACTTTAATATATCTATCATCAATATTTCTTAAATGTTTAATTAATTTTCTTTTGCTTAAAGTAACAAAATCCGTATTATTTTCTTTAGAAAATACTTCCACATTCACAATTGCATCTAGAAGAAATGCGGAAAAATAATCATAATCTAAAAACATTTTTCTAATTTTTTGATACATATACATCTTCATAAATGGAGATTGATCATAATAAGGTAAATAGTAATCATCGGAAGAATCCTCCTGTAATTCTTCCAAACTTAATGCTAATTTATTAGTTTTTCTTTTATCATATTCCAAAGATTGAAAATAATTTAATTTTGCTGAATAAATGCAAACACTAATAGCTTTTTCTGGACCTTTCTCATCTCCGTAAAGTTTATTATTTGGATCTGTCCAAACATGATGATTTAATGCATTATAGATACCTTCAATAAACCAATCATAAACTTCTTCTTCAGAAGCCAATTTAACTCTTTGAGCATAATAAGTTCTCTAAATAATATACCAATATCTACAAATTACTGCACTAAGATAAGATTGAGCTTTATTAGAATCGGTATTTAAATTTTTAATATAATTATTGCAAAGATCGATAGAAGAAATAGATTTCCAATCTTTAATTAAATTGGCGCATTCTTCATATGATCTTTTATAATCATCTAACATCTTAAATCTCCCTATATAATATAATTATATTAATTATTATTTTATTTATTTAAATTTATTATTTATTTCTCTATTTAATTATTATTATATAGATTATATTTATAAAGATCAACTATTTTTTAAGTCTAAAATTAATTTTTTTAGTCTTTCAACAAAATTTTCGTTAATTCGATTATCAATTATGTAATCTTCTATAATTGATTTATCTTGAACTATCTATTTAACTTGCATATCAAAAGTATTAGTATTCCAAAGATAATATATAAAAACCGAATCTTTACTACCAATTCTATGGATTCTATCTTCGCATTGTTCACAATCAGCAGATGTCCATGGACAATCAATGAATATCATATAAGAAGCAGCAGTCAATGTTACTCCTGTCCCCATTTTCTAAGTAGTAGCAAGTAAAATTTTATAGGAATCATCATTTTGAAATTTTTCAATATTACTTGATATTTCTTCATCAGAATAATCTCCGGTACACATCAACGGATTAAATTCCTTTAATTTATCTTTTAATTGATTTAATGTTTCTTTAAATATTGAAAATATCACTACTTTGTTATTATTATAAAGGATTTGTTCGGATAAATCAACTGCTCTTAAAATTTTTGATGAATTAATTTCTAAGGATGTTAATATAGATGGAGATGAGGTTGCTTGTCGTAATCTTGATACTATTGATAATACTTGATCTGAATTTAATTCAACTTTATCTATATCCTCAAATATTCCGTCAATAATATTATCGTAGAATACTCGTTGCTGATTATCCATGTCAACAAATTCATCAATGACTGTTTTTTCAGGTAGGTCTAATAAATCTTTAGTTCTTCTCAATGATATCTCTTCAATTTCTTTTTTTAGAATATTGATATTTTTATAACCAATAATTTCATTATGAAAAAATCCACCATACTTAATAAAATAATTTTTAAAAGTAGAATAATTACTATGTTCTTTTCCAATCCATTTTAGTGGAACATATGAATCTAATGGAGAGTTCATAATCAAAGTTCCTGTTAGTCCAATTTTATATTTAGCATTTTTTAATTTCTGTAAATTTTTTCCTTGCTAAGAAACAGGAGATTTACAATGATGAATTTCATCTACAACAATCATATCAATATTATTCTTACCATTATTAATAAGTTTTACTATATCATCATCTCTTAAAGTTTCGATATTAACAATAATAAAAAATTCATTAATTTTCTTGGATAGTTGATCTTTACGATATTTAATTCCTTCTTTAACGATTTTACCTTTACGAGTCACTCTTTCTCCAAGAATAATAGCATCTTCAGTACCATGTTTCTATATTTCTTTTTTCCAGTTATATTTTAAAGTATTAATACCACAAATAATTAAACAATGTTCAATTAAATTTTGTTTCTTTAATGATTCTGCAATATAAATAACCTATAAAGTTTTTCCAAGTCCAGGAGCATCTAATAACAACCACTTATCATGATTTAATCCATAATTAATTCCATCTAATTGATAATTAAATGGTTTGGTTTTTAAGTTTTCAGGATCAATTTTTACTAAAATATCTTCTTCAGGACTAAAACTATTATCAATTAATTCTATATCATCCTACACTGTAAATGCATCAAGAATTTTTGGTAACGATGTTATATCAATTTCCCAAACCTTATTTTTCTTATCATATAAACTAATCTACGAAATTTTAATAATATCTATAAGAATCTAATTATAAGGAATCTAAATATAAGCAGAATATAATCCCGGACATTTTTTAGGAGTGTCAATAATAATCTTAATCATTAATCTTCCTTCAATAATACAGTTGGTTTTAATTTAGTACTATATAATTCATTAAAATTAAATTTTTCATCAATGAAAGAAGTAAAACTTAATTTACATTGAACTTTAAATGCGGTATTACAATAATTACAAACATAAGAATCTTCTATTTGTCCAGTATAATCAGAATCAACAATTTCATGTGTGTCATCTGTTTTCTAAATATAATAATTATTATTTAATAATGATACAAATATCTCTTCGGGTAAGTATTCAGCATTACACTTAGGACATTTGATATAAGGGTTTTGTAACTTTTTCATTTTTCTCACCTCTTTAATTTTACGAGCAAATTTTTCAGATATATATTCTATTTTTGTACGTCTTTTTTGAAAATTTTAGAAAAGTAAAGTACATACATTACGAAAAAAATTTTCAATTATTAATATCATTTTTCATATAAAAAAAAATATAGTATGTAGACATTAGCCTACATACTATATTTACAATACAATTGAAAATTGGTTATATCCAGTTTATTCTGCCGCCATCTATTTCTGTTAAACCAATGGCAGACCTATTAAATTTAATTTTACTCTGTTCCGGAATTGTCCAAATATCTCCTTGCTTCTCTAATAATAGTAAAGTTTTATAGATATCTGTTGTTGTATCTTCCGGAGTACTACCATCATCAGTAAATGTAATACCATTAAATGTAGGAGAATCTCCTGTTTCGCTTACTACATATAATTCATAAAATGCATCATTTGTATGATTTATTCTGATAGTAGCATATAGTTTAGTCGCGCCACTTAACTATTCAATAACACTTAAAATATTTTTAACTTGAAAATAATAACCATATATGTTAAATTCAAATAAATCGTCCGCTGTCGTGGGTGCATTATTTGATATAACAAAACCATCAACTTCAACAAGATTATTTATAATTCTTGAAATTGCCGATTCTGTCATTAATCTTGCTGAAAATTCTTGAGCATACGTCCTCCTTGTTGAAGGGAAAACATTTACATTACTTGAAGCGATGTATGTTGATGCCATCTATATCACTCACTTCCATTCTAGATATATAAACGCCACTCTATAGCAGCAGATGTTCCTTGAGTAATTCTTGATAATGCCATACTAGATATGGTTACTGTTGCTAAATCTCTGTATGGACCACTTACTAAATCAGGATCTTTGTCTGCACACAGAACTAATTTATAGTTTACTGATTCATCAGCAACAATACCACTAATTAACGAAGAATATAATATCGAACAATCACACCGAGTATATATATTATTATCTTCCACAATAAGAGATCTACCACTTAAAGGAATTACATTTACAAGAACTGATGTATTATCAATACTTCTTATATCAAGATACTGTGGAATATCACAATTACCTCTATACTGGCCTGCAAGAAATCTACATATTGATTCATGTAGTGTTGGTGTCCCAGCATTTTTTGCTTTTATTTCAATTGTTTTATTTCCAATGTTAATATATAATTTTATTTTTCCTGAATAATATAATTTTGTATTCATATATTATTTTCCTCTTATACATAATAAATTAATTCTGTCCAATTAGTGTCTCCAGTCCATGAGCCTGCAACATTTACATCAACAATACACTAATAATATGAATTAGAATATTTAACTACATCTCCTACTTTATATGTTGCAGTATCTTCAAATTCTGGAATATACTATTCATCTTCTGAACCTGCTAATTGCATTATACTAACTGCACCATATAGTCTTTCTTTTGCTTCAATGATAATTTCATCATCATCTACTGTAGATGGCTAATGAATATCATATCTCGAATCAACCCAATCTGTATTATAGTAACTAGGATCTGTATTTGAATAATCACTTCTTAAAACAGATTGTGTAGTTGAAATAATTTTACCTAATAAAATTATTTCATCAGTTTCTTCAATTGCAGTTAGTGCAGTGTCGAGAGAAACAAAATGATAATAATAAACTACAAAACCAACAGGTAAAATTAAATTCAATAACTATCGTAGCAACGGTAAATTTGTAAAAGTCACATCAGAACCTAACTAAATTGAATGGTCTAAAATATTTCCAATAGGATCTTTTGAATAAGAGATTAATACTGAAGCTTTTACATTCATGATTTTTAAATAAAGATTTACTACCTGTTTAACTCCATATAAAGAACCTTTATACTTTAGAAAATATGGTAACGCAGATAAAATATATCTTAATGATTTATCCTCAATATCAATATTTGAAAAGAATCCTAATTTTGTTGCTAACAATGGTAGCATTGTATTTTTAATATGCATAGTATCAGTTAAACTTTGCATACCATCAATATCAAATCGTAAACCACCAAAAATTGAATCATATAATCGTAATAACAACTAGAAGTCTCTTGATTCACTAACATAGATATCAGGAACATTATCCTATAATCTAAACTGACTCATTAATAACTCACCTACAATCCTGATAATGAATCTGTATCTAATTGACAAATAGTATACTTATTAAATATATGATTAACATCCATAAATGAATTAGCGTTCAATGGATCTCTAACTATGCTATTTGAATCTCCAACATATGTATAATCAAAGATATTATCGACATCAAATAATTTAATTAGAGCAAGTATTTTTGATAATCTTGTAGATGCCTCAAATCTATATGGGTTTTTAAACGTAAGAGAAATATTATTTGCTATTGTGACTGCACTAGAAGATGCATCTACTAATTTTACTACAATTGAATAGTTATGACCAGTAGTTGAAACTGAAAAATACATTGGATATAGAGTAGCTTCTGACAATTTGCTTAGTGTAGAATCATATATAGGATGTAAAACTGATGTAACACTGGTAGTTAAATCTTTAATTTCAACAGTCATATAAACACCATCAGGTAAATCAGGAGTGACTACAGGAATTAAATACTAACCTTGAGGTAAAGAAAATACAGGAGGATTTGATTGATTTGAACTTGATGTTCCTGCAAGAATTAACACTGCAGCACTATCCCCAACATATTTGATAATAGCAGCTCTAGTTATCTGTTTACTATATTTATAGACGTCCATATAAATTGGATTTAATACTGCATCAAATGTAATTGTATTATAAGAGCCCTCCCCTGAAAAACTTATTGTTTCTGTAGTTTTAAAAACAGTTGGATAATATACTGCTGCAGGAGATATGCCTGTTATATTTGCACCTGTTAAAATTGTTTCATTATCAGAAGAGTCAGTCAATGTAACTGATTGTCCGCTTAATAATATTTGTTCTACATTAACTGAAGTATTTATATTTAATAACGATTTAGCATTCCAAGATGCGGAACTACTAAAATTAAAATCGGGAATTTTCTATTCTTCCGCTACTGCAGAATTAGATAAATAATATATATCAAAGTCTGCTAAACTAGATGCAGATGTAGCAGTTACAGTTGCCCCATCATTTGAAATAACAATCTACCAAGAAGTTTGAGTTTCTTTCGGAACTACTCTTAGAGTATATCCTTCATTTAACTAAACAAATTGTTGTTCTTCTACAATAAAAGACGATGTTGGAGAATACCAATATGATTGCAGTGCTGTTATTCCATTCAAAGTAATTGATGCTAAATCAAGAGCTTGTACACTCCATATATCAGTACTTGTTGTTCTAATAATTTTTGTACCAGTACCCAATGAAACAAATGAATTCATTTCATTATCTGTATAGAAGAAATACTCACCTGATTTTAAAATATACTCCGTTTCACCAATATCAAATAACTAATAAGTTTCAATATTATTAGAGATAGTTACATCATTCAATACCCAATAACAATACATTGAAGTATTTATTGTTACTTTATTTATAATATAATAAGATATTGCTTTATCCGAAGAAAGAATATTTTCAGTAGCAGTAAGTGCTGCTATTGCTTGAGATTGATATGGATTTAAAGAAAAATCCTAACTAGTTAGTATTTGAGGAGATGGAAGCTATTGTAATTCTGTAACTAATTCCTACGTAGTTGTCGTTGAAGACTGTGTACTAGATAAGATAAAAGTTGGCATAATAATACAACCTTCACCGTACGCAGCAAAAGAATAATCCGCTGCAGAAGCACTAGACTTCCAATAAAAAACCACATATTCTCCAGTTTGTAATTCATAATACTAATTTGCACCAACAGTACCGTTTAAATGAGATTCAAACTTCACATAATTATTATAAATTGCTTTCTATAAGAGATTAGGTGCAAAAAACTTAATTCCTTCATTACTTCGTAAAACATAACTTCCTGATTGTCCGCTACCGTTACCAACTGTAATATCAACACTTGAAGAAATTGATTTAATGTTATTATAAATAGTTGAGTCTGACTCATCTAATCTATAATCAAATTCTTCTTCTTGAATAAAAAATGGAGTTACTCCAGCTAATATTGATTTTGCTAAAATCTCATCTCTAAACTAAGTTTGCTTCGAAATATTAACTATTATCTAATCTCCACTAGTTGGATTGGAACCACTTAACGTTATACCATAATCTGATAATGTCACAGAATTACCATTTAATTTCCATCCGCTACTATAAATAAAAGTCCTAGTTGAATAATTATAGACACCATCAGTCACTAATTTATTGATATATGTATCAGAGTTAATTGTTATAGTATACGCAGTAATAGGAATATTATTTTCTGTAATTGCTACTACATCGCATGAATCATTGATATTACCACTTACTGGTATTTCTTTATATATTCCGTTTTCTAAATAAACAGCATAAGTTGTATACACAGGAGAATCCAACATGATATTTTTTATTCTGGAATCAGATTCAGTAATAATCTTATATAAATAATCAGTTGAAATTTTTTCACTGAATTCAATCTCTTGAGAATTTAAATATTTATATAAAGCCTTCTTAACATTTTCTTTTATTTCATTTTCTTGAGTGTAAGAAACTTTATACTAAGGAATAATTGTACAACTCAGTGGATATTTATTTTTAAATAAACAAAAATGAGATTGAGTATCAGAAGTATCTTCAATTGATTCATAATCATGCTACAGAGATTTAACATCTAGTAGATAATCTTCTACATTAGCTAACTAAGAATCCGTCATCATCTAAAAAGTACCATTGAATATATTTGCAGTAGATACATCGGAAAAATATTTTAATAGATATAACTTTAATGAAAATGCAGTTAAAACTGGTTCATTATCATCAGATTCAATTACAGTAGTTATCTAGTCGATACCATTTGAATAACTCATTATATCATATGTAGATTGAATGTCTCCACTTCTATCACAGCAAAAACCGTTGGAAGCTAAATCATTAGTAACAATATAATTTAAATAATCTCTTAAAGTAATCAGTGTTTTAAAAGTTCCTATTGATCTCTTATAATTTTTATATGCTGAATCTATAGACTCATAATTCTATCCTGCGGTAGATGCAAAATAATTTGTTACCTAAACATTCTATGCATTTAATACCATTGTATCTCCCAAAGAAGAATTTACAGTTAAATCAGAATAGAAATTAGATAACTATGAAGCAGTTAAATTACCGTTTTCTCCATCAGATCTAATATAGGTAATTTCAATTCCGTCTTTCATTACAACATCAGCGTCATCGGGAAATTCAAGATAACACGTCGCTCCATCTGCTGTTACACCAAATTTATAATAAGTGTTTCCATAATCCTCTACTAAAAGATTGTCCTTACGAATCCATGATTCATAATTTGATGTTCCTGTATTTGTTATGAATATTCCGTTCTCTGCAATATTTGAAACATTAAAATAGATTCTATTATCCTAATCAAGATGATTTGGAGTTATCACTGTATCGCCGTTTATATCATATCTAACTGCAATGCCTTGTATGGCTTTAGCATTTATTGTTTTACCCGATGCAGGTAAAACTAAATTTGCAACCGAAAATTCCTAAGTTGCGATTGTAGGAACATATCCAACTAATGTGTAAACTACAGATTTAGTTTCATCTGTTACCATGGTAAATGCAGGTATAGTATAACTAACACCATCAATTGTATCACCAATCCATTTTAATGATACGTATGCACTCGCACTTCTATACCATTTCATGTAATAGCCAAGCTATTCAAATAACTATCTTGCATTCTTTGTCTGCGTAACAGATAATGGAAAACATTCTAAGACATTTTTATCAATATTATAATTACATTTATCTGCAATTAAAGCATTTAACTTAATTAGAATTACACCAGGATCAGATTCATTTGAAATGGAAGGATCCCATTTATTCGTTAATTCTTTTACAAGATCTAATAATTCAGGATATATTCTTTGAAAATCTTTATTTGTGTAAGAAGTATTTTGTAATGGGGAAACAATATCTTGCACTTATTTATCACCTCTATATATTTATACAGTATTACTAAAAATTCATTAAAGCTATAGTATAATTATTAACTGTATAATCAATTAAATTTGTGGCCGTTAATTCCACATATATATTATTTTTATCTTTAGTTAAATCAATATCAGTTCTTCTACAAAGTAATTGAGGTATATATATTCTTATTGTATTATAAATTTTATCAATTATTAGATCTCGTATAATTGGGGTATTCTATTCAAACAAAAACTTTTTTAATCCGCAGCCATATTCAGGATCTGCAAATAATGATTTCAATTCAGTAGATAAAATCAATTTTAAATTGCTTTTTGTTGCAGTATTATCTTCATATAAATTTGTAGTTGTATGATTTAAAATATCAGGAAAAGCAATAGATATCAACTAAATCCTCCTCCTTACATATTATAATATATAACAGAAATATTTCCACTACCATCATCTTGATAATAGTAATCAGACCCACCGCCAGGTGGAGCATTAATAAATCCTTGAACGGTATGTAATAAATCTTGATAATCTATATCACCGATTTTTGTATTAGAAGATAAATTAGTTGCTGATGAAACTAATAGATCTCCTAATTGTATATTACTTACAGAATTTATTTGATCCTCTATAAAATTTAATTTACCTATTACACAAGGTTTTGATAAATCGTCATCTTCAAAATCTATATAAACTATATCTCCTGGAATGTATTGTGGTTTAATACCAGGAGATGATATGATTGTAGCATATGGTAATTCATCATTCGGAACAGATCCTGCAACACCAACTGGTCGATGATATTTTGGAATTCTAATTTTTATTTTATTTGTTTGTTCATCAATATAAGAAGATATTATTCCTTTAAGTATCATAGTAATATCCTCCTTAATTTATCTATGGTAAAAATTGACCTGATTTAACTCCGTCAACATCATCATATCTATCATATGTGTCAAGATGAAAATATACTTGATTCCCGATTGTAGCTGCAACCCAACGTCCTTGAAAGCCTAAGGCCGGTATCCAATCTGCCTAGCAAGCTTCCGTGTCTGATGGGAAATAGTATTCACCACCATAATGATCAAAATAAGTTAAATCATACTAATCATCTGTATCAAAATACGTTACTCTTTGAAGTATGAATTCACGATTGTTAATATTTTCGTCACTGTCATTATAAACAAAAGGCCATTTAGTAGTATCGGTATACATTACTCCATTCTAATCAAAAACAACATATACTGCACAACCCTCCGAAATCATCCATCGTTTCGATGTATTGAATTCTATTATTCCAGTATTATATCCTACACCATGTTCTGCTTTGTCCTCCACTGCTTTAGATACTACCTATTCATCAAATGGAACCACTTTTGTTTCTGATTGTTCTGGTTGTCTATATGTATCATTTCCAGTAAATACTTCTGCTTGTCTGGTATATTCTTTTCTTTGAATATAATCGTCCGCTCCTGCTATTCTGGTTAATGATAATATGGTTCTGTAACCTTGACTATCAATCTTATCTTCTTGTTTAGTAATCACATATAATCCACTTGATATATGTTTTTTACCGAAGAAATAAGAATTTACTCTTAGATAAGTCATTAGCATAGCAGATCTAACTAAGCCTTTAATAACTAAAGTTGCGCTAATTGGAAACTCAGTCATCTTAGTCCACCATGACTTCATGGCTGCTGTAGTTTTACCTTGAATAGCATTCGTAGTAACATTAGGTGAATAATTCTATACTAACTATCCTCTGTCGTTTATTGTATATGTATAACTCTCTTCTGCTGCTATTGGAGAAGCAACGGAATTATAATAATTATACAAAAGTGACCAAGAATTATCATCAGTGACCTAAAAATCCATAACTAAATTTTCACCAGGATTATCCCCACCTGGATAACCTACATCAACGGTATATGTATTAAATGTAGGTACTGTTCTATAATTTGAAGATATTTTAGTTATTTTAAAATAACTACCACCAACATTTGAATAATCTGCATAACTATCATCATGAATTGTAAGAAAATAAGTAGCACTTCTTTGGGTAGATGCAGGATTATCAGTTTCAGGAATCATATACGTTACTAACCAATTTATGTATGATAGAGGATCCATATATTCTTTTGCAGGAATATCTACAGCCGCATCATCCATAGCTAAAAATCTACCAAAATTCTAATTTTTCATTCCAGGAAAAATTTCTAATAATCTGTATCTATCATTTCTTAACATAGATGTAATAATACTACTTGGTTTTGTTTTGTGGTATGCTTTATACTAATAAGAAGAACCCAATAACTATAATGCAGAACTAGTACAAAAAATAGTATAATTTATACTAGAAGTATTAAAATTTACTTTTTGCGTAACCTTAGTAATTATTGCTTCTTCCTCTTTATATACAAATGACGGAGAAGCATAATCACCATAACTAATTTTTATTTTTCCATAACCAACGGTACTTAATATCTTATCAATAAAATTGGGGTCATCCCCTACCTTAATCTAATATAATAGATTAATTGTATAAACATTTACCTAACCATTTATTTTTACTACATTTAATGATGTAATAAAATTTGGATATTTTTTAATTATTGAAGAAGTATTATCTGCAATATTACCTTTACGTTTTTCTTCATATTTACCGAAAGTATACTGTCCAATAGTAACATTGATGTAAGGTGCTTCGACTAAAGATGGATAACTTAAAAGATTTGGTCCATAATCAGGTTCATCAATTCTTCGTCCATCGACTGTTTGAATAACATCTCTAGTTTCCTATATATCAACAAGTTCTTTATTCCAAGTGGTATTAGAAGTATATGTAGAACCAAAATTACCTGAATAATGCGTAAAATTCGAGTCTGATGTAGTTACTTGATTCAAATCTGTTGGTAATAAACTTGTTTTTGACCAAAAGTCAGAACCCGACTCATTAACGGGACCACCTTCATTAGTTTCATTCGAATAAATAATTCTACAAAAACCAACGATGTTTGCAGTTCCTCTATACTTATATGCAACACATCCACCATTATCTTGAGATCCTTCAATTCCTGGAGAGGTATTACCCTCTATAGTGTACACACCGTTTCCATCAACAGAATAAACTAAACCACAATGCTATATTGATTTATTTGACGAAAAGGTCATTATAGCAATATCACCAGGCTTTGGTTGATCTCCGGAAGTAAACCATCTATTTAATCCTGAATAATAATTTTTTAATTCAGTACAGCTAGCAGTCTTACCTCCACCATAAAATGCTTGAGATTCTCCTGCCAGTCTAAAAACATCCCAAAGAAAAACTGCGCACCACGGATAATCCGGACCAGATACTTCATAACCATAATAATCTGTGTTATAAATAACAGTATTACTATTAGGAGGAGATTCTGTTATTCCAAGCTGAGAATAAGCAAAATCAAGCACACTCTATAAACTCATACAATCTCCTCAAATTCTATATCCGTCATTACTGGAAGTTTTAATTGAGATTTAGGCATTGGCATTGAAAAAGAATCTTGAATATGATTAAAACTACAAATAATCCAATAGTAAGTAGGATTTCCATAAGCATTTAATGCAATGCTGTCATAAGTATCACCTTGCTTAACAGTATATAATTGATAATTAGTAGTATCTTTTAAGTATGAAGTTGTTCCACAAATATATTTATTATCAAGAGTATTATAAAAATATGGGAACTATGAATATCTTGATAATTTATCATAATTTAAATATTTTTCATTTTTCAATACATTCATATTACACTCTCATTCTCCTATCTAATGTAGTATCAATTCCACGATAACTACCATATTTAACTGCATCCCAAGCATCATAAGGCTCTACTTCTTCAACTGCAAAATTTAAATTAACTACGGCATATTTACCATTTCTTAATATTGGAAATTTAAAAGTTTTACCAACCTATCCAGTAATTACTCCTTTTATAAAAATATCGGAACCTAATCTCATCGCTACTATTGGTGGATTTACCATTTTATTTGTTGCTTGATATACTGGTAATGCTGCTGCTTCTATGTATCTAATCAATATATCTACGTAATCATCGGTTATTCCTGGAGACCCTGTCGGTAAATTTACATTACTTCTCTAATAATTTAAATCCGTCATTAAATCTCTATGTAAATCAAAACCAACCTAAACTACTCTTGGTCCTGAACTTTTATAAGAAAATATTGGAGCAGATCTTGATAGGGGAGTGCTCTGTTCAAAAGAAACAGACATTGTATCTGACACAGAATCTGCATATAACGGTAGCATTATAAACTAATCTAAATGATAGAAGTAAATATAATTATCCGGCATATCAAATTTTGTCAAGTCATCATGACTTGCAGGACTACTTACAATTGCATCTGAACGAATCTGCTATTGCTACGCATTTTCCTATAACTATTCACTATATTGAGGTGGATTTAAATATGTTCCTTTAAAGTTCCTTGTCGTTAAATTTTTATTATATAATATAACAGTGTAATCACTTCTGGTTATAGGACTTACTCCGTGCTGAGAATGAGCTTGTGCTTTTTCAGTCTAACTCATTTGTCTTGCTGCTATAATTAGAAATGTACCGCTGCTAGTTACAATTAAATCTCCTACACCAAGATTGTCAGGAGCATTACCATTTGGAAGTACTTGATAATAAGACCCATCATTTACTGGATATCCTTTAAATGTTGACATTTATGTACCTCCTTATAAATTATTTATGTACTATTCAGTGTCCTTGTCTACATATCCTGAAATATCTAGATTTATAGATTTACTATTATTCATATACATATCAAAAATTAAAATTCGTAAATAATCACTCCATGCAACTTCCGTCGGATCATAATATAAGTAATTACTTAATTTCTTCCTAATTCTTGTTATGTCCTCTCCAATCGTGTCCATGCCAGTTATAACATTATATAGAAGATATTCAATTAATCTATCTGCAAAAGGATATGTCACTCCATCATTTAACTATAACAAAGATAAATTACTTAATAATAATTCGTTTAATTCTTGATTTCCTATTTGCTATAGATTTTCCAAATTAAAAATTTTACTAGTATTAGTATTTAAATAATTACCCTCTAACACAACAATGGACGATTGATTATTTTTTGGTAGCTAAATAATCAAGTACAGATCTTTTTCATACCTCTGCAAAAATTCTGCTTTCGATAGTGTTGAACTTCCAACTGACGGTTCAACTGAACTTAATGGGACATCAGAATTATTGGTTAGTTTAAATATAATTGGTTGATTAAATGACAAGGAACTATAAGATATTATATTATTGTCATCTAATAAATTATCTAATTTAATTATGTTTGACTAACCTACTGTTGTAGTTAGAAATTCATTTAATTTCATTATTGTTGGAACTAACTTCACACTTGAATCTGATTCAATTGCTATGGTATATTCCTTATTAAATTTAATCGGAACCTTGATTACTTTAAATGATGTTTCTGACATCTTTGTTAAATTGTCGTTATATATCTAGTAATTATTTAAGTATTCTCCATCCCAACAATTATAATATGCCATCAAGTCAAGATGATAAATATCTCGATAAAATCTTAATAGCTACCCTAATCTTCTATGAGTCTAACTATCATAATAATCTGTAGTTGAAATAAATCTATTAGCAAATTTAGTATAATACATCTCAGGAATATAATTAGAATAAGTTATCCATTTTGCTGCCTTCTAATTTAACTATTCTAAATTTTCATTATATATTAACTAAAGCATAGTCTAACCATTTACTAATGCTATTCTAATATAATAAGTATGTTTATCTAATAACTACCGTGAAGTTTCTAATAAAGTTTCGGGTTCAAATGTTTGTAATACTTTATATGATGCTCCTAATGGAATATCATCAATTTTTCCATCTTCAGTACATTGAATTAATGTGTATGGTCGTTCATACGCAGTTATAAAGTTCCACTAATCATTATTCCAAGCAGTATTTTCAGGAATATTTATAATTGCTTGATATAAGTGATAAACATTATTAATAGAATACTAAACAATATCTCCAGCATTATAACTTTGAGTTGAATCAAATATAGGATAATCCGGATCACTATCATTCAGATTATATCGTAAGTTATATGCACCAAGAATATAATGATAACCATTATATATATAACTACCACTGGTTACAATAGGGACTGAGTCTCTTATGCCTAAAATATCTTTACCTAAAATAAATTCACCTAATACTGTTGCACTAGATCTCCATTGTTCTAATACGGCTATGTCCCTACATAAATATCCTGATTCTACACATTTGATAATTGACCTATCATACACGTATGTATGACCTTTTATTATATATTCTCCTACTCGTATTGTACTATAAGTTGGTAAAGGAGTATTATATAATAAAGATTTTATAAAATCACTCTATATAGTTTTTGTAAAAAATTTCTGTTTCATTATAATAATACTCCTTAATACTAGTATCTTGTTCTATAAATGTTATTAACTATAGTATTAACATCATTATCAATAATATCAACAGGTACTTTATCTCGCATGATGGAAAGAATATGTTCAACTAATTCTTTCATTGTTTCTCTATCTGTTTTCCAAGTTGATAAATGATCTAACTACTCAACTGCACTTGGTTCCAACAAAGATAAAGATACCCTAATTAATCGTTCATTTTCAAAAAGATACCTCTATATATCACTAGCTTGCTCTATTAATGCTCTATCTTCTGTGGACTCATTACTTATTGATATCTAACTATTTGCTATTGCATCCGCCTAAGACTGGAAAGTATTAAGTGCTGCTGTTGTAGTAAGCTATGTATCAATTAATGAATCATAAGCAGTATTAAGAGAAGATGCAATTGATGCCTACATACCAGTAATAGAATTTATTTCAGACTATAATGCTAACGTATCAGTATTATCTATATTAGTTATATTATTTGTATTATAATTGTCATTTGAATAAGTATTTTGATTATAAATGTCATTACTATAAGTATTCTAATTATAAGTAGTAAAATAATCTGATTCCTAAACCATAGGTGGATTATCTAATCTTTCTGTTAAGGCATTTAATGCAGACCCGATATCTTTCTAATTTTGATTTTGCATATCAAGTCCCATTGTAATAAACAAGTTCTAATAATTAACTTGCTAATTCATCTAATCTACAGCTGCTTTCCAATTATCCATAGCAACTGACATTGAAACATTTTCTGCTGTACGTTCTTTTCTTTCAATTATTCTATCTTTCTCAAGATTTTCTAAAACTGTATATATCTAACTGGATTTGGATAATAATTTTTCATCCCATGATAATTTATCAGCTTCTTCTTTACCAGTTCCCCAATCTTGTAGAACCTCTGAAACTTCCTGTACAACTGCAGGAATTGTAATCATGGATTTAACTACATCACCAACAGTACCACCAATTGCATCAGATAAATAATATAAGGAATATTTATTTACTCCACCAATGCCTAATGCATCATTTATAATACCAGAAAGTGTTCCTTGACCTGTAAACAATTTAATTGCAGAATCAACGCCAGCAGCTATATGATCTGCTGTCGACATTGTGGATTGAGCAATAACTGAAACAATCTAATCTGCTGTTCCACCTTCTTCATAACCACCAATACCCTGAATAAAATTACTAACAGCATCACTAACTAATGTTTTCTAAATTCCTGCAGACGCAAACTATTCTTTTACTATTCTATCTCCAACACTAACTAGTGCATTATTAATAATATTAGTTATTGCTTCAGCAATACTAGTACGTGTTGTATCTTCAATCATTGAAATCTACTTCTAAGTTTCTTCCCAAGAACTTACCCAACCTTGATGCTCCTGAGAAATATAGGCCATATAATCACTTGTCACATTGGTCATAGCCTTTAAGTCTGAAATAGATAATCCAGTAATATTTGTCCAAGCTGACTATACTGCATTAGTTGACGAATTATTATAAATATCCTATAATAATCCAACGACATTTTGTAATAATGCATTAGTGGTATTGATATCAAGTCCCTAAATCAAAATATCACCGATAGATAATCCTGCTCTTTCAGCAGCGGCGGAATAAATATATTGTAACTATTGATTTGAAGATAATTCACTTACATTACCTGTTTGTAAATAAGTAATGCCTTTTGCTAAAGATTGAACACCTTCTTGAGATAAACCTAAAGAATATAAAGCTCCTAACCATTTTTGGACTTCGTAACTAAAAGCAGTGGCATCATCGGCATTTAACTTCGAAACTGCATCTAGCAACGTAGCAGAAACAGAATCGTAAACATCACTAAGATAACTAGTATCTGCTATACCTCCCATGGTCGAAAATCTATTAAGAAACTACGTTAATAAAGATTCACTACCTAATGCAGAATATGTCATATCTCTTTGTTGTAACCTAACAAGTCTCGTTAAACTTGCATCCATCACATCAAATGTAGTAACTAATTTATCAGAAATAGTAGCAAGTAATGCTCTTTCTTCTGCATTATATGCGATACCTGATTGAACTAAGGTATTTAACTATTCGATATATTTCTATTTATCAACAAATGCATTCCAACGACCAATAAATAAACCAAAATCATCTTGATTTTCTTTTGACCAATCAGTCATTTCATTATAATAATTTCTATTGTCTGCGACTAATCCTTGTAACCTAGTATTAATTGGTGACATATATGATGTTTGCATACTAGCTGACATATCTACGCCTTTTGCAACTGCTTCATTAATTTTACCAACTACTTTTGCAATAGTCTGTAAAACCATAAGTGCAATACCAATAGGTCCTGCTAATGCTTCCATACCAGCTGCTCCTGCTACTCCTGCAGTTTCTGTACCTGCAATCATTCCACTCTCACCAAATAATGTACCCATTAATCCTTCGGCAGATCCAGTTTTACCACTTAATAAATCACTTATTCCACCAAGTAACTTTGTAGTCTATTCAGTTGAAATTTCCAATTTGGATAAACCATATTTTTCTTGAGTTTCTTTTAATTTATTTTTAGTATCAAGATTTATTTCTGATAATCTACGTTTCTATTCAACTTGGTTATCTTTTGTTTCTTCCTTTGCTAATGCTTTTTCTAATCTAGCATTTTTTGCTATTTCTTCTGCTTCTGATTTATATCTTGCTAATCTTTCTTCCTTAGATAATTCAGAAATTTGCTATTTTCTTACTGCAAGATATTTTTCATCCAGCATCTATTTATCTTTAAGAAGTTCTTCATATTCAGCTTTTTCTTCTTCTGTTATACTTGTTTCATACTTTAATATCGTATCAAGCTATTCAATTTTTAATTGTAATTCATCGCTAGCACGTTTATAAATTTCTGCTTTTTCTTTTGCAGATAATTCTTTCCAAAGATTACGCCTTGCAGCAGCAACTGCTTCTTCCCTTCGTTCCTCTAAACTTGATAATTCATTATCACGTTCTTCAATTAAATCATATAGCTTATTGAGTGCTTTTTTTGCAGGCTCACGAATCTTTCGTTCTGTTGAACTTTGAATTTTTTCAATCAACTAAGATTCAATTTCTTCAACTGGAACATTTAAATCAATATCTTGTAACTATTTCTATATTCTTCCCGTATCCGTTAAAACTATACTACTAAGATTAGCTTCCCATTTATCAATAATTTGTCTTGTTGCTTCATCATAGTATTTTTCTATCGTATCTACACCAAAAGTTGATGGACTTAATTTACGTTTACTTTCCAGAATATCATCATATTTTCCTTGTTCAAATAATTTTAATAATTTTTGAATGCTTCTGAACATCTCTTCAGAATAATTGGGAGTATTCGCCAAATAAATTCATCTCCCTTATTTTTTATTTTTATTTTGCTGTTTTGCAGCATCTAATATTTCTTTCTATTTTGCTAAATCTTCTATGATGAATTGTAATAAATAATTTCTTTCTGTTGGGGTTATATCTGCCGTATCAATATATGATGTATTTGTATGTTTTGATATCAAATATCGTTCTTTAACTATTTCTTTATATCTAAAATCTGAATACCGCTACCCATCAGAAGTCCAAACTGGGTCGAAAAAATTCGTTCGTTGTTTTTAATCTACTGGTATATGATAAACCACATATTGGACATGTAGTCATTATTTCTGTATCAATACCAATAGAATTATTGAATTTATCAGAATATTGAAGAATTGCATTAGTATCCGCAAGTGGTAATGCTATTGCCCATTTTTCTAATTCAACATCATCCATTTCTCTACCATCAACTTTATCAATAAGTTCGGTTAATGTATAAAGTAATGTATTATCTACCTTTCCGCTTTTTGACTTCTTTCTTACTTCTTTTGATCTTTCAGAAATGCTATCTAACATCCTTGGAGTCTATACTTTCAAATTAACTAATGTACCAGATTTAGGTAATTCGAACTCCTTATATTTTTCTAAATCAGAAGTGTATTCAAGAACATCTAATTCATCTAAAGGTATAATTTCTTTTACTTCTGATCTACAATAAGGACAATTACTAATCACCTAATAATTACTACCGTGGGTTACTATTCTAAGCATATAAAGTAAATACTAATAATCTCCAAGACACATATCATAACTAGACATGCCACAATCTGCTGCACCACAATCATCAATTATTGAACATAATGTCCAATATGGAGAATCACTTGGCTATAATCTTTTCATTTCTTGTGCGGTAGTCATTGATTCTAAATGAATAATTGGATCAATTTTTCTATTATAAACTAATCCTTTACTCGGTAATGTAAAAGTTTCTTGAATTGTTATATTACTCATCTTAATCTCCTTAAAAAAAAAATAAGCATTTAAGTTCTTAAAGTCCTTAAATGCTTATACTATGGAAAAACATAAAGAACCTCAAGAATATATAATATGCTGTTATTATATTCTAATATATATTTACAAGTTATCAAAAATTAAAAATAGAGATTCTTTATCTAAAATTTAAATTTAATCAGAAATTAAATCATCGAAAGAAACCTATTTCTTAATTGGTTGATTCTATGATTTAAATCTAGTATCCATTCCAATTTCATTACCTTTTTGAAATTGATTCTTAGTTGTAGCAAATTTATTTGCAATATCAATTAGTTCACTATCACTTTCTAATTCATCATCAGAAGTCATATCAAGTTGTACTTCATCTTCATATTCTTTCTAATATATTGCAGGATAAATAATATCTGCATATAATCTTTGCTAATGCTTTTCCATATAATTAATGTAATTATGAATTACACTAGCTACTTTTATTAACCATGTATTATTTGAAAGAACTAATAAAGTATGTTTACATCCCGCACCTTTTGTATCATTTGGATTAGTTATGTCAGACGGTCTGTTTTCAGGCTGCCCACTATTTATATCTTTTACTGTAGCCCAGTATGCCATACGATACTTCCAATCGTCACAGCTACACCAAATATAAGTATTATCACTATTAAATGCAGATACTAACGCTCTTGATATCGTTCGTAAATCTAATTGTCCATTGTTGCGTTCAACCTATTCATGAAGATAATCTAGAAATCCTCCGAAAGACATTCTAACTATATAATTATCAGTTTCACCGTTCACTTCAACATTAACATCTAATATATTATCTTTAAATAATTTATTCATGTCCATTGAATTATATTGTTTTACTGATTTTGCTACTTTTGAATGTAATCTTCGTTCATATCTGTTCTTACCTTTTGCTTGATTAGACGGAACGTAATTATCTGCTTTTTTTGATTTTTGAAGAAGCTGTGTTCTACTATCTTCAACTATGAAACTCATTCATAATCACTCCTCAAAAATCTCGATTCAATATTTGTGAACGACTTAATTCCTCTAATGAAAGTCTGTCAGACATTATATCAATTAATGCATCTTTTAATCTATCTAATAATCCTGCACTACGAATTTCTTTGAATAACTAATTACCCTTTCCAAATTCTCCGTCTTTAGCTAAACCATTAGATCTAATCATGTATATCTTATTTATTGTATCAATAACCTTCTCATAATTTTTTTCATTTATGACTTTATTAACATGATTAGTCCAATCTTGCAATTCATCTGCAAAAACATATTGCTTGACTCCTGTTATTTTATCAGGAAATTTTATCCAGTTGTCATCTAATACCGAATAAATTCCATTAGAGTGTATACCAGCATTAATATCTTGAATATACATTTCTATAGGTATTCCTCTAATTGTTATATCAAATTTATCATTAAACTAACTTTTCTTAGCATTATATAACGACTGTAAAATTTCTTTTGGAGCATCAATCAAATCAAAATTTGTTATGATATGCACATCGAGATCTGAATCTTCTGCATAATTATAAGAGACATTAGATCCAACTAATTGAATATCTGCAATATTTAAATCTAATTCTGTATACTCAAGAAATTCAGTTACAATGTCTAATATTCTATCTTTAACTTCAGGGTATAATTTATTGTCGTCAGAAAATAATTTTTTATTTAAAGTATCATGAATAATTACTTTTTCTATTAATTTCATATAATCCTTGTATAGAGTAGCGAAATTAATCGCTACTCTATATAATATTTACTATTAGATTGCAGAAGGATATCCGTAATCATATTGAATTGTTGCCGTAATAGTATGCTTTGAATTTTCCTCGTTGTTATAATTATCTTCAGAAATCTGACTAATCCAGCAACCTCTTAATACCCACTTTCTGACGGCTTGATAATCAGGCGTATATTCTACCAAGTAGCACTCTTTCTTATAGTCACCCGCTAAACCAACTTTCTGAGTTCTTACATTATATGAAAGATTCTACCAAGCTTCCAGAGCCATCTTTGCTTCAAGTCCAATATAATCATTAATTACTAATGTGCCTGCATCAAATGAAGGAACACCAGCATACTTGACGGTATTATTACCTCTTTGAATCTCGATTACGCTCTGAGTAAAATGAGGTACACTTGAAGATGAAACTGATAATCTAATAGCATCAGAAGCATTTTGTTCATTAATTGTACGTCCTGATCCATCAGGTAATGTTAATGTTCCTAATCCAGAAACGACAAATTCAAAGTTATTTGATCTTTGTGGCTCATACAGATTAGGACTATCTGCCATATGATATGCGCTCTGAGAAACTGCATTATTCTGTTGTAATGTACTTGGTCTATCAGAGCCCTTAATTCTTACACTATTTGTATTATAAGCCATTATTTATTACCTCCATTATTCAGTAACTTCTACAGTATCATCATCGCGAATAGCAATCTGAACTGTAATTTTCTCAATACTATAAACAGGATAAATGGTTATAGTTGCTGATAATGTAGTCTTTGGCAGAGGAGAACCAGTATCAGTTGTAGTATTTCTTTCAATAGTATATTTTGAAAGTCCATAATTACTAATTAAACTATCTAAGAATGGAGTAATCTTTGAAGTAAAGCTGAGCCAAGTTACTTGAGCATTTGGCTCAAATAAAGTAAGCATACCAGCATTATATACTGTCTTCTTAATATCAGAAACCATATTTCTAATATTCAGGAAGGAAGTGGCTTTAGTTCCACCACTATTAGCTTTCATTGTTCTGTTACCCCAAATTCTGTAACCATAATTAGCAATATTAGTAATACCATTTACAGATACGCCACTTTCAGGTTGGAATGTATCTTCTGCAATAGTATTAGTTAAAGTGTAATTTGTACAAAGTCTAACAAAGTTTGGAATTTGTCCTCTTGTTACACCAGCTATTGCTTGAGTGTTTGACGAATATCCGAGAGCCTCACCTAATGCAGTTAAATATGCAAAAGATGGAGGCATATGATTATTAGACGTACCACCATAAGTATTTACAAATGAAACTTCCACCCAAGGAACAAATGCAGTAGCAAATTCTGAAGAAAGAACTTTAATTGCATCATACACACTGGAATCGCCAACTAATTTTCTTGTTGCATTATCGAGATAATCAACCAATGCAACACAGTCTCCACGAGCTTCCGCCATTGTAATCATCTAACCTGCAAGAGTTCCAGAACCACCCTCAGGAGTGAACTCAACAGACGGATAGCCACCGCTTGTTAAATACTTAACGGGAATTGCTAAGTCAAGTAACGGCTATAACGTATCCTAAGTTTTTGGAAGAACTTGCCAATGAGCAGGAGTAAAAGCTTCTCCTTCTGTAATGTCTACTAGACATCTATAATAATTTGTTTCTTCAGTCTCACTATCAGTATATGAAACAATATCACCAATTGAATACGTAGAAGTTGAACTATATACGGTTGCTGTTGGATAAGATATGGATTCAGTTCTAGTATCAGTAAATACTAAAGTTGTTAAATATGAATATGCAGCAGCAACAGTAATATCTGCTGTGGAAATATTCATTCGTTCATAAACCACTGGAATCCCTTGAGCAAGTAATTCCTTTGCATAAATAAAAGAAGGATCTGCTGCACCTGCATCAAACCAGTTAGTAGTACTCAAACCTGCAGTAGCTTTTGCATCAAACCCAGCAGGATATGTTTGCGTTGCAGCAAATGTTGGAGTTACGGTCCCAAAATATTTTGAAAAATCTGCTAAACTTGCACAATATTTTGGTTCTCCTTGTTGAGCAGCACCATCTGTACTTAAATCTAATACAGAAAAACCGGGAACAAAAACGACATCGGTAGTTTGATAAGTAGCTACAGGCACTGTAAAATCAGATTCGGTTATAACTATTCTACTCATTTACTCTCTCCTAACTTGAGTTAATGATTTTCATTTTCTTTAAATTTAAAATATTCGATTGTGAAATCATCAGCTTCAGAATTTTGTATTCTTAATTCCACTGTTGAATCAATTTCAACATCATTACGATCTCTAATATCCCATAAATATGCATCATCAATATTTAGATCTAACGTTAATCTAGTAAATAATCCAGGAACCATTCGTTCAGGTATTGATGAATTATCTTCTACATTTGTCGCTACTCTTACATTTGCATAATGTTCTAAATACTGATTTTCTCCATAAGGGATCTCTATTTTCATAGTAGGATAATTCACTATATTAAATATTAAATTCCGTGCATATGAATCTGCTTCCTATAAATATTTTGCATAAATATCTAATTGATAATTAATTTGAATTGGAATAGCATTAAACTAAGTTGAAGTTCCATTTTTACGTGCTGCTATCGCACCACTATAAGTTAATGGTTTCTTATTAATATTTAGTATTTCATATCCACCATTTCTTCTTAAACAAATAATTGGTAATTTAATTTTGTGATCATTTGTCTCTGTACCAATTACTTCAAATAACCTTCTAGTTTCATCTATTCCATAAATTGCTAAATTAGTTTTATTTGTCCAATATCTTAATTTGTTTAATAAAGCTGTATCATAAAAATAAACTGCCATCTTATTTACCTCTTTGTATATTCAGAATATAAGTTCTCCAAATGAGAAACTACATAATCAAATGTATCAGTAAATATATGACAACCTTGATTTTCTAAATTACCATAATTTAATAATTTACATAAATCAATTAATCTTATTGATTTATTATTATATAATACATTTGGATTTATTGTAATGATTATTTGATCGCTATATTTCTACACAATTAGATTCTATGCTGCCTACAATATTACAGATTCTACAGATATATCCTACTAATAAACTTGAAAAATATTTTCATATCTTGTATAATCTAAACTTCTTTCGATTAAACGAGATCTGATAATACCCAAAATATATTGAATAAATCCATTATCACCACTATAAAAACTAGTAATAATTAATTCCAAGTATGATAATACTCCTCATCATTCAATACTGGAATATTACTATTATGTTCATGGTCATTCTAATCAGGTACATATAAATCAAAGTATTCAGGAACTACTTCACACATCAGTGATGCTGGATAGATTATACTATTAGTTAATCTAACTAATCTAAAATATCTACCTTTGGAATCATCTAAGCCTCCAGGCAATTTAAATAAACATCCTTGCTATATATGCTCTAGATCATATTGTACATGAATTATTGAACTATTTTCTTGTAATTCTGACATCCATCCAACTTTTTTCATCGTTTGCTAATCCGGATGCTATTCAAATATACAATATATATTTTCAGGACATGAATACTTTGAATCAATTTCTGCATATGTAGTCCAATTAACTCCATACTAAATCGTTTCTTCTTGAGTTTCTGGATTTATAACTGTATTTTTTGGATATCTATATTCAACTCGAATTCCTATTAACCTTGCCATTTCAATAAACCATCTTCTATGTAATTTTATTGCAGGAGTTAATAAAAATCCATACTGTTGGGGATCAGTTGCTATTATTACATTTTCTTTATTCATTTTATGTAACAACTCTCCCTTTTCTTAAATTTATCTTTTTCTTCCAAAATTTTTCATAAATTTCGGTTCTACTTCTTTGAATCCCCTAAGATTACTAAGATTATCTCCTCTAAGAACAAATTCCTATATAATACTTGCTGCTATGGTATAATCTTTACTTCTTAAGATACTTCCTAATAATCTTTTAACCTAAGAATCTTCTTTCTTTTCTTCGGGTATTATTTGAATTAAATCATTATATATTTGTTCAGAAGATTTTTCAAAGAAGTCGTATGTTTGCCACCAGTTTACAATAGCGTTCTAAACTGAACCTTCTTCTTCAGAAAGATTCTTCATCTCAATCTTATTTTTATTCATATTATTTATGATCTCTTTGCTGTTCCATAGATTCTCGTAGTCTTACCAGTTGAATCCTTTGTTCTATAATTGTAATTTAATGATTCTGATAAAAACTTACCTTCAGTTAAATTACCTTTAAGCATGAATGATTTATGACCTCTTGATATTTGAAGATTTTCTCCGATAAATCTTAAAGCGCCTTTCTTAGTAGCATCTTTTGCTTCAAATATAAAACTAGTTGGTTTAGTTTTCTTTGATTTAAATGTAATTAAACCTTCGACTACTAATTTATTACCATCACTGGAAACCTTCTTGGTTTTATAAGAAGTTACATTCTCATAGACTCTTCTTAAATAAGATTCTCCGATTTCATCGAATGACTCTTCATCGAAGTCATCAACATCGAAATCAACTTCCTCTGAACCTTCTTCTCCAATTTCTTCAATATTATCTTCAATATCTGCTTTAACTTCAGGCTCAATAGGAGCAATCATCTAATCATCAGAATCTATTTCTTTTGGTTCGCTCTTTACGGTAATTTTCTAATCTTCTGTTTCGACTTCAACCTTATCAAAATCTTCAGTTACTCTTTTTCTTTTAATATTAAAAGATTCACTTAAAGCTACCCAAACATTTAAATTATCACAAAGATCATAGAACTCATTTAATTGATAATCAAATTCATCTTCTGCATCTTCATCAGATGCATCAAGCATTCTAACATCTTCAACGTAACTATCATATTCACCATCATCGAGTAAATCATGATCATGTAATTCGTCATAACAATCAATTAATGCATATTGAACTTGTTGTAGATCTCCTTCATCAATTGCATCCCTTAAAAGAGAGCCTGATTTTAAAGTGTACTACCATTGCTTTTCTGTCAGCTTCTAATTAAATGATTCATTTACATCGCTATCTGCTCTTTTAGCAATTACTTCATAATCACCATACTAATCTTTTACTACAGAAAGCCCCGCACTTTTGATTTTATCCATGGTATTTTTTGATATCTTATGATACTTCTTCATATCATAATCTACCCACTTCTGATATTCAGTAAGATCTACCTCTTTTGATTCATTTAAAGATTCTTCAAGATAATTTCTTTTTTGAAGTTCGTATTTTAATGATTCATCACCAGTTTCTTCTGCGTAGCGAATCATATCATCAACCTTACCCGAAACGATAACCTTATGAGTATAATTAGGAGTTAGTTTTGAACTAATTTTTGCTTTTAGATTATAATTTCTAAATTCTTCTCGTTCAGCTTTAACATCTTCGGGCCCATCAATCTCATAATCTGAAAAATACGTAATAATATCTTCTTTTGATTCATTTAAAGATTCTTCTACTTCTTCTTTTTCCTCAACTTCATCATCAGAATCTTCAATCTTATCCTCTACATCAACAGTTATTTCGTCTTCTGGTTGATATGGAGCTACTTGACCAACAATCTTAAATCCATCAGAAGTATAACAATAAGGACATTCCTCACCAACATTAGCGAGCTGCTCTTCTTCATCGATTACTACTTCATCAGAATGCTTATACAGTTTTGAATGACATACTGGACAATCTAAAATTACATCTCCAATATGAGATTCTTCATTTTCTTCTTCTGCCTCTTCTACATCATCAAAATCCATACTCATGATTTCAATAGTATCTTCTGGCAAATCATTTTCAAAATCTTGCAGTTTTTCTACGTCTTCTTTATTTGCAAGATTAAAATCTTCTTCTTCAAGAATTTCTAGGCTCTTGAAAGCCTCTGTTAAGTAGGATAAACTCATTTAATAATCTCCTTACCTTCAAAACATATATCAGTCAATAGGATATACTAATTGTAAATTAGCTTGTAGATATTGTTGCAATTGTGAATATTCATCTAATCCTTCTTGTAATATATTCACATCATTTTGCCATAAAGCATTTGATTGTACATATCTACTTCTTACTCTACCTACTGTTATTTTTGTTATTGCTAAAGCTAATTTCATTAATATATCTATCCAGTAATCTGATACTACTTCTTCAACATCATCATATCTTGGAACATATTCAATTGTAATATTTAATGGATAATTACTTGCAACATTTATATACAATTTATTTGAAGCTTTATCATAACGAAACGCTAAATCAGTTGATGTAGTATTTCTTGTCTATAATAATGTATTCCATGCTGCATAATCATAAACATAATTCTAATAATTATATAAATTTCCAGTTCCTGATAATAACTACCACTAAGAAACATACATTGGATCCATAGCAGCTGATGGATTGCTGTTACCTTCATCAGAAACAAATCCATGAGCTCTATATACCCTTGATATTGAACTAATTTTTACTAGTTTACCACTCTCATCAGTTACGTTTGATAAATCTATACATTTACTAAATGGCATTGTTAATAGACTAGTTGAAGATAGATATCGCTGCATTTCTCTTAATGCAGAACGAATAACACGATCTATCGTATCATCATCTAATTCTATATCTAAAATCTATCCAGTAAGTTTTAATTTTATTTCATCTCTATATTCATCAAGAGTCAAAATTATCACTTACCTTTCTAAAATAAATTAAGAAACTGTAATTGATTTAGTTACAGTCTTTGTTACTTCTCCAGCTGTATAAGAAAATACCACGCTAGTATCCTGAGCAGTTAATGTAGTTTTATCATCTGGAGTAGTTGTATAAGTAGTTACAACTTCAGAGCTACCATCATCATATTTAGCTGTTACAGTTGTTCCAGTTAAATCAATTGTATCGCCTACTGCATAAGTAGTCTTAAATCCTTTTACTGAAATGGATGAAAGCACTTTAGTGCTATCTCCTAAATCATTATCTCCTACTAATACATGAACGGTATCATCTTCTTTATAAAGTTGGACATCACTTACTTCTGCTGGAATTGAACTTTTTTGAAAATCAAGAATAAGTTTTCCATTCTTTTCATACATTAACATTTAGAATAGCCTCCTTATTCACTTACGCTACCAGAAATTACATTATCTCCAATTTTTGCGTAAATAGTAGTATCATCTTTCCATACTTGAACATCAGGTGTTACAGCTGGAATTTGAGTTGCTTGAAAAACAATGTTTAATACTTCAACATCGGCAGTATCTGCTTCATTTCTTTTCTTGCCTTCATAAATAAACATATATTTATTTCTCCTTTTATTTAATGGATTTGAAATATTCCATATAAATTTAGCATCAATATATTACTATATTTTACTTTTTATTTTTTAAATTCTTCCTTTAATATAAATTAAAAGAAAAATTTATTTTTAATTAGAACCCTGTCCAATCACTATCATCATATATGGTAGTATCATTAACGTCGTAATCAATTGTAGTTGGAACAAATTGACCAATTACCTAATATGCATCTTGAATAAATCTATTTGTATAATCCAAAGAATTTTTAAGATATTGTGTCGTTGAACTTAGATTACTTGTCGTAGATAATTGGTCAGCATATTGAGTTGCTGTGTCGAACTAATCAACTGCATTAGTAAAAGATTGAGTAGCATCTTTAATACCACGTCTAATACTGTATGTTGGAGTTTCCAGCACTATATCCATAACGCTTTTTAAATCATCCCTTAGCTTTATTAATGCTTCTCGTGTTTCAACTAATGCATTAGCTAATCCAGCCTATTTTCTTCTGGCTAATTCATCTGCATATCTTTTTACTGCAGGAATTTTATAATAACCAGATTTATCGAAATTACTATTACCCCAACCTCTTTGTGCCGCCGTCTCCGCAGCCTTTCCTTGTTTAGGATTACGTTCTACAGACCCAGCACGTATTAATGCACGTTTCTACTAATCCTACTCCCTAAAATTATCGGGATCTGTCATATCTAACCAACAGAAACCTTTACAATAAGTTTGAAACTATTTATTATTTAATTGCCACATAGCAACATCTTTACCATTATCCATCGTAAATTTTTCATGTGGCGCTGAAGATCTAGACCCTGATATCCATAACATCTCATCATAATTTGATTTTAACCAAGAAATACATAATTTATCTTTATCCTAAAATATTGGGCTATTCAATTTTGGTGGAGGACTAATTTCATTAAATTTTGCTTTTTCAAAATTTATTCCTACTTTATTTAATATATTAATGGCACGTAAATCATCATCATCTCTACCAATATTTCTATTCCTTGAACCTCTAAGAGCAGAATATTCTGCTTCCGATCCTTTTGGCTATGGATACATTCTCGTAGATCTAAATTTACTTCCAGGATTTCTTCTTTCGGTATTATAAAGAAAAAAATTCTTTAACCAGGTTGGCATGGAAGGACTAAATGCTTCATTTAAAATTTTTTCTATTTTCATTATGAATTTCTCCTAAATCTTAAATGCTACCTATAAAAATCAAGTTCTGATTGAGGAAATCTTAATTTTGAAGCATTATCTGATCTGAAATTAGCACCAATTAATATATCGTCGGGCGTTCCTCTAAATACATTCTAAGAAAATTCAGTAACTGAATCTGGAATAAATATTTTATGTAAATTAAAACAATTTTCAAATAATCCCATTGGTAATTTCTTTATGGTATTTGGAAGTATTACTTTGGATACCGTAGATCCAATAAATGCTCTTTCTCCAATATCAGTTATGTTATCAGGAATCCTGATCTAAGAAATACCTTCAACATCTTGGAACATTTTTGGTGGTATAGAAGTCATGTGAGGTAATACATCTATAGCACACCTATTATATAAAAACTCAATTAAATCTTTTCGTTCGCTAGAATCTTTACATGCTGCAAATAATCCATCATAATCATCGTTTTTTAAATATTGTTGATACTTGTTTACTAATTGTCTTATATCCATTTATAAACCTCTACTTAATATAGATTTATATTCTATCTATATCATAAATTTTTGTTTGAAGTCTACCTTTAAGTGCTTTTATAAGTTGTTCTGATCTTGCTGCTCTAAAAACCATCCAAACTCCACCGGGCGCAGTATAAGAACCACTCAAACCAAAATGATCAAAGTCACTATCCGTTATTACAATAACATTTTCTGGCTTCTATTCATTTAACTATTGCATTAATTCAGTTCCTGCAGCAGTTCCACCCTCATTTCTTGCTGCCGCTGCATTATCATGAATATGATTTGCAAAATAATATACTTGAACTTTTAAGAGTTTCTTATCTTCAAATTCTTGAATTGATTTAAGTATATCATTTGCCAATTTAATATCATCTTCACCCCAGGACCCTGATTGATCCAGATATATCTAGATAACAGGAATTTTACCAACTGGGTCGTATCTATACCCAGGACGAATTAGACCCACATTAGCATAATTTGCATTATACTTTCTCCAAGTTGCGTTACGTTCTGACTTTCCAAGTAATTTACCCAAGAACTATTTCAGATCTTTTCCAAGAAGAGAAATCACATGAGCATTTCTTTCTGCTCCTTTGAGATTTCTTTCAATTTCTTTTTTCTATGCAGCTTTCTTTCTTTGTTTCTCTGCGGAAACTTTTTTCTCGCTTTCATAATTAATTTGATCTCCAATCTCATCATTGGATAAATATCTTTTTATTCTATCAAGTCTTGCTTTACGTTCTTCAGGAGTTTCTGCTTCCTCTTCATCTTCTTCTCGTTCTTGTTCTGCTTGTCTTTCTCGTTCTTCATCTTCATCACTTAAATCATCAGAGTCGCCAATCTACGGTTTTCTTTCGTTCTTATCTGACTACTCTTTTTCTTTATCCTGCTATTCTTTCGCGTCATCTAAAGAACCATTTTCATCGGATTTATTATCATTTTGGTTTTGTTTGGAATCATCCGATCCATTACCACTTCCTGAATCATCAGGAAGTCTTACAAGATTAGTTCCATCAAAAATATATTTAAATCCAGTATCATCATCAATATAAATATGCACGTCTTTATTTGGCACGATATTTACCTACCTTCATAAATTGATTTTTCTATGGATCCCATTTATATTCAAATCCGGTATTAACATCAACATAAGATGCATTTGGATCTGGTGGAACTTTTTTCTAATCCTGTTGCTGTGAATTCTAATTTTGCTATTGCTAATTATTATTTTGTTGATTCTAATTATTATTTTGATTCTATTGATTATTTGACTAATTATTTGCTTGATTATTTGATTGATTCTAATTATTTGATTGATTATTTGAATCGGATTTATTTTGATTACTTTGCTAATTCTAATTACTATTTTGATTATCAGAATTATTTTTATCCTTATTTTTTGATTTATCCTGAGGATATTCAGATTTTATTAAAGTGTATGGATCTCCATTCTTATCTAAGAATGTTTGTAAATCTTTAAATGAACCATGATGGTATTGAGTTTCTTCTTTTAATATTTTCATATTCCGTATACCACCCCGTTCAAATCTATAAATGTAGTTTTATCTTTTAACTAACCAAGATGTACTGAATCATCTAATTTGTTTTCATCTCTTTTTCTTTGATTTACTAATTCCTAATACATATCCTCTACTGAATAATCTACCCAGTCAGGATGTTGATCTTCCGTAACTAATCCCGATAATATCTAACCATTAATATTTATCTATCTTATGGTATCTTTATCTACATCAGTATATGCTAAATTTGATATTTCGTAATCTGCCGCAATATTAAAATCGTCATTACTATATAATTTATTTTTTAAATCATCTAGTACATCTTGCATACCTGTATTTATTAATTCATCATAATCTAATTCGGAATCTCTAGCTAATTTCTATAGTAATCTTTTTTCATGTTTTAAATAAGAGTGAAGTATTTCATGACGAATTACCACAGAAACTTGACTTTCCTCAAGTCCTCTATTAACCACGATTCTTCCTTTTGCAGGTTCCATAAATGCAATTACATTTGGATTTTCAGTTAAATTTAAATCAAATTCATTTAATAATTTAGCATATGTAGGATAACCCTATTCAGATAAATTACGCATAATTAATTGTTTAGCAAATTTTTCTTCTCGAGTCATCGACATAATTCATTGACCCCTTAAAGATTATTTAATACTGATTGTATCTTTTTCCAATTTTCAGTTCCTGAATTTTTAAATGGATTATCTTTAAATACGGAATTTGCTTTATCATCAATATCCTAATAATTCTTTAATATTCTTTCGACCATACCTTTTTTATTAGGGTTAGCAATATTATTCCATTTTCTTAACAATCCTTCTTTAGTGCCATCGCACTTTCTTAGAACGTCATGCAACCCTCTTGGAGAAAGAATACCGGACTAGGTTTCAGTAGCAGCTGCTATATCATCAGTATCATCAAATTCAAATTCTCTACTAGATAATAAAGTTTTTGCTAATTCAGCTCTTCCTTGATTCTTTTTATAGGCTTCTTGATCGCCGTCAAGTTGATTCTTTTTCATTCTGTCCTCAAAAAATGCTACTAGATAATTCATGACCTGATGCTTATCAGGTCTAACTTGAACCTTTTCAAATCTATCAAGTTCTGCAGCATCTAATGCATCAGTATTATATACACCATACATTGCTGGGTTAATTGCTGCAATAACCATCACTAAATTTGGAAAAAATCTAGAACCACCAGGAGCAGTTGAATCCGGTACTTTATGTTCGTTTATTAACTAAGAAAGAGTGAATCTTACATTGCCTGCTGCTCTATTAAATTCATCGAGGAACAATACAGTATTGGGCTAATCTAATACATTAAATTCATCGGTAGGTAAATTGGTTGCTCTTGTTTTATCAGCATTCGGAGCAAATAAGCCTCTAAGATCTCCAATATCCATAATCTTGGCATCTTTCCAAATTAAATTCATGCCATGATTCTTACACCACTATTTAACTCTAGCAGTTTTACCGACTCCAGCATGTCCTATTAAAAGAACTGAACCAAATTCATCTTCACCATTAGCTTGAACTTCTTTATTCTCGGCTAATGTATCATTTAATGCTTGTTCTATGTCTCCTTCATCTGTTATTGTTATTTCGTTATCCATAACAGATTGAGCTTGCTATACTGCTTGACCTAAAGTATCTTCATTTAATACTTTTTTATTCTTGCTCATAATCACTATACCTTTGTCCTAAAATTTCTGCTTTGATTCTATCTGGTTCTCTATTGCAGTATGTAGCAGTTTTGTTTAATGCATACTCATTGATTGTTTCTTCGGTGATGGGTTCACTATCAGAAATATTAGCAAATTTTCTATACATTTTAATATGCTTATCTCTGTTCTTATTTGCTTCATATTCATTGGTGCCCATCTTTTCGAGATTACCCAATTCAAAATCTTCTGCTACTTTAGCCATAATATCATTTCCTCTTTTCTAGTTATCTTTACGTAATTTATCAATTATTACTATTAAACCTTGTTTCGAAGTTCCATATAATTTTTTCTTATCTGCACCTAATGAAACAGCTAAATCACGAAGTTTATTAATATCCATTTTTGATAGAGGTTTATCGGATTCATTTAATGATTCTTCAAAATCTTCTTCGTCCTCATATTCATCTTCTTCTTGACGTTCATAGTCAACTAAGAAATCTCTGAACCAACGATCCCACAGTTCTTGAAGAGTATCATAGTCTTCTCTGTCGAGATCAACAATAGTCCAACCATCTCTAGCCCAACGATTTACTTGACCCGAAGATAAATCTGACTCTACTACTCCGCGTACAAAATCATCAATATCATCATCACTTACAGCATAATAAGATTCATCATATGAAGTATCAGGCTCAAATTCATAAAGTGGAATGTCAAAATATTCATCTAGTCTATTTTCATCCACATTTCTACTATCCTCTTCATTCTTTTGAATAAATAATTCTGGATGATTATTTAAATATTCAATTAATATATATGCTGCATCTTCTAATTCACTTGTATAATATTGATCTTCATATTGATTTTCCACTATATTAGAAAACGGTCTTTCCAGATCTTCTACTTTGTCCATTAGATACACTACTGAACCACCACAAGTTTCTTTACCGTATCCTTCATAAAATAGATCGCCATCATTATAATCTCGATAAAGAATTCTCATCATAGCTCTTACTAATTCACCAGCTACTGTATCTGCTTTACCTTGAGCTGGAACTAACTCATCAAAATAAACTTGAAGTTGATCTGTTATTTCCATATCGGGATCTAATTGAGCATTAATTTTTTCTAGTGGATTTTGAGACTTTTCAGCTTTTCTTGCTTTTAATTTAGCAGCATAGTCTTTTACATCCATCGGAGCTTCCGTAAGTGTTGATTCTTTTAATTTTGATTCATCGAATTTTACGTCAGTAGTATCTTCCCAATCTGCTTCGGCCGTATCATCTTCTGAATCCCTTAATTCTTTTAAATCTTCAGGATAATTCATTGATGTTTCCTTATACCAATCCTCTACAGAATATCTCATGTCGTCTTCACGTACCATTTCAATATATTCCTCTGCGGAATCAATATAATTCTTTACAGCATCTTTATCAATATCATAACCTTTTGATTTAAATAAATTAATCAAATCACCTTTTAATGATTCTTTTAATTTTGTTGATTTACTTAATTGTTCAAATGCTTCTGAAATAATATGTTTTTGAATGTCGATCACATCCTTTTAAGTTTTGTTTACAATAATAATATAGCAGAAAAATTTAAGATAAAAAGTATATAATTTTATTAAATAGCCGATATTTCTACATTATAATTATATTATAAAATTATAGAAAGATCAACTATTAATATAATATACAAGATATTTTAAACCAATTATTTTTACAAAATTTTAATAATAATCTCTAAAATCTACATCAGTATACTAAATATCTTCATCAGATAATTCAATTGGATTTCTAATTATTTCATAAGAAACTAATACGTTTCCTTTTGGGGTTACGACTTCTATATAATCGGCATTTTCATCATTTACTAATTTACAAGCATAATCAATATACTTATATAAATCATTTACATCTTTAATTCTACGATCATCTATTTCAAATACTTCATTTGTACCACTTGCTTCTTTTTCATAATATCGATTTACCCATAAACTATAATCATTATCTATTTCATCATTATATTCCCAATTATAATCAAAATAATCATCAGAATTATCGTCATCTAGTTTTCTAATTATCTTTTTTATTTCATATCCATTCGTATTAATAAATGCATTTTCAATTCCACTCGTAGCATGTAACTAAGGAAATTTTTTACCGGCTACTTTTAAAACATATTTTGAATCAGATTTTAATCCTTTAACTTCATTTAATTTTTTATCTGATAGCTTATCGAATGCTTCTGAAATTATATATTTTTCCATATTATCACCCAATATAAATATACAAGATAAAAATAATTATAAAAAAAAAAGAGGGTAGCTAATTTATATTTAACTACCCTCTAAAATAACTTTATCTTATATTAATTATGCTACGATTTCTCCAGCTACTACTAAGTCAGCATTAAGCACCTTTAAGTCGTAAAGTGTACTCCATCCCTAGCTGGTTCCGCCGTCGGCGTACTGCAGAAGCTGAGTCGGGACTATCGCCATGTACGGGGCATAAACCGCTCAATTATGTTACAAATAAATCGTTTCCATTTATTTTCTTCATATTGCTATGAAGTTCAGACTATATCATAAACCTAATTTCTTTTACCGTTATTAGGTTCCCTCGCACTTCGATTTCACTTGAAACCTACTCTACTCGATTCTTATTCAAAATATTTCTTTTTGATAAGTCTTTCGATAGTCGTTGCACTTTACTTAATAAATTTATATCATCTTTCTTTAATTTTATTAAGTCTTAGTTCATGATTGTCTTAATATCATGCCCTTAAATATTAAGATTTTCCATGAGTTCACGAGGTTTTCATAAACAATTACTTATTTATGCCGCTAATTGTTTAACGGAACTCATCATATCGTCACCATTGACGCCAATGATATATCTACCAGCTGCCATAGCGGGAGATACATAAACTTTCAGCGCTCCAAGTTGACCCGCGTAATATGGACCATTAACCTGTCCTGCAGGAGCAGGAGTCCAACCATTAATGAAACTTAATACTGGAATCAGGTTAGAAGCACATACCATGTAATTGGGGCTGAATCTCTTAGTGCGATCATAGATTAACTGACGACCAATTTCTACGATTTCCATGAAGCCCTAATAGTGTTCTTGTTTTGATACACCCACTGGCAAGGTCTTTGACCACTGAAGTTCAGTCTGAACTGCGCCAGCAGTGCTATCAAGAAGCTCTACAACTTCTGTATCAATTTCCATTTTCATTACGAATATATCGTTTCCATATATTCTCTATAATTTATTTATTCATTATAGATTAGACTATATCATCATCTTATATTCTGTTACCAAATATAAGATGCTTCGCGCTTCGAACTCACTTGAGTTCTACTCTACTTGTTTATTCAACTAAATGTTTCTTTTAGTTTATACTTTCGATAGTCGTTGCTCTTTCTTTATAATCTCTTTTACAATGTATGTTTCCTTTTATCCAACCATTATTAAAATAATCAATAGATTCAGATTCCGTTACCATGATAACTTTATCTAATTCAATATTAGATATAGCAAATTTACCAAGATGAGATTCTCTATTTTTATTTTTTGATTCGATTGAATGCTTCTTACCATACATTCCATTATTACTACCTGCCGATAAAATACTATGTAATTCTTTTAATTCATTTGATTGATGCCATCTATTTCCATAGTTTGAATTTTTTGATCCCGATCGATTTTCACTCATTTTTCTTTTTGTTTCTTTAGAGTGTTTATGCCCCAACATCATTGGACCTCCAGGACCCGCTTCTCCACCTTTACAAATATTATATCCTATATCCGGATCTCTTGAATTTAATTTATTTATCCAATAAATTTCTTTCTCATTTAATTCAAACTTTGATTCAGCGGTGTCAATCATTTCTATATCAAATCTCGATTCAAGATTAATATTTTCTTCCTAAAGTTTATTTTTAATATTTGAAATAATTAAACCGCTACCTAGATATTTATATTCTTCAAATATCGATGCATGATGCTATCCAATATATATTTTACCAGTTTTCTTATCGGTAGTCTTATAAATATATCCGTACATTTTATTTCTCCAATCAATAAAATAATAATATATTAAATGTAGTAATTCATAAAAATTGGAGTTCTATGAAAACATCCGTCGATGCTGTCCTACATTATAATCAAAATATAATTATAATGTTCTATTTTAAATTATAAAGCTTAGATCATGATTGCCATATAAGTGATACAAACTCTTATAAGGTTTTCCATGAATTCACGAAGTTTTTAATAATACATCACTGTATTATGCTACAAAATTTTCATAGCTTAACTGACCAACAGCTTTCTCTGCTAACTAATCCCCGAGATCAAACCCGTAATCAGTCTTTGCCTGGAATGCTGCAATTTGTGAGTAATACCAAATATGTTACATTTATACCGTTTCCGTATAAATTCTTATTGTTACCAATAAGTTCAGACTATATCATAAGTTTAATTTCTATTACCGTTATTAAACTTCCTCGCGCTTCGATTCTACTTAGAATCTACTCTACTCATTTATTCAGTTAAATATTTCTTTTAACTTATACTTTCGATAGTCGTTAAACTTTTTCTTTTATAAAAAGAACTTAGCTTTTGATTGTCTTATTGATTCACAACTTCAATAAGAGTTTCCAAAAATTCACGAGGTTTTCCTAATTATTTTAATTAGGCCGCATATCTATCTACGGCAATTCTACGTGCGCGAGCAATCAGAGGAATGCTCTTCATTTCAGCTTTCAGAGTTGGTAAATCGTTCTGAGGAACTACGATGTTATCATATACATAAGCTACTTTAGTATCAGATGCTACATTAATCTAAGTTGTATACTCTGCATCAGAATAGAACTTCTGATCTGCATCCTTATAGAAACCATAAATATCAGCTGCGCCTGCTTTTACTAACTTAACGTCATATGCAACATCATTATAGGTAATTGCACCATGAACGATTGGAGTCCATGCTAATGCCTGAGCACCAGTTCCTGATGCAGCTGCTTCTACTACTCTATCAGCAGTATAATTTACATCAACATTACCCAGTTTGAATGGGCTATTGAATAAATCACCTTGAGTTGTTGCACCCTTAGTCTTTCCGGCTAAGTATTCAATGTAGGTAATCAATTATGTTAATCTTATCATTACTGATAAGTTCGGACTATATCATCAACTTATATTGTTCTATCCTTTATAAGTTGCCGAGCGCTTCCATTAAATTATTTCAATGTACTCTACTCACTTCTTTTATAGAATTTTTCTTTCTATATATGTTTTCGATAGTCTCTGAACCTTCTAATTATTCAAAATTAGCTTGGCTGCTGATTGTCCTTCTATAAAGGAGTTTCCAGCAATTCACTCGGTTATTATCATTTATATCACTATAAAAGGGATACTATACCTTAATATCCAGACATTGAAGTCATCATTTATGTTACAAATAAATCGTTTCCATTTATTTTCTTAATGTTACCATTAAGATCAGACTATATTATAATCCATTATTGTTTTATCCTTTAATGGATCCGAATTGCTTCGAGATTACTTAATCCCTACTCTACTCGTTTATTCTCAAAGATTTTTCTTCTTTGATATACTTTCGATAGTCGTTGAACCTTTTAAAATTACTTATACAATAAATGACAAAAAATGTATTTTCATTTTAACTTGGCTGCTGATTGTCTTATTAAATAAGATTTTCCAGCAATTCAATTCGTTTTTTATCATTATATATTACTATATAACGCCCCTAGACGTTAAGGGTGAACAATTACTAAATCGTTAGCAATAAGATTGGGTAAAGCTACAGTTGTAAGATTCATTTATATTACAAATAGTTCGTTTCCAACTATTTTCTTAATATTGCTATTAAGATTAGACTATATCATCTTCCTTAAAATATCGGTTAAGGAAGCCCCGCACTTCGAACTTACTTAAGTTCTACTCTACTTTCTTAAGTTTGGAATCCTCATTTCAAACTTGATTTCGATAGTCGTTGCACCTTCCTTTAATTAAAGGCTTGGCTCATGATTGTCTTAAATACGTAGCTCAAAATATTTAAGATGTTCCATGAATTCACGAGGTTTTAAATTAATTATCTATTAATGTATATCCAAGATTCAAATATTTTTCTTGATTATCTTTTGAAACTTTTACTTTCCTATTATTTGGAGTACGCATAAAAATATATTTACCATTTAACCGATTTAATGCGAGAGTCTCTTTTTGCTTCTATTTTGATTTATTATCTCTCGGATGTGAATTAGCTTCTGAGGCTCTTTTTTTCTAGAAGTCTGTTTGTTTTCGTCCTTGCATACCTCTTGGATCATTATGATGATCAATACTTGATAATATTGCTAATGTATTAGGATGTCTTCCAAGTTCCCAACCTTCGTCCAGATACTAATCAACAATATCAGGAGCAACATGTTTTTCTTGCGTTTCATTATGTATATAAACATGTCCTTTGTAAAGACCAGTTAATTTATCACGTATTTTAGATTTCTTTTCCTCAGGACAAGGTCCAACAGAATAATGTAAACCCTTATTCCATGATGTTTTTCCTTTATGAGATTCAGAATTACATCTTCTAGCCTCTTCATATATATCATTAAATTTATCAAATTTTTCGATAATTTCTTCTTCAGTTACATCAAAATAAGATCTACCAAACATACCAAGAAAAGCCATCTAATTACCATATCTACATTGACCCGATGTACATAATGATAAATAATAGTGAGCCAATACATGATCGGCATAACTAAATGTAACTAAATTATCATCAGAATCGTCTACTGGTAAATTATTAGATTTAAAATAAACTCTCGGTATAATATGATGTTTCTACGTAATTGTTCCTGAAACATTCGTTAAATTATCTTCTACTAACTATGCATACTTTTTAAAATATTCATTATCAATAAAAATATTTGTAGTTAATAATTTTTCATACATATTCATTTTATAAACTCCTTAGGCTCGATAACTTAGTAGGTCGACCATTACCAAGCCTAAGTTATCTATAAGCAATAATTAATTAATTCTTTAGATATTACTACCTAAAGCCTCCATCTATCGAAGGGTGAATTTTTTATACAAGCCTAAATCTGACCGCTGTGTTCCACTTGAAGCGTCAAAAGCTTCAGTTAAGAACTTATTTGTATTATTTAATACAGTTGCTAAGGTTAATTTCTTATTTGAATCAAGCTTACTGCCTTCATGAGCCTTTGAATAAACTGACTCTGCAACAGCGATTCTATTTTTATATTGTTCTAATAAAGTTGCCATTTTTTAATTTCTTCCTTTTCGATTAATTGATGCCTGCTAAACTCAAGAGTTGTTCATCAACTTCATCTACATCTTCATACATTTTGTTCTTGGGTAAAATAGATTCATTCTTAGATGCTCTAGTTGATACCCTTGAGCTTTCAGTAATCTATTTTGATATTGTATTTGAACTAAATGGTAAATTATTTATATTTATTTTATATTGCCTTAAATTTTCACAGATATTATCTATATCAGTAAATGTATAAGTTTCACTTAATCTATTTTTAATTTCATTTACTGATATTCCTAAAGATACTGCTTTAGACTCAATATATTTATCTACTGACTTCAAAGCTATCTTCTAATATTTCTCTGCTATTGATTTATATTTTTCTACTTTACCACTTAATTCTTTTACTTTTATCTAAGAGTCTTTTAATTTAGATTCATACTCTTCAGATAATTTCTACTTATCATTTTCATTAGAATCTTTTAATGTGGAAATTTGTTCCATTAGTTCTGTTACTTTATTATTTAACTAAGTAATTGATTTACTAGAACTACTATTTATTTTTTCTAAAGATTCATTTAATGTTTTATTTTGATTAGTAGATTGAGATAATTTTTGCTTTAAATCTTTACATATAGCATTTTGATTTTGAATTTGCTAATTTGATTCTTTTAATTGTTCTTGTAATTTCTGAATTTTATTTTCAGCTATTTTTAATCTATTAGCACTTTCTTTTAATCTTACTATTGCTTTTTGATATTTTTCTATTTCTTCTTGATAAGTTGTTTCTTTAGTATAACTAACTGATAACTTTTCTTGAAGTTCAGAAACATTATCTAAAAGTCTTTGCTATGTTTGTAAAGATTCTTGAAGTTGAGTTAATAGCTCATTATCTGCTTCGTTATTATCGACTGCAAGGCTACTCTCTTCTTCTATATTATTAACAGGAGTTTCCTCCTGAGAATAGCTATCTATATTTAATAACTATAATGATTCTTTCATTACTTTCTTATCGTCATCGGAAGAAGCATTTATAAGTTTATCAAGAGATTCTTTAAGCGTTGATTTTGTTTCAAGGCTTTCATGAACATAAGACATTCTAGCTGTTTGAACTGAAGGCGTAATTACAGCATCCCAACATTCGCAAACATATGTATCGGGATCTACTTCATCTTCACCATCAAAACCAGTAATTAGATCGCCTTCACCTCTACTTGATACTCCAATATTACAACCATAATCGCATAAACATTTTAATATTCTACCATTTGGTGTATCTAATATATCAAATATTCCATGAAGTTTTCCATCTTTACCTTTTTTTGGAACTTCTGCAAGACATAGAGCAATCTTCTCCATATCTACTTCTGTTCTATCGGCAGGATGACCTAATTCTCCAAAGCAACATCTATTTTTAATCTTTTCCTGCATCACAGGATCCTGAAAAACATTTTCCCATAATTTTTCTGAATACTTTCTTCCATTACGAGTAGGATTAACAAAGTCTGCTATTACTCCAGTTAATCTACCCAATATTCCTCTTTTTTGCTATTCTTCAAGAGAAAGTTTTTCATAATCTAACTTATCCGTAGATAAACTTTCTAACATATTAATTAATCCTTCTTTAAATAAAATATAATTAAATTTAGCATCTTACTAATATCAAAAATTAGATAAATTTATTTACTTTTATTATTTTCTTTATAAAAAAGTTCAAGACATTTTAAATCTGCTTTTATGCATTTTAATAATTTCTGACAAGCTATTAAATCTCCTGTGTTTGCATAATTGCTTAAACATTGATTTATTTCTTGAAATCTTGCTTGTCTTAAAAATATATCTGTATTTTCTTCTATTGTTTTTGAAAATAATAATATTTGTAAATTTAATGCTGCTAATGTTGTCAAGACTTCTTTTGGATCTTTCTGATCTTCCTTAACAATATTAATGTACAATTTATTTTTCTTTTGGTTATAAGATCTTCTTAATTTTTGATAAAATTCTGATAAAGCTAATTCTCTTTTCTAATTTATAAATCTTATTACTTCTAATGGTACTTCTGGACTTTTTAATAATAATTTCATTTGAGAATTAACTTCTATTCCTCTTACTTTTAAATCACTTAGTAATAATAAACAATCATTTTTAGTTATCATAATTTATTCTCCTTTTGGTATTCCAACTAGTTTTTATTTATTAAATTTCTGTAGTGTTATCACTAAAATCTATATCAGGATTTAATTCTCCTGGAGTTGGTAAAACAGTTTCTTCGCCAGCAGGTTCTTCCATGTCCATAGTTTCTTCTTCTCCTGTATCAATATCAAACCCTGGCTCATCAAAATCTCCTCCGTCACCAAAACTACCATTCAAATCTATGTCTATATCAGTTTCATCTGATGATTCATCAGAAGGTTCTTCAAGATTTTCCTATTCTAACCTATCAATTTCATCTTGAATCATTTGAAGAATATCAGCATCCGAAATTACATTTGATAATAATGTCTTTAGAATTTCCAACTTAACTGGAATGCTTTCCATATCTGCTAATAGATCCATAATATCTCTAATAGTTTGAAGTTCGCTAGATCTATTATCTCTTCTTGTTGCTTCTTCTTCGGTTGCTGGTGCTAACATATGTAATGTAAAATTATTTATATATGCATCATTACCTTTATCAATAATCATAAGATTTACAACATCAGTTAAACATTGTACTACTATATTTTGAATACGTTTTATCATCTTTGCATATCTATTTGAAATTATTGATAAAGCAGTACCACCATTGAAGCCTGTAGCATCATCTGTATCACCAATGTATTGCTTTGGCACTCTTAACGCCGTATAAAATCTATTCTAGAAATAATCTAAGTCCGCTAATCCTTTAACATCAACATCTCCACCAACTTGCTATGTAGAAATAGCACCAATTCCATTATGAGTAGGAACATAAATATTATTCTCTACTGGACCAGGATTAGTATACTCCTCCATAGAATTACCAACATCAAATGCTGCTTTTTGTTCAATTAACTATTTAATATTCATTAGATGTGGACCAACGCTCGTTTTATCCATATCTCCTACTTCTACACCAATTATTCTTAATATAGAAGATTTAGTAATTCTATTTAAAAGTAATGAATTTTCTAATAGCATCATACAACGCCATACTTTAAAGGCATTATAAAATATTGGTTGACCTCTTCGTACCGTATAAGTTATATCAGGACTATCCGCATCTGCTTTTGTATTATTATCTAAAAAGATATCAACCTCTTCAGGAACCCTACTACTATTATCTTCTAAGCAAGCATGAACGAAATTAGTAGGTTCATATACTGTTACGTCTTTTTCTTTAAATTGATATCTGAAATAAGATTGAGCTAACATATCAACTTTCTAAGTTGTAGGCATTACATCTGCTTTAATATACCCACAACTTTTACCATGTCTAGTTAATTCAAACATCTCTGCAGGATTTGGTACCATTTCAATATAATGTGAAAAATGATCGTCCTTTTTATCTACATGAATTTTTACTTCTTCGTTTAACTTATCTCTTTTATTCTTCTTATCAAAAATATTTAAACTATCTTCCATTTCTGATTCTCTGAATAATCTTAAATATAGATCTCCATATTTACATAATGAGTATACCCATCTATAAATATTCTTTTCTACATTCATTGTATCAAGAAGATATGTTACAAATTTAACGATATCAGGATTTTCAGATTCACACCAAACAATTCTACCAAATTCATTTGCTTCCGTAGTATCTTCTGCATATATCTCTAATGCAGCACTAATTGTTGGATCTTCAGACATCGTATCAATTAACTAATATATCGTATCTCTATTTTGTGACAGCTAAGTAAATGATTGTAACTTAGCCATATCAAGAGTACTATTTAATCCTGCGCTAATGATATTATCTAAAAAGTCATGATCAATATCTATACCAATATTTCTTCCAGGAGGATCTACCTATTTAATTTTTTTATTATATATAGTTTCGTCATTTACATAAACAGAATCTTGTTGTTCGATTTTATCCATTATGATTCCTTTCTGTCATGTATTTATATTATTATTCCGTTTGATATATAAAATTGATTTGAACTTAATGGTTTTGCTATTCCCATTCCAAAATCAATTCCCATCCTATTATTATTTACAGGATTTTCTTTTTTCTATTGTTCTTTCTACTGTTTTAAAAATCCAGACATTGGATCAAATAAATTATTTAATTCTTCTTCAAATTGCTATTTTAGCATCTACTAATCTGATAGCATACCCTAGGAAGAAACATCAACGATTGATTCTAATGTCTCACCATATTCAAAATTAAATTCATCAGCATGCTATGAAGCATTATATAATGATCCAGCAAAAGCATCACAAATATCTTTCGAGCCAATACGTCCACCATCGGGGTGATCTATTTTACCATTAGTTTCATTTCTTTCAAGACCTAGAATTTCTTCGATTAATAAATCACAATTATATATTTTTACCCTTTTTTCATAAATGGTATTTTTAAAATATGCGTAGGGTATACAAATTTTTGATTGAGTATCTACTCTATCTAATGATAATACTGAATAATTATATCCTTTAGAAATTAAATCCTAAGCTAATGCAGCATTCTAATATGTATCTGTTGTAATGCCTTTAATATTAAAACCTTGGGATTTTAACCAATAAATAAATTCTCTGTTCTTTGCAAAAGATACTTGATAACCTTTTGGAGCTTTTATAGCTACTCCAAAAGCTAATTGGAAATATAATTCTTTTGGACTATTTTCTAAACTAGCTTTTTTACCAATTATAAATGTTCCTGCTATACCAGTTTTATCTCCGCTTAATGACATATCTAAATGTATATATAATGGTTTAGATTTTAGGTTTGCCGGAACTCTAGTAAGATCAAAGAAATCAGAATACTAAGCAAAATCTTCAGGACCATTTCCTACTTCAATTACTTCTTTAGTAAATGGATTCTAATAATCTTTACTAATGATTTCTTGAAGTCTGCTACCACTAATATATTTAGTTACCTCTGAAGAAGATACGCCAGCAAAATCACATAATGCTCTATCTATATCTTCCTAAAAATTATTTCTATATTCAATTGGTACTGAAATAATTTTATACCCTTTTAATTTAAATATTTTTAAATCTTGTTCAGTTACATTTAAATCTAAAACTTCGGAACTTAAATATTTATTACCTTGAGCTACATAAAATCTTCTTCCTGAATAATCAGATGCTGGTCTAATATTCCAAACTGGTTCATCTACTAATAAAAGATTTTCTCCTTCAGTTTCTATTTTCTTTTTAGTATGAACTTCCAAGAATGATTTATCAGATCTTTTTGAAGAAGCCAGAATTAATAACGCAGGACTTCTACCTTCATGTAGAAAACGAGTTTTCATACCACCTATTGCAGTATCAATCATATCAATAGCTTTCTTTTTCTACTTATCTACATCTTGATTTGGAATAAATGAAATCTCATCGAAGAAAGCATATAATACAGCCTAACCAATTACATGACGTGGCTATGAACCTACTATTAAATTTATATATGAAGGAGGATTCCAAAGTATTTCATCTCTACCACTAAGTGTACCTCTTTCTAAAAACCACGGGGACATCTAAACAGTTTCTTGAAATTTACTAACACCAATATCGTATGCTAAGTCTTTTGTAATATTCATAAAAGCAAAAGCTAATTTTTCCGTAGGTTTTAAATTAAAATATTCAAGAGGATTTTTTAAACACATAACTCTATACATCATATATAAACCACATGTTATTGCAATTTCAGATTTACCAACACCTCTTGCTCCAGATTCTATAAAAGTATTATAATTAGTAGTATATTGATCTGGAAATAATTCTTTTAATTTTTCTTCCCAATATGGAAATAGTTTACAACTACCATCACTGGTATGCCATGCTTTTCCTAAATATTTTGGATCTTTAATAAAAGTTATTATATCTACTGGTATTTCTTTATAATCATTTAATAGTAATTGATTTAATCGCTAAGAGGAACCAGTATTAGAAAATTGATTTAATATTTCTAATACTGCTTCCTTCTCTTTATCTGATAAATTATTTAATAATTCTAAATCCATAATTATTTTTCAGCTACTAATACACCTTTACGTGAATTTACATTATCGAATACCTTTAGAATTTCTTCCATGTATTTATTAGCTCCAAGATTTGCTTGGTAACTATCATCTTTATCCATTTCTGCTGCTACTCCTGATGGAACTTTTTTACCAGTTTCGTCTTTTACATAATCCTTCACATAATTTACAGTAACATAAAATTTTCCACCAGGCTTTAATACATCGTAAGCATTCTAAATAATTTCTTCTCTTACATTTTCAGGAACTACGTTTAATAAATTACTTGCAGTTACGCTATCATAAAAATTATCTTTAAATACTTCTGTATCAGGAAAATACGTTTTATCATAATGATAATTATTTACACCCTAACTCTTTAAATATTCATCAACAACTGCTACCGTTTCAGGAGCTCCACATCCATAGTCTAAATTATTTCCACCCTTGAAGTTTACGGATGTATATAATTTTGGAGTAGCTCCTTTACTTCTTGCTCTATTTGCATTTGCCATAGCAGTTTTTGCTGATGAATATTTCTATGAAGATGTTGCATCAAATCGTGCTTCTCTAAGTTTAAATTTCATTTGATTACCTCATTTAAACTATTTATTCTTTAAACAATTTTGATAATTGTCTTTTATATTCATTATTGCCATTACTGCTTTATTATTTGGAAATGTTGGATTAGCAGCACAATATTTCTCATAAATATCAATATCTTCAAGAACACAATTATATGATTCTTCTGTATGTTTTTTATTATCTAATATTTCATCATTAAATCTTATGATGCTTTGTCTTATCTATTTTACATTTGACATTTCATCATACATCACATGCTCTTCTAATTTTGCATCAATGTTACTTAATTCTTCTTTCATTGAGTTCTAATTCTGTTCCATCTGATCTAGTTTTAATGTTAATTCTTTAGTTAAACTTCTTCCAACTAATCGTCCTAACCAATTCCAAATATTTAATTCTAATTTTGGTATCTTAATTAATCCTACTAAAATTACTGCAATAATTCCTCCGATGTATTTTGCTACTTCTAATATCTCCAACGTCCATCCCTCTTTTATTTTGATGTGACGTTGACATGCTTCGTCATAGCAATTATTTCATCAATCATATCACTAATTTTCATGTAGTCTTCATCAGTTAAATTATAACTTAATTTAGGTGCTGCTGATTTTATCATCTTCATTACGTATTCTTTCTTTGTCGCACCTTCTGTATATAATTCTTCTGCTTCAATCATAAAAGTTGAAAGTAAACTAATAATAATATACCAATTTCTATTTTGTATTGCTTCTTTTGTTACATCTATTAGTTTTATCAGTAAAGGTATACAAATAATTAATCCTGATAGAATATGTATAATAATATTAAAATCAAATTTCATTATATATTATTCCTTTCTTATATTGAACCATCTAAAGGATTATCCTCTTTTTCCTCAATATCTTCTTCTTCAGTTATCTGTATTTCCTCTTGTGGTTTTTCTGAATTTTTTATAAATGCACTTAAACCTAATTCAATACTCCATGCACCTAATAGTGCACTTAATATTCCTGCACTTATTTCTCTTTGTAATATACATATTGCTAATGTAGTAAATGTTATTATTGTATTCATTACTACACATAATATGGTTATCTTTTTTAAAAATCTTATATTCTTTTTCATTTTGTCTTTTTTACTTTTGCGGCTCGAAGAGCCATTATTGCAGCTTGGTATCTAGGAATAAGTTGCATTGGTCTTGTTGCATCAGTTATTCCTAATTCTCTTGCTTCTGCTAATTCTTTTTCTGCCCATTTTGGAGGTTCTTGTTTTGCTAGATTTGCTAAGTATGTATTCATCATCTCTGCAAATTTTTCATCAGTCATATCTTCATCCTCCTCTATTTCATATTGAGGTCTTGCTACACCAAGAATATTATTTATACTTCTTGTTCTTAATGCAACTATTCCTCCATTGTCTTGACTGCCAGCTGCACTACTGCTTGTATTTCCTTCTATTGTTTTATAATGAGTATCATCAACTTTTTCTACTATTAATCCACAATGTTGAATTTCTTTTGATTTTTTGAAGGACATTATTGCAATATCACCAGGACGATAATCATTATTTGTAAACCATTGATTATATTTTTCATAGAATTCTTTTATTGCAGTGCAGCTAGCAGTTTTTTCTCCATTAAGATATATTGAAGATAAACCGGAGTTCTTATATAGCCACCAAATAAATATTGCACACCATGCAACTCCATTCCAGCCATATTCTTCTCCATATTTTGTCATATTGCTATTTTTTGGTTCTTCTTTATATCCTATTTGACTATATGCTAATTCTATTAAAGTTTCTATTTGATTTATTTTTAATGTCCTCCTTTTATGTGATTATTAACCTACTTTATGTTGTTACTGCTTGCCATATAGGAATAACATGAATCGTTGCATCATATATTGTATTTGTATTATTTATAGTTATATTTAATCCGTTTGTAGAATAAGTAAAATAATATGGAGGAGATAATTCATTAACGGTCATGTCCGCATTATATGTGTTAATCAAATAAATTCCTCTCATAGCATTACCACTTGCTCCTATTAAATAAGAGGATCTATAAAGCAAAGTTATTGTTATACTAGAGGATTTTGTGATTGAATAACTTTGCATGTCATCCTGTAGTCGTATATTATGTATTATACTTGTTGCCATATTTCTATGGCGCTGTTATTAATTATTGATGAGGAAATGTTAGAATGGTAATTCGTACATACTAACTAGTAGTTGTAATTTTTATTTTACCTACTTCGACTGTTACATTAGTTGGAGTAGTTGTACTTGTATAAACGGGTTGATAGAAACAATGATTTTGTTGAGATATACTAACAAATCCAAAACCAAAGTTTCTGCCTTGATCTGCTGCAACTACCGTATTAGTCATTACCATAAAATGACTATTATTGGGTATAGGTATTTCTAAGGTTTGTGCCGATACTGGATAATAATGAAGTGCTTTAACATTTCCTACTAAATCAATTTTACTTGTTGCCATACCGCTCTTAGCGGTGCTGAGTGATTGCTAATTAGTTATGATTAACAAAAAATAATGTAACTTCTTTATTTGCACAAGATACACTAGTAAATATGCCTGCTGTGCTATATCGTGGATTTATAGTAAAATCTACTACATTTAAATAATTATTTTCATTTTTTACTAAACATCCTACAGGGATTGATGTCGATCTAGGGGGAAGATCACCATCACTGAACGTGTAGCTCCCCGAAGAATTACATGTAAATGTTACATTACTTAAATAACAAGATGCTTTAACTTTACTGCTTGCCATTAGAAGTTTGCACCTCCTAAATCACTCAGCATCTGACTTTCATCAGACCGCCTCAGACTTCCTTTCGGAAGTCTAGAAGAGAGCAATCGCATTAATCCAGCGCCTTGCCCTCCTCTCTATAAGAAATCTATATATATATATAGGGGGGGGGTGCTAATTTATTTATTTTCATTCTTATTAGATTGTTATGTATTTTAATCTAATATTATTTTTTTTTATAGTAGTTTATTTTATGAATTAGATATAACAAATATAAAAATTTTTCTCTGCATTTGCTACCGGCTAATCGTTCCATGTTTTAACTCTAAACCACCATCTAGGAGGACTTTCTGTAGATCTATAAGGTATAATATAACAATCTCCTTGACTGCCAGCAGTTGAAACGCTTAATATTTCGTTCTGTCTGTCTATAGAAGATACAGCATTTCCATTGCTGTTGGTAGTTAAAGTTTGCATGGTATATTTAACCGGCAGTCCACCTTTTATTATACTTGTTGCCATATTTATCTATGACGCTAGTTAACTGATAATCTTATTATCTCGGAGCAATGTCTACCCTTCCTGATCTTAGAATAGTTATAGTAAACCACCCCGCGGATTGAGTAACTGTTATTTTGCCAACAGCTGCCACAACTGATAATTTTGAATTACCACTTGGTTGCTCATAAACAAGATATGTTTTGCATTGACTCGCTGTCCCTGCCACATAACAAAGAAATATAGCACACGAAGAATTAGTAGGAGATATTCCATAAACAAGATATAAACCATTAGGGCAATTATAATCAAGAGTATCGGCGCTTCCTCCAAAACTAATAACATATTGCTAAAGATTATCAGATTGCATAATTGTGCTTGTTGCCATAATTATTCATGGCTATTATTATTGATTGATTAACCTAGTTGCTTTAATGAATACGTATCGCCTGATTTATTAAAAGAAAGAACTTCGGTCATTGAATAACTAAAAAATATACCCGCATAATTTGTATTGGAATATTTCCAATACATTATACCATAAGCAGGTCCTCCTCCACTTCCTACAGTAATAATCCCTGAATAATCAGATGCAGTAGAAACAGCACTATCTATATTTGTTAATGCGGTTCTTGCGTATGAAGAAAAATTACCATTTCCTACAATAATATCACCGAAAGAAGTTTTTGAAATTCCAAAATTAATAGAACCACGATCAAATGTTATCGTACTCGTTGCCATCAGGATATTCCTCCTTCTGACAGATAATCAATCAACTTACTAATATTTCTATTAGTTAGCCATTGACCTCCTCTCTGAGAGGTCTTGAAGGCAACACACTTATCTAGCGTCTTGCCTCCTTTCTACGATTCTATGGGGGGGGGCATATACTGAATTCATAAATAAACTACTATTAAAATATTTATTTAGATTAGTACATAACCCTCCTTCCTTGAATAATACCCACCCTGGGGGGGGGGGTCATTTTAAATTTAATCATTTTTCTAAATACCTTCTTTATATAAAATTCTTTATTTAATTTAATATTTATATACAAGAAAATTTTAAGATGGAAAAGCAATTACAATATTTCCATCATTATTACTATCGGTAAAAGTTAAAGTTACTGCATTAATTCCAGCAGTAATAACTTTATTCTAAACTGCGTTTTCGCTAGTAGTACTTAATGAAGTATCAACAGGAACAATAATCAAAGTACCAGTTACAGAAGTACCATTATTTTTAGTTGCTGTAGTTCCAAGAGTCATCTAATCAGCATCTACTGTATCTCCTGTGACATCCATTAAAGTTGTTCCATTTAAAGTTACTTTACTAAAAGCCAATTAAATCACTCCTTTCTTTATCCACCAATTAAATCAATTAAATTTAATCCATATACTCTTGCAGTATAATTTCCATTAATTGTTCCTGTGTTATTATTATTATACCTATAATATATAGGAATTGACATTGTAGTACCTGATACTGATGCGCTATTTGCATAAATACCGTAAGCAGTAGTGCTTTGTCTAGTACTCGCAGTACCTGTTGATCCTAATCTACTATTCCATTTATTACTACCAACAGTATAAGTATTTTTAGTAGTAACATCAGATGTACCAGTTAAAATTATAAAACTAACTGTACTAGTATGTCTATTATTAGTAGTACTATCTACACTTATATCAACAATTAATAAATCATAATTATTATATCCAGTTACTGATAAAGTTTTATTAGTACTTGCTGCGGAGGTAGATGATGTAGATAATGCTCCTAATGAAGTAGTATTTATTAGAGTGCCTACTCCACCTCCACCACTAGATACATTAACTACTAAACTAGCTAGATTAGTTACATCATATGTACCATTTGCTGTTTTAGTTTCACTACCACTAACTAATTCACTAGCTGATACTGTAACTGCTGTACCAGTTTTAGTACTTCCTGTTATATATCCTGTAGTATTAGTTACTGATGGAGTTATGGATATTGAATGATTACTTACTGTACCTTTAGTTGCCGTTGGAGTACCTGCTGTACCGCTTGGCATTGCTGCCACTTTAATTGCTCCTGTAGTATATTTTCCAGCAGTTACTATAGTTTGTTCAGACGTAGTTGGAGTTGCAGTTGTTGCTGCCTACGTACTTAACTATTCTGTATTACTTCCACTTACGGTTATTGTACCACTAGTTCCACTACTTACATATCCTGCACTTACTGTAGGAGTGACTGACTTACTTGCACTTGCTGTTGCTGTAATCAATCCGCTTGAACTTACTGATATACTTGGATTTGCTGTAATGCTTGTTGCTGGTGTAGTAGCACTACCAATACTCACTGATTTACTCGCATTATTTTCATAATATCCTTTTGGTACACTTACAGTAGCCCCACTTGCTGTTAAATCACTTGAATCATTTCTATCTATTCCACTACCTACATATGTACTACTTATTGCATTTACCGTAACAGTTCTTAATCCATCATATCCACTATCTTTTGTTATAGTTTGCTATGACTCTGTTGGTGTTACTGTTTTATCTTGTAATGTAGCTTGTTGTGGTACATTTACTATAACCTACGAATATCCATCTAAATTATCATCTGATGCATTATATGTATCATTTACTGTAATAGTTTTTACATCTAATGCTGGAGCTGATGGAGGAACATACGTTCCTATTACTGGATCTCCTAAACTATTATGTGCAGTATATCCTGATAATAAAGTATTTGCTGATACTGTATCTCCTTCAAGACTAACTGCGTTAATATGTCGTATAGTTCCTCCATGACTATCTTGTTCATCTATTATACTAATTACACTACCAGAACCTGATACTATCTATGATATTAAATCTGGTAAATCATCACTATTTGATCCTACTGGTACTACTACACCTTTATCTGCTACTGCATCAAGAGAATCACTAACATTTTTTGATATACGTGCTATTTCAGTAGCAATACTCATTTAGTTATCACTCCTTAAATAGCTGCTAGAGCATCTTCTATATCACTTGTTAAACTTACTGTACCACCTGTAGTATATCCAGCAGGTACTGAATAACTTGTAGTTGTTAAACCATTTATACTACCGCTTATTGCTCCATTATTTGTCATGCTACCAGTAATTGCTACTGCTGATCCATTTAGATTACTATGTACTTTAATACCTGAAAGTACATTTGCTGCTACACCATCATCACCAGTAGTATCTCCATATTGTGCTGGAATTGCATTTACTGTTACTTTACTTAATACCTTACCATTTGTTGGAGTTATATTCTAAGAAGAAGTAGTTGGAGTAGCTGATTTAGTTTCTAAAACTATACTTACAGTTCCACTACCATTATGATATCCTGCAGGTACTGTATAAGTTTGGTTTCCACTTGTAGCATCTAATGTTTTACTTACTGCTCCATTATTTGCCATGGAACCTTTAACTTCTGTTGCATCTACCCAAGCTGAATACCCAGTTAATATCTATGCCGCTGCCGCTGCTGTTTGTCCTGTGGATACTGTACTTGCATCAGTAAATGTACCAGTTACTGATACTATTCTATCATCATCAGCAGAATCACCAACTTTTATTGTTACGCCATCTTTGATATTAGCTGCATTTATTCCATTGGTTGCAACTGCTTTTATTGTTTGAGCTCCTGTTAAATATTTACCGGAACTTATTGTCTAATCAGAAGAAGATGGATAATAAGTTACTGCTGCCTATGTAGTTAACTATAAAGTTTTACTACCACTTGTAGAAACTGTTCCAGCTGTTCCATTAGTAATATAACCAGCACTTACTGTTGGCGTTATACTTTCACTACCACTATAAGATGCTGTAATTAATCCAGTACTAGAATTTAAACTAATTGTTGGATCTACTGTAATGGTTGTTGATGGAGTAGTTGCACTACCTCCAGGTACTGTAATATATGTTATTGCAGAAGCATTTGCTCCTACACTTTCTGTATCTGATGTAATTCCATGATTTTCATCATTACCATAACCAGCTGTCGTTATTGTTGGAGATGCTGTTATAGTATTTGATGCTGCCTATGATTGAACTGATACGAAATATCCAGAACTTGGAGCTGTTGTAGAAGCAGTTCCACTACCTACGTTTGTTGCTCCTGTTGCCGTTGTTCCAGTTCTGCTTATACTTGGCGTAACTTTTGCAGTTCCACTTATTGCTACAGCACCTACTATTTTTGGTACTGTTGAAGCTACTGATGCTGTACCACTAGTACTTCCTGTAACTCCGCTACTTATATATCCTGCTGTTGTTACTCCTGCTGTTGCTGTTCCACTTATTGAAGCTGATCCTGAAATATCAAATTCATCTTCTGTGGAATCATAAGTATATGTTAATGAACTAATTGTAGCAGAGCCTGTTGCTGATGCAGTAATTACTCCATTTGGTATTGCTTTACTAGCATTTGTTGCATAATAACCAGCAGGTACTGTTACTGTTGCTCCACTTACCGTTAAATCTGTTGAGCTTTTTGTTGGTATAGTACCTTCAATCTCACTTCCGGTACTATCTACAAATATATATCCATCTAATACTGTAGCTGCCGTTGCCGTTACATTACTTACATCTTGATAATCAGCGGGTATTGCTGCTACAGTTACCTAACTTAATACTTTTCCATTTGTTGGTGTTATACTCTAACTGGATTTTGTTGGTGTTACTGATTTTGTTTCTAATACTATGCTTACTGAACCAGTTCCACTATGATATCCTTTTGCTATTGTATAACTTTGATTTCCTGTAGTTGCATCTAATACTCTTGTTACTACACCAATATTTGGCATTGTACCTGTAAGAGTTTCACCAGTTGCATCTACTATAACTTTTGGTGATAATACATCTGCTGCTGTTGCTGTTACTGATGAAACATTCTAATATGCTTCTGGTATTGCATTTACTGTTACCGCAGATAATCCGTAATATCCATTATCTGGCGTTACATTTATCTGACTTTTTGTTGGCGTTATTTCTTTTGCTTGAAGCTAATAATTTCCTCCACCACTTACACCAGTAACTGTACCACTACCATTATGATAACCAGCAGGGATTGTATAAGTATCACCTTCTTGAACAGTTGCTTGAACTGCTCCTCTATTTACAATACTATCAACTGCATTGGCTAATACATCTAATTTATCAGTAGATGTCGCTAATCCAAATGCAATTAATTTATCTCTTATTGTATCTCTGGCTGTTGATAGCCTGGAGATCTCAGTTGCTGTACTCATTTATTATCTCCTTTATATTGTAGCTAAAAGAGCATTTATATTCCCTATTTCAGTATATACTGCTGCTGCTGTTATTGGTCTGGTATTATCTTTTTCAGCTGAATCTGCAGGAGTTACCCATTCAGCTACACCATCATATGTGCCTTTCTTCGTTAATATGTCTCCAGGCTATCCTCCTGCTGGTAATCCAGATCCTCCTCCTGAAATAGTATTTGTAAATTCTACATCAATCGAATGATTTTGATTATTAAAATCTGCATTAAAGTTTGGAGAGGCTGAAAAAGTTGCTTTAAACATATTCAATCTCTCCATCCTTTAATATCTAATCTACTGTTGTTTTTATTATATTTGAAGCATCTGCTGTACCATCTTGTTTTACATATCTTATCTAGATATCTACTTCTCCTGGTTTGAATTTTAATGTATCTTCCTAAGATAATGTAGTTACTATCTAATCTTCTGTTATGAATAAATCAGTTCCTGTTTTATCTACTAATAAAACTCCTCTTTGTGCATAACTAATATATACAGTTGCTTCTCTTAAATCTATATTTACATTAAAGGTGTTGGTCGGCGTTGTTCCTCTTCTTAATGAATCATTTTCACTATATTTATTACAATTACTTACCGACATTATATCACCTCTCTTATTTTATTTTATTCTTATTATTCTGATTCTGCTGGAGTAGCGTTTCTTCTGTCATCTACTTCCACTCTTATTTGATGTCCTGCATCATCTTCTATTTCACAAGATACATAATCATAATCAGCATTGTATCCGTAAGCATAGTTGGTTAAGAAAGCATGGAAGCTATGGACTGCTGTGAAGTTATCTTCATAAGCTTGAACAGCATTAGCCCATTCTCCAGTATTCTTATTATGTCTCTTAAGTACGCAAAAATAAAGCATAGTTTATTTTCTCCTTATATATTAATTATTATTACGAGGGCGCTGTTGTACTAGTTGATAGTACTGGCCCTGATGTTCCTAATACTAAAGTGATATTGGTAGTAGCACCACTAGCAAAGCCATTACTAAAGTCAAGATAACCATCATATGTTGTGACAGTTATATCGCTTGTTTGAGCAGCGGGATTACTGAAAGTACTATCTAGGACTTTGTGGGTTGATTGAATAAGTTTGTTGTAGTAACGTAAGCTAGATGAACCTACGGAGTTACATTGTACAGTGATGTTACTGACTTTTTGATTTGCATAAGTGTCAGTACTATCTGCTGTGCTAGTAATACAACGATAATATTCTTCTTCATAATCAGGCAATTCATTGAGCACCCAAACACCATTTTCTTGGTGGCAGAGGGTTTGCTGATCACCAAGTTCGAGTTTAACTGCTTTAAATATCTTTTCAGTAGTTACTGTCTAAAACAAGATGTTATATGCGTTTGGAGAATTACCTCCGGCGTAGATATTTAGATTATCTACGTTATATACAAGTGGAGTAGAACTAGTATTCCATGTAAAAGATACCGATTTACAATTAACATCATCAAGCCAAGATAAAGTTACTGTTTTTCCAGAGAGTATATTAAGTGTCCCTTGCGATAAATATTGACAACAGTCTCCGTAATTTACGGTATTCTTTTTTAGCTTTAAGCCGCTCGATGTCAGTTCAACCAATGCAGACGTATTTCTGACATACCACCCATCAATAGAGTAGGATACTCCAGTATAACTCGTCTATCCCCTACTATTTACCGGGAACACTCCTCTCCCGGTTCCTCCACCTACAAAATACCAATTCCTAAGTAAATTAGGATTTATTCCTTCAACAGCTGCCCCTTTTGGGACTGTTGATATAATACTCATTGTTGTTTTATTCTCCTTTCTTTATTAAGAGAATGATTGTTTTTTTTTGTTTAATTATTATTTATCTTTAACTCTATGTAACTACAGGCAACTTACCTGTAACACGAATAATTGAATATGTTGCACTACTTGAAGAAGTATTAGTGATCTTTACGGTTCCACCATCGACTTGATAAGTAATACCTGATGGTTTAAAAATTTCGCTTACTTCACAAGCAGAAATTCCTCTTCCTATTGATAATATTGTTCCGTTTGTATTAGCCAACCAAGTCGATGCTATAAATAGAACTCCAGAATACGTGTTCATTGCTAAGGTTAATGTCTTATTAGATTCTATATAATTCTCATAACAACTTACTTTATCAAAATATGTATCTATTGTTCCGCTTGCCATATTAACTCATGGCTTCTATTGATTGATTAACGCACACCATAAACTCTAAAAATATATAATTTAGTAATTCCAGTATACTATAAAACTTTAAGTTTACTTGCATCATTACTACCACCTGTCTAACCAACACTTAAACGAACTGATCCAGAAATATTTGCATTAGCAACTGGAAACCATGGTGTTAGACCAATCATACCAGGTGGTAATATTATAATACATCTTTTATCAGATGCGATAGCATCTATGTAGCACTAAATATATATTTGGCTAAAATTTCCCATTGATTGCAGTAATTGTATTTCTGTTTCTCCAGCTATCATCTGTGTTGCAGTTTCAGGTGCAAAAAGAGTATCAGAATGCCACATTGGAAATTCATTATATATTGTGCCACTTGCCATTAAGAATCACCTTCCTAACGACAATAATCAATCAATAGCTAATCATTATGATTAGTTAGCCATTGACCTCCAATCTTCTAAAATTGAAGGATTTTGTAATATAGGGGGGGGTAACCCTCCCAATGTTATTTATAATTCTTGCCATAATTCTTTCTTATGGCGCTTAGGTTACTTGATTATTACTCCATAAATACGTACTGTTCCCTGTGCCCAAGTTTGTGAATCAAAACTAGATACAAAGAGAGTAGAATAATTCTAAATATTAATATTACATGATACTTTAATTGTTGATGTTGCAGGAACACTCAATATTACAAATACGCTGTTCTTATTATTTAATATTAATTGTCCTGCTAGGTTGTTTGCATTACCTTCGAGTTCAATATAAAGTAATGAATAATCCTTTGTAGACGAAATTGTATGTGTCCCATCTTCGGTTACAACAATACTGTCAATTAATATTTTAGTTATGGAAACATTATTTATTGTTCCTGTTGCCATTTATTATTCGGCAATTATTACTGATTGATTAAACGATTCCTAAAACCGAAGTACAGTATAAAGAGGTAAAAGATGTTGAAATTATTCTAATCTTCATTGGATCTCCCGAAACTGAAGATACTCGCATAGTACCCTACGCGCCACCTACTGCAACATAATAATATGCTCCTGCTGTTAAACCAGCATTAGGTACAATCAGAATACCTCTGCTACTCGATGGATTTGTAGATGCAGTAGATAATGCAATTACAAACCAATTGAATGCAGATCTATTTACGGATAGAATAATATCAACAGGTTCAGTGGTTACATTACTTAAATCATAAAGAGTACTAGAAATTTCCATTGAATTTACATCTCTTAAAATAACTCCACTTGCCATTACAGGATTCCTCCTGTCTAGTCAAAATCAATCAGCTGATAGTATCTACTATCTTGCCTCAGACCTCCTAACTGCTGATAAACAGCGAAGTCTGATTTGAAGGAACAACACTTATAACCTAGCGCCGTTCCTCCTTTATCTAATATTGTATATATAGCCCTTCCTTGGGGGGGGGGGCTACTACCATATTTTTATTTATCATAATAATTATTCCTCCGCGGATTGAGGTTCTTCATTAATACGATTATCTACTTCGCTCTTAATGATAGCTCCATCAAGAGTTTGAATAAAACATGCTACGTAATTATAACTAGGATTATTTCCATAACCATAACTACTTAATAAGCCATGGAACTAATGTACCGCATCATTATATGTATTATATGGTGTTACATTATTAGCCCATGTACCATCTATATTTCTTCTTTCAAAAATAACTAAATACATAATATTTTTCCTCCTATAAATTAATTACCTTTACGACCTAAAGTTACATTTGCTGTAGTTGCTGCTGAACAAGACCCGACAAAAGTTATAGATCCAGCATAGCTTGTCCATGTTATATTACTAGTTATATTAGCAGGTGCAGCAAAGGTACAATCAAGAACTACTGTATCAGTTGTAATATTTGGATCAGTTGCAGTACCTGCTGGTATTCTCATTATTGTGGTATTAGTTCCAGCTGCTACTGCTTGAGATGTGTAGTAACGAATTGTTGCATTTACATTTGCTTTATTTGCATAAGTATCAGAACTATCTGCTGTACTTGTTGCACATTTAAAGAGTTCTTCTTCATAATTAGGAATTTCGTTTAAGACCCATACTGGATTTGCATCAGTTCCTTCATTGTGGCACAGGGTCTGCTCTGTGCCGAGTTCGAGTTTAACGGCTACCATCGTTCTTGCCGTACCAATCTTAATTCGTAGTGAATAATCTACCATACCAAGAACCCAATCACCGTCTATACTAGCAATGATTTGTGATGTTCCTGGGTTTCTAGTTATAGAACCTGAAGCAAATTGTCCATTAGAGTACAAGATCGAAGCAGTTATTTTTTTTCCATTCAGCAAAGAATCCTGATTGCCAAGTACTTGAAAAAGACTTGCATAATCTGAACCGCTGCTTGGAGACACAGAAATTCCACCAGACACTAAAGACCAACTACCAGGAGAAGACCCGTAAGTCCATTTCCACCCATCAATGGAATAAGCGTTATTCACAGTTGTACCGCTAGTCGCTCCCCGCTGATTAACCGGGAACACATCATGCCCTGTACCACCGCCAGCGAAGTACCAATTTCGCAGCAGATTCACGCCTTTGCCATACATAGGCACTCTAGTATTTTTCGCCTACTCCACAAAAGCAGTAGTTGCAATCTATGTAGTATTAGTCCCAGCTGCTGCTGTAGGTGCTTTTGGTGTACCAATAAATGTAGGAGTATCTAAAGGTGCCATATAGGTATCTATATATGTTTTATTATAATAATCAGCCTTCATGAATATCATTAATTCACAAGGTAGATTAATTGTAGGCACTATACCTAATGCTTTTACTACTACACCACTAGAACTCTAACTAATTACTATAATCTTTGCTAACTAGAATGCTTCTACCTAAGCTGCCGTTGCATTTGGTGATAATCCTAATACGCCATCACTGGTGCTTGTAATTTCTGCTCCAGTTGGTGTTGCTATTAATTGTTCCTATGTAGTCCAACTATTTGCATATAAAGTTACTGAATAGCTATTGCTTGCAGCTGCTATTATTTCTCCGCCTGAGCTCTGGGTTTGCCAAATTGATCCACTTGCTGTCTTTGTAAGTACCTAACCTGCTGTACCAGAGTTCTCCGGAATATCTAACTTTGAAGTATCTTTTGGATGTACGTGATCTGATCTTGCATATGTTGTTGCACTACCAGGACTTGCAGGACCATCCATTACTGGATTATTTACTGAGAAATTAGGTCTGGATGGTCCATATGTATCTTGTAATTCTGTACCTACATCAGTTGCACTCCAGTTAGTTGCTCCAGTCCATGAACCTGCTGTAGTTACTGCTGTTGTACACTTATAAAGAATTCCTTGATAAGTTACAAATTCTCCTACTGCATATGTACTTTCACTACTAAATTCTTGAGCTTCTTCTGGCACTACATATGTATCTGATAATCCTGGAAATTGTAATGAATGTAATGTTTTATTTGCCATTATTATTCATCCTTTTTAATTTTTCTTTGGACGTCCTCTTTTAACGTCCGGATTTCTTAATTCTAATTTTCTATTTAATTGATCTTCAGGAATTATTATGGTACATGAATATTTTTGTTCTGGATGTTTCATTACCCAATTCTTTGGACTTTCTTTTATCTTATATTTTAAATTATGAAAATCTGCTACTTCTTTAGCCGGATTAAATTCTTCTTCTGTTTCTCCGTATACTATAATATTTCCTTCGCTATCTGCATTAATTGGATCATATCTTTGCTTTAAAGATAATTGAGGAGTTACATATTTCTTTATTGAATTTGATGCTCCTAAATCTCTTTCTTTGGATAAAGAATTATATACTAAAGTCCATAAATCAACTTCTTCTGCTTCTTCCGTTCCTAATTCATCCCACGCTAATTTTGATTTATCTTCTTCATTTAAATTTTCATCAAGATAATCTGAATATTTTTTCCAGTACCAATCATCGTTTTCAATATATCCATACCGATCAATTGATATTAATCGATTATTTAATTTATCTGTTTTATACCCTTTACTTACATCCCTTACAGTTAATTTAGTCTAAGGTACAATATCAAAATCATAATATCTATCTAAAATATCATTTACTGAATCCTAAAAATGTTCTAATTCATTTTTAGTAAAAGGTTCTTGAGCAACCCAATATAAATAGGTATATCCATCATCTTCAATGAAATTTGCTTCCTTATATCTTAATGAATATGGAATTGCTTTATCTATCTATCTAATAATTTTTAATTGATCTTTATAGGATCCAAGATCGTTTGCTGCTAAATCAGATTCATTTAATGATTCTGTAAAATCTTCATCTTCTTCGACTTCAATACTATTTATATAATCTTTTAAGATATCATCAGGAATATCTTCTTCTCCTTCTTGATCTGCAGTATCATGCCATTCAGGATCATAGCCTCTGTAAGGATCCTGGATCCAATCACAGACGTATCCTTCTGCTTCATCCGGAGACATTCCAAACTCTTCAGAAACATCTTCAACTTTCTAATTATAATCTGCATACCCACCTAACTCATCTAAAAAATCATATATTCTATCTCTTAAACTATCTGATTCTTCAAATAATGATTCATCTAAAGTTATTTTTGCTTCTTCTGGTTCTTTGGGTGTTGGTTGCTTCTCTGCTCCAAGAAATGGTTTCTCCTTAATTATTTCTTCAGCAGGCTTTATAATATCTTCTACTGCTTTATCTGCTTCTACAGAATCAATATAAGCATCTGACATTGTTGGAGGCATTTCAGTTACTGCATTTAAATCATCATTATACACTACTTTATCTAAGTTTGGCATATTCTCATTTAATTTCTAAATTTTCATTTAATAACCTCTATTGTTTATTCTGTAGGTTCCTACAGTTGCTTTATTCCTTCAAGTTCTCCTTTTTCTATATTCTGTACATTTGGAGAAATCTAAAGAAGTATTTCTTGTAATTGACCAACATGAACATTCTCTTCTGCTACTATATCTTGAATTACCGGAATCATATCTGGATTACTTCCAAGATTTGCAATTAAATTATTATATTCAGCTATTGTATTCCATTCATCATTTATAGCCTTTATAATTAAATTTGATAGTCCAGTATCCATTCCAGGATCTGGCGTTTCATTTGAATATTTTTCCGTATCTATTACTTCAATAGTAGCTTCGGTTTCAGGAATCATTGGTTCAATTATATCATCAAATAATCCTTCATCTAATACTAATTTTTTCATTATCAATTTCCTTTTTAACTTAATGGAGTTAAATCAGTTTCTTCTGCTGATACTACTTTACCTAATCCATCTACACTTACTTTATAATTATTATCATCATAAGTAATTACTGTTCCTGCATAAGGTAAATCATCAACTTCAATCTTAACTCTATCTCCGACTTCATATGTATTTGCCATTATTATCTACCTTCTTTTACTTATATAAATTTAGCAGAATATCTATATAATATATTTACAATACTAAATCTTTTTAAATTTTTATGGACAAATAATTGTTACAAACATTGGATTTAATTTTAATCTAAATTTATCGTTACCTTCTAAATTAAAATACTTATTAGTTTTTCTAATTATTTCTTTAAATGTCTTTTCAATTACATCTAAAGATTCTCCATCATCATGTCTAATAAATGGACTAATAGCATATCTTATCTTTTTATCATTTTCTTTAAAGATATCTACTGATCCTTTATCTCCAAATTTTGTTTGCCAATCTTTTGTTTCTTCTTTTATCTAATTCTTTAAATATTCTATTCTGTCTCTACGTTCTCTTGCTGCTATTGTGTCGTCAATATCTTCCGTTACATTCTATCTTTCAGATACACCTTTATAAACTTTCCAACCATAAGGAAATCTATTTAACACTATATCACATAATTCTTTCTTCTTTATATCAATGAAATCATTTCTACCATAACCAGTAGGATGTAACGAATTTTTTAATTCCTTACATTTATCAGCAAGTGCTCTATATTTCTAATAAAATCTATCTTTATCACAATCATACTTTATATCAAGATCATTTTTTGGAAACTTTACTAAATCATCTTTGAATTCCTGTACTGCACCTTTTAAATCATTATAGTCTAACTAATGAACAGATTTGGATATAAAATTCTAAACTTGAGGACCTTGAATTATATCAATCATTCTAGTATAATAATCTCCTGATTCCTTCAATGACTCACCTTTATAACCATTCGCATACATCGCTTTTCTTTGAGCATCTGCTTGCTTTTTAGTGTCGAACTTACCGTGAGTCTTTCCTGAATCACCTTTATTAACCCATTTATTTCCTTGCTTTACAGTATCTTCATTGAGAGACTCGTCTAAATATCTTAATAAATAACCAGAAAGTTTATCAGTGTTATATGCATCGGATGCGCTTTCATCCCACATATCTTTTAACTGTAAAGATAAATCTTTATCATATTGATAAATCTAATCAATTATTTCTAATGCTTCAGCTTTGTCCCCTGCATTGAATATTGCTCTTGAAAATGTTTCAAGTTCCTTTCTATTTAAGCCTTCATCAAATGTTTGTTTTGCAAAATATTCTCCAGCTTCTTCTTCGTCTTTACTTACATTTCCCATTACTTTCATCAGACGAATTGCTTGTTTCTTAGTCATTGGACCAAATTCTTTTTCATATTCCTTTAAAGAATTTTCATCCCAAAACTCAATGATTTCCATTCCGCCTTCTTTATAATGTTCTTTTGCTAGTGCTACTAATTCATCATAAGTAAGATTATCATTTGATTCGAGTAATGGCTTTATCTTCGCATCAACTTTATTATACCATTCAAGATAGGAATCCATATTAACTGGTACTATTTCTGGATGATTTGATTCTATAAATGCTATTAGATTTTCTGAAGATTTATCTTTAACCTGATTTAATGCTTCTGTAATTATTGATTCATCGAAATCAACATCTGTTTCATCAGACCAATCCGCTTCTGCCATTTGATCTTCTTCTTCAGCATCAATATCATCCCCATATTCCTCTATCCATTTCTAATAAGCTTTATCAAATGCAGGATCTCCTGCATTCTTTAAATATAAGTTTTCTACTTCTGTATCAATTCTATCTACATCTGGAAGATATTTATTTACAATATTGATAAATGCAGTATAAGCATCTTCCCAATTAGATACTGATTCATCTAACTCTTCATTTTTCTTTTCTGGATCTTTACTGTCTAAATATGCTTTTACTGCATCTGGATCATTTGTAGTATCCACTAGCTTTTTTAATTCTTGTTTTTCTTGTGGAGTTAATTGATGTTGAATATTCTCATATAAGCTTCTTAAATCATGAAATCTTTTATCATTATCTATACAATAATGATCTAATTTATTTAGAGCTTCTCTTAAATTTTCCACTCTATATTCTCCTTCTCTTTCAGGATCATCAAAATTATAACTAGGATCATCATTCATTATATGTCGTTCACTCTATATATCAATTTTATCTTGATGCTTTGGTAAAACTCTTTTTTTATAATTTTCTGCATCAACTAATCTATTAAGCATTGCATTTAATTGAGCATCAGTATATTTATCAAAATTATAATGCTTACCAAATTCTATTATCCTAGCTATCAAACTTTCTCTATCATAAGATTCTGCCATACCATTCATTCCAGCTGCACTACTTAGATTAGCATCTCCTGAATTTACTTTATTAAACATTTCTATATTATGCTCTACATTTCCTGCATCTGTATTTAATTTCGGAGGTAATGACTTCTTATATTTTTTCTTATTTATTTCGTTATTATTTCCAATATAGTTTTTCATATATCAGTCCTCTAATAATTCTGCTAATTCATCTATTGTTACTACTTTTAATTTTCTTATATTACTATTTTCTTTTATTGTTACTTCAGTTTCAGGATAAATATTTATTAAATCTGATTTTAAAGAATAATAAATGTAATTCTATATAGTATTAGGCCAATCTACTTGGTCCTCTGATATTTCTCCAATTACCACAAAATCTAAATCGTTGAAATTACTTGTATCATCAAAAAATAAATCTGGATCTATTGTCCAATTTATTCCAAGATTTCCTGGAGTTAAATCTATTTTATCTTTTGACTCTGCTTTTAATCCTCTACATATAACTAATGGAAATTGTAAATCATTTACGTATTGCTCTAATGCTTCCCAATCATAATCATCCATTAATTCTAATTTACTTTTAATCATTTGTTCTGCAGCATTCTTATTTGGTATTGTTTCATATACTGCATCTTTAAATGCATCTTCGATGAATGCTCTGTCTTTATATGCTTCTACTAATCTAAATTTCATCTTTAGTCCTCTGCGTTTTGTTGAGTAAATCTTTTTTCGTCTATTAAATCCATTATATTATCTTCGAAATCTTCATAGAAAAATAATAATGTTGACTCTGATGAAAAATATGCTTTAATCATTGACGGAATTTTATCTAAATCATCTTTTAACCTATCTTTTGTAACGGATAAAATATTTCTTGTGCATCTTGGTTCATCGTCTTGAGGAAATACTTCATTTAACCAGGATTCCAATTCATCAAATTCTTGATGACTAATTAACTCCTTTAAATATTCAGAACCAAAACCATCAAGCATATCATGCGCTAAATCCATAAGAGATAGTCTATAAACAAAACCTTTTCCACCAAATACACTGAACCTCAAACTAGTATTATTAAGATAAATGTTATTTGCAGAAATTTTTAAAGTTTGAATACGTTTTAATAATTTAAACTAGAATGCACTATAAGTACATTTTTCTAATTCATCTGATTTTAAAATCTAATTTTTATCCCTCTAATTAACGATAGACATCCATCTTGAAAAAACTTCTTTATTATTAAATACTTCTTTCATTACTCTTATTGGTGGGATTTCAGTAATATCAGTTATAAACCACTATAATAAAGAATTATGTAAATTAATGTATTTTGATATATCATCGATTGAAAGCTATAGAGTCAATTCTTCACTACCTATAATTTCACTTAACATATCTCTAATAACAATAGCAGGATCACTTTTTGCTTTAATATCATTCAACGCGTCTTTTAATTCGGGCCACTTCAAGATAATATCTTCATATTCAAGCATTTCCTCTTCATTTGGATTATTAATATCAGGATTAGTTCCTGCTGCTGAATATTGCTATGACTCAAAATGGATCTAATATTTATATTTTCCATCTTTGGAAATTATTATATAATAATTTCCACCATATCTATCTTTATAATAATCAAAATACTATCTGGTTCTTGAATCAGATGTACACCAGCCACTACCTTTACCTAATGCACATGATGCCTCATAGGTTTGAGGAATATAAATATCAAAATTAGCAGTGCTACCTACGTGCTTTGCTCCTGAAATATCTTTTCTTAATTTTCTTTCTTTTTGTCTATCGGTTAATTGAACTTCTGATAATATCTTATATAATTCATCAGGACTCTTATAACTATTTAAATCTTTATTTGCTAAATTTGCTTTCTTCTTAATAAACTCATTTAAAAGATCAGTTATAGAAATATCTTTAGTAGCTTCAAATTTCCTAATATTATCTTTTAATTCTTGATTTAATAACCAAATTCCATAATCTCCAGTAGTTGTTCCACCCGATTGATATGTAGGATCCTTTCTAATAACAGATAGCATTAACTTATCTGCTTCGTCATCTGATGTTTCAAATGGGTCGTATGCTTTCTTAAATTTATCTCGATATCTATCTAATGTCTATTGAAGATTTTTACCTTCAGTTAATATTTCTTCAGTTAATGTAATCTTCATTATACCACCTATTAGATTTCAGGACCATGAGAAGCTTCAAAAGCAGCAGAGTCTGCAACATCTATAAGTAACTATTCTTCTGCATCAGAAATATATTCTTGTACTATATCTCTAAATTCATCTACTGCTAATAGATTATAAATATTATCTCCTGTAATAGTATCCATTACTATTTCTGCAAGATAGCCTTCATCTGCATCCTTCATTTCATTCTAAGTTGCTTCATTGCAAAACCCATTTTCAATTAATAAATCTGCTAATTTCTTTAAACCAAATTCTTCGATTAATCTATCATATATTTCATATGCATCTAATTCTAATTCATATCCTTGCAACTCAGGATCTTTAGGATTATAGATAAAGCCACCTATCTGCTCTGTTAACCTAAATTTCATGTTTTCATCTCCTTATAAATAAAAAAGGATAATGACACCTTATCATTATCCTTTCCATCTTAGCGTCTAATTTAATTTAGCACTAATTATCAATATTTATTTACAAGAATAAAAAATTTTAAATTTCCGATGTTTCAATAACAGGATCATAAAGATCAAATTGCATTACATTTCGAATCTCAATTCTACGTTCATTATCATCATAATCAATGACTTGAAGTTTATAACCTTCTTCTTGAATTTGAGCTAGTATTTTCATAAGATCGTTTTTAATTTTATAGAACTCTTCGTCTCTTCGTAATACTAATTCTTCTCCAATATTCTTATATACGGTTCTTAATTCATCTGTAGTCTAATCTTTATAGATTACTGTGCTATCATATATCTCCATCAGTATATTCCTTCCTGAATTTCTTATTAGGCTTTGGAAATCTAAACCAGCTACTAGGAATCTATACGCATAAAGATCCATCATCATTTTTATGAATAATATTTACATAATCAGGATACTACTTTTGCCATTTTTCTATCTAAGTAATATATGCTTGACGAGCTGTAGATATAATTATGGTATCATCACCATGTACGAAATCAATACTTGTTTCAATAATTCTTCTCATTATTTCAACTCCGACACATCAGGAATTTCTTTCCAGAAATCATCTTCTTTAAGACTATAATAATCCTCAGGTTCTGTTGCTGTCCACCAACAATATTCTACAAGATGTACATCACGCATTTTAATATTCGGAATAATTAATCTAAAAGTATCATAATACTTAATACACTCATTAGGGAAAAGATGTCTGGTTTTACCCCACCATCCTTCATGATCTTCATCTACTTCCAGAATAAAATCAAGATATATATTTCCACCGCTAGTGCACATAATATCAAAATATCCAGGTTTATATCCCATGATGTCTTTATGCTTCAATTCAAATTCATCATAATCAATATCAGGAATATATTTTTTGATAGGGACTCGAAGTACTTTTTCTCGTCTATATTCACTCATTTACTTTTTCTCCTTCAAGAAGTTATACATATCCTCAATAGTATCCATAATAGGATACCTATAAGGAGAACAGCTATTCTTAGCAAACATCCGTTCAACCATATCCATATACATAGAAGCCGAAGTCATTTCTTCCTGACCATCATCTCCCATGTAAAACATATCCCATTCTTCATCGGACATATTCAAACTATTCTTTACATCGAGCTGCTTAATTGCCAGATTATCAAAACTCATGCACTTAAAGGATCTATTTACTTTAAACATATAAAGCAACTTCTTCAGCCAAAGAATATTATAATCAATCAAAGTGGGATCTTTCAAATAAAGGCTTTCACCACGTCTAAATTTCTTATAACCAAGAATGAGAATCTTCAAGTCCTGATATTCAAGCTTTGCCAATTCTTCTTTATAGAAAAGCCCTGCAATCACATGAATGACTGCATTAGGAAATTGCTTAACGGTTTCTATAAATTCATCGGTAGGATCAGTAAGAGAAATACCAAGACCATAAATCAATTCATTATCACAAAGTTTCTTAATGAGCGGAATATTCTTCATGAAGTGATCTTGATTTACAGTCATAGAAGGGATAAATTTCTTATCCTTACATCTCAGAAGAAATTCTTCGAGATCAGGATGCTCAAGAGGATTTCCTCCTCCAATAGCAAGTTCAGTATAAGGATGAAGCTTATCCAGAAATGAAGGACTTAGAATATCTCCATGAATACCATTAGACTTAGAATCCTCATGACACATAGGACATCCTTTATCGCATTTATTAGTTATCTTAATATCCATACTTTCCACAGTATTTGGTTCAAAGAAATCCAAATCATTTTCCCTGATCTTTGTACCATCATCGAAAATACTTACTTTATAATTTCCATTCATATAACTTCCAATAAGATTCATTACCTTATACCTCCTTATGCTACCACGTATTCCTTCCAAAGATTTTCTACTTCTTCAGAAGCTTCCTTGTAATAAAATTCTCTTTCTTCAAAGTCCCAATGCTCAGTGAAGTAACCACGGAACACGATATTCCCAGTCGGCTTCCAACCATTGTAGGAGCAAAGCTCCTCGCTAATCCCAAGATCATTGTAATCCCTCAGAGAATTACGGATCTCCTCATAATCATTATCAAAGACAGTAGATCCGCAATCAATCTTACCATCCTTTTCAACTTCAAGATTGAAGCCGCAGACATAACCGGAGATAACTCCACGAAACTCGCAGTCATTAGTGATGGTCCAAGTCTTACCGCTACGCTCCAGGAACTCTTTCATCGTAATAACGTTAGTCTTCATTTTATTATCTCCTTTATTTATTTTATGCTTTAATTATAAAGGATTTAGAAAGAAAAATCAACTATTATTTAATTTTTGATTACCTCATTAACAATATCCATACCATCCAAAAGCTACCATCTTATCTCCACTTGGAGTAGTAAATTTTTTATTATACCACTCAAGACATCCTTCATAACCAAAAGTTTGATAAGTAGCTTTTGCATCCATAATTTCATCGTAAAGATCTTCATTTTCTTCGGCATCTTCGTCAAGAACTACAAGACGTCGTTCTTCCAAAGGAATTTCCTCAAGAGAAATTATTTTTCCTGAATAATCATCATAATACAATTCACCATTCTTCCACTTATCAAATTCTTCTTCAGTGCAAATACAAATAGAATGAGTAGAAGAAGAATTAGTTTCAAATACTCCAGCTCTAATTACTTTCATATTAATTCTCCTTAACCATCGTATCCATACCAACCAAATACATGGATTTTATCTCCATGCTTTGTAGTATAATCTTCATCAAAAGTCTCCATATCAATTCTATAATCATAATCGGAATACTTAATATATCTCCAATCCTCTTCCTTAAGTTCTTTATCACTTGGCATTGGAACGATCCGTTCATAATCCCTATCAAGAACCATCTCATCATTAATCCATTTCTGATATTCTTCGTCAGTACAAATAATCAATGAATGAGTGCTCGAACTATTTGTTTCAAATGTTCCATATCTAATTGTCTTCATTTTTATTTATCTCCTTTTTAATGATTATCATTATCTATAATTAAAAGAATATTTCTATGTAGAAGAAAATCTTCTAATGGTAAGGTACCATGTATATATGCTCCTCTATGTCCACTTAGAAAATCATTAATACTATGAAATCCTTCTGAACTTTGATGGTCAATATATCCATTAAAGTAATCTACATAAATTCCATTACATTCAGGAATTAATTCTTTAATATAATTATTTAGATGTTGAAAATCTTCAACATCTTCTAATTGAGCTCGTAGATCATCATCATTCGCTTCTGAGTACCAACCATCAATATTATTCATTTCACAAATCAATGTAATCAAATAAGATAATTTATTAAGCGAATCATTAAACCATTCAGGACCCCATCCAAATTCTTCGCAACTCACATGAAGAAATCCATCGGTTAAAACATGCATTTTTAATTCAGCAATGGATTTTTCCGTTTCGTGTTCTCTATCCAATTTTATTGATACGCTATGGGTTGATGAGCTATTTGTTTCAAATACACATTCTCGAATTGTCTACATATTTATCACTCCATGTTCTAGGATCAGTATAAGTACATACTCTTATATCTGATACCTCTTCTAGTTTTCCAAGTTTAAATGCTTCTTTTATCATATCGAGTGGTTTAAAGAAGTTTCCAACCCTAAACCACTCACCATCTACTTTCTTTTCCAAAGTATATGTCATGCCGCCTTCTTCTTCCTCCAAACTTCCGGATGCTGATAAAGTTCAATAATATTATCAATCTTAATCTTAAGAATCTTAGTGCCGAATCCTCCATCCTTCTTAAAATATGAAGGAATAATCATATCCTTATAAAACGAGAGATTATCAACATCCACTACATCATCATTTCTATAATACTTATATTCAACTTTAGTATAAGTATTCATACCCATTGGATATAAATTCAAATAATAACTTCCAGTATTAGAATTATAACTAATATAATTCTTCTTTTCCCAAGACCAATTAGAAGGCTTATTGGATTTCTTTTCGGAAGGAGTTACACCATTAATCTTCATATAACGAACTCCAGTACGGCTCGTGGTATAAACAGTCTTGACAATCCTATAACCCATATTCCTATATTCGGCCTTCAAAGGAATTTCCACAGAATACTTAATCCTAAAAAAGCTACCAGGATGAATATTCTCCAAAACCTTCTTCAAATCATTAATCTTCATTTTCTATATCCTCCTTAATAATATCTATTTAATTTAATAAATTTTATTATTTAATGGATTTAATTAACTAACTTCGTTAGTATTATACCGAATTATTTTTCAAAGATCAACTATTAATTTTAACTTTCTTAAAATTCTTTTTCTGAAATATCCCATTTAACGTATTCAGGATGATCTTTTAAAATCCAATTATCTATTAGGTTGTTCAGCTCGGCCCCGCAAGAATTACATAGCACAATGCGTTCAAGTTTACATCTACGATGCCAGGTTGCCTTACCGGTCAAATGAGAAAGATTAATTGCAACAGGACTCATATAAATCGGGGTACCACACTTATTACAGATACCATACGTTTTAAGCGGTCTAGAGTTAGTTTTAATAGACTTTTTTTCTTCTGGAGTACCTACATTACCTTCCAGGTTATCGACAGTTTTTGATACGTTTTCTTCTATATGGTTTTCGATTTTTACCTCTTCTTTTTCGATGTCCTGAAAAAGATTAATCTTAGTCTTGTTCTTACTACCCTTCGGACGACCTCTACCCATTTTACATAACCCCCTCAAATGGATTTCCCATAAACATTCTTTCCATCATTTCTCTTACTGCATTTCCTGCATCATCTTTTGTCCATGTATCTTGTCTTTCTTCGATTTTGAATTCTACATCTATTCCTTGATTGAATTTCATTGAAGCTGCTACACCATTAGCTACTTCCTGTACATACTTTCTAAGATAGTCTCCTGCCATTTCTTTCTTGTCATTATCTCTTAAAAAAGAATTTGAAGGAATAGATATATGAATAATTACTTTAGCTGATTCCTCTTCTATATCTGTTCCTATCATTAGAACTCCTTGATAAGCCCAAACTAAATAAACAAGGGTATCAGTGATTTTAACTTTATCCATATTTATTCCTCCAAATTTATTTACAATTAAATTATATTAAATTATTCTTGATAAATCAACTATCTTTTAGATGCTTTTCCTTTAGCCATTTTTCAATGCATCCAGTGCATTTCTCTTGCTTATTACACCATTCTTTTTCTTGTTCCTGAACATAATCACATACTGCATCCAGAAAATAGAATTCAAAAGTTTTATTGTCCATCTGATTAATCAGATCTCTTCCAGTTGGAGCTTTCTGCTTCCTGTAATAATCAACTTGAATACCATTTAAAGCACATCCAAGTTTCTTACTTTTACTTTGAATGAATGGATAAATACCAATGGTGCAAAGTTCATGCTCACATGCTTTACATTCTGCACATTTCATTATTTATCCTCCTTACCTTACCATCGAATACATATTATCTAGCATCTGATGACCAACCATAATCTTGGACCAGTTATTAGCCTGATAAGTTTCAGTCATCCGAGCAGGCTGCACATGAGAAACAAAATCGCTTACTGCATTAAGAGCTCCCCAAGCTGTTCCCTTGAACTTAGCAATATCGGCCATATCATAACAATTGAACAAATTCTGCTTCATAGCATCTACATTCCGAATCTTACGCTCTGAAGTCTCAGCGTTTACAGGGAACATATTATCAATCAGTTCCTCAAGCACATAGCTTTCAACTTTGGTATCAACCAAAATCTGAGCTTCCTCATTCAGAGCCTTCATGTAATCCTGAGCCATTCCAAGCGTCTGACGAGCCTCTTCCATCTTGAAAGTAATATCACCAACGTGCTTAGTAGTCCAAGAACGCTTTGCAGTCTTAAGTGCAAGATTCAATGTGTTCGAGCACCAAACGCGTACTGGAGTCATACAAATCTTAATACTACCGCTACCATCATGAGTGTTAGTAAAACAAACATACGGATCAACTTCATCGCCAAGGATTTCCTGCTCAGGCATCCGAGCCAGAAGCCAAACCTGCTTACCACCCTTGAAACATCCTGCAGTTTCATACTTAACTTCCACATCAGGATTCTTCAAAAGCTCATCGGTAAATGCAAATGCTTCCTTATTCTGAACAAGCTGATAACGCTTAGTGACCATACCCAGCACCTCATCATTATCAGTACGAGTATTTGCAATGAATCCAGGAATCTCACGACCTTTGTTATCAAAGATTGGACGACCTTCGACTTCCCAATCCAGTCCAGCAAGCTTAATAGCATCGGCACTGGTCGGAGCTTCCTTCACTTCAGTGCCAAGTCCACTCCAAGGCATATTCCTTACATACATCATAGTGTCAGCAAACATTTTTCTGTCCTCCATTTATTTATTATTTACAAATATAATTATAATTGCTATATCTTAAAAAATCAACTATTATTTAATTTCATTTTTATGATTCCATAAATATTCTCTGAAAGCATCCCAGTTCATCTTTACTTGATCATATATATCAATTTTCATATCGTTACATTTTTCTGGATGAATTAATGAAGTTACTACAGTTTCTGCTTCTGCTTTGCTCCAATAGTAATATCTTAAAATAGAATCTATCTTTTCCCAAAATTCTTTTTCATTTAGAGTTTTATTATATTTAGTGATTGCTTTTTTAATATCTTCTATGAAAGAAGAATGTTTAAATATATTTGTTATTATTATTTTTCTTGCATTGAAATCTTCATAAAATACATACCAAGTTAGCATTACTTATTATCATCCTCGTTATAAGTTTCAAAATAAAATTTTATTGGCTTTTCGTTTTCTATTACATTACCATAAATTAATCCAATTTTATAAATATAATTAGATTTAAGTTTTTTAGGAATTTCATAAATATATTCTCTAAATAATTCTAGTGTATGTGCACGTTTATAATGATTACATGATCTACAAGCAGGCATTAAATTATCAAAATTATCTGCTCCACAATCTTCAGTATTCCACGCATGTAATGGTTTAAAATGATCTACTTGCATATCTTTATATTCTATTTTTCTTCCACAATATGCACAATGACCATTATATTTATTATATACCTATATTCTTTTTTCTTTACTTATAGCCACTTCTTTTTCCTCTTGATTGATCTATCAAAAATCGAGTAATAAAGAAAAATACTACTTAATACATAATCATCATACCATTTCATAATTAAAATTCCTCCCATGGACCATTATGAACTATTTCATAATCCTGAATTATTTTCTTTGCTTTTTGTAATTCTTTCTGATATTCATTTATTTTTCTTTCAAGCCATTCTTTATCCTGAATAGTATCATGATATTTTTCTTTACTGCAACAAAGAGTTTCATCCTCTTCAGTGATTCCCATAACATCTCTTAATTTAACTATGGCTCTAAGATAAGAATTACATGAAGTAAATGTTGGAATAATTTTTTCATATATTCCTTCTTTTACTTTTTTCATCTTTAATTCATGAGTACCATCTTTATTTACTATAGGAAATGTAATATATTCACCTTTACACTTCTTATCGAATTTTCTATACTCTTCTTCAAATAAGGCTTGATTAGATTTTAATTCTTCTGGTGATATCCAAGGATTACTTGCATCATCCTGAAGTTGAAGAAGTCTATCATATTCTTCATAATATTGATAAATCAATTGTTTATATTCTTCGTATGTCAAAATTGTTCCTCCTGAAATGCATTCCATAAATCATTAATAAGAGCTACATTAAATTCATCAGGACTATAATTATCAATCTCAAAAGCTCCAACTTTACAAAGTTCCATAAAAGCTTCAATAACCTTTGCAGAATTTTCCATTAATGCTGCTCTATTTTTGCTTACATATTCCACGCCACCCAAAGTACATTCATTATAATTAGTACATCCAAAACAAGACACATTCGGATTGGAACAAATAATTAAATTCTGAACTAACTCTTTAATAGTCATTTTAAATCTCCGCACTCATGATTTCAATATCATGAGTAAAAGTCTTGAATTTATTATCATCTCTATTATAAAATTCCATTCTGCGTTCTTTTGCTTTTTCAGCAGCCTCATATGAACCAAAACCAAAAAGAAAAAGATAATTTGTAGACGGAATCATAAAACCTCCAATAGGAGATTCACGTTTACCATAATATTCAATTTTCGTAGGCCACTGGTGGGGATTAGTTGGAGTAGGATTAATACTAACTTTCAAAAAATATTTAATCATCTTTATTCACCTTTTTAATATGTTTATTTTTACGCTTAAAAGATCCTTTACCTTTCTTAGGAGGAACCGAATATCCATGACGCTTAAACTTAAAGTACTCCTGAAGTTCCTCAGGAGTCTTTTTAAACATCTTCTTATTCATAATTAGTCCCCCTTAATATATTTACATTAAATAAAATCTCTAATACTCATTCCAGGAGCGTTCCAAGGACAACTAGAATTATAATTTCCTTCATAAGAAGAAGTCCACCTATAATGTTTACGAATTTCTTCACGACGCTCAAACAAATCCATGCAAAGCTGATAATAGAGATCCTTACTGATGTACGTGAGCTTTCCAATGTATTCCAAAGCAATTTCAATACGATCCAAATTGTAAGCACGGTCTACGAAATCCTTGAGTTCCTTTGCAGTGTACTTCTTCATTTTGTTGCCCTCCACATCATTTATTTCAATTATTATTATAATGGAAAAACAATAAAAAATCAACTATTAAATTATTCTTTAATAGTTGATATTCTTTCTTAGTACTTCAAGTGCTTTCTCTATAACCTCTTCTTTAGTTAAATATTTTCCTTGATAATAAAATTTTTCTATTGGCTTTTCTTGTTTATCAAAATATGTATATGATTCCATAGCTGAAAATATATTCATGAAATCTTCTCCGCTAATATATTCAGAATGATGAATATTATCTGTAGCGGTAGGTTCAATGACTGTAGTTGCAGTTTCATTTGTCTTATCTTCATGATTATAATATTTATCTTTCAGATACATAAGTATCCAAGGAATGATTAAAGTCCAAGTAAGAATATTAATTCCAAGATAAATTACAAGAAGAGTTTCCAGCATTTTATTTCACCACACAAATTCCGGGTGCGCCGCCAGGAACGGCTTCACTACTTCTTCGATGGCCGCTTCCGCCACTTCTTTCTTACGCAAAGGATGAATATCCACCGTCTCACCCAAGTCGTTGATAACAGCCAATTCAGCACGGGCATCAGACTCCGCAGCCAGACGCTGGGCCTCACGCAGTCGGGCCCAGTTACTATTCACCGGATTCTTCTCAAGGTCAATTGGTCGAGGATTACCTGTTTGCTGACGTCCGTCGTAGTTAGCCAGCTGAACGATACAGAACGGCAGTTGCTCCTGCCAACAGGCACGCCAACTACCCATCAGTTTCTTTAGGTAGTCAGCATATGGAGTCGGATTTCCCGTATTCGACTCACCCTGATACCACACCACGCCATTGATAGCGTATGGTGCCAATGGATAGAGCACGGCATTATAGAGCGTAGTAGGCTGGTTCTGCATTGACACGTCGCCACCTGGGCAGTTTGGCATCTCAACGCCGACCTGCATCTTCCACGTCTGACCAAGTGGTATCACATCCTTAGGCATAGGATCCTGCGAAAACCGGTCGTCACCAAAAGCTATCAGATAGGGCTTCTCGGGAATGAAATGCACAGCACCGTTTTTGTTGATGAAACGGATGGCAATCACATTGTCGCCCTCTTGGAGCAGTCCCTCGGAGATGTCATAGCGGCGTGGGGGATACTGGTAGCCTGTGCTTCCTATCTGTTTACCATTCAG
>JAGCWW010000042.1 GCA_017961685.1 Acholeplasmatales bacterium | reverse complement strand
GTTATATTACTACTTGGATTTTGATAAAATAAAACAGTAAAATTAGAAGTTACTTCATTTAGATAAGACCAATCTCTTAATTCTTTAATTAGTGCAGTTCCTCTTTCGACTGCATAAAATTTATATTCTAAATGTTCAGTAGTATCATCAACCCAATTTGGAGCAGTCATAACGAAAGTTGTCGTATTATAAAAACCTATTTCAGGAACGATTTCTAAGGTCCCATTAACTGGATAAGAATTCATTGTTAAAACAAAAGGAACCACAATTGTTACAGTTTTTTCAGGTTCTCTTTCATTTTCTGAAGTAATTTCTAAATTTACAGCATATTTTTTTCCTAATTCGAAAAAGTTTTTATCTACAGATGTGTCTAGTCTTGTAACATCACCATTAAATGGTGTTTGGAAAGGAAACTCCATTTTTGTGTCATTATTTTCTTTTTGGGTTCTTTCTGGGTCAAAAACCCATTTTGTTACATAATCTTTTGAAGTATATTTTGTAACTTTTGCTACAAGATGTTCAAAAGTATAGACATCTATAGGAACACCTTCTTGAACATTTACTAATTCTGCATCAGCATCAAATATTACACATAAATTTGGTCTTACAGGAGAATGAGTTAATCCATAATCTTGGCAAATTAAAATACAAATATGTAAATCAGGAACATAATTTAAAACATCATCACATGAAGTGCATTCATTATATAAAGGTCCAGTACATGTGTAACAAGTTATATCACATATTCTACATTCATTTAAATCATCCCTTGGATAATATCCATCTGGGCATTCACTTAAGCATGATCCATCTACTGGATGAATATATATTTGGCTATCATCACATGTCATACAATTATCAAGGGAATCAGCTGGTAAAGAACAATGAGTTGCTGCTGGCTTTATACAAGCATCTTTTGATTCAATATATACCATGCCTTCTTCGCATAAAACCAATTCTGAATATAATCCGCTATTTTCTGGATCTACCCAATTATATCCTATAAAAGTATTTTTTCTATATGCAATTGTTTCTCTTGGCAAAAAAATATTATTTTCTTCTATTACTTCATTAATTATTTTATATTGATGTTTACTTTTTACATTATCATATTCACTAATAAAAAATTTATTTTTAAAAAATGAAATCAAACCAGGGAAAATTCCTGAGGTTTTTAAATTATCAACAGAATAGTATCCATAAGTAACTAAATCAATATGAGAAGTATCAATTAATTTATAATTATATTGTTGCCATAATTTTAATTGCCTTAGAAAAACAAATCCAAAAGAATCAGGAGTTAAAGGATCACTTGCTATTCTTAAATTTGAATATTCCCCTCTCCTATTTATAGGAAGGTCTTCTGTTAATAATTCTCTTTGTACAGAATTAAAGAAATATGAATGTTTATGAGAAATAAATTCAGAACCACATCTTAAATTATTCCAACTATAAGGAGTTACACTTAATTCAATATATTCATCCCACCTTACTGTATTATCTATATCCCATAAAGCATAGCATCTAGCATAAACTGAATTATTAGAAGTATAAATTGTTATTCTATTATGTTTATTCCAAATAATATCCATTTCTTTAAAATTAACTGTTCTTGTATTATAAATATAAATATAGAGGTAAACTTCTAAAGTTGATTCATAAGTTGCACTTGAAGGGACTTTTATATTAATGTCATTTAATACAGAAAAATCAATAAAAGGTAAATATTCACAATAAGTTCTACGCTTAGTTACATGCCTTCTTAACCAATATAACCCATCGGTCATATCACAAGTACATTCTTGTATATCTTGCTTATTACATAAAGTTACACAAGATTCTACACAAGTATCACAAGGCTTATCTCTATCACTTAAAGAAACATCAAAGAAATCAGATTCTGAATTACAAAATTTAGTGCTATCCATATAAATATTATAATCTTCAACACAATTAACATTTGGTAAACTATTTATTGCTAAATAATCCAATTGTATACAAGAATCTTTTCCAG
>JAGCWW010000005.1 GCA_017961685.1 Acholeplasmatales bacterium | reverse complement strand
TGTCTCGTTTCAGGGAATAGGTTTGTTTCAATTTCGTTCAATAAAGGCCAGTTAAAAGGACTAATTTCTAATCATAGCTACTTTTGTCCTATTAAACAGCCTAAAAGGCATATTTTCTAACTGAACAATCTAAGTAGTCCATACTCAATTCCTTAAATAAAAGCTATGGAGAACGGTCTGTTATAGTTCAAGAAAACAAAATTTCAGTAGCTATTTAGGAAACAATTTTACATCATTCGAATGTAGTGAAAATTATTAGCAATTCCTATCAATTAAAAGAAAGGAGCCGTAGTTTAATAACCACGACTCCACAAATCTCTTTTATGAATTAATTATGATACTGTTTGAGAACTGCTAGGAGCTGCAGTAGGTGCAAGCTTGAAGAAATCAATATTTGCACGTGTTCCTGATAATCCAGTAACAAGAAGAATATTTTCGCCAACAATTGCTTGAACAGTAGCAATCTTTAAAGTTTGGAAACTACGTCCTGTAATACTTGCTTCATACGTAATTTCTTGATTGTTAAATTTCAATCCTAAACCAGCAGCAATATCTAATGCGTTACTACTTGAATTACCTCTTACAGCAATATACAAATCATAAGTACCAGCATTTTCTACATTAAATTTTACTGTAAGTACAGCACCTTCATCGAATGTATCAGTAGCTGTTTCTCCACTACTAACTTTTCTAGATGTAATACCACTTGTTTCATCAGTAATACAATCTTCTGCTTCAACTTTAATTTCACCGGCAAGTGCTTTTTCAGCTACAGTAACTTCTAGTCTAACTGCTTTATATCCTTCTTTGAAAACACTAATTTTTGTTGTGCCTTTTGCAACACCAGTAACTAAACCGTGTTCATCAACTATAGCAACAGCTTCATTGTTACTAACATAAATAACATCTGGGGTTGTAGCTTCAATTTGAGCAGTACCGCCTTCTTCTATTTCAATCTTTTCTGTAACTACTTCTGTTTGTTGCATTTCAGGAGCAGCATCAACAGTGATTGTTGTTGCACTTGTAGCGTAAAACTTAACGTCATCTAAATATGGAGCAGATTTCAAGAAATTCAATTCAAGAACGTTATCTGCAATAAGATCTACTTCACCAAATGACAATTCACCTACAGGGTAATCAGAACCGCCTGTATACCCACCAGTGAAAGTTAAATCTGCACCATTTAACTTTGCTGTAAAGATTTCATTTAAGTCATCATAACTACTTGTTCCAATCATAGTTAAAACCATTTCCGCTTTAACGTTAGCGGATGACTTAAATTTTAATGTTTCTTTATCACCAGTAGTTAATTTAGCAACGCAAGTTCCATCAGATGGAGAATCTTTACTATAAATAGGCGTTGCTCCTGGACCATATTCTGAACCATTGCTAGATGAAGCCCACCAGCCATCAGCAGCATAGTGATAAGCATCTTCCATATGTAAAACAGCAGTTGGATCTGGTCTAGTAACTTCTATATTATATGTTCCAGAATTAAGTTTCTCTTTTTTAGCTGTAATTGTAGCATTGCCTAATGCATGAGCAGTAACGACACCATTTTCAACAGATGCTACTGTTGGATTGCTTGATTCCCAAGTAACACCAGCTTTGTCCGCAGTTAATGTTAAAGTTTCGTTAACTAATAAACGATTATCTTCTCCAGCAGCAGGTGTAATTACAATTCTTTCATAATCAACACTAATGTTGAATGAGCCATCTTTAAAACCTTCCTTACTAGCTTTAATAGTTGTTGACCCCTTATCAACAGATGTAACAACACCATTAGCGTCTATGGTTGCTACTTCAGGCTTTGAAGATGTCCAAGTAACGCCTTCTTGTGATGCTGTTAACTTAACAGTTTCACCTAAAATTAAACTTTTCTTATTACCTTCGGCAGTAATACTAATCTTTTCAACTGCAGTTACCTCATCCTTTCCCTTATCGGCCCCACTAGTAGATTTCTCTCCGCATCCAGTTAGCCCCACACCCAATAGTAATGCTAACGATGCAAAAGGAAGCAAAATTTTTTTCTTTCTCATTTTTTATAACCCCTTCCAAGAAAAAATTTCATAAAGAAAACATGAAAAGATAATTAAAAAATGTCATCTTTTAAAATTTATCCATATCTTCTTTATACACGTATATATTAGAAACTTTTTTCTCAAAATAAAAACTAATTAATTGAATTTAAAAAACTATTTATTGAAAATAGCAAATTTATCATAAATTTAAAGGCTAGATAACATTTATCAAACCTTTAGTGGCGTTAAGTCTTATCCTGTCACCAGTTTTTAATCTCTTAGTCGCGTTTTTAACATTAACAACAGTAGGTAAATTATATTCTCTAGCGACAACCGCTCCATGAGATAAAGAACTACCAATTTCAGTAATTAATCCACTTATATTTGAATAATATGGTGACCAACCAATATCAGTAAACTTCGCCACCATTATTTCTCCCTTATGTAGTTTTTTTGCATCTTCTACACTATTAACTACTCTTACAATACCTTCTATTTCACCTAAACATACTGGCACACCTTTTAAATCCCCACTAGTGTCATCATCATTACTTAAATTAGGTATAGGCATGCCAATATATGTATCATCAAAAGTTAACTCTTGTTGATATTCGAAAGTCTTTCTTCTTACTAGTGCTTTTTTAGCTAAAGAAGTGTCTCCATCAATAACTTTCTTTATCTCTTCATGAGTTAAAAAATATATTTGGTCACTATCTTCTAATAAGCCATCTTTAACCATTAACTTAGCAAGTAAAATATATTGATCCTTAAATAAATCAATCATCTTAATCATTCTACTTTTTGTGTATTCTCTATATACAACTGCTTTTCTACTTCTCTTAGCAAATATAATCGCAAACTTACGTAATAAGCATTTCTTAATAAACTTAAATTTCTCTTTTAAATTAATATCTTCTCCACCTTGAGTTAAAGATTTAGGAGACATGAGAATGCTCTTAAGATAAGTCATTAAAGAAATCTCATCGTTCTTCCATGCTTTACTACGCATTTCAGCTTCTTTAATACAACGATGACCGTGAATTCTTAAGAATTCTTTATATTGATTTTTTAAATCGTTATTATCGCTTTCTTTAATAAACTTTAATAATTCCTCTTCTGAATAATTAACTACTTCTGGATTAATTTCTTTACATTTATCAGCAATATCCTGTAAACGTTTAAGAATATCCGCACTTTCAATGTTAGGAATATTAGTTAAAAGAGATGCTAAAAATGCTTGATATTCATTCTTATCTTTAAATTCTTTTTCTAACATTTGATATAAAGTAGAAGATGCAGAACCCGAATCACTACTAGCAGCGTAATGATAGATAAGTGCTTTATTTAAATAACGTAATTTATAATCAATTTCATCATAGATTTCTTTAATACCACTATTAACTGTAAACTTAGTTTTATTAACTAATTTATTAAGTTTCTTTCTAGCTCTTCCACCAGAAAAAACAAACATCATAAACTTAATTGAATTAATAAATCTAACAAAGTTATTCGCATATTTCATCTCTACTACGCAGTGATCATATTTTTCACCCATAATAGATAGGTTCATTTGTTGGTTAGAGGCAATCGCTACTCTAGCGTGCATGTTATAAAGTAGGTTCATATCAAAAAATAGATGACCTGACCATGATGTAATCATTCTTAAAGGAGCCTGGTCATCTATTCTTTTTATTAAGCCAGCCTTCTTCATCATATAGCGCATGCCATAATCTATTGCGTATGTAGAAGTTGAATACGTTAAAGGAGTGACCGCTCCTGGCATCATTTCTCCAACATTTCTTTTTGTAAATACGTGGGTAGAGACATCATCAGTTCTATCGAATTCTCTTAAATTATATGTATCTACTGTGATAGGACGCATTTGTAAGAGATATAGTTTTCCATTAATAGCCCACTCTAAATCCATTTCAGCGTGGAATACTTCTTTAACTCTTTTAGATATGTTATATAGTTCTTCTAACTGTTTAGTATTAACTAAACTATCACCTTTAATATCGAATTTATAAATAGATGGAGTGTATTGAGTGGCTGACTTAGCGCCACTTACTAAATTCTCTCCTTGTCCTTCTACTGCTTCGATTAATACTTTAGTAGGGTCTGTAGGAGAAATAGTAAACATAACTCCTGCTTTTTTACTATCAATCATCTCTTGAACTACAACGTTCATATGATTTTCATTATTACCATTAGAAAAATGCTCGTTATATTTTTCTACTCTTTCTGAATGTAATGAATCAATACATTTCTTTACTGATTCTATTAAATTATCTCTATTTACAAATAAATATGTTTCAAATTGACCAGCGTTACTTGCGTGTTCATTATCTTCATTAGAAGCACTACTTCTAACAGAGACTTTTTCTATTTTTAAGGCGTCATAAGCTTCATAAATTACTTTCTCATTTATTTCATCTATGTCGGTTATCATGAAACCCTTAGGCACAGAAAAACCATTTTTAATTAATAAATCTAATCCACGAGCTTTACCGCCAATAAAAGGGTATAAATTCTCTGGTATATCCCCTAACTTATATATTTTCATCTTTTAAATTTCCTAATATTACGTGAATTAAATATTCTAGTTTTATCTTTATTAAAGCCTATTTCTAAAATACCTTTAAATGTTTCATTGTTAATTTTATAAGTCGCAATATTTTCAATTAATGTATATTCATCCCCTTGGAAATGATAAACAGTTGTATCTACTACATTAGCGATTACATTAATAACTTCACCATTATCTAATTTAACATTCAAAGATATTTCATTGATGTTATTACCAGTAGCTATCTTATTAAAATCTAAATCCGCACTTATAAGATAATTAGTCTTGTTATCTTTAATATAATTTCCCACTTCTAAAACAGATATTGCTGGATAAGAAACTAAAGAATAATTAAATTGACCATGAGGAGAGACCGCCATTAGCCAGAGATGGTTATTCATATAGTTCCAATCTCTTTTACCAAATGAATGATCTCTAACACAAGGTAAAGAGTACTTATATTCTTTTGTATTAACACTATACTCAATATTAAGAGAACCTACTTGCTCATAATGCGTTTGTCCTGATACATTTTCTAATTCTTTAAAGAAAGACTTATTCCACTTCTCTTGAGCGATAGCTTTAGCCATCCTAACAGGAGGCATATCACTAGTAAAATCTAAATATTTATTTGTTGAAGTAAATTCTCCTTTAAAAGTTAATGAGACTTTTTCTTTATCGTTATGAATCACTTCTCCAGAAAAAGAAATAATCCATTTATCATTTTCTTTAATAACTTTTAAAGGGGATTTACCAACTTCAAATAATTCTTCTTTTAAACAGTATTTGTCATCGCCATCTAAAATAACAAACCATGTTTCGATTTGATTAATTCTTATACCTAATCTACAAAAGAAAGATTTATCTCCTTCGTGTGCAGAAAAATAATACGAATTATTAATCCACTTACTTGCGTCTTTACTTAATTCATAAGATTCTGCGGATTCATAATTAAAAGGATTACTAACATTCTTCTTAGCAATATTCTTTTCAATTAACTTGGTTTTTAGTTTATAGAACATAACAAATTCTTAATGTTTGTTATTTTACTTAAAAATTTATAAAAGTATATAAACTAATCGTAGAGTTTTATCTCTTTTTACTCTATTTAATAGTTTCGACATAATGCATTTTAAAAAAATGAACAAGACACAACCATAACAAACGTTATAATTTAAGAGGGAAATAAATATGCTAAATATAAATAGAATTTCAATATTATTATTTACATCATTTTTGACTATGGGGTGTTCAAATAAAAACGATGCATTTATGCCTAGTAAAAAACAAACTGAGACATTTTTACAAAAAAATAATTTAGATGATACTTATCTTCTTAATGAAGAATTATTTGAAAATCCAATAATGATAACAGATTACTCTCCTATCGTTGATAAAAACCCTACAATAATAAAATCCAAAGAAGAATTTCTAAACTATGAACCTGAAATATATAAACAAGATAACTATTATGAAGAGTTCAACTATAAAGAATTCAAAAATATTTCACTAGAAAAATTTGATGATTATAACCTTGTAATATCCTCTGATTTAATGTCGGGATACGCTGCATTTGATTATATTTTCAAGAATCTATTCTTAAAAAATAATAAGTTAATTTTCCACTATTATTATGATAATTATTTACCTGAAGGTGTAGCGGTAAATTGCGTATGTGGCAACACTGCATACCTTACATTTATAAAGAAAACTGTTGAATTTACTGAAATACAAGAAATTATAGAAAAAGCAACAGACTACACAGATAACTAATTAAAATAGTTATCGTTATTCATAGCGTACGTATATGGCCAATCAAGATAAGAGTTGGAATAGAAATCACTATCAATGATAGTCCAATATTTATCATTCCATCTAAATGTCTTTTCGTTTATGAGCGTAATACGTCCAAAATTTTCAACGTCTAAATAATATAAGATTTCAGTATTTAAGATACTGTTTAATTCACGATAATCAAATTCGACAAATTGGAAACTACTAAGTGAACCAAATAAAGTTGTGCAATAAATACTATCATCAAAAACAGAATCATCCGCTCTTGTAATTTTATATTTAATATCCCTATTTTTCTTATCGTAGAAAGAATATGAAGTAGAAGCTTTGTCACTAACTGTAGGAATACTATAATTTGAATCTACAAATTCAAACACTTCTGGTCCATTAAAATCACCACTGTTACATAAATAATTATCAAATGAATCTATGAAACAAATATAATCTGTGCCATCAGTGTA
>JAGCWW010000041.1 GCA_017961685.1 Acholeplasmatales bacterium | reverse complement strand
CAATCCCCAATCCCCAATCCCCATGCTTAAATATTTTTTATTGTAGACATATCACAATGTTTAATTAATTTAATTTTTAAATAAATAATTTAATAACTTAGAATGCTTTTGGTTCAGTTAATCTTATATAGGGATAGAAAGTGATTTTATTTCCTGTTTTTGAACTAAATCTACTTTTAACAGCAATTTCTCTATTCGGATAGTCATTAACCGAATAGATTCTTACCATCCAATAATTAGTAGTATAAGCTTCCTTAAAATGTCTTAATTTTACATCTTTTCTGCCAATTACATACCCTCTAACCATATCATAACCTCCTTCTCCTCTTTGTCTGACTTCTCCAAATCTATAATATGAGAATTTATATATCATAGAATTAAGCATTGCATCGGAAGCACCTGCATCTGTTCTATAACCTCCTTTCAAATAATTATCTTCTTTAATTCTTGGATAATAACCTGCTGCAATTCTAATCATCCAAATAAATTTATTTACATCATCTCCTGAATATCCAGAATATCCTCCAAATATAACTAACACATAATTAGCATCCAACATTTTACATATTCGGAAAGACTCTTCTTCTTCGGTTGCCATTGCTGCACCTACTGTGGCAATATGTGAAGTATTCCAAGTATTATTATCTACAATGACTGCCCTATTTGACATACCAGCTATCTGATATCCATAATCCCACCAAGATACAATTTTACTATCGGGCTTACTGTTCATTCTTAACCAATAATACGCCTCTCTGAAATCATCAACTATATGCCTTTTACCGAATCTATCTTTATTTGCTAAAATAATAGAAGGAGAAGAATAAGCTTCTGCAGAAACCCAAGTGCAATGGAAAATATATTGGATTAAAAGATATGTAAGGGCTAAAATAAAGACACCTACAAATTCCAAACCATATCTATAGACTTTTTTACCTTTTGTAGCATCTGAGCCTTCATAATAGGTATCTACTTTGTCTTCTTCTTCGTTATAATTTTTCATTTGCTCCACGAAAAAGTGAATTAATTCAGAAATACCAATTCCACTTAATAAACAAAGGGCTGGGGAAGATAGAAGTAAAAGTCGTACCATGACACTTGAGAAATATATGGAACAAACTCCGAAAATAGCGACAAATAATTTACCATTTGTTGGGTCTAAGAAACAGTAATATAACCCTAGAGGACCAAAAACAAGTAGACCTTGTAAATCAAAGAAAAATGCACTCCAAGTTGTAGGTTGATGTTCTGAGACTGAGGCAACTATAGGTATATATTTACTAGCATAAGTTGGATCTAATAAAGTTAATATTCTGCTTCCAAATTGAATATAGCCTTTAAATGTTAAGACTAAAAAGGCAAGGCCGAATAAAACAGCCACTGCAAACATTACAAATCCTAGAAGTCTGTTATATAATTCTTCGCTGAGGTTTGATTTTATGAATTGAATCAGCATAATCATATTAAGAAGAACAAAAACTCCATGAGAAAGGAAATGCTCACTAGATTTTAAAGCTCCGAACATAACAAAAGGAACTTGCATACATAATAAGGTTCCTACAATATAAAAGACTGTATATGACGTATACACCTTAATATCAAGTCTTCCAATTATTACCAAAAATAGGTTGTAGAGAGGAATTAAGTTAATTAT